>JBNLFL010000015.1:0-103290 GCA_050305515.1 Sulfurimonadaceae bacterium
TCAGGAATTTGCAACCCAATGGCTCTGGCTGTATAATAACGAACGCCCTAATATGGCACTTGGTGGCATCACGCCAAAACAGAAATTGGCTATGATAGCCTAACCTCTACTTTTGAAATCCCTAAAAATGGGAGGATTACCATCAGTTGAGCCGTCATCCCGGATAAGGAGATGAAATGCTTTAAATGTCTGCTGCTCTAAAGATGCAAGTTGCGCATCCAAGAAGTGACTGCCGTTGTACGTAGAGAGCAGGATAATGAGTTTATGGCGCTTATTATTTAAAGACATAATATTTTCCAATGAGAAATCCATAAATAAAGACTAAACAAAGTGTCAGAAATTTAGCAATGTAGATATTGATGCCAAAATCCATGAAGAGGTCAATCAAAATAATTGTAAAAAGATAGGAACCTATTACAAGTATAAAGTAGCGCAACAGAGATTTTTTATAGGGAGTATTGTGTTTTCTATAGGTATATGTACGATGCATCAAATAGTTAAACAGCGTACTTCCCCAGAAGCCGATTGAAACCGAAAGTATTGCTTTTTGTGTAAATAGATGAAACACTAAGAAGAGTAATAGATAGTCAATAGCGACTGAGAGTAATCCGACTATAGCATAACGTATCGCTTGTACGTTATGTATCTTTGAGAGTTTCGATTTCATTTTTTAATAAGCCCATCTCTTGGAGAAGTTCCTTATTCACATTTGAAAGCTTGCTGATTACTATAGAAAAATGAATCATGAGCATTATTAAAAACCCTATTATTATGAGCAGAATAAGTGTTGGTGCATAATGAATACCAAATAGTTTGCCAAGAAAATCTATAGTAGAAGGGAAGAGGGATAATAAGAAAAAAACACTTCCCATAAAGAACCACAGTAAAGAGTACTCCTCTTTAATCCTCTTTTTTCTGACCATCTCAAAAATTAAGATAAAAATAAATAGGCTAAATGAGACAGAAAGTAGTTGGATAATACTCATGAAATTTTCTCCCTGAATGCAGTCATAATAATAGCTAACAGAACTTTGAACATGTAATACGCAGATCGTAAGCCACGTATCGAGGAAATTCCCCCTTGTCGATCATTCATAATAACTGGGACTTCGATGATTTTGTAGCCATTTTTTCCAAGTAAGATTACGGATTCTGGTTCCGGATAATCTGAAGGATAGTCATTAGCTAGAAGTGCGATTGATTTTTTGTCATATGCTCTAAAGCCTGAAGTATTGTCGGTAATCTTCTGTCCGATAATAAAAGAATTTGTGTATTGGAAAATACGTATGCCGATTCTCCTGAGAAATGTAGATTGAAAACCGCTTTTGTTAACGAAACGGGATCCAATCACTACGTTTGCCTCTTTATTAATGATAGGAGCAATTATTCTTGGAATTTCATAAGCATTGTGCTGACCATCACCGTCAAACTGCAGCGCAATGTCGTATCCGTTTCTAAAGGCATATTTGAAGCCTGTTTGTACTGCAGTACCGATACCTCCATTTGTTGGGAGATCTATTACTATCGCATTGGCACTTTGTCGTGCCAGTACGCTGGTATTGTCTTTTGAACCATCATTGATAACCAAGATTGTCATATCTATAGTGCAATCAACAAGTTGGCTAATGACATTTTGTATACTGCTGGCTTCATTGTAAGCTGGTACGATTGCGATGATTTTTTCTTTTACCAATATCTGCCCCATAGAAAAAAAGGTAGTGTCACATACAGTGCTACTATCCATAGTCGTAATGTAAGATAATAGAATTTGTGTATCGATTGACGGTAATTTAAAGTCCCTGATAAGACAATGCCCAACCCAAATGCTAAAGGTATAAAGTAACGTCCTTGTACACCGATTACAACTGACGAACTTAATGGTGTCCAACTAATCCAAAGTAGAAAAATAATAATTATGAAAGATGCAATTAGTATTAAACACAGCAACATTGTACTAAAAAAAGGTGCGCTGTAGTTTGAACTTGATGATGCAATGAGTGCTAAAAATAAAAAAGGGATTGCGACGTAGTAACTTATCGCTGGTAATGGAGTGTCTAGCCAACCAAGCACGCCTACAAACATTTTAAAATAGCTTATAAGTATATTAGGGTCACTAATTGTGTTCTTCAAAACCGAGAAAAAGATGCTCGGACTCTCAACAAAGAGTTGAAGTTGCTCTGAGGTAGTGATTTCTCGAGGAATGCGATGATCAACAACATGATTGAGTGCGTAAAGTGTCCATAATAATACGCCAATTGCGAAAACACCCATAATAAAAAAATCTTTGTAGCTTTTTCTATATATTGCAATTGCAAGAAGTAAAAAGCCAAAAACAAAAAAAGATGGTCTGGTTGCAATTAATAACGAAAGTACAAACCAACTTAACATGATGTGTCCAAGTTTCCAAGGGTTTTTCTGATCTAATGCATAAGTAAATAGTGATAAAAACAATAGAGATAATGCATAGATAATCCCGTCAATTCCAATCCCCGATATTTGCGACAGCGTCATCGGCAACAAGAGTACAGCCCATACGAATTCCCTTCCAAAAGAAAGAAATTTTAATGCATAAACTATGATGGCCAATGTCATAAGAACATTGACTATTCTTGCTGTGGTGTAGGTATTATGGATTGTGGCATCAATTAGTTTTCCAATCTTAATGGTAAAAGTCTGAGGCAGATAAATGAGTGGTATGTAGTACGATGATCCTGGAAATTCTGCATAGACTCTTTTATTCGAAAAGTGAAGTGTCTCGACGTTATTGAGAATTTTTTGATTGTGTTTTGCATTGCGGTCTGAACGCATCATCACCGTGTTACGGATATACTCTAATACATTGGCATCGACATAGCCTCCGCTATTTCTGGCATTTTCCGTATGGATTGCCATATGCCCTTCGCTGAGAGAGTAGGCTTTTAAGAAGTGGGCTTCTGCATCAGGTGTTTGAAGATTAGGTATGATAAAAACCAGCAAGAGCAACAGAGGCGTAGTATATGCAAGATATGTTTGCGTATCAAAGCTGCGAGAAAAATTCTCTGTTAAAAAGAAGAATGCTGTATGAATTCTCTGCAAGGTTGAGAGAAAGTAGATGAAAAATAGTAATATAGCTGCTAAAAATGAGTAGAGCAGTTTATATTTGATTGAGAGTTCATCTTGCAGATTTAAAAATTTCGAGAATATGATGTAAGGATCATTACCATTAACAGTTACGTTCACTCCATCTGTAGAGGGAGTGATATCTGAAATGTCATTTTTATGAATAATATATGGCATTAACGTAGCCCCTGCATAGACCGAAGTGCTATTGAGAGTTTTGACGGTAATACTGTGAAGATCAAAATTTTCTTTACGATTTGTTGGATCGATTCTTAGTTGGAAAATTTTTTTACCCGGAAGTGAGAAATGCAGGTCCTGTTTTTCAGGTTTTGGTTTTAGATGCTTGATAATACTTTCATTTTCATTGAATCCATCACCGGAATCATAAAAGAGCTGAAATGTTTCCCCATTTTGTATGGTTGCAGATATGATGATATCGGTTTGATGGTAATACGTTTTTGAAAAATAGATGCCATTCCCAAGTATGAAAAGTAGTAGAAGGGCAAGTTTAAAATAGTTGAATAGAGACGAATTACTTGTTTTTATCATAAAGCTTTAGACTAAAGTCTTCCCGTTCAAGTGTTAAATTAGGGTTGTAATAGGGGTCACCTTCCGTAATAATTTTAGCATGCCGTTTTTTCATATAACTCTCTTCTTTTTTGAACCGCGCTATTTTCTCTTCGGAGTCCTCATAACCTCTCGATATAGACTCATAATGGTACATTTCGCAAAAAGGTGTAAATACATTTAAGTAGCCTTTTTCTCTAGCTCTCAGACAGAAGTCTACATCATTAAATGCTACGGTGAGATTATCTTCATTTAAGCCGTGCAACTCCTTGTAAATACTCTTTTTTATCATTAAGCATGCAGCGGTAACTGCGGATAGGTTCTGAATGACACTGACACGGTTAAAATACCCGACATGGCTTCGAGGCATGCCTTTGTGATTGTGTCCGGCTACGCCTCCAATGCCCATGATGACTCCGGCGTGCTGAATGGTGTCGTTGGGGTAGTAGAGTTTAGCACCTACTGCCGCGACCTCTCCCCTGCAAGAGTGCTCCAACATCGCTTCAATCCATGTAGGCGTAATTACCTCAATGTCATTGTTTAGCAAGATAACGTGTTCACCGTGTGCAAAATTTTCAACGGCAAAATTGTTGATTCTGGAGTAGTTAAAAGGGTACATGTAATCATAAAACGAGATTCGAGCATCGCGCTCTTTGTAAAACTCCATGACTTCATAAGTACCGTCAAGCTTGGAGTTGTTGTTTATACAGATAATCTCATAGTTTTGGTAGGTAGTTTTTTCTAAAATGGAGTTAAGACACATTTCGAGTAGTTGAGGTTGATCTTTGAAGGGGATCACGATACTTACAAGAGGATTGTCTTTAATGGCTCTTTTAACGTGAAAAAAGTAAGGTAGATGTGGCATTTTAAAAACTTTAGCATCGATTTTTCGGCGTTTAAGGGTCTCTTCGATGACATGAAACGCGTTGATTTGTGCTTTGGGTTTTGCCATGGGGTTCGTGTTGGTTGAAGAGGGCAAGATCCGCCAATGATAGAGGACTTTTGGAATATGAACAATACGCTCTGCTACTTCCGTGGCACGCAACATCAGATCGTGGTCCTGTGCACCGTCGAACTCTGAGCGAAAGCCGCCGATACGCTCAAGCAACTCTTTTTTAAGACATGCAAGATGTGTAATGTAATTGTGTGTCAGCAGTAAGTCCGGGTTAAAGTCTGACTTAAAGTGAGGGTTTGTAAAGCTCTGCGAGGTCGTAATCGAGTCTTCATCTGAGTAAATAAAATCGGCATTGGTTTCATTGATGGTTTTGACCACTTCATAGAGAGCATTTGGAGTGAGTTCGTCATCATGGTCTAGAAAGATGAAGTAATCCCCTTTTGCTGATGCTATAGCTTCATTTGACGCCACCGATATTCCGGAGTTGTGCGCAAGGAATTTAGTAGTTATTTTAGGGTCATTTAGCTTGCTTAGAAATGCAGTGGTTTCAGCATTACTGCTGCAGTCATCAACGATACACAGCTGCCAATTTGTATACCACTGATTTTGAACCGATTTAATTGCCAGATCAAGCCAGATAGGATTGACATTATATACGGGCATGATGATTGATATAAGAGGTTTATTGCTGAACCCCTCTAGCTTTTCAAGTGTGCTATTGGTTAGAGGAATGTTTTTATAGGTGTAGCGTTTTTGAAAAAGACGTTTTACAAGTTTTTTCAGAAAAGAAATAATGCCTTCATTTTTTATAAGATAGTAGGTTCTTTTCAGTGTTTGTAAAACCATCCAGATGGATGTGGGGAGTATGGCCTTAAAACGTTCTTTCATATCATGAATACTCGTATTTTTAAACGCATTATATAGAAAGTTGCCAGTTTTTTAACTATTTGGTCTAGTGAGATATAATGTATCAACAAAGGGGGATATTATGAACTTTGCAAGAACAGCATCTTTATTACTGCTTGGAATAAGTATTGTTGGTGGGACAACTATAACTTTGACGTCACCAACAAGTCCAGTAAGCTTTCTAGATGGTGATGAATATTTCACTGATGTTATGAACGATGCCATAGACTTTGATAAACGTCGGGATATTATGTGGGAAGAAAATTTTTATGAAAGTACCATCAATGTTTCCAACAATACATGGTCTGGGAATTACGCCCCAGGTGGTTACATTATGCCTTTGTTTCAGGGAATGGACGGTGCCATTCAAATTGGCAAGATAGGAAATAACTTTCCACTTGATAGTAGCAAATATACGCAGGTTTCTATTTTGGGAAACGTGGTACAGCGCTATAACCCGGATTTAACCTCGTGGTATACCCTGTTTTGGACACATGACAGCAGTTATCATAATGCTTCCTGGAATAGTATGGCGGGAATTGATGGTTACCAGCTCCGGGCTACAGGTGAAGTGCTTATGCATCCTGATAATGAGTACGTTTACTATTGGCATGACATGTCTTCAATTGCTGAGTGGGCAAGTAGTGCCATTAAAGGAATAAAGCTCTCTTCATCCAATCAGGTTGCACCAAGTGTTGGCTATCGATCAATACGTATTTTTGATCCTAACACTTCTCCACAACTCAATATAGTCTGGAGTGCTACTGATCTTCCGCAAGGTGTGCCTACACAACCTCAAGTGGAAATATACATAGACAGTGACAATAGTGGTTATGATGGTAACTTACTTTTTCGGTACGACAGTGGTAGCGACTTTTTTAGAGACAGGGCCATCGGATTGAACAGTGTCACCATTCCTACGGCGGCATTGGCACCTGGAGAATATTACATATATTTGAAGTTATATAGTGATTATGATACAGACAATTCGAATACAGACACATTACTAGCGACGTCCAACTACAGCGCCAAAATTACCATCAACGCAAAAAGTCATATAGAATTTATTAACCCTAGCATGACTTCAGGAAAAGACTACGCAACGGCAGTTCTCAATGACCCTTGGGATATGAATCAAAGTAGTGATATCGCTCAAATGTATAATGTTGGCGGTTCTCAATTTACCAATGGTTTTTTTGTGGCTACAAATGGTAATAGCGATCCCTACATATATTTGAATGTCAATACCAGTACTCCTGTTGAAACGCAAAAATATAAATATGTTACTTTTACAATGAGAGTGGACGATACTTCGGTACAAGACCAACCATTTGGCGGGAATATCAAGGAAAAAGTTGCAACCGGTTGGATGAGCCGCTTTTTTTGGGGAAGTACGGGTATAGATCCGAAATCGACATCAAATGACATTGTTTTGTATGAAGGGATACAGTCGTATTCTATTGATTTGACCGGGGCATTGACTCCGAACGTTTCAGATGATACTATCGTCGATCCAACGTTGTGGCAGACGTATGCTACCAATGGTTATTTTCGTTTTGACCCACTTGAAATGCCTGTTCCAACACAATTTTTTCTTTATGATATGAAGTTGACGGGTAATCCAGTACCGGATAGTGAGGGCTTATTTAATATGGAGTTTGAACTGTCTGATGCTGAAAATGAGAGTGTTACGGTTGCTTTTTACCGCGACAACGACAAAGCAGGGTATAACGGAACACTCATCGGAAATAAGAGCTATTTACCGGGTGTTCACAGCTACGAATTTAATACATGCGGCTTAGATGTAGGAGAGTACTATATTTATGCTGTTATGACTGACAGTGCAGGTAATGTCTCAAGACACTATGCGGAAGTACCAATAAATATAGAAATGAAAAAAGAGTGTTTTGATATTTTGGATTTGTATATGATGGGGATTTTTCCATCAATAATAGGTGGCAAATAGTTTAAAAAAATGGGTCATATTAGTCTTCGAGTCTGGAATCGACAAAATCTTTTCTATCAGATAAGTCCAAGCTCTTTAGCTTTTTTTCAAGCCAATCACATTCGATTGTCGTCTTGCCCAGCTCATCGTTCTCGTACTGAAGCTTAGAAAGTTCCGTTTTGTGTTCTTTGAGCGTTTTGGCTGGTTCGAATGCCAGTGATGCATTCTCCAAAAACTATTTTTTCCAGTTTCCAAGGGTCTGTGTACTCACTTTATATTTGCATGCGAGTTGTACTGCCGTCTCTTCTTCCTTGAGCAGCTCCAAGACAATTTTAGTCTTCTGCTCCGCCGTATAGGTCTGAGCCTATCTTTCGACTCATGATTTATCCTCAATATTTCGTTGCATTGTAGCTTGTCTGAAAATAAATTTTTTAGATTCTCAGGTCATCTATAGTTTTAAATATGAAACATATTTAAAACAATTATGAAATATAATATTCAAATTCAAATTCAAAAGGATTATCATGAAAACATATATAAAAGTTGTTATAGCTGCACTTCTTTTATTAGAAGTTAATGGTTTGGCTGCTCAAACAGGTACAGTCAAGACTATCAAGCAGTACCAGAGTGGTGCAACAACTGTCATTTTTGATATTACAGGGGGTGGTGTTACTGCTGAAGTTTCATTGGCAAATGCAAATACAGATGTGTATAAGTCTCTCTTGGCAATGGTATTAACTGCTAAATCAGCAGGTTCTAATCTGGAGTTTAGAGCTTGTAATGCTGAAGGTGGGGTTTGGAAGTGGTGTGATATTTCATTGATCCCCTAAGCTTTCTTATGCTTCATTTATGAAGCATAAGAAATTAATTGTCAAGACTATTGTAATATTTTAGGAATATTCTTTTTTGTTTATCATCGAGAAATTTCTTAGAGAATTCATAATTACTTTCTTGATAATAATTCAGAACTTCTTTTTTAAATGCTTCATTCATTAACTCGTTATTTGAGTCATTATATAATAAATGAATTGAATCCATAATAATTTCTTCTAATTTTTTCCATATCTCATAGCCATAATTTATTTTTATTTCATTTCCAAGCTCTTTAAATAGGAGTTCAATAGTTTTCTGCTCAGCTCCTTCTTTAAAGACTTCAGAGATTTTTAACAATTTATCAATAAATATATTTTGTCTGAAATTATAATCTTTACTTGTTTTATTTAATAACTCTGGTATCAGTTTGTCCACTTCTTCAATAATCTTTGACAATTCCGGAAGCAGGCTAGTATTTTTTTCCTTTGAATATGTAATATTGCTATCTCCGAGATTGATGGTATGGAAAAAGTCTGAAACACTATCTGCATGAATGAGATTTTCTTTGTCATATATCCTTACAATAATTTTCTCAAAACCAAAGATGTGAGCATAGTTATTCATCACACAGTAATGTTCATTTCCATAAATATGCTTAAATTTTCTGAAAAAGTTCTCTATGTTTCCTTGATAAAATTGGAAAGGATCCTTTTGCTTCTGTAGATAATGACTAGGTATATGATCTACTTGATTTCTAATATATGCTATAATAAATATATCAAAATGTTGCGGATTCATTATCATTTTTATGCTTTGTAATATTTTTAAATCTAGCCCCATCATGTTTTCACTAGAAACTATGGCAGTATGTAGATGATTAGATTGAAACATGGTGTATTTTAATTGTTCAAAAAAACATTCAACCTTCTCTGACATATCCGCATGCCAAGAAAATATGCTACTGTGATTTATGTCTTTTTCAACTTTATACAAGAAGCCTTTTTTTTCCAATAAAATACGATTATTAAAAAGGGTCATTTGAATAGAAGTTGTTCCTGTCTTTCCTGAGCCAATGTGTAAATATAATTTCTTTTTGTCCATATTATTTTTTGTTTTGTAATTTTTCAAGTTGATTTTGAATTGCAGTTGTTCCTGTTTTTCCAAACCCAATATGTATAAATAATTTCATATTACAATAGTTGTTCTAATTCGAAATTCTCAACATGAGCGAATGATATTTGCCCATGCTTAATTGCTCTTCTACTTCCAACATTTGTATATGCCCAATATGCTTTATCAGAAACATCTTTATTAGTAAAGAATACATCTTGTTTATAGACTGGTACATTAGGTGGAGTTACGTGCATTACAAAGCTTAAACGTGTACGTTTAGGATCTAAAATTTTTGCGGCACCATGTGGAGTCTGAGGGTTCCATAATACTGCATCACCTTTTTTAAAGTGTACTTCTTCCTCAATTAATCCTGCAGCATCATATTGTTCTTTTAGCTGACGATGATATTCCATCCACAGACGAACATCGTAAGGGTCTACCGCCTCTAAATCATCATAAAAGTGTTCAGCAATTTTTAATCGATTTAGTTCTGGCAGTTTATGAGCACCTTTAACAACTTTTAATGAGCCATTGTTTTCATCAGTGTCTTCGAGTGCAATCCAAAAACCAAAATAACTATATTCAGGTCGTGTACAAAAGTATGGAGTATCTCTGTGTAAATCTTGTTCAGAACCTCTTTCAAAAAATAGAGAGGTATAAATGATTGTTTCATTTAAAAAAAAGTCCAAAACCTCAAGAGCATTTTTATTTTTTGAAAACAGTAGACTTAATTGCTCGACTTTTTCATGTAAATTGACAATTCTATGAAGGTAGCCATTTTCATTTTCGTGTTTTTGAACTATTTCTTTGTTAGCCTCTTTAAATTTGTAAAATGCTTCTACGGCTTTATCGCACTCTTTTTGGTAATCGAAATCAGCCGGAATCACAGTGACTCCATCGTCTATAATCTCTAAAACATGTTTTAGAAGAGGATTGTTATCAAACTTCTGTAAAGCTTTTTCTCTTGAAAGTTTGTTGTCTAAATAAAACGGAGTGTTCATAAAAGTCCTTTATATTTCGTCAATTGACATTTTAGAGTCATGACATAATAGCCCGAAAAGGCGTTCTACTGCATGTGCTTTTGTACCGTCAATTTGCCCATCTTCAAAAGGCAATAGTGAGTCATCAAAATATTTTGCCAACTTATACATTATATTAGGTTTAAACCAAAACATAGAGCCGGCAGGAAAAGTAAATTCTTCAGAAAAGTTTATGTTTGATTTCTTGGCAAAAGATTTTATCATCTCCTTATTGGAACCTATCCACTCTTTGAATGGATAAATATTACCTTTAGCGACAACAATACCTGAGCTCTTATTTAACATTTTTTTGGCATTGAAAATAGTCTCATTGCTACCGATTAGACTTGTTATTAATTGATTGCGCCATTGGTCGCCATCAATTCTATGCAGAGATTTTTTACTATGAATCTTGCATGCATATTTGTACTTTAAAGGTAAAATGACTTTTAATGTCTGAATAAATGGATAGATGTCTCTTCCACGGTTTTCATACGAATAGATACGGGCAGATGGGTATGCATCAAGAATGTTTTGTACGACTTCTATTGAAGCATTGTTATTTATATTTATGTACAAATCAATAGGTTCTTGAAAGTTATCTAACTCTTTTTTGATCTCATCCCAAAGGTCTATGTAATATAAATGGAGAATCACAGCGGTATCGGAGCTTTTCGTTTTTGTTTGCGTGTTTTCAAATAGTGATAAACGTCTTGTGTCAAACTTTTCCAACTGTTTATAAGTGTGATGTAAATAGGAATACCCGTATTTCCGGTCTGGTTCTAAATATGCTCCTTCTGCCCATTCATTCCATGCATTTATAAATACAATCTTTTCATCAGATTGTCTGTTATGATAAGTATCGTATAAAACAAATTCTAGCCATTTTGCGTAAAGATCAGGGCTTGCATTGATAAATGTAGTCCCTTTTCCAGGTTTTCTTGCTTCATTATCCCAACCTGGTGCGACACTTCTAAATTTAGTATAAGAGGGAGTTTCTTGACGAATACTAAAGTTGATGGCAGATTTATAATCATACGCGTTACCACTATAATTTGAATTATAAAAATTTAATTCACTAGTTTTGTTTTCGACTTGAAAGTTGTTGGGTGCAAATTCTGTTGCAGCATCGAAACCAATTTCTGTTGGATCTTGATGGTCAAATGAGTGTGACAGTACCAAATAAAGTTCACCTACTCCAATTTTTCTAGCATGTTCCCGCCAGCGTTTGACTGTCGCTTTGATATCTGGAAATAGTTGTGGACGATAGACCATAAGAAGTGATTTACCAGATATTTTAATGTATCTTTTATCAGTCAAAATTGGTTTGATTGCTTCTAAAAATGCGAAGTCATCGGATTCAGAGTGGTTCTGCTTTAAAATGACTTCATGGTCGAGGCCATCCCAGCGTTTGGTCCAGTTTTCATTAGCCCAGTTGATACAAAATGGAAAATCTAAATCAGGATTATCCAGTAGTTGTTGTAAAGGGGTATCCATGATTTTTTGGCCATCAAACCAATAGTAGTGATAACAGAAACCGTGAAGGCCGTAATTTTTTGCTAGTTCAATTTGACGTTTTTGGATATCCTTAAGACGTAAATCATAATACCCAAGTTCGCCGGGTAATCTAGGTTGATAATGCCCTTCAAATTGAGGAACTGCTTTGGAGACATTTGTCCATTCAGTAAATCCCTTCCCCCATGCACTATCATTTTCTTTAATGGGATGAAATTGAGGCAGATAAAAAGCTATAAGTCTAATGTTGGAATTTAGAGGTTCCATGTTTGCGAATTCAATATAGTCAGGGCTTTTTTCATTATTCTGAGTATAGATAAAGTCAAAAATATTGCTATCTGTTTCTGAGATATTTTTCTTTTCTATAAGTATAGGTAGTGGGCTCCTGCCTTCACCTTTTCCATGCTGTATGTAGTGTACTAGAGGATTGATACCAAGTTCTTTTATGTCTTTGTATGATGTGAGATAATGGTGCGTGTCGAATTTATGACTGGGGTTTCTTCCTTCATATGCACCATATCGCAAATAATGAATAATGGGATGCATATGATGTTTTTCCAGACCGTTGACTTGTGCCTTGTAGTAATCATTATCAAATAGCTTACTTGATTCAATCAGCGCTTTTAAATCATTTTCGAGGGATTCTTCCTCTTTTTTTCCTTTTAAAATGTAATAGACCAAAGGATTATGATCCGATTCCAAAACATGGGGATTTCTCTCTAAGTAAACAGAGGTTTTAAAGTCTTTATTTGGATTTCTTCCTTCTTTCGCACCAAACTTTATGTAATGCATAATAGGGTCAATGCTTTTGTGCCTCACATCGGGATATGTAAAAAGATAGTATTTAATATCAAATAAGTTACTTTCTTCAATGATTTTTTTCCATTTCCTATGCAAAAAAAAGTTTTTCAACTAAATATCCTTTTTATTCTACGTAACAGAGTTGTTGTTTTCCAACTTCTGCTGTTGTATATAGAACAGATTTCATCTTTAAGCAAGTCAATTTCAGTATTGCTATTAATGATAATTCGCTCTTTAGCACGTAAATCATTAATGCTTTTTTGGAATTCTTGCTTGGTTACATGTAAAGCCTCTTGGCTCTCTTGAAGCTCTTGCTTGGTTACATGTAAAGCCTCTTGGCTCTCTTGCTTGGTTACATGTAAAGCCTCTTGGCTCTCTTGAAGCTCTTGCTTGGTTACATGTAAAGCCTCTTGGCTCTCTTGAAGCTCTTGCTTAGTTACATGTAAAGCCTCTTGGCTCTCTTGAAGCTCTTGCCTGGTTATATGTAAAGCCTCTTGGCTCTCTTGAAGCCCTTGCTTGGTTACATGTAAAGCTTCTTTACTCTCTTGAAATTTTTGTTGCGCTATATGTAATGCTTTCTGGTTTTGATCAAACTCTTGTTCTTTGACATACAAAGCTTCTTGAGTGTTTTGAAGTTCCTGTTTTGTTGAAGATAGAATATGGCGTGAATTATTAAGCTCTTGTGCCAGTGCTGTTATCTCTTTATGAAAAAAGAGCTGATGATTTTTTAAAAAGTCGGAATATAAAATATCTAACTTTTTTGAACATTGTTCGGTTCCAAACTCTTTTCTAAGTGTAAGTAGCTCTTTGATGACCTTCGGTGTCTCTTCTGCTAGATCATCCATGTTGGAGTTATGATGTTTGAGCCCCGATTCAAGAAAACTGTTAATTTCAGGCTCTCTTGCTTTGTATATTGAGTGAAGGTCAAGTTGGAGTGCTTTATCAATCTTTAAAATAACCTCATTGTGATTGCTCATAAGTTCATCGAAGGCGAGAAAACAGCGTTTGTAGTTTCGGCTTGTCTTTTCACTAAGGAATAGATGATATGCCCAAAGCAGCATACTCCGCTCAATACTCATCCCGTCACGTTTCTTTAATGACTGTGCCACTTCTATAGGGTTGCGATAGGGTATGATAATTCTAATGTCAATCTCTAATGATTCGAGTATCTGTTCGTATAGTGGAAAAAGGTAGGCGAGTCTGGGATCTTTTATTGCAAAAAGTTCACTCGATGCAAATTGATCTACAATAGCCGTTTTAAGCTCTTGAAGAATTGGACTGTCTAAAAGAAGCTCTAGCTTATTGGGCTTGTAAAAAACATCATCCCAGTTACTGCTACATTCGGCAAGAAGTTTTTCGTTTATTTCGTAAAGTATATTATTCTCAAAGTAGCCTTTGGGATTGTATTCGTTTGAGGCCATGAGATCGTCGCCGATATAGATGCCGAGTTTCGCCAGAGTGCCTGTAAGTGCAGATGTACCGCTACGATGCATACCGAGAATTAAAATGCAGGTTTGTTTCATTTGAGTCATTAATTTAAAAAATATGTTTTGTGTAAAGGGTGGATTGTATTCAAAAGCATATTATATCTATATAAATGAATTGGAGTCGGGCAATCTTTATGCCTTTAAGTCATGCTTTTGTATGGCATCCGGGGTTTTGGAGGCATCTGTTGACAAAGACCAATTGCGAATAAAATCCACGTCCCAAGTCGTTTCATTTTTGGCATCAATAACCTTGATCATATAAGCATCCAAAATTCGATGAGCATAGTCCATTTTTTCATTTATTTTTGCCATGCATCCTGCATTGAAAAAATAATTGCCGTTATTAAGATTGCATAAAAAATGAATATAAACTCTTTGCGGCTGATTCATGGTTTCAATATATTGAAGTTTTCCCGGGAACGAGCCACCTCCCAGAGCAACACCATTTTTTTTCTTAATGAGAAAACCGAAATTAACATGTGTCAAAGGTACCAAAGGGGTTATTTTGTACGTGAAAATGTACTCTTTTCCATTGATGAGAACATTGACTTTTCTCCCCTCCAGGGTGGTGACTTCAACATCGGTAATTTCTGCACCCTTTGTCTCATACAAAATAGTAGATTTTGGTTTGAGTGCAGGATTATAAAAATCCTTTATTGGTGCATCCTCATTTTCGATTGAATGTTTTTCTGCATTTTCTGTGTGCGATGCTAGAAGCAGGTTGGTATATTCATTATGTATTTTTGGTATGGCGAGTTTATTTTGATAACTGTATTTGAGGTATAGTCCGGTGACTTCTTTTGGATTTCCGTCAAGAATTTGTTCACCGCCGTGTACCCATATAGCTCGATTGCAAAGATTGACAATACTTCCTTCGCTATGGGACACAAAAAGAATCGTTGCACCACTTTTCCGTATCTCTTCCATTTTTGCAAAACATTTTCGTTGAAATGCGGCATCGCCGACACTTAGTGCTTCATCTACAATAAGAATATCCGGGTTTACATGTATGGCAACACCAAATGCCAGACGCGCTTTCATGCCGCTGCTGTAAGTCTTAACCGGTTGATATATAAACTGGCCAAGTTCAGAAAATTTAACAATTTCATCAATGTGCTGATCGGTGTCCTTTTTACTCAGTCCGTTGATTGTGCTGTTGAGGTAGATGTTTTCAATACCCGTCATTTCTGGGTTGAATCCTGCCCCGAGTTCAAGTATGGCGGAGATTTTTCCGGTTACATGTACATGTCCGCTCGATGGAGTAAGCACTCCGGTAATGATTTTGAGCAGAGTTGATTTACCGCTGCCGTTTCGTCCGATAATACCAACAGTTTCGCCTTTTTTGATCTCGAATGAAACGTCTTGCAGGGCGTGAAACTCTTTGTGGTATTTTTTCTTCATAGGATGCAACGATTCTTTGAGCCTATCGAGGGGTTGGTTGTATAGCTTGTAGGTTTTAGTTATGTTTTGAACTTTTATAGCAATATTTTTTGACATTACAATACATCCCCGAAATGAGGTCGTAATCGTTTGAATACAAGTGCCCCGGTTATAAAAAAGACTCCCGCGGTAAGAAGAAAATAGGGAGTCACCCTATACTGCTCCCAAAACCATACGTGATTAATGAAAGTGTCGCGGTAACCGTCTACGATATAGAACATCGGATTGAGTTTTATGAGGTATTTGTATTGTTCCGGAATGATGTCAGCTGACCAGAAAATAGGAGTAAACCAGAAACCAAACTGTAAAATAATGCCAATAATTTGTCCGATATCCTTGATAAAAACACGAAGTGCCGAAGTGAGCCACGATATCCCGAGTACCAGAAATATGGTACACAGCACAAAATAAGGAAGCTGCAGCCAATAAATAGTTGGATAATTGCCGTAAAGCAAAAAGGCTATTATTAATATTCCCAGAAGCATCAGGTGGACAATCAGTGCCGAACCAATTGGTACAAGAGGTAAAATACTCACACGAAAAGCGACTTTTTTTACTAAATAACCATTAGAAACAATGGCATTGCTGCCTCCTGAAACCGCTTCAGAAAAAAAGAACCATGGCACCATACCGGAGAGCAGCCATAAAAAAAATGGTGTATCACCGGTTATTGGGCTGGCTTTAAAACCAATTTCAAAGACTAGCCAGATCACTCCTATAAAAGCGAGCGGTTGTATCAATGCCCATGCCAGCCCAAAATAGGAACCCAAATATTGTTTTTGAAATTCATTTTTGGTTAAACGATACAGAAGGGTTTTATTCTCGGCAATGTGCCTGATAAATCGATAAAACTCTTTAATGTATTTCATACTTTGTATTTCCCCAAATACCACTCAATGGTTTTCACAATCCCGCTCTCAAAATTCTCATCCGCTTTCCAACCCAGTTCTCTTTCCAGTTTGGTCGCATCAATCGCATAGCGTCGGTCGTGTCCGGCGCGGTCTTCTACATAGGTGATCTGTTCCGTGTAGCTTCCGCTTGGTTTGGGGCTGAGAGTATCCAGGATTTCGCATACCGTGCGGGCGATGGTATTGTTGTTGCGTTCATTGCGCCCACCAATGTTATAGGTCTCTCCGGATTTGCCATCGTGGTAGACCAGGTCGATTCCCTTGCAGTGATCGAGCACATAAAGCCAGTCTCTGATGTTCCTGCCGTCGCCGTAGATGGGAATAGGTTCTCCTGCCAGTGCTTTTCTGATAATAGTCGGAATCAGTTTTTCATCATGTTGTTTGGGCCCATAATTGTTCGAGCAGTTGGTGATGACCGTATTCATACCATAGGTCTCCCGGTAGCTGCGGACGATCATATCGCTTGAGGCTTTGCTCGCTGAGTAGGGGCTGTTGGGGGCGTAGGGCGTGGTTTCGGTAAAGAGGTCGTTCGGATCGTCACTGAGGGTGCCGTAGACTTCATCGGTAGAAATGTGATGAAACCGGCACGTCTCATAACCTGCCTTACATGTAAAAGGTTTGTTCATCCAATGCTTGTAAGCCACATCCAGTAGGGTAAAGGTGCCGTTGACGTTGGTTTGGACAAACACCCCCGGATTCTTGATGGAGTTGTCCACATGGCTCTCTGCAGCGAAGTGGATGACGCCTCTGATGTCATAGTCACTGAAGATGAATTCGACAAGCTCGCGGTTGCAGATATCGCCCTTGATGAACTTGTAACGGGGATGCCCTTCGACCTCTTTAAGGTTTTCAAGGTTGCCCGCATAGGTGAGCAGGTCGAGGTTGATGAGGGAATAGTCGGGGTACTTCTCCAGAAAGTAGGGCACAAAGTTGCTGCCGATAAATCCGGCGCATCCGGTGACAAGTATGTGGTGCATTATTTTCTCTCTCCCAAAGTTCTCAGACAGTGATCGAGCCCCTCTTTCCAGTAGGGGATCTCAATGTCAAACTTCTTTTTGATTTTGGCTTTGCTCAGCAGGCTGTAGTGCGGGCGCTTGGCCGGGGTGGGGTACTGCTCTGTCGTAATCGGAGTGACCTTACATGGTAGCTTCGCCATACGCATGATCTCATGGGCAAAGTCATACCAGCTGCAGGCCCCCTCGTTGGTGTAGTGGTAGATTTCCGGGGTACTG
The DNA here is from genome assembly GCA_050305515.1 of Sulfurimonadaceae bacterium. Classification (GTDB taxonomy): domain Bacteria; phylum Campylobacterota; class Campylobacteria; order Campylobacterales; family Sulfurimonadaceae; genus JAFGUB01. Next base: position 17,741 of record JBNLFL010000015.1, read on the forward strand.
TTTTCAATTCGGGGGAGCAGGTGCAGTATGGCGGCGGCAAGATGTCTGGCATAGGTCGGGGTACCGACCTGATCGAAAATGACACCGAGGCTCTCCCGCTCCTTGCCCAGCCTGAGTATCGTCTTGACGAAGTTGGCTCCAAAGCTGGAGTAGACCCATGAGGTGCGGATGATGACGCTGTTTGAGGGGTTTACATGTAAGAGTGCTTCTTCGCCTTTGAGCTTCGTTGTGCCATAGACACTTTGTGGATTGGTGGCATCGGTTTCGATGTAGGGTTTGTGATTGGTACCGTCAAAGACATAATCGGTGCTTACATGTAAGAGATTGATGTTGTATTCTTTGGCTACTTCTGCCAGGTTCCTGACGGCGCCATGGTTGATGGCATCGCAAAGCGCTTCTTCGCTCTCGGCCTTGTCCACCGCCGTGTAAGCTGCACAGTTGATGATGTGGGTGATGGCATGTGCTTTACATGTAAGCGCAATGGCCGCTTTGTCGGTAATATCGAGTGTGGCACTGTCGGTGAAGTGAAAGGTCCACTCCGGATGGTTGCCAGAGAGTGCTTTGATTTCAGATCCGAGCTGACCGCTCGCTCCGGTGACAAGAATATTAACCACGGTAGTAGTCCTTGCCGTATTCAAAGAGTTCGGCCTGTGAGAGCAGCGGCTGCCTGGTGTCTTTTTCCGAGAGTTTGAGTTCACTGTGGGGAAGCCTCCAGTCAATGCCGATGGCCGCATCATCAAAGGCAATGCCCCGGTCGCATTCGGGGCTGTAGTAGCTGTCTACCTTGTAGGCAAAGACGGTGTCATCTTCAAGCACTACAAATCCGTGGGCAAAGCCTCGGGGAACAAGGAGCTGTTTCTTATTCTCGGCAGTGAGTTCGACGGCCACATGCTGCCCGAAGGTAGGCGAGCCTTGGCGGATGTCCACTGCGACATCGAGCACACTGCCCGCAATGACGCGGACGAGCTTGGTCTGCGCAAAGGGCGGAAGCTGGTAGTGCAGGCCCCTGAGCACCCCTTTGGAAGATTTGCTCTCATTGTCCTGACAAAAGGCAACCCTGTAACCCAGAAAGTCAAAGAGCCTGTCTTCCCTGAAGGTCTCCACGAAGTAGCCGCGATGGTCGCCATGGACTTTGGGTTCAATGATGATGACATCGGCAATGGCGGTACGGGTGAAGGTCATTTGATGATCCTGCCTTCATGGGCACGGCGAATGAGATATTCGCCGTACTGGTTCTTCTTGAGCGGTTCGGCAAGGGTGAGCAGCTGCTCCTTGCCGATATAACCCATTTCAAAGGCGATCTCTTCAATACAGGCGACCTTGAGGCTCTGACGGCGCTCTATGGTCTGAATGAAGTTAGACGCATCAAGCAGGCTCTCATGGGTGCCGGTGTCAAGCCAGGCATAGCCGCGGCCCATCAGCTCCATCTTGAGCTTACCTTGTTCCAGATAGGCCTGATTCACCGAAGTGATCTCCAGCTCGCCGCGCTCTGAAGGCCTGACGTTTTTGGCAATCTCCACAACAGAGTTGGGGTAGAAGTAGAGCCCCGTGACGGCGTAGTTGCTTTTGGGAACTTTGGGCTTCTCTTCAATAGAGGTGACATGCCCTTCTTCATCGAAAGCAGCAACCCCGTAGCGCTGCGGGTCTTTGACGTAATAGCCAAAAACGGTGGCCATGTCAGCTTCTTTGACGTTTCTGACCGATTGGGCCAGAAGGCGTGTGAACCCCTGACCGTAAAAGATGTTGTCTCCCAGAACCAGACAGACATCATCGTGACCGATAAAGGCTTCTCCGAGTATAAACGCCTGTGCCAGACCGTCAGGGGAGGGCTGAACTACATACTCGAAGCTCATGCCCAGATGCGAACCGTCTCCGAGCAGGTTGATGAAATTGCTCTGATCTTCCGGCGTGGTGATGATGAGCACCTCTTTGATGCCTGAGAGCATCAGCACGGAAAGCGGATAGTAGATCATCGGCTTGTCGTAGATGGGCACGAGCTGTTTGGAGACCCCTTTGGTGATGGGGTACAGACGGGTGCCCGAACCTCCGGCGAGGATGATGCCTTTCATAAATATACTCCTTTGACAACAAACCACGGATTGAGCAGGTTTTCTTTATTGTAAATCAGCTTCTCTTCATAGGAGCCGTCTTCCGGATTGAACTCATAGCTCATCTTGCCCGCTTCGCGTACAATGGCATCGGCGGCAGCGGTGTCCCACTCCATGGTGGGGGCGAGACGGGGGTAGATATCTGCTTCACCTTCCGCCACCATGCAGAGCTTGAGAGAACTTCCTTTGGAAGTCAGTGTGCAGTTTTCAGTGTGTCGTGTCAAGTTATCTATGAAGCTTTGAGTTTCCGGTGACAAGTGCGATTTGGAGGCTACTACTTTGAGCTCTTTTTCGGGTGAGTGGTTTACATGTAGAGGAAGTTTATGGCCGTTTTTGTAGGCCCCTTCACCCTGTTTCGCCTTATACATCTCTCCCAGTGCCGGGGCGTACACCACACCGAGCACGGGAGTGTCATCATGAATCAGGGCGATATTGACGGTAAACTCGTCATTTTTCTTGATGAACTCCTTAGTACCGTCAATCGGGTCGATGCACCAGTAGTATTCCCAGCCCTGACGTTCTTCGTAGGGAACCATTTTGTTCTCTTCGGAGAGCAGGGGAATATCGGGGTAGAGGGCGTGAAGCGCATTGCAGATGATCTCGTTGGAGAGGGTGTCGGCTTCGGTGAGCGGCGACTTGTCATCTTTATAGACGACACTGAAGTCCCTCTGGTAGATCTCCATGATGGCATCACCCGCCTGGTGGGCAATGGCGACGATATCGGAGAGTTTGATAGTATCAAGCATGAAGGGTGCCTTTGTGTTCAAGGTAGGTGAGAATCTGATCAACCGAAGCGTCAATGCTCTGCTCGGCTGTCTTTACATGTAACTCCGGTTTCACCGGTGCCTCATAGGGAGAACTGATACCGGTAAACTCTGGGATCTCCCCGGCACGGGCTTTTTTATAGAGCCCTTTGGAGTCGCGTCCTTCGCATACTTCAAGCGGCGTATCGATAAAGATTTCGATAAATTCATCCTGTTCTACCAGTGTGCGTACACTGTCGCGCTCTTTTTGGTAGGGAGAGATAAATGCGGTTAGAACGATGGTTCCGGCATCGACGAAGAGCTTGGCCACTTCGCCGATACGGCGCAGGTTTTCGACACGGTCGGCTTCACTGAAGCCAAGACCCTTGTTTAGTCCCATGCGGATGTTGTCGCCATCAAGCAGGTAGGTGTGGTGTCCCTTTACATGTAAGGCCGACTCGACGGCATTGGCAATGGTAGACTTGCCGCTGCCGCTGAGTCCCGTGAACCAGAGAATGCAGGGTTTCTGCCCTTTGAGTGCTGCGCGTTCGGCTTTGCTGACGTGGTGGTCGTGCCAGACGAGATGCGAGTGAGGTGAAGGCATGCGTTGATATCCTTTCATGAAAATGGGAAGAATAGTGGGATAAGCGTGAGAACGATCACGCCATAAAGCAGTGAAAGTGGCGCCCCCAGACGTAGATAATCGGAGAAGCGGTAGCGACCCGGACCATAAACCATCAGATTGGTCTGATAGCCGTATGGGGTCATGAAACTGGCACTCGCGCCGTAGGCAACAGCCAGAATAAATGGTGTGGGATCGACATTCAGTTCCGTCGCCGTGGCATAAGCAACAGGAAAAGCAAGCGCGGCGGCAGCATTATTGGTGATCAGTTCCGTCAGGAGCACACTAATCAGATAGACGGAGATAAACTGCCCGTAGATGCCCCAGTCGCTAAATAGGATATTGATAGCCGAAACAATCAGGTGTGCCGCTCCGGAACTGTTCATCACCTGTGAGATCCCCAGCGCTGATCCGACGAGGATCAGAATATCAAAAGGAATACGCCGTCGAATCTCATGAACCGGCAGGATATTCAACATCACCAGCCCCGCAAGATAGAAGATAAGCCCATTGAGAAGTGGCAGGATACCTGCCAGATTCAGTCCGAGTACCGTGACAAAACCTGCAATCATAAGGTTGCTTGAGGTACCGGAAAGCTTGCGCTTAAGTGAAACACCCTGTACGACATAGAAGTTTCTTTCAATGTTGTCACGCTTGGAGAAATCTTCGCCAACGGCGAGCACGAGCGTATCGCCGCTTTGAATCGTGATGTCTCCAATTTTGCCTGAAAGCCGTTCACTGCCCCGGCGTACCGCAACAACGGCGGCATCGAACTTGGAACGGAAATTAGCGTCCCGGATACTGATACCTATCAGGATCGATTCATGAGAGACTACCACTTCGACAAGATTGGATTCCAGTATGGAGCTGTTGGCATTGAAAATTTCCAACCCCTCAAAGCGCTGGAGATCATGCAGATTTTCAAGATTTCCGGCAAAAACGAGAATATCGCCCTCTTCGATACGCTCTTTGGGAGCAACGGGAGAGATAAGTGTGTCACGGCGTAAAATCTCCGCCAGGAAGAGATTTTCAAGGCTTCGAAATCCATTGGCTTCGATGCTTTTTCCTATGAGAGACGCATTCGGGGTTACCAGGGCTTCGACAAAATAGTTGGTTCGAATTTCCGGTCGCGTCTGTTCGTAGCGGGGCAAAAAACGCCGCATCAGAAGGATGAGTGTTGTGCCGCCTAATACCAGTGGCAATCCGACATAGATGAAATCGAGCAGTTTGAATCCGGGATGTCCCTGTAAAAGGGCGAGCGAGTTGACGATGAGATTCGTAGAAGTGCCTACGAGCGTCATGGTTCCGCCCAAAATAGCAATATAAGACAGCGGTAGCAGGTATTGTGAAGGGATAATGCGGGGATTGGCTTTGATGACTCCCATCATGGTCGCAACAACAGCAGTATTATTGAGCAGTCCCGAAATTGTAGCGGCAATTCCTGACATCCTGAAAAGCGATTTAAAATAAGCTTCAGGATCAAAAAGACGTTGCGAAAGATATTGAAGATAGTGACTGCGTTCCAGCGGCGCGGTGACAATGAGCAAAATTGCCAGGGTGATCAGTGCCGGATTGACGAAATTTGCAATCATGGACTTTGCTTCGATCAGTCCCAGCGCAAAAAAGAGAAAGAGCACCGATGCGAAAAGAACGGCAGGCTTGTGTTGCGTTTTGATCAATACGGTAACGAGACCGGCCATGATAGCAAGAACAAGCCATGCCATCTAATGGACCGCCTTACATTCCCACTCCGGGAAGTGTTTACGGATGTAGGCATTGAGTGCCACTTCCGCTTCGGAATAGGCGCGATGTTCGGTGCTCACGTTGTCTGAATCCCTTCGGCTGACATCGACGATCATCCCTGCTCCCACGGTGTTGTTGGTGATACGGTCAATGACAATGAAACTTCCGCTCTCCCGGTTCTCTCTGTAGGCGTCCACGGCAATGGGCCGGGTAAGGCTCATGCGGCAGGAGGCGATGTCGTTGAGGCCAAGCGTCTCGACCTGTGTGCGCTCATAAGTGTTGACATCGACCTTGTAGTTGATGTGTTCGAAACGGCCCGAGAGTACCGTGGTGGCGCGTTTGATATCATAGCTTCGCGTCACATCCATCGGCTTTTCGTCCATCCACACCAGCATCACTTTAAGCGCATTGGAGACACGGGGCAGTGCATCGGTATGGACGATCATATCGCCGCGGGAGATGTCTACCTCTTCAGTGGTGGTCAGTGTGATCGCCATGGGGGTATAGGCTTCGGTTGTCGTTACATGTAAGCTGCCCTCGCTGATATCTCCGGCGTTGATGATACTTTTGACGGTGGTACTTTTGCCTGATGGCAGCACCGTGATGGCATCGCCTACTTTGACGCTGCCGCTGGCAATGGTGCCGCAGAAGCCGCGGAAGTCCAGATTGGGGCGGTTGACATACTGCACCGGAAAGCGGAAATTCTCGGATTTGGGTTCTTTGGCAATATCCATCGTGTCAAGCAGCCTCAGCAGTGGCACGCCTTCAAACCAGGGGGTGCGCTCACTCTTCTCAACCACGTTGTCGCCATCGAGCGCGCTGATGGGAATATAATACGTGTGCAGTTTGGCGTGGGTAGTGGGTAGTGTTTGGAGGAGCGCTTCGTAATCAGCCTGAATCTGCTCGAATACCTCCTGCGAAAAGTCGACAAGGTCCATCTTGTTGATGGCAACGATAATGTGCTCGATGCCCAGCAGTGATACGATGTAGCTGTGGCGGCGTGTCTGGGTGAGAATCCCCTTGCGTGCGTCGATGAGAATGATGGCCACATCGGCGGTGGAAGCACCCGTGACCATATTGCGGGTGTACTGCTCATGTCCCGGGGTGTCGGCAATGATGAACTTTCTGTTGTCGGTGGCAAAGAAGCGGTACGCCACGTCGATGGTGATGCCCTGCTCGCGCTCGCTTTGCAGGCCATCGACCAGCAGCGCCATGTCGATCTTCTCTCCGGTGGTGCCGTACTTCTTGCTCTCATTCTCGGCCGCACTGAGCTGATCTTCAAAGATCATTTTTGAATCATAAAGCATCCGCCCGATCAGAGTAGACTTGCCGTCATCCACCGATCCGCAGGTGAGAAAGCGGAGCATGCTTTTGTGCTCGTGGGTTTTCAGATAGGTTTCGATATTCATTAGAAGTATCCCTCGATCTTTTTGCGCTCCATGGCCCCTTCCTGATCCTTGTCGATCAGGCGCCCCTCGCGCTCGCTGCTGCGTGAGAGCAGCATCTCCTGAATAATTTCGGGAAGTGTCGAGGCGCTGGAGTTGATGGCACCGGTAAGCGGGTAGCATCCCAGCGTGCGGAAGCGCACCATCTCGTTTTTGGCCTTGGCGCGAAGTTCTTCGGGCATCCGCTCGTCATCCACCATGATTTTGGTGCCTTCGTATTCGACTACAGGACGCTGCGCAGCGAAATAGAGCGAGGGGATGGGAATCTGTTCGAGGTAGATGTACTGCCAGATATCGAGCTCCGTCCAGTTGGAAATGGGAAAGACCCGTACGCTCTCGCCTTTGGCGATAGCGGTGTTATAGATGTTCCAGAGCTCGGGACGCTGGTTTTTCGGGTCCCAGCGGTGGGCTTTGTCGCGGAACGAGAAGATGCGTTCTTTGGCTCGGGACTTCTCCTCGTCACGCCGCGCTCCGCCGATGATGGCATCATACCCTCCGGCATTAAGCGCCTGTTTGAGCCCTTCGGTTTTCATGATGTCGGTATGCACCTTGGAGCCGTGCTTAAAGGGGGAGATGTTCATCGCAACCCCTTCGGGATTGGAGTGTACGACCAGGTCAAACCCGAGGGCTTTCGCACGCGCATCGCGAAACTCGATCATCTCTTTGAATTTCCACAGCGTGTCTACATGTAAGAGCGGAAAGGGGATCTTGCCCGGAGCAAACGCTTTCTGGGCAAGGTGGAGCATCACCGAGGAGTCTTTGCCCACCGAGTACATCATGACAGGCTTGGAAAACTCCGCCGCCACCTCGCGCAGGATGTGGATGGACTCCGCTTCGAGCGCTTTGAGGTGGGTGAGGGTCTCTTTGGTTGGCATGGGGCTCCTTGTTATACTTGATTGTATGGGCAAATGGCCTGAATTAATTTTGTGAAAGTATAGTCAATTACTGATTAGAGCTCTGTTTGACAAAACAAAATTTTTACTGGAGTAATTCAAGCTCGTCAGTATATTTATGCTCGCAAAACGCTTCATAACTTGATTTATAGATTTTATAATGAGGTGTGTTTTTGTGGCCTTCGAGAGCCGTTTCATCTCGCCAGGTTTCAATAGCCATAAATTTATGAGGCTTCTCTTTGTATTGAACTATTTCGTAAAAAAGAAGCCCATCTTCAGCTTTCGAGGGTGTTACCATAGCACTGAGGATCGCCTTGAGCTGGGCTTCACAACCGGGTTTGGCAATGAAAGTCACACGTTTGGTGATGGTCATGTTCATCTCTTTGAAATGGGTCTTTTGGAAGGGGAAGTATACCGAATGTTCAAAACAAAAACGGCAGCGGGTGCTGCCGCAACTTAATCGACGCTTAATTCACTTTTGAGAGCCGCAACGCTTTTTTCGCCAAGACCTTTGACCTGTGTCAGTTCATCGACACTTGTAAAAGAGCCGTGTGTTTTGCGATATTCAATAATCGCCTCGGCTTTTTTCTCGCCAATACCTTTAGCCTGCATCAGCTCCTCTTTTGAAGCCGTATTGATATTGATGGCAGCCATCAGCGAGAACACCAGTGCCATGACAAAAAACAGAATCTTCATAAAATAACCTTCTACGTTGGAATAGGTTAGAATCATACGGTAGAAAATATTAATGAGCGTAAATGAGACCAGATAACAGGGAGATTATTCAGTCTGATTGTGGCGAGTTCTCATAAAAACGGGGAAACGCGGTTTGCCGTTTGCAGTAAGCCCGTAGTATTTATATGTAATGAGAGTGCCGATTTTTGGCGGATGTTCTCTCTGGGCATCGTTTAATCCGCTGCCGATGCGTAACGAAATATTGTCGTCTGTCCTACAGAGTAACGCGCCTGTCATGCCGGCATATTTTCCCTGTCCCGGAGTGTAACCCGTAATGACACATTCAGCATCCTGATATGATTTGACTTTGAGTGCCGTCGCACTACGTCCGCTTTGATATGGCAGGGTCGGATCACGTACAACAACGCCTTCTCCGTTTTTATCTTCAATCTCTTTTAAAAAAGCATGCAGGGCTTCCGGGGAAGCAACAGCTTTCTGGCTGATAATTCGAAGTGTTGTATGCGGATGCCGGGCAAGATAATCCTGAAGTTTGTTCAGACGTTCCGTCAGATTACCTTCAGCGTTGGGAAGTTCAAAAATATTATAGGTTAATGTCCGCCATTCGTCATGCGGAGTCGTCTGCCTGGTAATGGAAGTGATTTTTTCAAAAGCACCCCGTTCACTCCAGAGTTCGCCGTCGAGTTCAAAAGGCGGGAAATCCTTCACGAAGGATTGCGGTGCAGCAAAAATGTTGCCCGAACGTGATCGTAGAAGCCTGCCATCCCAATAGGCACGCACCCCGTCAAGTTTTTCGCTCATGACCCATCCGGTGACGTTGATATCATCATGATAGGTCTGTAACAGTAGCAGTGATGGCGGGTTTGACCAGAGTGGCAGCGCCAACAAGAGGGAAGGTAGAAGGTGTAGTTTCATATTTATAAATCAATTGTGTTAAATTATGAAGTATTGTAGCGTAGAATGCTCCCGAATAGCCTAAAGTGAATCTTTGTATAATGGTGGCGAATATGACAAAGGAGCCTTATGAGCAAATTCGTGGGAGCACACACATCGGCTTCGGGCGGTGTTTTTAATGCGGTGTCCAATGCCGTCAATATTGGAGCCAAAGCCTTTGCAGTGTTTACGAAAAATCAGCGTCAATGGAATGCGAAACCGCTGGATAGCGAAACGATAGAGAGATTTAAAAAAGCGATGGAAGAGAGCGGTATCCTGCCACGGCATGTATTGCCGCATGACTCGTATTTGATTAATCTCGGACATCCTGAGGTTGAAAAACGGCAAAAGTCGCTTGATGCTTTTATTGACGAAGTCCAGCGTTGTGAACAGCTGGGACTGGAGTGTCTGAATTTTCATCCCGGATCGCATCTGAAGCAGATGAGCGAAGAGGCGTGTCTCGATCTGATTGCCGAAAATATGAATCGCACCCTTGATGTTACCAAAGGTGTCACATTGGTTTTGGAAAATACGGCAGGCCAGGGGAGCAATCTGGGATGGCGTTTTGAGCACCTCGCTCACATCATTGCGGGTGTGGAAGACAAGTCACGCGTAGGGGTTTGCATTGACACCTGCCATATGTTCACGGCAGGGTATGATATTCGCACGAGAGAAGCTTATGATATCTCTATGGCACAATTTGGTAACATAGTGGGATTTGAATATCTCAGGGGAATGCATCTGAACGATTCCAAACCTGCTCTGGGCTCGCATGTCGACCGGCATGAGAGTATCGGCAAGGGAAAAATCGGGCTGGATGCATTTCGTTTCATTATGAACGATTCGCGTATGGATGACATCCCCTTGATATTGGAGACGATAGACGAGAGTATCTGGGATCAGGAGATCGCGCTGCTCTATTCACTACAGGAGAATGAATAATGAAAAAACTGGCTCTTATCTCGCTGGCGGCTTCGGCAACGCTTTTTGCTGGCGGTTATAAAATCCCGGAAACCTCGTTGAATGCCATGGCGCTTTCTGCAGCCTATGTGGCCAATGCCCATGGCGCGGATGCATCGTATTACAACCCGGCGAACATGGCGTTTGAAAACACTCATGCCATGGAAATCGATGCAACTTATATCGGACTTGGCGCGATTGATTATGACGGTTCCGTCGGAAGCTCGGATATGACCGCAAGCTCAAAGTCAGAAACGTTTCTGGTACCTTCTTTGCATTATATCTCTCCAAAACTGGGGGATTTTACACTGGGGCTGAGCATCGTCGTTCCCGGCGGCCTCTCCAAACGCTGGGATGATCAGCCGGCACGCACCTATGCCAGAGAGTTTACCCTTCAGGTGGTCGAAGTCAATCCGACGTTTGCGTATAAAATCAATGATACCGTTGCCATTGGGGGCGGACTCCGTGTGCTGCACAGCAGCGGTATCGTCCAGAGCCAGTCGACAGCTTCGCGCGACCTCACCGGTGATTCGATCGATTTCGGGTACAACCTCGCGCTGAGTTACAAACCGACTCCCGCAGTGAGTGTTGCGGCGACCTACCGCTCCAACGTCGACCTGACGGAAGTGGGAACGGCAAAACTCTATTTTCCGGACAACGCGGATTACGGCGGCACGAAGCTCTTTGACGGTGATGCCGAAGTAGCCGTTCCGTTACCTGCGGTACTCTCTCTGGCTGCCGCGTATACGTTTGAAAATCGTACGACGGTGGAGTTTGTTTATGAACGTGCTTTCTGGTCTGCCTATAAAGAGCTTGATTTTGATTATGAAACTTCCATCGGCGTGTTGACACCCACTTTTGACGATCCAATTGAAAAAGAGTGGAAAGACAGCAATACTTTTCGTATCGGGGTGACACAGCAGTATGAACAGTGGACGGCGATGGCGGGCGTGGCATACGATGAAACGCCGGTACCGGAAAAAACGCTGAACTTTGAACTGCCTGATTCAAATGCCTGGATCGTGTCCATGGGGGGACGGTATCAGGTAGATGCGAACTGGAACGTCGGTCTGGCCGGTTTGATTGATATGAAATCGGATCGTTCCGTTTCCAACAATAATAATGGAATTGACGGTGAGTTCACGAATGCACGTGCTTATCTGATCACGTTGGGTGTCGAGTACACATTCTAATGGTACAGCACTACCCTTATCAGAATTTCTATGCGATGATCGCTTCGAATGCGGTGACGCATCCGAATGATACGGTCATTTTTGTTGATGACAAAAAAGTTACGCATGCCCAGTTTCTGAAAAAAGTCGACGCTTTCGCCCGTTTTCTCGAAATTTCCGGTGTTCATGAAGATGACCGCGTCGCCGTTATTGCCCCCAACAGCGAAGAGTTCGCCATTGCAGTTTTTGCCGCAACCAAAATCGGTGCCGTTGCGGTGCCCATCAATTCACTGCTTAAAGAGAGTGAATACGTCTACATTCTAAATGACTGTGAAGCGAAAGTGCTTATTACCTCTATCAAGATGGCGAAAGAGACCAAAGCCTTACATGTAATGACGAAAATACAGCGAACGGTATGGATCGATGAAGCTCCGATTGTCGATCAGCACCATGTTGTTTTTGATGAGGTCAGCGGTATCCGCCCCCATGCAGAAGAGAAAGTCGCGGCACGGAAACTGGATGATCTTGCGGTTATTTTCTACACCTCGGGAACTACAGGCAATCCCAAAGGGGCGATGATCAGCTATCGCAATATCTTCTCCAATCTGGCGGCGGCAATGGAGCTCTTCTCCATTACGCCGAGGGACCGTTTTATTGTTTATCTGCCGATGTTTCATGCTTTTACGTTCTCCATCATGGTGATGCTGCCCTTTTATGCCAAGGCATCGTTCATCATCATTCGCTCCATTTTGCCCTTTAGTAATATCATCAAGCAGACGCTGCTCAAACGTGTCACCATCTTTCTGGGCGTTCCGGATATTTACAATGCGCTTATCCGCGCGAAACTGCCGTGGTATTTCCTCTGGTTTAACAGCATCCGGGCATTCATCTCCGGTGCTTCGGCACTGAGTGAAGACACGCTGGCTAAATTCAATCAGGTTTTCAGGCGTGCGAAAATGCTTGAAGGATATGGTCTGAGCGAATGTTCGCCTGCGGTCTGTATCAACCCGCTTGATTGGCAAAAGACCCTTTCGGTCGGTCGTGCATTGCCGGGTTACGAGGTCAAAATTGTCGATGACGAAATTGTGGAAGTGCCGCGTGGACAGGTTGGCGAGATCATCGTCAAGGGTGATTGTGTTATGATGGGGTATCTTGGCAATCCCGAAGCGACTGCCGACACGATCATCAACGGATGGCTGCGTACCGGAGACCTTGGCAAGATGGATGAGGATGATTATATTTACATCGTCGACCGTATGAAAGATCTCATCATCTCCAAAGGGATCAATATCTATCCGCGTCAGATCGAAGAGGAACTGCTGAAACTGCCTTACATTAAATCGGCCGCTGTTATCGGCATCAAGGACCCGCACAGCGGTGAAGTTCCGCTTGCTTTTGTCGAGCTTGAGGACGATGCAGACAGCGCATCCGTGAACGCTTCGGTCATCAAATCCGCACTTAAGGCGCATCTGGCAAACTTCAAGCTGCCAAAACATGTCCATATCGTTGAAGAGTTGCCGAAAAATGCAACAGGAAAAATACTCAAGCGTGTGCTCAAAGAGCGTTACGCTGAGCAAGGAGAGGTGTGAAGCCACTGATTGATTTTATTGAAAACCGCGATGTTGAGCAGACGCAGATATTTCCCCATCTGAAATGCTCCAGAGAGGCTGCGGTTGTGCTGCAGCGCCTTACCCGGAAATATATCGGCGGACAGGAAGACATGCTTGTCGTAGAACTGCTTCAGGATATTTTCGGTGTTGAAAACTATGAATATGTCAATCATCTCCATTCGGTACGTCTGCTGCTGGAGTTGGGATGGATTACCCAGCACGCCTTTACCACACCTAAAGTCAGCGAGATCACACTGCTTGAGCTGCTTGGCAGTGCCGTAGCCCTGACACACTCTTTTTTAAAGCTGCTTGAAGAGGGAACCCTTGAACTCATTCTTCCCGAGATCAAGCCTTATGCCGATCATCTGGAGTATCTGCAGGACCAGTTTTTTCGTATTGAACTCTATCAGAAGATGAGCGCAATCCGCCATAATGTGCATGAACACTCACTGGGGATTGACCGTATTTTAAGCAAGCTCAAGATTTTGGAGCAGCGCATCAACGAACGTATCGAGCAGACGCCGCAGGATGTGATGCTGGACCGTTTTTTCAAACAGAAAAAACTGGATGAAAAAGAGCAGATCATTTTTCTTGCGCTGCTCAAGGAGGAGTACTCCGCAGCCGATGCCAATCTTCGGGAGATGAACGCGCTGATCGATCTGATCAGTATCGATGAGTATGAACGCATTAAAAACCGTTCCCTGCTTGAAGACGGAGCCCGCCTGATCGGCGAAGAGATCATCGATTATGAAGAGATGCTCAACCCCTTTGGCGGGATCACCCGGGCGTTTTATATCGTCGATGAGGTCCTTCAGAAAATCATGCATCCGCAGAAAAAGAAAAAAGTCCGCCGCCTCAAGCTCGATATGCTTATCAAGGAACAGGACATTTTTGAATTGATTGAGCCCAACACATCGCTTGATGACGTGGTTCTTAATCCGAGTACGCGCCAGACTCTTGAGACGATGATGCGTCAACTGGACAAGGAAGTGGTTGGACGGCTTCACGAGTGGGGCATCAAAGACAAAAAAAAGGGTCTGGATGCCCGTATTATTTTTTACGGTCACCCCGGCACGGGCAAGACAATGACAGCGTATTCGCTGGCCAAATCGCTGCGCCGTCAGGTACTCAGTTTCGACTGTTCGAAGATCCTTTCGATGTATGTGGGCGAGAGCGAAAAAAATGTGCGCAAGATATTTGACACCTACAGGGATCTGACCAACAAGACAAAAACCGAGCCGATTCTTTTTCTGGATGAAGCCGACCAGTTTCTGGGATCGCGTTCAAGCGGTATCAACTCCAGCGCCGACCAGATGCACAACCAGATGCAAAACATTTTTCTCGAGCAGATCGAGAAGTTTGACGGGGTTTTGATTGCGACGACGAATCTGCTTGAAAATATTGATACGGCCTTTTCCCGCCGCTTCAACTACAAGATCGAGTTTAAAAAACCCAACAAGGCGCAGCGTCGCCGTTTGTGGGAACTGATGCTTCCCAAACATGCGCAGTTCGAAGAAGCTTTCAGTATTGACGAGCTGAGCAGCTATCAGCTTACCGGCGGTCAGATCAATCTGATTGTCAAGAATACCGCCTATAACGTCGCGGTCCGTGATGAACCGCTTTTCATGCTTCAGGATTTCATTGATGAGATCGAAAAAGAGAAGTCCGGAAGCTTTGACCGCGACAAGGCTATGGGCTTTCTTGCCAAATAAAAAAGGTTACATGTAAGGATCCTTACATGTAACGTCCCGAAGCAGTGTTACTTACTTTCCCAAACATGCAAGATTCATGCCAGTTTATTGTTGCGTTCGGTGACAGCAAAAGAAGATTTTTTTATCCAAACGACTTCATTTAAAGCTCTTTTTGATATAGTGCACCAACTGTTTTTGTATAGAAACGAGACGTCTGCATATCGTGCCTGAAAAGCCTGATATGTCGGCGTGAACCACTACAGGAAGGTAGGAAGTATGGATCACATGAATGTTGCCAACCCCTATTTTGGGGTATTTGTCCTCTTTGTTCTGACCTTTGGGGCATTTTATGCCACCACAGTGATCGCACGACTGGCCAGTCGCGCGATGGCAGCCAAAGATACCGAGAAGCTGAAGCTGACCGTCTATGAATGCGGACCCGAGGTTACCAAACAACCCAACCGTATTTCACCGCAGTTCTATCTTTTCGCACTGCTGTTTCTGCTCTTTGATGTCGAGATTGTCTTCATGTTCCCGTGGGCGATTGATTTCAAACTGCTCGGCTGGTTCGGATTCGCGGAGATGCTGCTGTTTATTCTGCTGCTGGCAATCGGATTCATTTATGCATGGAAGAAAGGAGCGCTTGAATGGCACAACATCAAGTAAACTATCTCAAAGACGGTGGCCTTCCGGTCGCCTTGACGTCAATCGACAAAGTGGTCAACTGGGGCCGTTCAAATTCCCTTTGGGCACTCACTTACGGGCTGGCGTGCTGCGGTATCGAAATGATGGCCTCGGGTGCATCGCGTTATGACTTCGACCGTTTCGGTACGATTTTCCGTGCATCACCACGTCAGGCCGATGTGATGATCGTTGCGGGTACGCTGACAAAAAAACATGCCGAATTCATCCGCCGTCTTTATGATCAGATGACGGAGCCCAAATGGGTTGTCTCCATGGGTTCGTGCGCCAATACCGGCGGGATGTTCAATACCTACGCTACGGTTCAGGGTGTTGACCGTGTTATTCCGGTGGATCTCTACCTTCCGGGCTGTGCGCCGCGACCCGAATCGCTTCAGTATGCCGTGATGCTTTTGCAGAAAAAGATTCGCGCCGAGAAAGCGATCAAAGCACAAAAACCAAAAAGGTTGATGTAATGAGAGCCTATACGCCAAAAGACAACGTTCAGAAAAAATCCTACTATACCGACCGCTACTGGGTTGCGCCGCAGGTTCCCAAAAGTGACGTCGCCGATGATGCCGTCTTCGCAGCGGACCATGCCGCCATCAATGCGCACTTCGATATTATCGACGATTACATCCAGCGCGGCCAGATGGTTATCCATATCGATCCCAAAGACAACTACGGCGTTATCGAACTGCTGCGCGACCACTGCGGTTACACGCAGCTGAGCGAACTCAGCGCCATCGACTGGATTGCAGAGCGCGGCGGTTTTGAAGTGTTTTATCAGATGCTCAGTATGACCAAGCGAAAACGCATCCGTGTCAAATGTTTCATCAAGGAAAACGAAGCGATCAACAGTGTTGAAAAGCTTTTCCGCTCCGCTGACTGGTCCGAGCGTGAGATGTACGATATGTTCGGTATCAAGATCAACAACCATCCTTACATGAAACGTATTCTGATGCCGGATGACTGGGAAGGCTATCCGCTTCGCAAAACCTATCCGCTTCAGGGCGACGAGTTCGCGGCATGGTATGAAGTGGACAAAATCTTTGGAAAAGAGGCTCGTGATGTCATCGGGCCAGAAATTCGTGATACGGCGCGCGTTGACCGTTACGATACCGAGCGCTTCGCACGCCTGGGGCATGAAGTGCCAAAAGGTAGCGAATTCAATCCTGAACAGCCTGCCACACCGCTCGCCTATCAGGAAGAGGGCGGTGTCTTCCTCATCGAAGGCTTCGATGAGAACAAATCCCAGATCATTTCTGATCGTAAACGCTAGGAGGACGCATGCAACAGACAAACCGACTACGTCCGTTTTTTGAAAACATCACGTTTGAACGTGACGATAACGAACTGGTGCTCAACTTCGGTCCGCAGCACCCTTCTGCTCACGGTCAGCTCAGGCTGATGCTGCATCTGCAACAGGAGCAGATCGTCAAAGCCCATCCGGATATCGGATACCTGCACCGGGGTATGGAGAAGATGGCGGAGAACATGATCTATAACGAGTTCATGCCGACAACCGACCGTATGGACTACATTGCGTCAAGTGCCAACAACTACGGCTTCGCGCTTGCCGTTGAAAAACTGATCGGCCTTGAAGTACCGCGTCGTGCGAAAGTCATCCGTATGCTGCTGCTGGAGATCAACCGTCTGATGTCACACCTCTTCTGGCTGGCGACTACGGCACTCGATATCGGCGCGATGACGGTTTTCCTTTTCGCATTCCGCGAACGTGAATACCTGATGGATATCATCGAAGACTATTGCGGAGCGCGTCTGACGCATGCGGCTATCCGCATCGGCGGCGTGCCGCTGGATCTGCCCGATAATTTCATTCCCGATCTCAAAGTGTTTCTGGACAAACTGCCGCAGAACATCAAAGACTACGAGGATCTGCTCGATACCAACCGTATCTGGCTAATGCGTATGGAAAAGGTGGGCGTCATTTCAACAGAGATGGCACTTTCATGGGGATGTACGGGGCCAATGCTGCGTGCTTCGGGCGTGGCATGGGATATTCGCAAGGAAGAGCCGTATGAGCTTTATGATGAAGTGGAGTTCAATGTTCCGGTTTCCGACAAGGGCGACAACTACGCGCGTTACAAGCTCTACATGGCTGAGATGCGTGAGAGTGCGAAGATCCTCTATCAGTGCATTGACATGTATGAAGAGACAAAACGCACCAACCAGACCGAACTGATGGCGCATGCGCCGCAGTACATTTCTGCTCCGAAACTCGACATCATGACACAGAACTACTCATTGATGCAGCATTTCGTTCTGGTAACCCAGGGGATGCGGCCTCCGGTCGGCGAAGTCTATGTGGCTACCGAATCTCCAAAAGGCGAGCTCGGGTTCTTCATTAATTCGCAGGGCGGACCATACCCCTACCGTTTGAAACTTCGTGCACCGTCATTCTGGCATACGGGCATTCTGACTGACCTGTTACCGGGTCATTATATTCCGGACGTTGTGTCCATCATCGGTACGACCAACATCGTATTCGGTGAAGTAGATCGTTAAGGGAGAGAGTATGAGACGTTATGATTTACGCCATTTGCACGAAAACTTTGATGATCGCATGATGGAAATTATGGACAAAGAGGCCAAAAAAGGTGAAGTGATTATCTTCCTGTTCGAGATCGGCGATTTTTCGGGAGTACAGCGCTCTGCTGACCTGATGCGTGAGCGCGGTATTACCATGGTCAACTCGCTGAAGTTCAACGAGGCCGACTGGACCATCGTGGTCAAAAAATAAGGACACCATTGTGAGTAAAGTCTATTTTTCTACATGGCGCGGCGAATCGATCAACAATATCGGTAAAGCCGACGATGCATGGGAAGAATCAGCCTACAACCTGCCTGTTCAGTATAACGAGCATGCCAGCTCCAAAGCCTTTATCGGCTGGGACGGTGTTGCTCTGTTTGACCCGGAAGTCGACGTCGTGCGTCTGGCTACCGAGTATGCTGCGCAGTATCAGGTTTATTCCGAAGCGTGCGGACGCTGCGCGCCGGGACGATGGGGCGGTCGTATTCTTTACGATCTGCTCGACAAGATCGCCCGGGGCGAAGGAAGTATGGCTGATATGGAGCATCTTAAAGAGGTCTCCAAAACGATGCAGCTGACTTCCAAGTGTGAAATCGGGAAAACGGTACCCAATCCGTTGCTGGACCTGATGGAGCACTTTGAGTCAGAATTCGTTACATGTATCAATGAACAGAAGCCATCGAAACATTATCACGAGCGTGTCAATTATATTGCCAAAATCACGGCACCGTGTACCGATGCCTGTCCGGCGCATGTTGATATCCCCGCGTACATTGAGGGCGTCCGGGATCTGAAGTTTGATGACTCGCTGATGGCGACGCGTCAAACCATGCCGCTGGCGCATACCTGCGGCCGTGTCTGTCCGCATCCGTGTGAAACCGAGTGCCGCCGTCTGAACCTTGACGAACCGATCTCCATCATGGAGCTCAAACGTCTGGGTGCCGATTATGAGACCGATCACGGTTTCGGTTTTTTCCACCCTGCCAAGCAGAAGAAAGCTACGGGTAAAAAAGTTGCGGTTGTCGGGGCCGGACCTGCCGGTCTGAGCACAGCCTATTATCTGGCGCTTGATGGTGTTCATTGCGACGTCTATGAAGAGCTTCCGGTTCTTGGCGGCGAAGTTGCGGTAGGCGTGCCCGAATACCGTATGCCGGTTGACAAATACAATCAGGATATCGAAGCGGTACGTGATCTTGGCGTTAATTTCATTCTCAATACCCGTGTTAGCGATGAGATGATGCGTCAGTTCGAAACCGACTACGACGCTATCATGATTGCTTCGGGTACGCGAATCTCGAAGAAAGTCTATTGTGACAATGAACGTTCCGAAATTACGGGTTACTGGGGTGCGATTGACTTTCTTGACCGTGTGAATCTCTATGAGAAATACGGCTATACACTTACCGAAGCCCAGAAGGAAGAGTATGCCATTGCGAAAGATTTCGTCGATCTGAGCGGTAAAACGGTTGTTTGTGTCGGAGGAGGTTTCACCTCGATGGACGTCGTACGCTGTTCAATTCGTGCCGGAGCCAAAAAGGTCGTGATGATTTATCGCCGTGACGAAAAGACCATTATTAACAACACGACCTACGAAGAGTATCATGAAGCGGTGGAAGAGGGTGTCGAGTTTATATTTCACTCTGCCGTGGCCGAGATCAAGGATGAGAACAATGTCCTTAAATCTTTGATGATTGACAAGTTCGAGCTGGTTCCGGACCCTAACGGCGGTCGTGCCCAGCTGGTCAAAATAGAAGGCGCATCATTTGAAATGGAAGCGGACTATCTGATTCCGGCGGTATCCCAGAGTGCGGATCTGAAATTCGTACCCAAAGAGTGGGAACTTGAGATGACTTCCTGGGGTACGCTCAAAACGAACGGTAAGGATTATATGACCTCCCGTAAAGGCATTTTCGCTTCGGGTGACTGTGAATACGGTCCGATGACGATTGTCAATGCCGTGGGGCAGGCCAAACGCGCCGCTTCCGTTATGGCACGCTATGTCGAAACCGGAGAAATCACGCTGAGTGATGATGAGATCATGGAAGATCACCTCAGAAAAATGCGTGTCTACAACAAGAACGAGAAGATTACGGGCTGGATGCCGGGTATCCCCAGACCGGTAAGTGAAAAACTTGAAGTTGATGACCGCAAAAACAATAACAAAGAGGTGAATCTGGGCTTTACCCAGGAAGAGGCTATCGCCGAAGCAGAACGCTGTATGCGCTGTTATTATATTGCGATGGTCGCACACTAGGAGCATGGAATGAGTATCAATTTTACTATCGATGGCCGTTCCGTCACTGCACAGCGCGGTGAGTCGATTTTGGAGGTCGCACGCCGCGAGGGAATCTATATTCCTACCATGTGTTACCTTGCCAAAACGACTCCGAATGCATCGTGTCGAATGTGTGTGGTTCAGGTTGAAGGCGTGGACGGGTTTATTCTCAGCTGCAACACACCGCCTACTGAAGGAGCTGCCATTACAACCAATTCCGGTATGCTGTTCAAAGAGCGTCAGAGCATTATGAAGCTCTATAATGTCAATCATCCGCTTCAGTGCGGCGTCTGCGATAAAAGTGGCGAGTGCGATCTGCAGAACAAGACACTTGAATTTGAAGTTTCCGAACAGACATTTGCCACGAAAGAGCAGAAGCGTAAACCAAAAAAATGGGGCGTGTTGAGTTACGATCCGTATCTCTGCATCATGTGCGAAAAGTGTACCGCCGTCTGTAACCAGGTCGTGGGCAGTGAAGCCCTCTACATCAAGCCCGGCGGCTACAAATCCGAAATCGACAATCACTATTCGCGCTGTATCCAGTGCGGCGAGTGTATTTCGGTCTGTCCGGTAGGTGCGATGGCAAGCAGTGATTTCGAATACAGTGCCAACGCCTGGGAACTGAGTAAAATCCCATCGGCATGTGCGCACTGCTCAAGTGCCTGCGCACTTGATTACGAGGTCAAGCAGATCGGTATCGACTCGACCAGAGGTGATCGCAAAATCTACCGTGTGACGAACGAAGCCGATCACGACTCGCTTTGCGGGGCCGGACGCTTTGGTTATGACTATGAAAACCGCGTTACATGTAAAGATGAAACGGCATTCGGTAAAGTCGTATCGGCATTCCGTGATGCCAAGACAATCCGTTTCGGTTCCATGATAACCAATGAAGAGGCATACATCCTGCAGCAGCTCAAAGAGCGTCACGGCTATCGCCTCGTCAATCCGGAGGCACGTGCCTATCAGAAGTTCATGCAGGCATTCTCTTCCGTGAGCGGCAGTTCCCTTTACAGTGCGGATATGAAACGGGTGGCAATGAGTGATTTTGCCATTTCGCTCGGATGTGCCGTATCGCAGGACAATCCGATGGTGCGCTTTGCTCTCGCTCAGGCGGTGAACAACAACAAAGCCTATGTCAGTGTGATGCATCCGATTGAAGATGAGAGCATCCGCAATATCGTGACACAGTATATCAAGCATGAAGTCGGTTCGGAAGAGGGTTTGCTGGCACTGCTGTGTGAGCTTTTTGTAACAGACGAGGCAAAAGAAACGCATCACGACTTTTTCGACACGCTTGATGCCGGATATATCTGCGGTGAGAGCAGTGTGGGTGAAGAGGAACTTGAGCAGCTTCAAAAAGCCAGTCGTCGCAAAAAGGCTCCGGTTCTAATACTCGGAGCCGATCTTTACAGTCATCCGCGTGCCGAAAACATTGCGAAAATGGCCGGCTTGCTTGATCGCTGCAGTGAGTTTGATGTGCTCATCATCCCGAGTGATACCAATACTCTGGGCGTCAGCCTGATCTGTGATCTTGATGATGACATGCTCGATCCGGTTGTCGGCTACAATGCCGAGGGCAGCTGCACCCTGAGTGCTCTGGGCGGCGGTGATCTGGATATGCCGGCACTGAACCAGCAGGAGGGCACCTTCACTACTGTGGATAAAGAGGTGATTCCCCTCAATGCCGCATTGCCGTATCACGGGTACGAACTGAGCGATATCAGCAATGCTCTTGGCATTGAAAGCCGGTATGTCATAGATTTTACATGTAAGCTCCCGGAAGCAAAGGGATATCAGAATATTGCGTTTGATGCGCTGCCGAACTATTATCATAACGACGGACGGCAGGTTCGCGGCTACAAATTGCAGATGCAGGATGTCGCCGTGGCAAACGAGATTGAAGCCATAGACGATATCAGCGAATTCAACGGCAGTGTTTTGTACCGTTGCAATCCGATTTCTCAGTTCAATCCATTCACGAACAAAGCGCATCAGATCGTGGACAAAGCTATGATTATCGGTTCCAGCCAGTTTGCAGATGCTGCAAAAATAAAAGGCGGGGACGAAGTGAGTTTCGTTATTGACGGAATCAGCTACCGCCGCAAGTTCCAGATCAGCAGCAAGCTGAAGGGAACCGTGGCATTTCATCCCGACTTTGACGGCATTGAAAAAAGTGCCGCTTATCGCTATCAACAAGTCAAATTTGAGAGGGTCTAATGGAAAATCAGATTACTATAACCATTGACGGGCGCGAGATTACGACGCAAGAAGGAGAATTTATCCTGAATGCGGCGCGTGCAAACGGCATCTTTATCCCGGCTATCTGCTATCTGACGCGTTGCAGCCCCACGCTGGCGTGTCGTATCTGTCTCGTCGAGGCGGATGGCAAGCAGGTGTACGCCTGTAATGCCAAAGCCAAAGAGGGCATGAGTATTGTAACGTCAACCGAGACGATCGAGACGGAACGACGTGCCATCATGGAAGTGTATGACGTCAACCATCCGCTTGAGTGCGGTGTGTGCGATCAGTCGGGGGAGTGCGAACTCCAGAACTATACGCTTGAAGTCGGTGTAGATACCCAGAACTATTCCATCAAGGATACGTTCAAGCCGGCACAGGACTGGGGGCTGATCCATTACGATCCGGCACTCTGTATTGTGTGTGAGCGTTGTGTGACGGTCTGTAAGGATATGATCGGGGATGCCGCGCTTAAAACGGTACCGCGCGGTGGTGATGCGATCCATGGTGAATATAAGGCGACCATGCCAAAAGACGCCTACGCAATGTGGAACAAGCTGAACAAATCGCTTATCGGCCCTTCTGACGGAAGCGAGATGCTTGATTGTACCAACTGTGGAGAGTGTACGGCAGTCTGTCCGGTGGGTGCACTGGTCAGCTCCGACTTTCAGTACCGCTCCAACGCATGGGAGCTCAAGCAGATTCCTGCGACCTGCGCACATTGTAGTGCGGGCTGTCAGCTGAGCTATGATGTCAAGCACACCAGTATCGAAAACAGCGATGAAATGATCTACCGCGTCAAGAACGAATGGAACTATGTCTCCCTTTGCGGTGCCGGCCGTTACGGATTCGATTTCCAAAACAGCGGTGTTACGAAAGATGCCGCAGCATTCGATGCAGCGATTGCAGCGTTTGAAAAAGCCGATACGATCGCATTCACTTCAAGCATTAGCAATGAAGAGGCGTACATTCTTCAAAAACTCAAAGAGAAACGCGGCTACAGGCTGATCAATCCTGAAGCCAAAGCGCTACAGGATTTTCT
The DNA here is from genome assembly GCA_050305515.1 of Sulfurimonadaceae bacterium. Lineage (GTDB taxonomy): Bacteria > Campylobacterota > Campylobacteria > Campylobacterales > Sulfurimonadaceae > JAFGUB01. The sequence goes on from JBNLFL010000015.1 coordinate 41,147, forward strand.
GGGAGAGTATTCGAAAATCAGCGCGCAGAAACTCTACAGCAGCGATTTGAAAACGGTACATGCTTCCGATTTTGTCGTCTCAATCGGATCGGCACTCAAAAGCGACAACCCCAACGCCCGTTTTGCGATGAACAATGCCATCAGCATGAACAAGGGGGCAGGTCTTTACTTCCATCCGATTGCCGATCCGGTCATCAACGGTATGGGCAAAAACGTGATGAGCATCACTCATGCACCGATGATGGAAGAGGCGGCACTCTATCTGATGCTGGATCTTTTCGGTGATCGCGAAACCCTGCCCAAGGGCCTTGCAAAATATCTGGAAGGATTCCATTCCAAAAAGACAATCACCGTGGAAGAGACCATCAAGGAAGAGGTCATCGAGAAGGTGATGGTCAAAAAGGTGAATGAAGAGACCGGAGAAGAGGAAGAGGTCGAGGAAGAGAAGAAAAAGATGGTTCCCAAAAAGATCACGAAAGAGGTCGAAGTGGATGAAAACCGTCTGCTTGAACTCCTGAGTGCGCCGGAGAGCTTTACGGAAACCCTTGAAAAATTCCTGGCCAAAAAAGAGAAATATGCCTTGATGGTCGGACCGGACCTCTATACCCATCCGCACGCCAGAAACCTGGCACGTCTTGTAGCACTGGTCGAGAAATATACACCGTTTGAGCTGGTGATGATTCCTTCACTCTCCAACTCTCTGGGTGTGAGTCTGATCTGCGACCTTGATGACGAAGCCGGTAGCTACAGCGTCGGATATAACACGAAAGGGGACTTCACGCTTTCTGCTCTTGGTGAGGGTGATCTGGATATGCCGGCACTCAATCAGCAAGAAGGTACCCTGACGAGCATCAACAAACGCGTCAATCCTACCAATGCCGCTGTGGCGTATGGCGGTTACGAGCTCAATGACATTGCCAATGCGCTGGGGCTCAAAGCTGCTTACACCATTGACTACACGGAAGCGCTTGGTTCTGTAGAGGGATATAAATCCGTCACGTTCGACGATCTTCCAAACTACTACACCAATGCCGGTGAAGAGGTCCGCGGGTATCTGCTTGAGAATGTCGAAGTACAGCACGGACGCGGTGAAGCGGTAGAACCGGTTGAGGCCAAGGCACTCGACGGCGATCTGGTTTATCTGGGTAATCCGGTGCTTCAGTTTACCGCATTTACCAACGCAGCCCATCAGCTCAAAGCTGCCGGCGGACTCTATGCCGCAGAGGCATTTATGAACAAACACGGTGTGGCTGAAGGCGATACCGTTGAGGTGAAAACCGATCGCGGCACACTGCGTGTGAAGGTAATTCACGACAATAAAATCGAGGGGGAGATCGCGTATCTGCCCACATTTGATACCAATCTCAACTCTGAGGCGCTCTTTGACGGTTACCGTTTCAGTACCGCTTCATTTCAAAAGGTGTGATAGATGGATATAGCTTTTCTTATTGAGACGATTGTTAAAATCGTCGTCATCCTTCTGGTCTTTTCGGCGCTGGCCGGATTCGGTACCTACTTTGAACGTAAAGTACTGGCATTCATGCAGCGACGTCTCGGGCCGATGCATGTCGGTCCGTACGGGCTGCTTCAGATTGCTGCTGACGGTATCAAGCTCTTTACGAAAGAGGACATCATTCCGCAGAATGTCGTTGCCCCGATCTTCAAGATTGCACCGGTTATTACCGCAGCTACGGCTTTCATGGCAGCAGCTGCGATTCCGTTCATGCCCTCGTTCACGATTATGGGCTATGAAGTCCATCCGATTGTTGCGGACATCAATATCGGGATTCTCTATATTCTTGGTGTGATGGGTGCCGGACTCTACGGTCCGCTGCTGGGCGGTCTGGCGTCGGCCAACAAATGGTCGCTGATCTCGACGGCGCGCGCAGCGGCGATTTTCATCTCCTATGAAGTGATCACGGGGCTCTCGCTGCTTGCACCGCTGATGATGGTGGGGTCGCTCTCCCTGATCGATTTCAACACCTATCAGGCAGGGGGATTCGGAAGCTGGATCGTCTGGTCGCAGCCCGTTGCTTTCATTCTGTTTGTCATTGCAGGTTTTGCCGAGACGGGTCGTACGCCGTTTCACCTTGTCGCCAATGATCACGAGATCATTGACGGTTTCGGTACGGAGTATTCGGGAATGCGCTGGGGACTCTTTTTTATCGGAGAGTATGCCAACATGTTCTTTATTTCGTTCGTGATTTCCATTATCTTCCTTGGCGGCTATGGTGACGGGTCGGGACTGGGAGCATTGGGACTGCTGCTGAAAGTATCGTTCCTGTTCTTCTTCTTCCTCTGGACACGTGCCGCGTGGCCGGATGTCCGACCGGACCAGCTTATGTGGCTCTGCTGGAAAGTACTGATGCCAATTGCAGTTATCAACGTCGTCATTACCGGCGTTGTGATGATGTTTTAAAGGGTGATGATGCATAACGAACCATTAAAAGACAGAAATATTTCTGGTGACTATTACTTTGTGGATATTGCAGAGTATCCGACAACAATGTGGGGCACGTTCAAGCGCGCGACACAACGTGCCCTGCGCGGAGAACTTTTTGTAGGGCTGTGGGTTGTCCTGCGCGAGATGATCAAGTTTGATATTCATACGGTGCAGTATCCCAAAGAGAAGCTGCCTGTCGGACCACGCTATCGCGCCGTTCATGCGATGCAGCGTCTTTTTGAATCCGGTACCGAGCGCTGTATCGGTTGCGGATTGTGTGAAAAGATCTGTATTTCCAATTGTATCCGCATGGAGACGCGTCTGGATGAGAACAGCCGCAAAGAGGTGAGTGAATATACCATCAACCTCGGACGCTGCATCTTTTGCGGATATTGCGCGGAAGTGTGTCCGGAACTGGCAATTGTCCACGGACCGCGTTATGAGAACGTTTCGGAACAGCGTGCGCACTATATCGATTATGCCGACATGCTGACACCGATTGACAGGGCGATCAGCGGAGAGCAGAAAGAGTTCGACGGATTTGGCGCCGTTACCCCACACGAAGATGAGCGCGTGAAAACCACGCCGCTGGCATATTAAGGAGCTGTGATGTTTGAAGCGATAGCATTTTATCTCTTTTCAATTTTAACCGTAGTCATGTTTGGCATAACGGTATTTACCAAGCAGGCGCTTTATGCACTCACAGCGCTGGCAGCGGGAATGATTTTTATTTCCGCATTTTACTTTCTATTGGGTGCCGATTTCCTCGGCGCCGTTCAGATCGTCGTCTACACCGGTGCGGTAATGGCGCTGTATGCATTCGGAATGATGTTTTTCGATACAACCCGTACCGTGAAAGAGCATGGAACTTCGCCTCAGGTCGTTTTCCTGCTCAGCGGAATGGCGGCACTTCTGATCGTTGTGATCTTCGTGGCGCCGATTGCATCTGAAAATATTGCGGCACTCTATCCGGTTCAGGAGGGTGTCGGTAACTCTCAGGCCGTAGGTATGGTACTTTTTACCAAGTATCTCGTGCCGTTTGAAGTGGCAGCCGTGATGCTTCTGGTAGCGATGATCGCAGGTATCGTACTCGCCGGTAAAAAAATGGATCGTTCTTTGACGCTGATGGAAGAAGAGGAGATCGAACTGGCCAAGCAATCTCAAGAAAAGGCGGTTTCATAATGGAAATTACATTAACGCACTATCTGGTGCTCTCAACACTGCTCTTTGCCATCGGGCTGGTAGGTGTCATGCGCCGTACCAATTTGCTGATGCTCTTTTTTGCAACAGAGATTCTGCTTAATGCGGTCAATATCGGTTTTGCTGCCATTTCCCGTTACTACGGAGACCTGACGGGACAGATGTTCGCATTTTTTGTCATTGCGATTGCGGCCTCTGAAGTTGCAGTCGGCTTGGGTCTGCTGATCGTGTGGTTCAAACGAAGCGGCGGTATCGACCTCACTACCATGACATCGATGAAAGGATAAGCGGATGGAACTTTATTTATATCTGGCACTCTTCTCACCGATTACAGGCTCGCTGATTGCTGCCCTGTTCGGCGCGCAGAAGAAAACACTCTTTACGGGTGTGGTCACTTCGGCACTCCTTGGTGTCTCACTGATCAGTTCGACAATCCTGCTGGTCTATATTCTTGGCGGCGGTGCACCGGTACATGTAGAACTGATGACCTGGATGGCCACGGGCGATCTGTACATTCCGTTTGGATTTCTTGTCGATCAGGTATCGGTGACAATGATGATGGTTGTGACCATCGTTTCGACTGTCGTACATGTTTACTCTATCGGTTATATGGATCATGACAAGAGTTTCAACCGCTTTTTCGCATGGCTCTCGGCATTCGTTTTCTCGATGATGGTGCTGGTTATGAGCGACAACTTTGCCGGTCTCTTTATTGGCTGGGAAGGCGTGGGTCTGTGTTCATGGGCGCTGATCGGTTTCTGGTATCATAAAGAGTCTGCCACGTGGGCGGCCAACGAAGCGTTTATCATGAACCGTATCGCCGACCTTGCGATGCTGATCGGTATGTTCCTCATCTACTGGAATACCGGTTCACTGCAGTATGATGCCTTCTTTGCAGCGGTTCCGACGGTGGAGCCTTCGACACTTGTGATGATCGGTATTTTCCTCTTCATCGGTGCGATGGGTAAATCCGCGCAGTTTCCACTGCACACCTGGCTTGCCGATGCGATGGAGGGTCCAACTCCTGTTTCGGCACTGATCCACGCCGCAACCATGGTTACCGCCGGGGTATATCTGGTAGTCCGTGCCAACCCGCTTTATGACACGATTCCTGAAGTGGGTTACTTTATTGCGAGTCTGGGTGCTTTCGTCGCAATGTTCGCTGCCTCGATGGCACTGGTTAACCGTGACATGAAACGTATTATCGCTTACTCGACACTTTCTCAGTTGGGCTACATGTTCGTTGCGGCAGGTCTGGGTGCGTACTGGGTAGCGCTCTTCCACCTGATGGCACACGCGTTTTTCAAAGCGCTCCTCTTCCTGGGTGCGGGTAATGTCATGCACGCGATGAGCGATGAGCTGGATCCGTTTAAAATGGGTGGACTCAAAAAAGCAATGAAATGGACCTGGATCATGATGACGCTGGCTTCTGTCGCACTGGCGGGTATCTGGCCTTTGGCAGGCTTCTTCTCCAAAGATCTGATCCTCGAAGTGGCATTTGTCGAGCATCACTACATTCTTTACACGGTACTGCTTGTGACGGCGATGCTGACGGCGTTTTATTCTTTCCGTCTTGTTGCACTTATCTTCCATGGGGAAGAACGCTACAAAGCGTTTGGATTCCATCCGCATGAAGCGTATACCTATATGCTTATTGCCATGAGTCCTCTGGCACTCTTTGCGGTCATTGCAGGTTTCGCATTCAAAGGCTCTTACGTCGAGATGGTTACAGCCGTGCTGCCGGCAACAGAATATCATATTCACTCTCCGGTCGTTTTCTGGATTATGGTAATCGGGACACAGCTGCTGGTCGGTGCTTCGATCGCCTATGCCTATAAAAAGTATCAGAATGCGAAGATCGACAAAGCATTCGAACAGCGTCTCTGTTACAAAGTACTCTTCAATCAGTACTATATTCCCTATTTCTATGAAGAGTACCTTTCCAAGCCTTACCGTGAACTTTCAGCGGCGGCATGGAAACATCTTGATCTTAAAATCGTGGATGCTACGGTTGATATGATCGCAGGACTTGTCTACAAGACTGGAGAACAGACACATACCATTCAAAACGGCAATCTTTCAACAATGCTGCGCTGGATGGTCGCGGGAACGGTATTTTTGCTTGCTTTGGGCGTAGCGTTCACTATTGGCTTTAGTGCCATTGCAGGTTAAGGAGCACATTAATGTTTGATAATATATTATCGATTCTGATATTTTTCCCGGCATTGGCAGCAATGCTTGGGTTCGTTGTTGACAAAAACAGCATACGCGCCTACGGGATTACGGTTGCTACGGTTGAGTTCGTGCTCTCTTTGGTTCTTTGGTACGCCTACGATCCTTCGGTTGTAGGTATGCAGTTTATGGAGTCCTTACCGCTGATTCCGGCATTTGGCATTAACTATCTGCTTGGGATTGACGGTATTTCACTCTTCATCATCGTACTGGCGACATTCTTCACGATGATCGGTATTGCTTCGCTTGGTGAAACGACGCGTATCAAGGATATGATCCTGACGCTCCTTTTCCTTGAGATGACGATGGTTGGTGTTTTCGCGGCGCTGGATGCCATTGTCTTTTATGTCTTCTGGGAACTTTCACTGGTCCCGATGCTTTACATCATCGGTGCATGGGGCGGGCCTTTGCGTATCTATGCGTCAATCAAGTTCTTCCTCTATACCTTCACCGGTTCTCTGATTATGCTGGTGGGTATGCTTTTTATGGCATATTTCTACTATCAGGCAACAGGCAGCTGGAGCTTTTCGATTCTGGAATGGTACCGCCTGGTACTGCCTGAAAACTTCCAGATCTGGCTCTTTGTCGCCTTCTTCTTCGGTTTTGCGATCAAAGTGCCGATGTTTCCGTTTCATACGTGGCTGCCGTACGCTCACGGTCAGGCACCGACAATCGGTTCGGTCATTCTGGCAGCCATCTTGCTGAAAATGGGAACCTACGCATTTGTACGTTTCTCGCTTCCGATGTTTCCGGATGCCTCCGTCTTTTTCATGGTACCTATCGCGGTGATCGCGATCATTATGATTATCTATACCGCTATGGTGGCGTATGCCCAGGAAGATATCAAACAGGTTGTTGCCTACAGTTCGATCTCACACATGGGCGTCATCATCCTCGGAACCTTCGCACTGAATGTTGAAGGAATCTCCGGCTCGGTATTTCTGATGATTGCACACGGTGTCGTTTCCGGCGCACTCTTCCTTCTCGTCGGTGTCTATTATGACCGCCGCCATACGAAACTGCTCAGCGAAATGGGTGGTTTGGCTTCTGTCATGCCGCACTATGCCACGATCTTCGGTATTATGGTTATGGCATCGGTCGGTCTGCCACTGACAATCAACTTCGTTGGGGAGTTCTTGAGTCTGCTTGGTTTCTACAAGCAGTCACACATGCTGACACTGCTTGCCGGTACGGCGATCATTGTCGGTGCTATCTATATGCTCGCCGCGTTTAAAAAGGCATTTTTCGGTACGGTAACGAATGAAGCCAACAAAGGCCTGAAAGATGTCAACAAGCGTGAACTGCTGGCGCTGGTGCCGCTGGTGATTGTAACGGCATGGCTGGGTGTCTACCCGAAACCGGTTCTTGAACCGATCAATAACAGTGTTGAATCGATCGTGACACTGATGCATGAAAAAGCGATTACCGAAGAGGCTAAATCGCGTATACCAAATCCAATGCAGCAAAACAGTGATGCAGTTGGGGGGACACACTAATGTTAGAAGCTGTAAATATCTCATTTGATTCGCTTAACCTTGTGACATTGGCACCAATGCTAATTGCCATTGTCGGTGCGCTGACGATTTTGACCATTGACCTCTTTAAAGAGGGTATGCACAAATCGCTGTATGTCATGATCGCTTTGCTCTTCTTGCTGCTTGATCTGGGATCACTTTTCAATTTTATTGAATTTTTCAGTACGAATGGTACGATGCTCGGCTTCTTTGATGTAATGCTGATTGACGGACTGGCGATTTTGTCCCAGTTGATCATTGTCATTGTATCGATGCTGTTTATCCCGCTTTCATTGACTTCGAAACGGTTCCATGAGTACAACTATCCGGAGTACTACGCGCTCTTTCTGTTTATGATTGCAGGCTTCCAGTTCATGGTGGCATCAGACAATCTGATACTGATTTTTGTTGGACTGGAAACGGCATCGCTGGCACTTTATACCCTGATTGCGATGCACAACCGCTCCAAATCGTTTGAAGCGGCGGTCAAGTACTTCACTATGGGGGCGCTGGCTGCAGGTTTCTACTCTTTCGGTGCCATGGTCTTTTATGCGCTTACAGGATCGGTGGAGATCAATCAGATCGCTACGGTACTGGCGGCTGACGGTTATGCCAATATCGGTTTTATTCTTGTCGGTGTCATTTTTATGCTGGCAGCGTTTGGTTTCAAACTTTCACTCGTACCGTTTCACACCTGGACGCCTGACGTTTATGAGGGTTCAAGTGCGGCGCTGGCCGGTTACATGTCGATTGTTCCGAAAATTGCCGCTTTCGTTGTCGCAATGCGTCTGTTTGAGTTTCTCGTTCAAAGTGGTGTTGTCTGGTTGGAAGTGATTCTCTACGCTGGTGTCATCATCACGATGACGGCTGCAAATATCTGGGCGCTCGTTCAAACCGATGTCAAGCGTATGCTGGCATACAGTTCCATTTCCCATGCCGGTTTTGCAATGGCGGCCATTTTGATCGGTACGACTCAGGCCAACTCCGCACTCTTTATGTACTGGAGCCTTTTCGTTTTCACCAACCTTGGTGCTTTCGCCATGCTTTGGGTCAACCGACAAAAAAAGCTCCTGCCGGGACAAAGTTCGGATCACCCGTATGAGAAGTTTGCGGGTCTCGTGCACACCATGCCTATGGCGGCTGTGATGATGGCGCTCTTTATGCTCTCACTTGCAGGAATCCCGCCGTTTGGGCTCTTCTGGGGTAAACTCTACATGATTGGTTCTGCGGTCAGTGCGGGTTACACGGTATTGGCACTCATTATGGCACTCAACTCCGCTATTGCCGGATATTACTATCTGAAACTGATTGTCTACATGTTTATGCGTGATCCTCAGGTTCAGGAGAAGCAGTTCTATATGATGAATGCCTCACTCTCACTCAAAAGTATCATCGGATTGGCTGCTGTTGTGACTATTTTCAGTGTTATCGCGGTGAATCCGCTGATGGAATTCATTACGGCAATGGTGTATAATAGCGGCTACTAAGCCTTACATGTAAGAAGGAGGAGATTTGCGATACCTGCTGATGCTCCTTCTTCTGCCTCTACTCCTCAATGCGCTTGAATTGAGTGTACAGAGCGGTAAAGAGGAGAATCGTGACTTCTCGCTACTGCATCTGAAAGATTCGGAGTTGTTTCTCTGCGAAGCGCAAAAAGATGACTTTGATGTTACTACGTCTGTTATCTGTGCTTTTTCAAAACGTCCCATACATCCCCTCTCAAAAATTGAAAACAGTTTTTTCACAGTGAACTCCAAACTTCAGGATAAGACTTTTTTTATTGTCATTACTCCAAAAAAGAAGATGGAGCTGTACAGTCTGCTGTTTGATCTGATTGAGGATGATGAGGTCTATCAGGTTCAAAATGATCGCTCAAAACACTGGGTTGTGGTAGGTTATGATGAAACGCTGCCGTTGTTGAAACCGTTGGATCGCCAAAACAGCAGTTTGAATCTGCCCATACCGTTTGCAGATACGCGCCACCCCTATGTTGGCGGTCTTGATATGTTGGGAAACCCCATTCATATGACCCGGGTCAAAGATGTTTCGGATTATCTCAGTATCAAAAAATCGTATCAGGAGCGTGATTATACGAAAGCGCTCTCACTGATTACGGAAGTGCTGAACGAGTATCCCGATACGATCTTCAAAAGCGAGCTGATACTCTATCAGATCCGCTGTTACCATGAACTTGGACAGTATGAATCATTGATTCAGAGTGGTAAAGAGTTTATACGTGAGTATTCTGCCGATCTGAACATGGCTGAAGTGCTTGTAGACATTGCCCATGCCTATTCCAAAGTCGCCATGTATACCGATGCGGATTACTTTTTTGACCGTCTTTTTGACGAACATGCCGATAGTGATTTTGCCCATCGGGGTATGATTTATAAAGGCGAGCAGTTTGAGTCGTCGGGTTATGGCTCCAAAGCGGTCATGTTTTATGAAAAAGCGCTTTATGAAGCGAAAGACAGAACCATTGCTTCTACTGCGGCTTATCATCTGAGTCAATATTATCTGGACGTGGGACAGGCAAAAAAAGCGGCTGGCTATGCCGAGATGATATTGGGCGGTAATCGAAATTTCTTTTCAAACACCATGGACAGCTCCATTGAAATGGCACTCAAGTTCGCATCGAACAACCATTTCAAAATGGCTGCCGACATTGCGGGAGCGCTGCTTGAGAGCATGGAGCGCTCAGACGACAATTATGAAGAGTTGTTGAAAAATCGGGGCATGTGGCTGGCTGAGACCGATGCGAAAGAGGAAGCAGTCGAAGCGTTCAATACCTATCTCTCAAAATTCCGTTTCGGAGAATATGCTGAAGATATCAAACGCGCAAAAGATGCGCTTTTCTTTGATGTCAATGATGAGAACAGCTCGCAGCGTCTGAGTGAATATGAGATGCTGATGCATAAATATGAAGGCGACAGCATTGCCAAACGCGCACTGTACGAAAAGGCGAAACTGCTGCTTGAAATGCACGAATATGATGCTGTCCTGCAAATCAAAGCGGCACTCGAGGCGCTTGATCCGACGCTTTATGAGGATGTCGAAACGATAATTCAAATGGCGGCATTGGGACTCATTGAAGTGTCACTCGAAAATAAAGCGTGTGAAAAAGTTGTGATGCTTTCTGAAAATTATGACATCAATCTCTCTGCAAAATGGGATGAAGGGCTCTATGAGTGTTTTATGGCAGCAGGCAATTTTGAAGCTGCCAAACAGATCGCGACGTCGCATCTGCAATCAAAGGTTTATGATGAGCGTGTCGCATGGCTTGAACGCTATCTGAAAATAGATTTTTCTCTCGGCAACTATACAGCGGCATCGGATGCGGCACGGGAGTTGATTGCCCTGCATGGAAAAGAGCGCGATGATCTCAACGGTCCTGTCTATCGGCTTCTCTTTGATGCGTCACAGCGTCTGGGTGATTCTGACGGTATGATTGATGCTATCGCCAGGATTGAACGTACTTATGGTGTGGACTACAACGATATTGAACGCTATACCCAAATGGTAACAGTTGCAAAAGACAGAAGTGATGATGTGATGCTCGAGAATTTTGCCGCCAAGGTGATGGAGTTGCAAAAGCGTGCGCAGAGCTTTACGCAAACTCCCTATATCGAGTTTACCCTGACTCAGGCGTTGATTGACGATGGTAAAAATGCACAGGCGCTGGAAGTGCTTTCAAGCCTCAGTGACCGGAATATCAGCAATGCCAAGCGTGCGCGACAGTATTACCTTATGGGAACGCTGTATCAAAAAGAGAAAAACCCCACGGCATCACGAACTGCATTTGAAAAGAGTATCGCGGCAGATACGAATTCCTCATGGGGAAAACTGGCAACGGATGCATTGAAGCTGATCCGCTAGGAAAGATTACATGTAAAGATGGTTCACGCCAGTTGTTTGTGCAGGGCGTTGAGGTCCCCAAGAACATTGATAGAAGCAATTTTTCCCTGTTTAAACTGGAAAAACGAAGCACCTGAGTAGCAGATACGACGCCCTGTCGGGGCATAGTCGAAGAGCTGTCCTTCGTGGGTGGCTGTGTAGGTCACGTAAACCGCGGCCAGAGAATCTTCATGAACGGTGATCTCTATGGCATGGTAGAGATTCGGAAAGGCATGAATCAACATATGGGCATACTCTTTAAAGCCTTCGATACCGTTGGCTGTAATATCGAGAGATCCCCGAAAGCGAATGTCGGTATCCAGCAGTGTTTCCGCTTTTGAGAAATCCTTGCTGTTCCACATATCGTAGTAGGCACGTACCAGTTCTTTATTATTCATGATCCTCAATCTTTGTAGTGTTGCTTGTGCGGGAATTTCTGAACACTGACGTAGTCGTCTTCATCCCACCCCTCAAAATCATCATAGGCATCATAATCGACTGTGAAGATTTTTTCATAACCGCGTTTGACCAGTTCGGCATCGAGCATTTCGGCATCGAGCCCCAGTGTTTCGCAAAGTTTTACAATTTCGGCAATATCAGCCGAATCAACGCCGCCCATTTCCATTTCCAATATAACATCAGAAATTTTCATCGGTTCCTCTAAGACATTAACAAGTAAAAGACTACTTGGGGTAATCAGGATGGCATCATGCCAACCGCCGCCGCAACAACTGAAACGTATCGTTTCAAAAAAAACTCCGCGGGAAACCGCAAATGAGTGAAAAATTATACTTGTTTTTTCCCCAATTTTGTCAAGTAAGCGCGTTATGCCAGCGGACGAGTGTGAGTCGATATCCGGAACGGACGGCTTTGACTTCATGCGAGAAGATGGGATTACTCGGAAAAACGATCATGTCTCCGGCTTTGGGTCTGAGTGTTATTACTGCTCCTGTGGCATCATAAAGATAGTTAAAGCAGAGCTCTCCGCCTTCAAATTCGGTAACGGAGTCGATGCCGGAACCATGCGATGTTGCAAAGAGAACGGTTGTTATCTTGCGCTCGGGTGCTACCAGATTGAATCCGACCGTATGGCCTTCGGCATCAACGAGTTCATTGGAATCATCAGCGTGTTTAACATAAAAACCGCCCTCCGTGTACTCCAGTGCCTGGACCTCGGTCGCTGTGGTAAGCGGTGTATTGAAAAAACGTTCAATAGCAGGCTGATGCATTTCAAATGCGTGATGATAGGTCTCCAGCAGCAAGTCGGGCAGGGCGTGGATGGCAGTCTTTCTTATGTGCTCGTTGACATCGGCAACGATAGCACCCTGGTGGGAAGTTTTAATACGGGCCTGTTCGCTTTGTGAATGTTCGGCACAGTGACGGGCAATCGCATGAACACTCTCCGGCGGTATGAAACCTTCGATTAACAGGAAGGGAAAATCCTGATAGGGATTGGGTAAAAGACGGTTTTGAAGCTTGAGTCCTGCAATGAAATCATCGCAGAAAACCATGTTGCTGATTTGTACCAAATAAGGCGTCCTGACGTCCCGAAATAGATGGATGGAAGCGTGGTGGAACCTCCTGTTTCAGGAGCCGGAAAGTTTATTTTCCTTAAGTTCTTTTTTAGCTTCAAACGATTTATTTGGGAGTATAATTTTGACGCGGGTGAAACGTAAATAGATAGGAATCACCGATGCTGCTTGGCGGTTCGCATCGATGATAACCTGATGACCCCATGAGAGTGTTGTCGTGTCAGGACAGTTATTAAAACTGTAACTGCATCCTAACACAAAAATCTTATTGCCAAATTAAAAAAACAATGGAGAGTCTGTTAGATGAGCCTCAAATCGTTAGTGAAATCGATGATGGTCGCTGCCCTGATTTTAAGCCCACTGGCTGCAGAAGAGACAGATAAAGCTGCACAGTGCGACCAAAGTTATGAAGCGTGTCTGAAAAAGTGCGATGAAGCCGAAAATGCTTCTGAAATGTGCTATGAAACCTGCGACAAGACCTATGAAAGTTGTCTTCAGGGCGCTCAGCAAACTCCTGAATCCTGAGAACTGAACCGGGATATATCCCGACATCAGGATAATACTGCCGCTGCCTGTTCCATAAGGGAGTGCGGTGTGCAGTGAATCACCTCTTCAAACTGATTGTTATTGAACGTCTGCTGGCGCTTTGCCAGTTGCGCCGTGTGCGTGATGATTTTCTCCACCATCTCCTCTTTACATGTAAGCCCGTCAAGATACTCCAGGACTTCAGAGATGCCTATTGACTTCATGCTGTTGGGGCGACGTCCGTAGCGGTGTTCCAAACGGGTGACTTCTTCAATGAGGCCTGCATCAAGCATGTTGCGGGTACGCGCTCTGATGCGTTCTCTAAGCAGATCGCGATCGATGTCGATGTTGAAAACAGGGAGTCTTTCAATGATAGGGCGGGGCGGATTGGCGGCGAACCAGGCTGAAGGCGTCTGTCCCGTCTGAAGGTAGAGGTGAAGCATTTTTTCAATGCGGTAGCTGTCATGAATATCAATATGATGCATGTATTCGGGGTCCAGTCCCCTGAGCAGTTCATACGCCTGCGAGAGATGACAGAGCATGCCGCGTGCTTCGCGTTGTGTGGCCTCGCTGATTTGCGGTATCTGGGAGAGACCGGTCATTAAGGTTTTGAGATAAAAGCTGCTGCCGCCAACGATGATGAGGTTCTTGCCCTCACGCTCGGTCTCTGCTTTGCAGCTTTGATACAGGTCGATAAAAAGGGCGACACCGAAAGTCTCATTCGGATAAAGCAGATCAATACCGTAGTGCGGAATGCCCGCACGCTCTTTTAAAGAGGGCTTTGCCGAAGCGATGTCAATCTCTTTGTAAATGCTCAGCGAGTCAATGGAGAGAATATTGGCATTGCAACGCTCTGCCAGTGTAATGGCGGCATCGCTTTTGCCGGATGCGGTAGGGCCGATAATTGCGATCTCTTTCATAGGCGCATTATACTAAAATACGTCATGCGACACATGAGCGTTTTTCTGTTGGTACTGATGTTTGGCGGATGTACACCAATGATTTTTCATCCCGATGCCTATCGCTATGCCGAGGTGAAAAGTCACCGAAGCGAGGTTTTTGGTTTTGAATCGTTTGACGGTACGCAGCTTGAAGGGATCTGGGTGCATGCCCGAACCGATCCGCACGGGGTGGTATTGATTGCCCATGGCAATGCCCAGAACTACAGCGCTTTTATCGGTGAGTGGATCTGGCTTGCAGAAGCAGGATGGGATGTCGTGATGTTTGATTACAGGGGTTTTGGAAATTCGCAGGGTACGCCGGATCTGCAGGGAAGCATAGAAGATACGCGTGCTGCCATAGCGTGGGTCGCATCGCGGGAAGAGAGGCCGTTCATCCTTATCGGACAATCGCTTGGCGGTGCCATGGTACTCAATGCCCTTACATGTAAAGAAGCGCGTCATGTCCGGCTTGCCGTGATTGAGGGAACCTACGCCGCTTTGGGAGAGGCAGGCCGTGAGACACTGGCTCGAAATCTGCTGACATGGCCGCTGCAATGGATCGCGCCGTGGGTTCTGGAGGAACGTTTTGATCCGCTGGATATGCTTGATCGTATTAGTACACCGCTGCTTTTTGTTGCGGGTGCACACGATACGACAATCTCTCCCAATCACTCCTGGCAGCTTTTTGAGCGCGCATTGAAACCCAAAGCATTCTGGTTGGTGAAAGATGCGGGACATATTAATGCGTTTGCTTCCCGGAAGATGCGCAGTGCACTTTTGGAATTTTTGCAAGAACCTGACTTCGACCCGCGTTTCAGCAGCATGAAAATCTATGATAAAATAGCGCCATCAAGCACTAAAGGCACGCAGTGAACGCTTTCGTTTCCAGGCTGAAAGACTTCAACGAACTGGTCATGTTCCAGCATTCGATTTTCTCCCTTCCTTTTATTTTTATCGCCATGGTGGTATCGGCCGGCGGCTGGTTCGGTTGGGAATTGCTGCTTCTTGGCGCTCTGGCTGCCGTGACGGCACGTAACTTTGCCATGGGCGTCAATCGTTATGCCGATCGTGATATTGATGCTAAAAATCCGCGTACCCGTGAGCGCCCGAGCGTCGATGGGCGGCTTGAGAGTCGAAGTATCGTCCTCTTTATCGCTGCCAATGCCGCCGGATTCATTGTAGTGGCCTATTTTGTCAATGCGCTGGCTTTGTGGCTCAGTATCCCGATTTTGCTGGTTTTGGGAAGTTACTCCTATTTCAAGCGTTTCAGCGAAATGGCGCATCTGGTGCTGGGCATATCGTTGGGACTGGCACCTGTTGCCGGTGTCGTGGCTGTTGAAGCCGCCATTCCGATGTGGTCGGTACTGCTGGGCGTGGGTGTGATGTTCTGGGTAGCAGGATTCGATCTGCTCTATTCGCTTCAGGATATCGACTTCGACCGCGAAAGCGGGCTTTACTCGATTCCTTCACGCTACGGTGCCGAAGCAACGCTCTTTATCGCTGCGCTCTTTCATGCCATCGCAGTACTTTTTTGGATCTTTTTTGCGTGGGATGCCGGGCTGGAGTGGTTTGGCTGGAGTGCCGTCTTCTTTGCCGCTTTGATGCTCCGTTATGAGCATCAGCTGGTACGCCGTGATTTCACCAAGATCGACCGTGCATTCTTTACGGTCAACGGTTATCTCGGTATTGTTTTTCTGGTGTTGATTATTCTTGATCGGAGCATGGCATGAGCATTCGTCTGATTCCGGCTCCGATAGCCGTGGCCTTTGAAAAAACAGGGGAAGATATGAGCATGTTTGAGAGGGAATATCATCAGCTCAGTGAAGCTGACGATGATCCGATCGGACAGTGGCTCAAATTGGCAAAAGCACGGGGTGAGGCTGCTGAGAGCGATCCGGTTTTATTGAACCTTATGGTGGAGCTGCACCGGAAGATCGATGTCCTTGAACAGCTTATCCGAAATGAAAAACCCAAGCGGTTGGAGCTGACGTTCCATGAGATGATCGAGAGTATCGGATTTGGTTACTTCAAACTGGAGCATCCCCGTATGGAAACGGGCAGCCGGTATTACGGACGTTTCGAGATGCCGGTGCATCCCAAACGCGATGTCGGCGTCTTTTTTGAAGCCGAAACACCGGAACTCGCGAAGATCATCAAGATGCACGAACGGGATGAGAAAGAGTGGAGCGCCTATCTGACCGCGCGGGAACGCGTGATGATCCGGGAAATGCGAGGTGGTGCATGATGCTCACGGAATACCTCATACTGGCACTCGGCGGTGTCGTTATGATACTCATTTATTACATATTCAGCCGTGATTCCCAACAGAGCCGTCAGATACGTGCGATAGCTACAGCGGTTGAAAAACTCAACCATCAGATATACCTCTTTGAGCAGGAGACAAAGCGGAAGCTCGAGGCGCTTGAAGGTCGTGACAGCGAGCATATCAATGAAGCGGATCTGCGCTATGAGCTTGAAGTCGGTATTAGTGAATTCGCGCAACCGCTCCAGCGGGAATTTCAAAAACTCCAAGAAGAGACCGCCCATATCAAGGAACAGTTGCAGCAGCGGGTTGTGCATCTTGAAGAGAATGTTCGAAACCTCTCTCTGCCGGCTTCTGTCAACGGCATGGATGATGCGCGTATTATCGCACTCTACAAACAGGGCGTAGATCTTGAAAGCATTTCAAAAGAGTTACGCCTTTCCAAGCCTGAAGTCGAATTCGTTTTGAAGATCAATCAGCTAAAATAGAGAAGTGCGATGTCAAGTTTGACATTTTGACTCCTGATTGCTTCAAATTAATATTTTTATAAGATTACTGGAGTATAATTTCGGTCTCTTAAATCAGAGAATGCGCTCGTAGCTCAGCTGGATAGAGCACTGGTTTGCGGTACCAGCGGTCAGGAGTTCGAATCTCTTCGGGCGCGCCATTCTTCCTCATCAATTTTCTTCTGTAACCAATCCTTGATAATTATTTTTTCATCGAAAGAATCTTTTACCCATCTGCGTTATAATATCGCCTCATTTTCGGGCAGGACAGAAAGCGCTTATGATTCGTAAACTCTTTAAGAAAAGCAAAACCAGCAGCAAATTCGACGAATATATAAAAAAATATAACATTGCCAATGAATTTCTGGCGGTGAATCGGAAAATGGTATCGCGTGCCATGCTGGTAGGAATGTTCATCGCATTTATCCCCATGCCGCTTCAAATGGTTGCCGTTGTGGCAGTGCTGCCTTTTTTCCGATTTAATGCACTAATCGGCATTGCTATGGTCTGGATTACCAATCCGTTCACGATGCCTGCTATCTATTATATTGAATACATTACGGGAAATGCACTGCTGGGGCAACCGAATCTGCATGGAATCGAATTGACACTGGAATGGTTTAGTACCAATCTTGACGCTATTTTCATTCCGCTCTATGTTGGGGCATTGTTCTATTCGACACTCTTTGCCGTGCTGTCATACTATCTTGTAAACTGGTTATGGATAGAGTCGGTAACAAAAGAGAGAGAAAACAGGAAGCGGGATAACGGTAAATAAAAACAGCACCCCTTTCGGAGTGCTACTTTAGGCTTATATCAATACAAAACCACTCGAGCTTGGTTCGTATCAAGCACCTTGTTTCTAATTACGTAGTAAGTCTAAAACAGAAAAGTGTGAAAAAAGTGTGTCCTGAGGCTGCTCCCGGCGGTGGGGAGCCGATTCCGCGCGTTTGTGACCGTTTGGTAACGGTTTCAGGAGTTCATGATCCCGTAGGGGCGCTCAATCTGCTGTATGACTTCATCGACACTCATATGGCGGCTTTTGCGAAGGAACTCCTGCCCTCCCAAAAAAATCAGTACAGTCGGAATGGCAAAGACATTGAAATGCGCCGCAATCTCCGGCTGTTCGGAAACATCGACGGAACATATTTCGAAGGTGTCAAAATGGGTAGTGATGGCAGCAACCAGTTTTGGCTTGAGGGCATGACAGACGTTACATGCAGGGGCGCTGAAATAGAGCATAACCGCGTTGTGGGTGTTGAGCGTATGATGAATGGAATCTAGTGAAAGCATAAAGGAATTATAGCCTACACGATCTCAAAGATGATTTCGGTCTTATACTTTTTTGTCTGAATCTCTCTTACATGTAAATGCGGGATTTCAAGAGAACCGAAAGCTTCAAGCGACTCAATCCTGTTTTCGGCCAGACTTCGCAGTACCAGACCGCGGTACGCTTTTGCCCAGTGGCTGACGACTTTGCCGTCTTTGAGAAATTTCAAAGTCGTGTATGGCTGAACGGGTTTGTAAAATTTGTCGTAATAACCGGCGCGGAGATCCAGAATCTGCTGATTTTTAAAAAGCTGGTCAAGATCGTTGCTGAATCGTTTCATATAGTAGTGATCCGGCGCATGGGCGCCGATGGATTCGCCCTGCTTGACCTTATAATCGATGATGGCGTCGCCGGCATGCAAAGGACCGTAAAGATTTGAGAAGATCAGCAGATGCTCAAGTAGATAGCTTCGGGCAGCAGAATCAAGGGTCGTGACATCGAGATATTCGTAAGCAACCCCGCTGTAGCGGTCAATAGCCGGAAGTTTTGGTGCCCTGTCATAAGCGCCAATACGATAGCGCTCAAGTTCGTCGACTTTTTTTAGACCGCACATTTTACTGCGCTGCTCATTTGTGCCTTCATTAATACAGTTGATATAGGCGGTGATGATGTCACGACGGCGTTCGATATCAAAAAGAAGCCCTGATTCAGGTTGCAAATGTCCACCAGAATGTTTGCCTTCAGAGGGTGAAAAGAGAATATACAGCATTGATACTCCATGGATGAAAATAAGATTTTAGCGTTTTCAAGAAATATTTCAATAATTTTTCTAAAAAGTCTTGACATGTAAAGAAAAAAAATCTATAATTCTGGCTCAATTTCGAGATGCCGCAATAGCTCAGCTGGCTAGAGCAGCTGATTTGTAATCAGCAGGCCCGGGGTTCGAATCCTCGTTGCGGCACCATGACTTTGAACTTATCGTATTAGAAACAGTGTTAGACCAGATTATTGTGAACGTGGTGAGATACTCAAGCGGCCAACGAGGGCAGACTGTAAATCTGCTGGTTTTCACCTTCGGAGGTTCGGATCCTCCTCTCACCACCATATGATCAGATGCGGGAATAGCTCAGTTGGCTAGAGCGTCAGCCTTCCAAGCTGAGGGTCGCGAGTTCGAGTCTCGTTTCCCGCTCCATCATTCTGGGAGCTGAAGTACAATATTTTTTTACTTCTAACTACCTAAAATAGTTTATAAAAAGCTTCCTACATTAGATATGCCCAGTTAGCTCAGAGGTAGAGCACTTCCTTGGTAAGGAAGAGGTCGGCAGTTCAATTCTGCTACTGGGCTCCATCCCGTTACATGTAATTTCTCTGTAATGTTTTTGGAGCCAAAAGCCTAAATTGGACTATTTTCTGGTATAATTCCATTTCAATTTCAAAAAACTGTCGGAGGACACTATGGCAAAAGAAAAGTTTACGCGTAATAAGCCACACGTTAACATCGGTACAATCGGTCACGTTGACCACGGTAAAACTACACTGACTGCTGCAATTACAGCGGTTCTGGCTGTAACCAACGGTGCAGCGATGATGGACTACGATCAAATCGACAACGCTCCTGAAGAGCGCGAGCGCGGTATTACGATCGCTACTTCACACGTTGAGTACGAAACAGACAACCGCCACTATGCGCACGTTGACTGTCCTGGTCACGCCGACTATGTTAAAAACATGATTACCGGTGCTGCACAGATGGACGGTGCGATTCTGGTTGTATCTGCTGCAGACGGCCCGATGCCACAGACACGTGAACACATCCTCCTTTCTAAACAAGTCGGTGTACCTTACATCGTTGTTTTCATGAACAAAGAGGACATGGTTGATGATGAAGAGCTTCTTGAGCTCGTTGAAATGGAAATCCGTGAACTGCTTGATCAGTACGAATTCCCAGGTGACGATACACCAATCGTAGCCGGTTCTGCTCTTAAAGCACTTGAAGAAGCAAAAACAGGAACCCTCGGTGAGTGGTCTGCAAAGATCCAGAAACTGATGGCTGAAGTTGACGCTTACATTCCTGAGCCAACTCGTGAAACTGACAAAGATTTCCTGATGCCGGTTGAGGACGTATTCTCAATCTCTGGTCGTGGTACTGTTGTAACCGGCCGTATCGAGCGTGGTGTTGTCAAAGTAGGTGACACTATTGAAATCGTTGGTCTTCGCGACACTCAGACAACTACCGTAACCGGTGTTGAGATGTTCCGTAAAGAGATGGATCAGGGTGAAGCAGGTGATAACTGTGGTATCCTTCTCCGCGGTACTAAAAAAGAAGATGTTGAGCGTGGTCAGGTTCTTTGTAAACCAAAATCTATCACACCTCACACAAAATTCGAAGCTGAAGTGTATATCCTCTCTAAAGAGGAAGGTGGTCGCCATACACCATTCTTCGACGGTTACCGCCCACAGTTCTACGTTCGTACAACTGACGTAACCGGTGCTATTCACCTCCCAGAGGGTACTGAAATGGTAATGCCTGGTGACAACATCAAAATTACTGCTGAACTGATCCATCCGATCGCTATGGAAGAGGGTACTCGCTTCGCTATCCGCGAAGGTGGACGTACTGTCGGTGCCGGCGTCGTATCTAAAATTATCGCGTAATCGGGTTTTCCCGGTTCGCAACTAACAGGAAAAATATATGCGTGAAAATATTCACCTTGGTTGTGAGAAGTGTACGCGTCGTAACTACCACACCACGAAAAATAAAAAGACTCATACTGAAAAATTTTCAGTTCGCAAATACTGTAAGTTTTGCCGTGAGCACACAGTTCATAAAGAGATGAAGCTCTAACAGCTCTCTCTTTTGAATCCATACAGGCGAATAGCTCCAATGGTAGAGCGCCGGATTCCAAATCCGATGGTTGGGGGTTCGAGTCCCTCTTCGCCTGCCATTTTTTGACATTAAATTCACAAAAGTGATTTTTTATCAGTGATGCTTTCGAGCACTATTTATAGGAAATCCAGCAAGGAACGGTAGCGATGAAAGATACATTAACGACCTATCTGAGAAACTCCAAGCTGGAGCTCTCAAAAGTAATTTTCCCGACAAAACCACAGGTAAGACAAGCGTTTTATGCAGTCTTTATCGTGGTGACAGTCATAGCGCTTTTTCTTGCGCTGGTTGATTTGGTGATGTCTTCGTCACTTTCGGCAATCTTAGGTTAAGGAGGCGCCATGGCACATAACTGGTATTCAATTCAGACCTACGGTAGCGAAAAAAAAGTAAAAGAAGCCATTCTTAATCTCATAGCTGAGAACAACCTTCAAGATGTTATCGAAGAGGTGATCGTCCCTACGGAAGATGTCATTGAAGTCAAAGAGGGCAAGAAGAAGATCTCTGAGCGTTCACTCTATTCTGGGTATGTGTTTATCAAGATTGATCTCAACACCAATCTCCAGCATATGATCCAGTCGATTCCGAAAGTTTCCGGATTTGTCGGTGAGGCAAACCGTCCGACACCGCTGAGTGACAAAGACATCCAGACGATTCTGGACCGTGTACAGAATCGTGCTGCACCGAAACCGAAAGTCTATTTCGATAATGGTGAGATGGTTCGTATCATCGACGGCCCGTTTGCCAACTTTACCGGTACGGTCGACGAATACGATCTCGAACACGGAACGCTCAAACTCAACGTTTCAATTTTTGGTCGTTCGACTCCAGTGGACATTTCGTACACGCAAGTCGAAAAAATTATTTAACTTAACGAAAGGAAGCATACATGGCAAAAAAGGTCGCGGGCTACATTAAGCTCCAAATCCAGGCTGGCGCAGCAAATCCAGCACCACCAGTAGGTCCGGCACTCGGACAACGCGGTGTCAATATCATGGAATTCTGTAAGCAATTCAATGAAAAGACAAAAGATAAAGCGGGGTTCAAACTCCCGACAATTATTACGGTTTACAGTGATAAAAGTTTTTCATTCATCACAAAACAGCCGCCTGCATCAGCTCTTCTGATGAAGGCAGCCGGCCTCAAGAAAGGCACGGATAATCCACTTAAAAACAAAGTGGGCAAAATTACACGTGCACAACTGATGGAAGTGGTGAAGCAGAAAATTGCTGACCTTAATACAAACGATGAAGCGATGGCAGCCAATACACTGGCCGGTTCAGCGCGCTCTATGGGAATCGAAATCGTCGATTAATCCCGACAAGATCTTCGACCGCAAAGATCTTTAAAAACATGCGGCAGAGAATTCATTAGGAGAACTCACATATGGCAAGTAAACGCTATGCTCAGTTAAGTGAAAAAATTGAAAACAACAAAAACTATTCGGTTGCTGAAGCAGCATCTTTTATTAAAGAGCTCAAATCAGCAAAATTCGACGAGACTGTAGAAATTGCTATGAACCTCAGTGTTGACCCACGTCACGCTGACCAGATGGTTCGCGGTGCAGTCGTACTGCCACACGGTACCGGTAAAGTGGTGCGTGTTGCGGTTTTCGCCAAAGGTGTTAAAGCTGATGAAGCGAAAGCAGCGGGTGCTGACATTGTCGGTACAGACGATCTCGTTGAGCAGATTCAGGCAGGTAACATCAACTTTGACGTTGTTGTAGCCGCACCGGATTGTATGGGGCTGGTTGGTAAAGTCGGTCGTATTCTCGGGCCAAAAGGTCTGATGCCAAACCCTAAAACCGGAACGGTAACTCCAGACGTTGCTACAGCGGTTGGAAATGTCAAGGGCGGTCAGGTCGCTTTCCGTGTCGATAAAAAAGGTAACATCCACGCAGGTATCGGCAAAGTCAGCTTTGATTCTGTAAAAATTGAAGAGAATATCAAAGCATTCGTTGGTGCGATCAACCGTCACAAACCTTCTTCGGCAAAAGGGCGCTACATTAAAAATGCAGCACTCTCTCTGACAATGAGTCCAGCGATCAAATTCGATCTGGCAGAAGTCGCAGACATCAAATAATCTTACATGTAAGCATTTGCTTGCATGTAAAGTTTTTACTCTGTTCTTTTTGGAGAACAAAGTAAAGATTTCCTTGTTGAGATCTTTAATCTTATGGACTGAAGACAGCCGGGGGTTCACGCTTAATCGGACTTTTCCCCGCCCCGCTTGAAGTATCGATGTCTGGAAAGGAGAAACTATGACTAAATCGAAAAAAGCTGAGATTATCGATCAACTGAGCGAGTCATTCAAAACGGCGAATGCCGTAGTAATGTGTGACTATCGCGGTTTGACTGTGGTTGAACTTGAAGCACTCCGTAATGCTGCGCGCACGAAAGACGTTAAAGTACAGGTTGTCAAAAACACCCTTGCTACGATTGCACTTTCCAATGCCAATATGACGGGTGTCGATATCGTCGATACCAACATTTTTGTATGGGGCGATGATGCTATTGCAGCATGTAAAACCGTAGCTGATTTTGCAAAAAACAATGAGAAGTTTACAATCCGTAACGCTTACATTGACAGCGAAGCTGCTGATGCGGCAAAAGTACAGGCGTTTGCAAAACTCCCGGGTCGCGAAGAACTGCTGGGTATGCTTGCATCTGTCTGGATGGGTCCGATTCGCAACTTTACTATCGGGCTCAATGCGCTTAAAGAAAAGGTAGAAGCTCAGGCTTCCTAAAAACATTTTAAAATTACCATAGGAGATAATTATGGCTGTAACTAAAGAAGACGTATTAGAGTTCATCTCTAACCTCTCTGTTCTTGAACTGTCTGAACTCGTTAAAGAGTTTGAAGAAAAATTCGGTGTATCTGCACAACCTGTAGCTGTTGCCGGTGGCGCTGTTGCCGCTGTTGAAGCCGCTGAAGAAAAAACTGAGTTTGATGTTGTTATCGTTGATGCCGGTGACAAGAAAATCAACGTTATTAAAGTAGTTCGCGCTCTTACCGGTCTCGGCCTGAAAGAAGCAAAAGACGCTACTGAGAACACACCTTCAACCATTAAAGAAGGTATCTCTAAAGACGACGCTGAAAAAGCGAAAAAAGAGCTTGAAGAAGCTGGCGCTAAAGTCGAACTTAAATAAGTTTGCTTTGCTGAAGGGTTTCCCTTCGCCCGCCTCTTGGCCCATGAGCGAGATGATTTTGTCATCTTGTTCATGGGCCTTTGGCGGTTATAGCCACTAACGTCTATAACCTGTGGATCTATCCAGGGACGCCTGGAGACGACAATGATTCTGCCGATCGGCAGTATTTTTCAACTATTATCAAGGTAGCCTAATGTTAAACAGTCTGTATTCAGGTAATCGTTTACGTGTAGACTTCGCCAAAACTCCCCAACAAATTGAAGTCCCCAACCTTTTGCAACTACAGCAAAACTCTTACGACACCTTTTTAATGCTCGATCAGAAAGATCGTACGCAAAGCGGCATCGAACGTGTATTTGAATCAGTTTTTCCAATTCATGATACGCAAAATCGCCTGACACTCGAATATCTCGGTTCTGAAACGGTTAAACCGAAATATACCGTTCGTGAATGTATGGAGCGCGGCCTGACCTACGCCATTTCACTCCGTATGAAAACCCGTCTTGTGCTCTGGGATCGTGATGAAAACACAAAAGAGAAACTTGGTGTCAAGGACATCAAGGAACAGCCGATTTTCGTGCGTGACATTCCTCTGATGACGGATCGTACGTCGTTCATCATTAATGGTGTCGAGCGTGTTGTCGTTAACCAGCTGCACCGCTCTCCGGGTGTTATCTTTAAAGAAGAAGAATCGACTACCGCCGGTAGCAAACTGATCTTTACCGGTCAGATTATTCCTGACCGCGGTTCATGGCTCTACTTCGAGTATGACCCCAAAGACATTCTTTACATGCGCATCAACAAACGCCGTAAAGTTCCGGTTACGATCATGTTCCGTGCGCTTGGTTATTCCAAGCAGGATATCCTCAAAATGTTCTATCCGCTTCAGACTATTACGATCGACGCAAATAATTTCCTGATGGATTTCAATGCGGATAACTTCAGTGGGCGTCTTGAATACAATCTGATCTCAGCTGATGGCAAAACCGAACTGATGAAAGCAGGGAAACGTCTGACACCTAAAAAAGCGCAGAAGTTCATTGAAGAGGGACATACCCGTATTCAATACCCTATTGAGATTCTGACAGAGCGTTATCTTGCTCAGCCTATCATTGATCCTGAAACCGGTGAAGTCCTTTTTGACACCATGACTGCGCTTGACGAGACGAAGCTCAAAAAGATGGCTGAGGCCGGTGTCAAAGAATTCGTGATCGCAAATGACCTTGCCGAAGGTCATGACAGCTCGATCATCAACGCATTCCTTGCCGATGCGGATTCACTCAAACTGCTGCGCCAGACTGAAGAGATTGAAGACGAAAATGACCTTGCGGCCATTCGTATCTACAAAGTTATGCGTCCCGGTGAGCCGGTGACCAAAGAAGCGGCCAAAGTGTTTGTAAATCAGTTGTTCTTTGATCCGGAGCGTTACGATCTGACCCGTGTCGGACGTATGAAGATGAACCACAAACTCGGACTTAACGTTCCGGAATATGTGACGGTTCTGACAAATGAAGACATTATCAATACGGTTAAATACGTTATCAAGGTTAAAAATGGTCAGGGGCATATCGATGACCGCGACCACCTCGGTAACCGCCGTATCCGTTCGATCGGCGAGCTTCTCGGGAACGAGTTGCACAACGGTCTGATCAAGATGCAAAAAGCAATTAAAGACAAGCTTTCCACAATGAGCGGTCCAATGACGGAATTGATGCCGCATGATCTGATCAACTCCAAGATGATCACTTCGACCATTATGGAATTTTTCTCCGGCGGACAGCTTTCACAGTTTATGGACCAGACGAATCCGCTTTCGGAGATTACCCATAAACGTCGTCTTTCAGCACTTGGTGAAGGGGGATTGGTTAAAGAGCGTGCGGGCTTTGAAGTGCGTGACGTTCACCCGACCCATTACGGACGTATCTGTCCGATTGAAACGCCTGAAGGTCAGAACATCGGTCTGATCAATACGCTGGCTACCTATTCAAAAGTTAATGAGCACGGCTTTATCGAAGCACCGTACAACATTGTCAAAGATGGTGTCGTACAGCTGGGGGCGGAAAATGTCGTCTATCTGACTGCGACTCAGGAAGAGGGCAAGACGATTGCAGCCGCTTCCAATGCGATTGATGAAAATGGCAAGTTTGTTGAAGATTTGATCGAGATCCGCCGCGACGGTGAGATCATCCTCGGCAGCCCCAAAGAGTGTGACTACATGGACCTCTCGTCTCACATGGTGGTCGGTGTTGCTGCCTCACTGATTCCGTTCCTTGAACATGACGATGCGAACCGCGCCCTGATGGGCTCAAACATGCAGCGTCAGGCTGTGCCGCTTCTGCGTTCACAGGCGCCAATGGTGGGAACCGGTGTTGAGAAACATGTGGCACGCGATTCATGGGAGTGTGTCAAAGCAACACGCAGCGGTATTATCGAGAAAGTAGATGCGCGTCACATCTATGTCATGGGTGAAGACGAAAGCGGTACATTCATCGATTACTATCCGCTGCAGAAAAACCTGCGTACCAACCAGAACACGACTTTTACACAAAAACCGATTGTCAAAACCGGTCAGAAAGTCCAAGCCGGACAGATCATTGCCGACGGTCCGAATATGGATCAGGGCGAATTGGCTCTGGGTATCAATGCCATGGTCGCATTCATGCCATGGAACGGATACAACTTCGAAGATGCGATCGTTATGAGCGAGCGCATGATTCGTGAAGATGCCTATACTTCGGTACATATTTATGAGAAAGAGGCTGAAGCGCGTGAACTTAAACACGGTGTTGAAGAGATTACCCGTGATATTCCGAACGTTCGTGACGACGAACTGACGCATCTGGATGAAAGCGGTATCGTCAAGATCGGAACCTATGTTTCCGGCGGCATGATCCTTGTCGGTAAAGTATCGCCAAAAGGTGAAGTCAAACCAACGCCTGAAGAGCGTCTGCTGCGTGCCATTTTCGGTGAAAAAGCGGGTCACGTTGTCAACAAATCACTCTATTGTCCGCCAAGTATGGAAGGGGTAGTCGTTGATGTCAAAGTCTTTACAAAAAAAGGTTATGACAAAGATCCTCGTACGATGGAAATCGAAAAAGCGGAACGCGACGAGCTCGAACGCGAGCACTATGACCGTCTGCTTATGATCGACAAAGAGGAGATGATGCGTGTCTCTTCGCTTTTGACAAAAGAGCCGCTCGAATCCGATGTCACTGCTAACGGCAACGAGTATAAAGCGGGTGATTTCATCAAGGCGGAAGATCTGGCCGAAGTTAACCGTTTTGCGATGAACAATATCGTCAAAGCGTTCAGCGACGCGGTTCAGGAAAACTATAACGCGACGAAGAACCATTTCCAGAAGCAGAAAAAACTTTTCCGCGACGAGCATGAAGAGAAGCTCTCCATTCTGGAAAAAGATGACATCCTCCCTAACGGTGTCGTCAAATATGTAAAGATCTACATTGCAACGAAACGCAAACTGCGTGTCGGTGACAAAATGGCGGGTCGCCATGGGAACAAGGGTATCGTCTCAAACATCGTTCCTGAAGTCGATATGCCATATCTTGCGAACGGACGTCCGGTTGATGTCTGTCTGAACCCGCTAGGGGTTCCTTCACGTATGAACATCGGTCAGATTCTTGAGATGCACCTTGGTATGGCCGGTGCATCACTCGGGAACCAGATTCAGGAGATCTTTGAAGCGAAGCAGGAAGATTACCTCAACCAGCTTCGTAACAAGATGATAGAAATCGCAGATGTCGCAGGTCTCATGAATGCGGCAAAAATGCTCGGTGACATGGATAATGACACGCTGCTGAAATATGCACGTGACTGGTCCAAAGGGGTCAAGTTTGCTACGCCTATCTTTGAAGGTGTCAACCCTGACGAGTTTGCAAAACTCTTTGAACTGGCAAAACTTGATGATGACGGTAAAACGGTCCTTTATGATGGCAAAACCGGAGAACAGATCAAAGAACGTGTCAACGTCGGTTACATGTACATCCTGAAACTGCATCACCTGGTTGATGAGAAAGTTCATGCCCGTTCAACCGGACCATACTCTCTTGTCACGCAGCAGCCTGTCGGTGGTAAAGCACTCTTCGGCGGACAGCGTTTCGGGGAGATGGAAGTTTGGGCTCTGGAAGCCTATGGTGCTTCTGCCGTACTGAAAGAAATGCTGACGATCAAATCGGATGACGTCGAAGGACGTGTCCGTGCGTACAAAGCAATTACCAAAGGTGAAAGTGTACCGGCGTCAGGTATTCCTGAAACGCTGTTCGTACTGACCAAAGAGCTGCAGTCGTTGGCTCTTGACGTAGAGATTTTTGACGAGGTGGATGAAGATGAGTAAATTAGTACCTGTTGAGATTACTGAAGAGAACCGCCCGACGGATATCAAACAGTTGCAGTTTCGCCTGGCGAGCCCTGAAAAGGTGCTCTCCTGGAGTCACGGCGAAGTAAAAAAGCCTGAAACGATCAACTACCGTACCCTTAAGCCGGAGCGGGACGGTCTCTTCTGTGCCAAAATCTTCGGTCCCGTGCGTGACTATGAGTGTCTGTGCGGAAAATACAAGAAGATGCGTTATAAAGGCGTCGTATGTGAGAAGTGTGGCGTTGAAGTTACCTCTACCAAAGTACGCCGTATCCGTATGGGACACATTGATCTTGTCACTCCGGTAGCGCACATCTGGTATGTCAGCTCGCTGCCAAGCCGTATCGGTACGCTTCTTGGTGTCAAGATGAAAGATCTTGAACGCGTACTCTATTATGAAGCATACATCGTCAAAAACGGCGGTGAAGCTTTTTATGACGGTGAACAGACGACTCCGGTTATCAAATATGACGTTCTCAACGAGGAACAGTACCGCACCTTGATGCAGCGCTATTCCGAGAGCGGTTTTGAAGCCGAGATGGGTGGGCAGGTTGTTCGTGATCTGCTTGAAGAGCTGGATTTGGTGGATCTTTTCAGTCAGCTGAAAGAAGATATTGAAAAAACCAACTCGGAAGCGAAGCGTAAAACTATTGTCAAACGTCTCAAAGTTATCGAGTCATTCCTGAATTCGGGTAACAATCCGGGCTGGATGATGCTTACGGCACTCCCGGTACTGCCGCCTGAGCTGCGTCCACTGGTAAGTCTTGACGGCGGAAAATTCGCGGTCTCTGACGTTAATGACCTTTATCGCCGTGTTATCAACCGAAACCAGCGTCTCAAGCGTCTGATTGAACTCGAAGCTCCGGAAATCATTGTTCGTAATGAAAAACGTATGCTTCAGGAATCTGTCGATGCGCTCTTTGATAACGGCCGTCGTGCCAATGCGGTTAAGGGTGCCAACAAGCGTCCTTTGAAATCGCTCTCGGAGATCATCAAGGGGAAACAGGGACGTTTCCGTCAGAACCTGCTTGGTAAACGTGTTGACTTCTCCGGACGTTCGGTTATCGTCGTCGGTCCCGACCTCCGTATGGATCAGTGCGGTCTGCCGAAGAAAATGGCACTGGAGCTTTTTAAACCGCATCTGATTGCAAAACTCGAGGACAAAGGGTATGCAACAACCGTAAAAGCGGCGAAAAAGATGATTGAAGACAAAACAAACGAAGTTTGGGAATGTCTTGCGGAGATCGTTAACGGATATCCGATTCTGCTCAACCGCGCACCGACACTGCACAAACTTTCGATTCAGGCGTTTCATCCGAAACTGATCGACGGTAAGGCAATTCAGCTGCATCCGCTCGTTTGTGCGGCCTTCAACGCCGACTTCGACGGTGACCAGATGGCGGTTCACGTGCCACTCGGTGCCGAAGCGATTGCCGAAGCAAAAGTTCTGATGCTCTCATCCATGAACATTCTTCTTCCTGCATCGGGTAAAGCGATTGCGACGCCGTCACAGGATATGGTTTTGGGTATCTATTACATCTCTTTAGAGAAAAACGGTGTCAAAGGTGCCAATAAGCTCTTCTCGGGTGTTGATGAAGTCATGATCGCTCTGGAGCATAAAGCGCTGGATCTTCACGCCAAGATCCGTACCCGTGTTGATGGACGTATGATTCAGACGACTGCGGGCCGTGTCATTATCAAATCGATCCTGCCTGATTTTGTTCCGGTAAACCTCTGGAATACCGTTATGAAGAAAAAAGCGATCAATGCACTGGTTGACTATGTCAACAAACATGGCGGTATCGCGGTTACGGCATCGTTCCTCGACCGTCTGAAAGATCTCGGTTTTAAATATGCGACGGAATCGGGTGTATCCATTTCGATTGCGGATATCATTATCCCTGAAGCGAAAATCGAGAAAATTGCCGACTCCAAAAACAAAGTGCGCGAAATTCAGAAACAGTTTGAAGCGGGTCTGCTGACAGAGCAGGAGCGTTACAACAAGATCATTGACGTCTGGACGGATACGAACAATACCGTGGCCACACAGATGATGACTCTGGTTCAGACTGATAAGGAAGGTTTCAACTCAATTCACATGATGGCGGATTCCGGTGCGCGGGGTTCTGCCGCTCAGATTCGCCAGCTTGCAGGGATGCGGGGTCTGATGGCCAAACCTGATGGTTCGATCATCGAAACGCCGATTATCTCGAACTTTAAAGAGGGGCTGAACGTACTTGAATACTTTATTTCAACACACGGTGCCCGTAAAGGTCTCGCCGATACCGCACTTAAAACAGCGAATGCGGGTTATCTGACCCGCAAACTGGTTGATGTTGCTCAAAACGTGAAAGTCGTCGAGCATGACTGCGGTACGCACGAAGGTATCGAAATTACTGATATCTCTGTAGGTAACGAAATGATCGAACCGCTTGAAGACCGTCTCCTCGGACGTGTTCTTGCCGAAGATGCGATCGATCCGATTACCAACGAGATCCTTTTCCCTGAAGGGACTCTTATCGATGAAGTCAAAGCACAGACAATTGTTGAAGCGGGCATCAAGTCGGCACATATCCGCACACCGACTACATGTAAAAGTGAAAACGGCATCTGTGCACTCTGTTACGGACTGAATCTCGGTACCGGCGAAATCGTTCGTCGCGGTGAGGCGGTCGGTGTTATCGCGGCCCAGTCGATCGGGGAACCGGGGACACAGTTGACACTCCGTACCTTCCACGTTGGGGGAACGGCATCAAGTACCCGAGAAGAGCGTCAGGTTATCGCACACAAAGAAGGTTTTATCCGTTATTACAACCTTAAAACCTACCTCTCGAAAGAGGGCAAAAACATTGTTGCCAACCGTCGTAACGCCGCAGTCTTGCTGGTTGAGCCAAAAATCAAGGCACCGTCTGACGGACGTGTCGAGATCAATACGGTTCACGATGAAGTCATCATCAGCGTCATCGGCAAAGAGTCAACAGCGCGCTATACGCTCCGAAGACATGAAGTGGCCAAACCAAATGAACTCGCGGGTGTCAGCGGTAAGATTGAGGGGAAATACTTCCTGCCGTATCAAAGCGGCGATATGGTTAAAGAGACAGAATCCATCGTCGAGTCTATCAAAGACGGCTGGAACGTTCCTAACCGTATTCCGTATGCCTCCGAAATTCTTGTCGCCGACGGTGCGCCGGTTATGCAGAAAATCTTCGCACAGGAGAAGGGACGTGTTAAATACTTCCTGCTTAAAGGAGACTATCTTGAACGTCACAGCGAGATCTCAAAAGGTTACACGGTAACGGAGAAAGGGCTCTTCGCTGTTGTCATCGATAAAGATGACCGTGAAGCGGCACGTCACTATATCGCCCGCGGATCGATTGTTGAAGCCAATGATGATTCGGAAGTCGTACGCGAGACACTGCTGGCGAAACCGGCACATGATGAGACTACCGTTATTGCAGAATGGGACCCTTATTCGAATCCTATCATCTCCGAAGCGGCAGGACGTGTCGGCTTTGAAGATATCCTTCCGGGTGTCACGGCATCGGAGCAGTTTGACGAATTGACAGGTAAAACGCGTCTGATGATCAACGAGTATATTTCTCCCGAGTACAAGCCGGCTATCGTGCTTGCGACCAATGAAGGTGAAGTAATCCGTTACTCTATTGATCCGAAGACCCAGATTTTTGCACAGGAAGGTGTTGAAGTAAAGATCGCCGACATCCTTGCAAAAACGCCGAAAGCGCTTCAGAAGTCACGCGATATTACCGGGGGTCTTCCCCGTGTATCCGAACTTTTTGAAGCACGTAAACCCAAAGAGACGGCATTGATTGCCGAAGTTGACGGTGTTGTCAGCTTTGGTAAACCGTTGCGCGGCAAGCAGCGTATCGTGATCTCTTCCGAGAACGGTATTATCAAAGAGTATCTGGTTGACAAGAACCTCAATGCTCTGGTAAATCCGGGCGAATTCGTTCACGCCGGCGAGCGTCTGACAGACGGTATTGTGTCGTCACACGAGATTTTGCGTATTCTCGGTGTCAAAGCGCTTTACAACTATCTGATCAGTGAAGTTCAGCAGGTTTACCGCCGTCAGGGGGTTAATATCGCCGATAAACACATTGAGGTTATCTTTACCCAGATGCTACGTCAGATCCGCATACTGCGTTCTGGAGATACGAAGTTTATTGCCGGTGACCTGATCAGTAAAAACAAATTTGTCGAAGAGAATGAAAAAATTCTGCGTCTTGGCGGAGAGCCGGCTATTGCCGAGCCGTTCCTTGTAGGTATTACACGGGCTTCCGTCAGTGCCGACTCCATCATTTCGGCGGCATCGTTCCAGGATACGACAAAAGTTCTTACCGAAGCGGCAGTCGCTGCGAAAATCGATGACCTGACCGATCTCAAAGAAAACGTCATCATCGGTCGTACGATTCCTGTCGGTACCGGTATCTATAAAGATCAGCAGATCCAGTTTGCTGATTAATCACTAGCATACGTGCACATTTGTGTGCGTATAACTTCTGCAATCCACTCTCAAAATCATTAATATTTTCTTAAAATAAGCTTCTTTTTATAATAATTTTACTAAAATTGCGCGTTTAATACTCTTTCGAAAATATCGGGAGAACGTTATTACTGGAACATTTTAAGAAAGGAATTGTATGCCTACAATCAATCAATTGGTTCGTAACGAGCGCAAAAAGATTACAAAAAAATCGAAATCTCCTGCACTCGTGAACTGCCCACAGCGTCGCGGTGTTTGTACCCGTGTTTACACGACAACACCAAAAAAACCGAACTCGGCTCTCCGTAAAGTTGCCAAAGTTCGCCTGACTTCAGGTTTCGAAGTTATCTCCTACATCGGTGGTGAGGGACACAACCTGCAAGAGCACTCTATCGTTCTCGTTCGCGGTGGTCGTGTCAAAGACCTTCCGGGTGTTAAATACCACATCGTTCGCGGTGCCCTTGATACAGCCGGTGTTAAAGACCGTACTGTTGCACGTTCTAAATACGGAACTAAAAAAGCCAAGGTTAAAAAATAGTCTAAAACTGCAGGGGCCTCAGGGCTTTTGAGTAAATTATCATAATTGAAGCAAGGAAAAATTTATGAGAAGAAGAAAAGCACCCGTACGTGAGATCATGCCCGATCCCGTACACGGAAGCAAAGTTGTTACCAAATTCATCAACAAGATCATGTACGACGGTAAAAAAAGCGTCGCTGAAAAGATCATGTACAGCGCGATGGATATCATCGCTTCTCGCGGTGAAAAAAGCGGTATTGATGTCTTTAACGAAGCAATTGAGAAAGTCAAACCGGTGATCGAAGTTAAAAGTCGCCGTGTTGGTGGGGCCACTTATCAAGTTCCAGTAGAAGTACGTCCCGTACGTCAGCTTTCTCTTGCGATCCGCTGGCTCGTAGACGCATCACGCAAACGCAATGAGCGTACGATGTCCGAGCGTTTGGCCAATGAGCTGATGGATGCCGCATCTGACAAAGGTTCAGCATTCAAGAAAAAAGAAGATACCTACAAAATGGCAGAAGCGAACAAAGCATTCGCTCACTACCGCTGGTAATCAACACGTTATCTTAGTGAAGTACACTGCGTACTTCACTTTTCACCTGACCTCTTTTGTGAGTTACATGTAAGGCATTCACAAAAGAGGTCACACTCAATCGAAATCATGTAAGGTAAATAAAACAATGCCAAGATCTCATAAACTTGAAGACGTAAGAAATATAGGTATCGCCGCGCACATCGATGCCGGTAAAACAACCACAACGGAACGTATTCTGTTCTACACCGGTGTTGAACACAAAATCGGTGAGGTACACGACGGTGCTGCCACGATGGACTGGATGGAGCAGGAGCAGGAGCGCGGTATTACGATTACGTCTGCAGCGACAACCTGTGAATGGGCTGGAAAACAGATCAACATCATCGATACTCCGGGCCACGTTGACTTCACGATCGAAGTTGAGCGTTCCATGCGTGTTCTCGACGGTGCCGTTTCTGTATTCTGTGCTGTCGGTGGCGTTCAGCCGCAATCCGAGACCGTATGGCGTCAGCGTAACCGCTATGGCGTACCATCGATTGTTTTCGTTAACAAGATGGACCGTACCGGTGCCGATTTTTATGAAGTAGAACGTCAAATCCGTGAGCGCCTCAAAGGAAATCCGGTTCCCATTCAGCTGCCAATCGGTGCTGAAGATTCATTCGCCGGTGTAGTTGACCTGGTAAAAATGAAAGCGATCGTTTGGGATCAGGATGCGGCAATGGGTTCTAATTACCATGTCGAAGAGATTCCTGCTGACCTTGTTGACAAAGCGCAGGAATATCGCGAAAAGATGATCGAAGAGATCTCTTCTGTGGACGGTAACGATGCGTTGATGGAAAAATTCCTTGAAGGTGAAGAACTGACTGAAGAGGAGATTGTCGCAGGAATCAAAGCGGCTACCATCGGTATGCACATCGTTCCAATGACTGCGGGCACGGCGTTTAAAAATAAAGGGGTTCAAACGCTTCTTGACGCTGTTGTCGCTTACTTGCCTGCTCCGACCGAGTGCGCACCGATCCGCGGTACGATGATGGATGATGAGGAGCAAGAGGTTGTCGTTCCTTCAACGGACAATGGCCCGTTTGCTTCACTGGCGTTCAAAATTATGACGGACCCATTTGTGGGAACTCTGACATTTATCCGTGTTTATCGTGGTTCGCTTGAAGCGGGTTCTTTTGTACACAATTCAACAAAAGACAAAAGAGAGCGCATCGGCCGTATCGTGAAGATGCACGCCATCAAACGTGAAGAGGTTAAAGAGATCTACGCAGGCGAAATCGGTGCGGTTGTCGGTCTGAAATATACTACGACCGGTGATACTCTCTGTAGCGAAGACGACAAAGTCGTTCTCGAGCGTATGGTCTTCCCTGAGCCGGTTATTTCGGTTGCGGTTGAGCCAAAAACCAAAGCGGACCAGGAAAAAATGGGTATTGCCCTTGGCAAACTGGCTGCGGAAGACCCCTCTTTCCGTGTGCATACTGACGAAGAGACCGGTCAGACCATTATTTCCGGTATGGGTGAGCTTCACCTCGAAATTATCGTTGACCGTATGAGACGTGAGTTCAAAGTCGAAGCGGAAGTCGGTGCACCGCAGGTATCATACCGCGAAACGATCCGCAGCGAAGTAGAGCAAGAGTACAAATACGCCAAGCAGTCCGGTGGTCGCGGTCAGTTCGGTCACGTTTACATCCGTATCAAGCCGGGCGAAGCGGGTGCCGGATATATTTTCCACAATGAGATCAAAGGGGGTGTTATTCCAAAAGAGTACATTCCTGCGGTTGAAAAAGGGTGTGCGGAAGCGATGCAAAACGGTGTTCTCGCCGGTTATCCGATTGAAGACGTTGAAGTAACGCTTTATGACGGTTCTTACCACGAAGTTGACTCGAACGAGATGGCATTCAAACTGGCTGCTTCCATGGGCTTCAAAGAGGGCGCGCGCAAAGCCAACCCTGCGATTCTTGAGCCGATGATGAAAGTTGAAGTGGAAGTTCCCGAGGATTACATGGGTGACGTTATCGGTGACCTTAACCGTCGTCGCGGACAGGTCAACAACATGGGTGACCGTTCCGGAAACAAAATCGTTGATGCTTACGTACCGCTTTCAGAAATGTTCGGTTACTCTACTGACCTGCGTTCAGCAACACAGGGCCGTGCGACGTATGCGATGGAGTTCCACCACTACGAAGAGGTTCCACGAAACGTTGCAGATGAAATCATCAAAAAGCGCAACGGCTAATATTTTTTCCCTTCGCTCCCTTCCGGGAGCCCTTCTTTTATTTCACCATTTATTGTAAAATTGTCAAAAAAAGGTCAGACATGAAGTTTTTGACATTGCTTTCATTGCTTGTAACACTCCTCTTTGGATTGAATCCAAAACCGTATGCTTCTTTGGGAGATGCTATTTATGATTCAGCCTATGCAT
Organism: Sulfurimonadaceae bacterium; assembly: GCA_050305515.1. Classification (GTDB taxonomy): domain Bacteria; phylum Campylobacterota; class Campylobacteria; order Campylobacterales; family Sulfurimonadaceae; genus JAFGUB01. The sequence continues at coordinate 77,850 of JBNLFL010000015.1, forward strand.
TTGAATCACTCGCCCCTAATCTTCCAAGTCAGCAGTCTGTGATAGAAACCTATGTCGAAGATGCCAAAAAAGTAAAAGCACTCGGTTTTGAAGCAGAAGTGGACAATAAAATGGCCAAGAACTATCTTAAGGCGCTCCGCTCCCTTGACGGTCAGCGTCAGAAGCTTCTTGCACAGATCAATTCTGAACTCTACCGAGCGATGGATGAAAAAAACCTTCGTCGCTTCAGCGCTATTGTCAAGAGCGACCTTATCTCACTCTATAAAGCCAGTGACGACATTTTGCCCTTCTATGAGAAGAATTACAAAAAAGGCGCCATACCTGTACTTGATGAGATGCTTGCAGAAGAGATGCAGTTAGCACGGGACAAAAAAAAGGCGAATGCCGAGTATGAGCAAAAGGTTGAAACGCGCCGTATTGAACGGATGCGTGAAGCGAGTGAGACGGCTGACAGTGAACGTGAACGTGAACTCAATGAAAATCTGGCAAAAGAGCACGAACGTGTTAATCAGATGCTAGAGAGTGAGATGATCCGCTAAACGCCACTGGGGAGTTTCTTCTTCATCGGGACGTCCCTGCAGGAGATAGTAGGGACGGTATTGATTTTTATAGGCCAGACTCTGGCACTCCGATACATAATACCCCAGGTAAATCCATGAGAGTCCCAGAGACTTCGCATATTCGATTTGATAGTAAATTGAATATTTCCCCAATGCATACGGGCGATATTCCGGATCGTGATAAAAATAGACGGATGAAATGCCATCATCCAGAATATCGATGAGATCGACGCCTATCAAGCGATTCTGATCAAAGTAGAGTACTTCCTTGCCAAAATTCCCGTGCCCCTGAACAAAAGACATGTAATAGTTCTGGGGTGACACCTGCTGACGATCCCACCCGCGGAGCTGCTCCATGTAATCATGGTAGCGTTTGAAGAGCTCGAGATGGGCGTTACTGAGTATCGGTTCTTGAACAATGATCTGAAAATGCGAGGCTTTTTTGATGGTGCGGCGCGCCTGCTTGGAGTACTGAAAATTTGCCACATCGATTTTAACACTTTCGCATTTGTGGCAGTCTGAGCAGACCGGACGGAAAAACATGGTGCCAAAACGGCGCCATCCGCGTTCGATAAGTGCACTGCACTGCGCTTTGGTGCACTCCTGTATGACTTTATAATGCGTGCTCTGACTGGCATGATCCAGATAGGCACATTGATCATCGACGGTGCACTCTTTGATGATTCGGTTCATGCGTGCCATTGTATTGCACCGGAGCTAAGAAGAGTGTAAAATATTCGGGTTCAAAGGAGTGTGATGGAATCGGTGAATCTTCTCAGGGCATTGGAGTTCAGTGACGAGCAGGTGGTGATTGTCGATCTGCTTGAAAGCCGCTATTACAAGGAGATTGGCATTGCGATGCAGCCGCATCAGTCGCTACGCGAACATCAAAGCCCTATGCCTATTGTCCTCGAAGTAGTTCGCGGGAAGATCCGTATCGGTCTTGATACGCTTGAATATGAGCTTGAAGAGGGCGATCTTTTTGAGATACCCGCAGAAAAATATCATCACATTATTGCTATTGAAGCGAGTCTGCTCCGACTCTCTTTGCACCAGAATCCTGATATGTTAGAATACAAAGCATAGCCCTGTCGGGTTACAGGAGAATGTCATGCTGGAATGGATAAAGAAACATCAGAAAAAACTCTCTCTGGTCGTGGGGACACTGATGCTTTTGGGTGCGCTTGGCGCGCTCTTTTGGAATAATGACGAAGGTGGCGTCAATGAGGTCTCTCTCGCAGCCGCCAATGTTGCCCGAATGGAAGCAAAAATGCGGAGCGGTGCCACTGCTGCAGCGCAAAAACAGAGCGGCCATCCTGCTGTAGAGGCATTTTATGAAAGCCGACAGGCACAGGTACGCTATCTGCTCATAATGATTCTTATCGGGGGGGTCGGCTTCCTGATCTACGGGTTTCTAAAAAAAGAGTCCTGAATTTCTGGAAGTATTTCGAAGTTATTTTGGCGGCAGTTGTCCGCCTGGCTTTTGCTCCAGAGCATCGAGTAGACGTTCCTGCTGCTCCTGAGACACCTGTCCGGATGCAAGGGTGTCGAGAATCTTATGCGCCATGTTGAGGCGCATCTCCTGCTCTTTGAGCTGTTTTTCATACTCGAGTTTTTCATTCTGGAGTTTTAGCTGCATGGCATTGCGCTTCTGAACCATCAGGTAGATAAAGAAGAGTACGACGGCAAGCGCGCCAAGCAGTCCCAGCAGCCACCATTTCTGCATGGCACTTTGTGATTCATGCAGATTCTTGCTCAGCTCCTGTGCCGAGAGCGCAACCTCTTTTTCTATTTGGGCCTTCTGAATGCTGCTGTTGGTTTCCAGCTCCGCTTTTTGGCGTTCGACATCGTTTTTCAGACGCTGGACTTCGATCTCTTTTTGCATGTTGATACGGGCGATTTCCTGCCGCGTTTCGGCATCAATCTGCGCCAGCTCCCGCTTTTCATTAACCGCATCCTTGTAATTGAGCGTCTTATTCGCCGGAGCGGTACCGTAGAGATAGGGCTGTGTCTGATTGGAACCCTGTTGGCATCCCAGTAAAACAAAGAGAAACGGCAGCAATAAGAGTCGCATCATCTCAGCTCTGGCTCTGAACGATCAAGACCCCTTCAAGGATCTTGTCGATGTCACCGTCAAGAATCGCGGTAACATTGGAATAGGCGATATTGGAGCGGGTATCTTTGACCTGCTGGTAGGGTGCCAGAACGTAAGAACGGATCTGATGCCCCCATCCGATTTCGCTTTTTTCAATACCGGCCTCTTCGGCTTTCTGTTTCTCAAGCTCGAATTCATACAGACGCGATTTGAGCATCTTCAGTGCCGTCGCCTTGTTCTTGTGCTGGCTTCTGTCATTTTGACACTGGACGACAATGCCAGTGGGGATGTGGGTGATGCGAATCGCGGATTCGGTTTTGTTGACGTGCTGCCCTCCGGCGCCTGAGGCGCGGTAGGTGTCGATGCGCATGTCTTTCTCTTCGAGTTCGATTTCGATGTCGTCATCGATCTCCGGCGACACCATGACGGAAGTAAATGAGGTGTGGCGTTTGGCATTGGAGTCAAAAGGGCTGATACGAACCAGACGGTGAATGCCGTTTTCGACTTTGAGGTAGCCATAAACATTTTCACCGCGGATGATAAGGGAAGCATCTTTGATGCCGGCCTCTTCACCAGCCTGATAGTCAAGCGTCTCGACCGTGAAGTCATGACGCTCGGCCCAGCGTTTGTACATGCGCAGCAGCATGGAAGCCCAGTCCTGACTTTCGGTACCTCCGGCACCCGGATGGATGGAGATGATGGCATTTTTCCCATCATTTTCGCCGCTGAGCAGCACGGCAATTTCCATACTCTGCACCATCTCTTCAAGGGTCTCGGCTTCGGAATAGAGACTTTCGATCGTATCGTCGTCGCCTTCGTCTTTGGCCATCTCGTAGAGCTCTTTGGCATCATTAAGGGCATCAGCGGTGGCACGGTATTTTTGAAGCTTGCGTTCAAGCTGCGTCTTCTCTTTCTGAATGACTGCGGCGTTGGCGGCATCGTTCCAGAATTCAGGAGCGTTTTCCATCTCTTCGATGGCTTCGAGACGCTTCGAAATCGCATCGGGTTTCGTGACGTTGGTGACGTTTTGCATCTTTACATGTAAGGTTTTAAGCAGTTCGGTATATTCGTAATTGTCCATTGAATGTCTTGTCGTTGGGTACGTCTCATGGCTTAGGTGTATCAGAGGCGTCCGGAAGTATAATACGCATTATATCAATCGTCAGGTTAACTTACATGAAAGTCATTTTTTCTCCATCGGAGCTTAAAGAACATCTGCGCGCGGCAGAGGGGAGTATCGGCTTTGTTCCGACAATGGGAGCGCTGCATCTGGGACATATCAGCCTGATTGAAGCCGCCCGTAAAAGTACCGACATTGTCGTGGTCTCCATCTTCGTCAATCCGACGCAGTTTCTTGAAGGGGAAGACCTTGCCACCTATCCCCGAAAATTTGAAGCGGATCGGCGCATCTGCGAACGCAGCGGAGTCGATTATCTCTTTTTTCCCGATGCGGCGGCAATGTACGGAAATGATGACGTGCGTCTGAGTGCACCGGATATCCGGGGATACGTACTTGAAGGTGCATCGCGTCCGGGGCATTTTGACGGTGTTCTGACCGTAGTCAACAAGCTTTTTAATATCGTAAAACCTGATAAAGCGTTTTTCGGAAAGAAAGATGCTCAGCAGTTGGCGCTGATTACGCAGATGGTACGGGATCTTTTTATGGACGTGGAGATTGTGGCGGTCGAAACCATGCGCGAGAAAGAGGGACTGGCCATGAGCAGCCGCAACGTCTATCTGAGTGATGAGCAGCGCATTGAAGCCCTCAAGCTTTCACGTGCATTGCGACACTGTGCAAACATGGTGATACAAAAAGAGTTGCGTGTTGCTGTGATAGAAGCGCAGATGCGCGAGATTGTCACACCGCTCGATATCGCCTACATCGCTTTCGTCAATCGTGCTTTCGAACCGCTTGAGACTATTGAAGTGCAAAACAGCATCGTCTTGATTTCCGCGACTGTCGGGACGACCCATCTGATTGACAATATCTGGATCTAAAAGATCATTATAGAAGAAAATATTATAACTTTGTGATACTTGTACGGTAAAATCGTTTAAATTTTCCGTCGGAATGATACATGTTACGAATTTTGATTGGTGTCACACTTTGCCTGATGGCTGCGCATGCCTACGACCCTGCACCCCCGTTTTCCCAGGAGAAATTACTCCCCGCTACAGTGATGCACAAGGGGAAGCCGATACCGGCCTATAACCCCTACAGCACGTACAATGTCTTTATCAATTACGAGCTGGGAATGCATTGCGCGGGCTTCGATGAGAGCTACTGCTGCATTATCCCGCCCTATAACAGCATTCAGGCTCAGGGTGTCATCACCGGTCATAATGGCAGATCCCCGTACTTTATCCGCAAGGATAACGAGCTCCAGTTCTATTACTATGTCGATGACAACAGTTACAGCGAAGGCAACAAGATGCGCTACTGGGGAGTCAAAAAAGACGTTGACGGCAACGGTCGTACCGACGATAACAACGACAACCTCCCCAATTACGTCTGGAAACACCTCTACATTTATGAAGATTCGCTCGGTACGATTCCCCGTGATGCCAAGAAAACCGACCGCCGCTATCTCGGCAGGGATATGCCCATCAAGACCGATCACGGCCCGACGAACAAACCGCTTTATGGCGGCTATCTTGATTTCGCCGATGAAAACGGCGACAACATTGTCATGACCGAGACACTTGTCCCTGCACTTCAGGATGTCAAGCTCAAGCTCAGTGCCGAGTACACCTGGGATGCTTTGGGGCTGCCTCTTACGGCCTTTACCGACACGGAGCGCAAGGGGACGATTCGCGGAGTTGATGACAAAACGTTTCAGCCCTACCAGGTTTCGAAGGTACGTATCCATGACAAACACGGAAAGGCGATCCTCGACGATGAGAGACGGGTTTACGAGTTTATGGGCACGAATCCTATTGATATCCCCAATTGTCAGGTGTGCCACTCGCGAGAGGGAATTGCAGCGGTCAAATCACGCAAGGAAGGAGTATGGCAGAGTGATACGGAGTATGAGTACTGGATCCATTACCACCCCGACGTCACCGAATACATGGCACGGCTTGCGGAGGGGCTCATTAACATTCTGGCACTCCACGACAGGCATCACGGTACCGATTTCCTGCGCGACTACAAGAGCGATACACCAAATTTCAGGCTCGGTACGGTCAGCTCGGTCAATTGTACCGACTGTCACGGCGATAACATATCAGGCAATCTCAAAACACCGCGTGAGGGGGTAACAAGTTATAAAGCGATGCGGGCGAAACCGCTGGCCGAAGCGGTACACGGGTTCCATATGAAAGCGGCTCCGCTCCCTGACGGTGCGGATCGTCCGGCAAATTGCCAGGTATGCCACCCGACGCACGGACAGGATAAAAGCATGAATGCTGAGGGCATGCTCTTTCGCCTGACCGATGCCTACGGAAGAAACCTTGTCGGGGAAAAGGACGTCCGCGTTGCCGGCGGCGGCTGTTACAACGGGCGTGACGCCCATACCAATCCTGATGCGAAAGCGCCGTTTTTTCTCAACGAAATCGGGCGTTATTATCTCAACGAGGTAAGCCTCAAAGACGAAAAAGGGCATCCGAGCGACACCCTTCGCGGCCTCTACTGTACCCACTGCCATAATACGCTTTCGCAGAGGCTGTATGCGTTTGACGCCATTAAAAACGCGAAAAAACAGACGGGTGTGACACTCAGAAATGAAGACCTGCATTCGATTGTGGCGGCTGTCGCCGATGGTAACATGAGCCATTTTCGTGCGCTGGCCGATCCCAAGAGTGCGCAAACCGAGCGCTACTACACCGAACATACCGGAGCCGTGCTGGCAAGCGTCAAGGGAAAGAAAAAAGACGGCAGTCCGATTCTTGGGACATGGGATGACACCAGTGGCACACCGGTTGGCTACGATGAGGTGAGCGGCGGGTCGGATTGGTGGCTGAGTCCGGGAGAACCGCACTGTGCCGACTGCCACGCGGCACCATTTGTCGAGGATGAAGGCGGTGACTACTTTCCTATGGATCAGGAGAAAAAATATGCGCTCTACCGCCACTCTAAAGGGCATGGCAAGCTCTCCTGCCAAAGCTGCCACGAGTCGACGCACGGTCTCTATCCGACCCGTTATGACGGGACACGCAGCATCGACCAGACGACGCACGACCAGGCATTGCAATACAGCCCCGATGGCGTCTATGCCGGTCCGGTAACCTGCAGCGCATGCCACAGTGTCAACGGCGAAGGGGTTCCGACGACACTTGCCGGGACAAAGTATGAACATGACTATTGGGCATCCGTGACACTCATGCACTTCATGCGCCAGAAAAACTTCGATATGCTGCTGAGCGTCGATGAACTGATTGAACGTTACCCTTACGAGGTATCACGCAGGATTGTCGAAAAGAGCTGGAAGTAGCCGGTCCGGCCCGCTCAGGTTTGGCGGTTAGTCGTTGTGAGTGCGGCTCTCCAGAGGCGGTAGCGGGAATTTCTGCGGATCGGGCTTGAGATAGCCGTCATCACAGAGCAGATCGACAGCGGCTTTGAAAACGGGAACGGCGGTGAGTGAGGCAAAGTGATTTTCGCGGGGTTTGATAACCGTGACACCGATGGTGTAGCGCGATTTTCCGTCATTGGCAAAACCGACGAAAGAGGTGTTGTACTGATTGATATAGCGTCCCTTGTCGGCAATGTGGGCCGTTCCCGTCTTGCCGCCGACTTCCACCCCTTCGGTGCGTGCTTTCGTACCGGTTCCCTTGTTGACGGTTTTGACGAGAATTTTTTTCATGCGCTCCGCCGTGGCCGCCGCGATCACCTGTTTGGCATTTTCGTGCGTTGAGGGGAAAAAGCGTCCGTACGTATCGAGGGTGCCTTCCACCAGATAGGGTGTTAGAATGCGCCCGTGATTGTTGAAGACGTTGTAGGCACGCAGCAGCTGCATCAGGTTGGTACGGATACCGTATCCGTAACCGGTGGTGGCTTTGTAAATTTCAAAATTGAGCTGACGTATTGTCGGCATGGTACCGGTGCGCTCATAAGGAAGGTCAATACCGCTGGATTGCGTCAGGCCGAAATTCTTGAATCCTTCGTAGAGGTCGATTCCCGAGAGCTTTTGTGCAATCTGCGCGATGCCGACGTTGGAGGAGTAGATGATGACGTCCTCTGCACCCATCCAGTCCATTTTATGCTCGTCGGTGATGATCTTGCGGTCGATTTTGTAGCGGCCGTTGTGACCGTTGACCAGATCGTAGGGATTGATAAGCCCCTTATCGAGCAGCAGCGCAAAGGTGATGGGTTTGATGACGGAGCCGGGCTCATAGCTGTACTCGATGGCATTGGTGTTGAGCGAGCCGTAATCTTCGCGGCGAATCGATTTGGGGTAGAAACGGTTGGAACTGACCAGTGAAAGGATTTTTCCGCTTTTGGATTCCATCACGGCGAGCATCACTTCATCCGCATCGAGAGCTTTTTTATAACGTTCCACCATTCGTTCGAGTTTGATCTGAAGGGTGACGGGGACCGTGAGTTTGATGTCAAATCCGGCCAGAGGCGGCTGCGTGGTGCTCTGGCGGTTGAGGATCATATAGCTGTTGACATCGCGCAGTGCCACCTGACGCCCTTCGCGCTGGGCGCTGAGTGCTTCATCAAACTGCTTTTCGATGCCTTTGACCCCATAGACGCGGGTGTAGCCCTCATCCTCGATTTTATGCGGATACCCGATCAGCGGCGTGAGTAGTTTGCCATAGGGGTACTCCCGGGTTTCGCCGCTCTCTAGAATGCTCAGCCCCTGAAGAATCCGTTCGCCGTTGCGCCCTTCATATTCGACAAAAACGTGCTGCTGCAGCAGTTCAAACGCAAGCGATTTGAGATACTGCGCCCGTTTGGGGTCAATGGAGTAGCTCAGAACCACTGTCCCCTTCGTTGATAGAATCTTCTGGCGAATCTCGTCGGCATCCATGTCGCTGTATATGCTAAAGAGCTGTACGAACAGTTCGCGTTTTCCCGGATCGATGTTTTTGGTGTTGACCATCGCTTTATAGAGTTTTTGGGTCGTTGCAATGTGAAAACCGTCAGCGCTGATGATGCTGCCGCGCTGGGCACGGGTTGTGTCGGAGGTGTAAAGCGAGGGGGCGTGACGCTCTTTGAAAGCATTGACGAACATGACGCTCAGAAAGATTCCGAAGCCCACAAGGAGCAGGACAAACAGCAGCATGATCTTTTTGGAGCGGTTCGTAATTATCATAGGGAATTGTAGCAGTTCATGCTTACATGTAAGGCTATGACGCTTCCCAGACAATGGCGACATGATTGATGGCAATATCGCGTTTTTTGGGTGCTATTGCGACGGTTTCGACAGGATAGGCATTGAGTGTGTAATCGGCATCCAGTGCGTCGATTTCGCGCTCAAGCGTTTCGTGAAGGCGCTCCAGCTCGCTCTCGATGCGCGCAATTTCCGCTTTGACCTGCGTTACATCGTGGCGCTCCTTGCCAATGCGCGCCCCTTTGGAGAGCGCGGAACCGATCTTCGCGCTGGAGCGGCGTCCGAAAAAACTCCCCAGCAGGGCCAGCCCCGCCGTAATGATCGTGTCAGTCGTTTTGGTACTGACATCCATCTCCTCTTTTTCCAGTTTTGCCATGGCACGGATACGCTGCGATTCAAGACGTTCGATCTTGTCTGCATAGCGTTCTTTGAGCTTTTCTACGGCGTCACTGCGCTGGGCATCGACGGCATGGCGTACCCGTATGGTAAATGCCTGAAGGGTTTCATCCGGTTCGGCTTCGAGTCTCAGGGCACGCTGTCGGTAGCGTTCGAGCGGCGCGTTGCGATAGAGATAGTCGGTGAACGTTTTTCTGATGAGCGTTTCGGCATCTGGCTCTTTAAGCTGCTCGGGCAGGTCGGCGCAGGAAGCCGTTGTTGTAGTATCCAAATGACGGTAGGGCGCGTACCGCTCAATGGCTTTTGAGGGGTCGGGTTCGGCATCGAGCGGCAGCTCCAGCGTGAGCGTTCGGGTTACATCGAGGTTTTTTGCGGGGTTGATATAGGCTATGGAGGCTTCGACGATGAGGTGCGGGTAAAGCAGCGGCGCACCCTTTTGAAAATAGTGTTGCAGCGCGCTATTGGGTGTGGCGGGTGTTGCTTCCGCAACGCGGGGTGCGGCTGGAGACTGCGGCATCTGCTGCGGCCGGTGTGCCGCCATAAGCTGTTTGATCTCTTCGCGTCCGAGCGGTCCCTTGAGGTAGCTCAGTACCCAGCGTGTCGCAAACATCTCGATAGCGTCGCGGTGGACGCTTTTGAGTAAAAAGGTGCGTTTGGCGAGCGAAGCGAGCGATTGGCGCAGCGAAGCGGCGTCCTGATCGCCGCCGAGTTTGCCGCTGAGTCCTTCGATGATGCGGTCGATATCCTGAGAGGTCTGTAGCCTGCCGATAAACCAGGTGCCGATGTTCGAGAGCCCTTTGTAATCGAGATCGACGGGGTTTTGCGTCGAGAGCACGACACCCACGCCAAAAGCGCGGGCCTGTTTGAGCAGCAGCATCATGGGCGTTTTTGAGGGAGGGTTGGCGCTTGGGGGGAAATAGCCGTAAATCTCATCCATGTAGAGCAGGGTACGCAGTGTCGTGGCACCGCTTTGACGCCGCATCCATCCGACAAAACGGTTCAGCAGCAGCGTGACGAAAAACATCCGCTCCCGGTCGCTCAGATGGGCAATGTTGAAAACGGCGGTGCGGGCTTTGGCGTTTTTGTCATAAAGCAGGGTGTCAAAATCGAGGCTGCTCCCTTCAAGCCACTGCGCAAAGGTGGGATTGGCAATGACACTGTTAAAACGGTTGGCCAGTTTAAGGCGCTCGTTTTCGCTGAAGAAGCGCTCCAGCGCGATGACACCCACTTTCTCAAACGGCGGAGTGATGATCCCTTCGATAAGCGTTTCCAGACTCATGGGAACGTCGCCCTCCCAGAGTGTCATGATAAGCGTTCCGAGAAATGCGGCACTTTTGGAGTGGGCATCGGCATCTTCTCCGATCAGGGAGAGCAGGGAGGCTACGGTGCTCTGAAGCGTGCTGCCGAGTACGTCGCTCTCTTCGCGAACGGCGGCAGAGGGTGCTTCAAGCGAACTGAGAATGTTGATACTCACGCCCACACTGCTGCCGGGCGTGTAGATGGTGACATCATTCTGGCTCAGACGTTCGGAACGCTCCATATCCTGATGCCATGATTCGATTCCTTTTTTCCAGAGTGCCGCCGTTTCGGCGGATTTGGCTTCTCCGACCCAGGGGATGAAGTCCGCCGCATCGTAGCGGGGAGAACGCAGGCAGAGATTGCCCATGTCCCCTTTGGGGTCAATGATCAGCGCGGGAATGTTGTCAAGCATCGCCTCTTCCATCAGGGCGATCCCCAGCCCCGTTTTGCCGCTGCCCGTCATGCCGATAATGGCGGCATGGGTGGTCAGATCGCTGTTTTTAAGCAGGGTCAGCGCCTCATTTTTTGTGTTGCGTCCGAGATAGAAAAGATCGAGTTTTTCATAAAGCTGTTTCATGTAACGGCCCTTTATGGCTTGGTGCGTGTATTGTAACCGAGCTTACATGTAAGAATCTTTTAAGAGGCGTGCTACTACAATGAACCGACCAATCAGTCGGGAGGTTTTTTTTTGAGTTCAAAACGTGAAGATATCCTGAAAACGGCCATGCGCCTCTTCACCCATGAGGGGTTCCATGCCACGCCAACATCGAAAATCGCCAAAGAGGCGGGTGTGGCGACCGGAACACTCTTTCACCATTTCGCCTCCAAGGAGGCGTTGATTAACGAGATTTATATCTATGTCAAACGGCGGCTGTTGCGTGCCACGGAAGAGAGATTCGATGCGGAAGCCTCTTTCAGAACGCAGCTTTACAGGATGTGGTGCAATGATATCTACTGGTTCAAGGCACATTATGACGAGTTCATATTTTTGCAGCAGTATTGTCACTCCGACATCATTGTTGAAAGTACGCGCGAACTGCTTTATGTAGATACTCAGCGCTTTTTGGACCTGATGCGCAAAGCAGTTGAACGCGGTGAAATGAAGTCCGATAATCCCGAGTATATCATCTGGAACTATGTTGCCAACGTGCAGCAGAATAACCGTTATTTTCATCAATATCCCGAGGAGTTTAACGATGCAACCATCGCCCATCATTTTGAAATTTACTGGAGCGGGCTTAGCCGCTGAAAAGGAGCTGTTATGAGATTGAAACTGTTACTGACCGCGATGGCGTTACATGTAAGCCTGATGGGTGCGGAAAATGCCGCCCCGCCGCCTTCGCTTGTGGAAACGACTGCTGTTGAAAACGGCACGGTCAATCCGCTGCAGCGTTTTGTAGGAACGCTCTATTATGACCGCAAAAGCCTTCTGGCTGCAGAGAGTGACGGGCGTATCGAAGAAGTACTGGTCAGCGAAGGCCAGAGTGTGCGCGCCGGAGATGCTCTGGTGCAGATCGATACGGCGATCCTTGCCTCGAACATCGCGGCCAAAGAGGCTGCCATCCGGGCTCAGGAAGCCGACCTTGAAAACCAGCAGCGCGATCTGGAGCGCTCCAAAGCGCTGCTGGAACGCAACAGTATTTCGCAAAGCGGCTATGACACCATCTACTATTCGGTTGAAAAACTGCGCGCGCTGATTGATGCTGCCAAAAGTGAACTCCAGTCGCTGAAAATCGAGTGGGATAAAAGCCGTATCAGGGCACCCTATAACGGTGTCATCAGTGCCAAAAAAGTCAATGTCGGTGAGTGGGTTTCCAAAGGAAACGGCGTGATGGAACTGGTAGATCCGCAGAGTATTGAAGCCCGTGTCAGCCTGCCTGCGGAACTCCTTGCTTCCATTTCGAGCGCGCAGCGCGTGGAAGCCCAAATCGACGGCATGAGCGTCGAGGCAACCATCAAGACGGTCATTCCCGTAGCCGACAAGATTACGCGTACCTTTCCCGTGGAGCTCTCCATTAAAAGCGACGCGGCGCTTATCGAAGGGATGCGCATCGATGTCCGCGTGCCGATGCTGAGTCAGCGCGAAGCGCTGCTGGTCCCGCGTGACGCGGTCATCCGCCGATTCGGTCAGGTTGTTGTTTTTGCCGTCAATGACGGTACGGCGATGATGCTTCCGGTTCAGGTGATCGGTTATGACGGCAACCGTGCCGCCATCGAAGCCTCAGGTCTCCGTGCGGGCATGGATGTTGTCGTCAAGGGAAATGAACGCATCTTCCCGGGCATGCCGGTTCGTACCAATAAGGTTCAGCCATGAATTTTATCGACCTCTCGATAAAAAAACCCGTCGCCGTCATCGTCGGCATCGCGCTCATTGTGATGTTCGGACTGGTCGCGCTGACCAAACTTCCCTACAAGCTCACCCCTAACGTGGTTGCGCCCGAGATCGGGGTGACGACGCTCTGGCCGGGAGCAACGCCGAGCGAAGTCGAACGCGACATTCTCGACAAACAGGAAGAGATGCTCAAATCGACGCCGAATCTGGTCTCGTACGAGTCAACGGCTTCGGACAACATGGCAGAGATCACGCTGACGTTTGAAGTCGGCACCGATCTTAACAATGCGCTGCTGGAGGTCTCCAACAAGCTCGGACAGGTCGAGGATTACCCCGAGAACGTCGAAAAACCGGTGATCTCCTCAGCCGGGGCCAACGCCTCTCCGGTCATCTGGATGGGCTTTGTCGCCAACGAAGGCAATCCCCGTGACATCGACACCTACGCGACGTTCCTTGAAAACGAGGTCAAGGAGCAGTTTGAACGGGTCAAGGGGGTGGCGAGTATTTTCATTCCCGGCGGGACGGAAGAGCAGTTACATGTAAAGCTCTATCCCGAACGGCTGGCGGCACATGGACTCACCATTGATCAGGTCGCGGCCGCCATACAGGCGCAAAACCGCGACAGTGCGGCAGGAACGGTCGATATTGACCGCCGTACCTACCGGGTTCGCACGGTATCGCGTTTCAGCTCCATCGAATCGTTAGAGCAGATGGTACTTTACAGCGACGGCGAACGCAGTGTGCGGCTCGGAGAGATTGCGGACATTACCATCGGGTATGAAAAATCGAAGGCGAACATTCTGGTTGCCACTCCAAAAGAGGGGCTGAACAAGGCACTCATTTATGGTATCCGGGTGGAACCGAGCGCCAATGTCGTTGATACCACCAACCGTGTCGAAGCGGTGGCAAAACAGCTCAATGCCGAGGTACTGCCCAAATACAACATCCGTCTGGACTGGTTTTACGATCAGCGCGATTACATTGAAGGGGCCATCAATCTTGTCAAACAGAACATCGCCGTAGGGGGCGTGCTGGCAGTCATCGTACTGATGCTATTTCTGCGCTCCATTTCGGCAACGGCTGTTGTCGCCATGGCGATTCCCGTGAGTATCATTGCGACGTTTATCGTACTTCAGGCGATGGACAGGTCGCTCAACACCATTTCGCTGGCGGGAATCTCGTTTGCGGTCGGGATGCTGCTTGACAGTGCCATCGTCGTTCTCGAAAACATCGACCGGCACCGCAAGATGGGCAAGAAGATCTTTGCCGCGGCGCATGACGGAACGATGGAGGTGTGGGGTGCATTGATTGCATCGGCGCTCACCACGATTGCCGTTTTCGTTCCGGTCATTTTTCTTGAGTCCGAAGCGGGACAGCTTTTCAAAGATATCGCCATTGCCGTGACCGCTTCGATTACCTTTTCGCTTTTTGTCTCCATTTCAGTTATCCCGATGCTATGGACTCAGCTGCTCAGACTGGCAAAAAAAGAGGATCACGTGCATGAGGGGACACCGCACCAGAGCCTTCTGGTCGCCTTTGGCTCGGCCGTCGGGAACGGTTTCATGGGCATTGTCAATTGGAGTCTCAAACGTACACTCAACCAGCTTGTCACCATCGTCGGCATGGGCGCCTTTTCGGTTGCGATGATTGTCGCATTTTTTCCGAAAATGGAGTATCTGCCGCAGGGGAACCAGAATCTGGTGCTTAACATCCTCATTCCGCCTCCGGGACTCTCCGAGGCTGAAACAAAGTCGGTAGGGCACACGCTGTATGAAGCGATGAAACCGCATTACGATTCAAAAGAGAAAGATGGCATTCCACCGATTAAACGTACTTTTTTCGTCTCACGCGGCGATTTTATCATTCAGGGTATGATTTCTCAGAAGGAGCAGCGGGCAGCGGAGTACATTCCGTTTATGATGCCGCTGGTTAACAGCTTCCCGGGAATTTTCGGTATTTCGCTTCAGCGCGGGGTGTTTGAACAGGGTATCGGTGAAGGACGCAATATCGACATCGATATCAGCGGCGGCGACATTGAGCGTCTGGCGCAGATAGGCGGCATGCTTTTTGGAACGCTCAAGCAGAAGATGCCCGGAGCGCAGATCCGTCCGGTGCCTTCCATTGAGGTACTTTTCCCCGAAGCGCAGCTTATTCCCGATCAAAACGCTCTGGCCGCAGTAGGGCTTAACGGCAGCACTCTGGGCTTTGCCGCCGATGTGTTGCTTGATGGTCGCAAAATTGGCGAGTATGCGCCCAAAGGGGAGAAGTCAATCGACATGATCCTCAA
The DNA here is from genome assembly GCA_050305515.1 of Sulfurimonadaceae bacterium. Lineage (GTDB taxonomy): Bacteria > Campylobacterota > Campylobacteria > Campylobacterales > Sulfurimonadaceae > JAFGUB01. Next base: position 93,094 of record JBNLFL010000015.1, read on the forward strand.
ATCGTTCGATGAGGAGATCAGTTCGCCCGAAGCGCTCTACCTGACCCAGATTGCCACACCCAATGCGGGTCTTGTGCCGCTGAGTTCGCTCGCAACGCTCAATCATACGACCTCCATCACCAAAATCCGCCACGTCGCCGGAAAGCGTACGATCACGCTGCAGGTGACGCCGCCGATGAGCATGACGCTTGAAGAGGCGATTGAGATTCTTGATCAGGGCGTTCTTGAAGGGATGCGAAAAAGCGGCATGTTCAAAGGCGCGGATGTGGAGCTGGCGGGAAGTGCCGACAAGCTGAGCGAAACCGTCAAGGCGATGACCGGTTCGCTGGTGTTTGCACTGATTATCATCTATCTGCTGATGAGTGCGCTCTTTGGAAACTTTATCTATCCGCTGGTTATCATGTTTACGGTGCCGATGGCGGCCGCGGGAGGTTTCGTGGGTCTGAAAATGACCAACCTTCTGATTGCGCCGCAACCGCTTGATCTGCTGACGATGCTGGGTTTCATTATTCTCATCGGTATTGTCGTCAACAATGCGATTCTTATCGTCCACCAGTCGCTCAACAACATGCGTAACAGTGCTATGGAAGCCAAAGAAGCGATTGTCGAAGCGACACAAAGCCGACTGCGTCCGATCTTTATGAGTTCGATGACCTCGGTTTTCGGTATGATGCCACTGGTATTGGTTCCGGGACCCGGAAGCGAGTTTTACCGGGGGCTTGGATCGGTTATTACAGGCGGTCTCGCTTTTTCGACACTTTTTACCATTATCGTGACGCCGGCACTTCTGTATCTGGTCATGCGGGCCCATCACACCATTATGCCAAAGGAGGAAGCATGAAATCTTTACTGTTACTTACCCTCTCAGTTATGACACTCAGTGCTTTGACACTTGATGACGCCATAGAGAATGCCATGACGCATGCGCCGCAGCTGCGAATTGCAAGTGGCGAAATCGAAGTGGCAAAAAGCGCGGAGGATGAGGCGATGAGCGCCTATCATCCGACACTCAGCGCGGGATTTGAGTGGAAGCATACGGATCCCACCACCACGTTTTCATTCAGTCCGACTCATCGCTACAACCTGAGTGCAACCTATAACCTCTTCCGGGGTTTCAGCGATGCCGCCACGCTGGATGAAAAAGCCGCTTATACCCGTGCGGCGGAGTATGCGCAGCGTGCTGCCAAAGCCGATGTCCGCATTGGCGTCATCAATGCATTCAGCCGTTGCCTGATTGCGGAAAAAACGCTGCAGACCCAGCAGGAGTCACTTGATGCCCTGAGTCGGCAATATCAGGATACCAAAGTACGTTTTGAACAGGGGATGGTGGCCAAGAACGATCTGCTTTTGATCGAAGTAGACCGTTTGCGTGCCGAACAGGCGCTGTTTAAAGCGAAAAGCGACATCATTACAACCCGCAGTGCGCTTTCGCGCCTGATGGGAACGCCACTGAGTGCGACAGAACCTGTTGTACCTTTCGAGGTGGCGCTTGATACACCGGCACCTTATGAAACACTGCTGAAACAGACCTATGAGAACCGCAGCGAACTTAAAATGCTTGAAGAACAGCGTGCGGCACTCGGATTTTCACGTGATGCCGTTCAGGGGAATTACCTTCCGCACGTCGATCTTCACGGCGATTACATTATCAACGACAAAGAGCGTCTGATGGGAACGTCGGTGATTCAGCCCGAAGATCAGAAAGTCGTTACCGTCAACGTCAGCTGGAGTCTCTACGCGGGTATGGCCAATATTGCAAGGCGTAAAGCGCTGCTGGAGCAATCCGGTATTCAGGCACAGCGGCTTGAACAGCTCAAGCTTGATCTGGGCGATCAGCTGCATCAGGCCTATGAAGCCTACCGCGTGGCAAAAAGTGCCAAAGAAGTGGCTTCGAAGGCGATGGAGAGCGCCAAAGAGAACTACCGTATCACGGCAGACCGTCACAGCTACGGACAGGTCGATACCCTGACACTCCTTAAAGCACAAAGCAACCTGACCGACGCGAACAACGCCTATAATAATGCCTACTATGACCTGTATGTCGCTTACAAGGCTCTGGAGCGCATTTCGGGAGAGTAAATCATGCGACGATTGCTCTGGCTGCTGCCGCTTGTTGCACTGACGGCGGGCATCTGGTTTTTAAGCGGCGAGAAAGACCCCGAAAACAGGGCAGAACTCCATGCGGTGCCACTTGGTAATGTCGTGGCACACCCCTTTTCTTCCAATAAACCCCATCTCGCGCTTGCTTTTGGCGGCGGCGGCGTGCGCGGTTTCATGCATCTGGGTGTCATCAAGGCACTTGAAGAGGCGGGGATCCGAGCTGAGCTGGTCACAGGTACCTCCGCCGGATCGATTGCGGCGGCACTTTATGCGTCGGGTAAATCTTACCATGAGATTGAACAGCTCATGCGCCAGCTTCAACGCAGTGATATTGTTGACCTGCATCTGAGTGTTGAGGGCGTGATTGCCGGACATGCGCTTTCGGAGTGGATCGAGAGCGCAAGCGGATATCAAAAGATCGAAAACCTCCCGATACCGCTGGGTGTGAGTGTCACGGATCTTGAAACTCCTGAAGCGCTTTTTGTCACTTCAGGCGATCTTGGCGATGCCGTGCGTACTTCGGCCAGCGTGCCGGGTGCCTTCTCTCCGGTTGAGTCGGAGGGCCGTTTCTATGTTGACGGCGGCGTCTTCTCTCTTGTACCCGTGCGCCTTGCGCGGGCCATGGGTGCTGACATTGTCATTGGCATCGATATTCTCTGCACCCGTTTTCCCTATGCTCAGGATGACGGCATCCACGCCATGCTCTCGACCTTCCGGCTGCAAAGCTGCAAAATCGGTGCAGAAGAGATGGCAGAAGCCGATCTGCTGATACGCCCCGATTTCGAACCCGAAAGCGAGATCAGTCTCGCCTCGGGTGATGCGGGAATCGAAGCGGGCTATGCGGCGATGAAAGCGGCGCTGCCGCAATTGAAAGCATTGATGCAACAGGCATTTAAATAGACTGTTATAACCTCTGGCTCTAAACTTCCATTTAAACCTTTCAATAAGAAAAATAGTGCTCTGTTTTGAGCATATTTTCTCTCTACAACATTTACACGCAATCTTCTATATAAGTTTAAACAATATTGTTATTTTTATATTAACAAAGTATTTAAGTTTCTTCGATAGAGTGCGCGCCTTTGCACATATAATCATAAAGGAACACATATTATGAGATTAAAAACCGGGTTACTGCTAATACTTCTTGTGTTTTTTGCAGGCTGTTTCAATTCTGGAAATAGGGAAAAGGAGGTTTCATCAATTGAAGCGCCGATTGTTGAGAATGCTCCCGCTTCTACAACGATGAACAGTGTAACGGTTACGGTGCGTACGCTTCCCAATTGTGCGGTGTATTTGGGAGAGCTTCAGGTGGCAACATCTGACAGTGAAGGTGTGGCCTATGTCACGCTTGAACTCGGAGCAGCGGGTTCTACGGAAACCTTTTCTTTTAAAGTCATGGAGAATAATCGTTTTAGTGAAACGGTAGTTGTCAGCATTATAAGGATATCCGAGACGAATATTTCCAGTCAGGGAGATACGGCTTCAGCGAGTTCCGGTGCAGTGTCATCACAGAACACAGCTGATGAAAACACGTCTGGAAGCAGTTCAGAAGGCGATACCGCTTCATCATGGAGCAGTATTTCAGATGCTTCTTCTTCCCTGCAAAGCAGTGTAACAGTGTCAAGTGTAGCCGTTTCAAGCGTAGCAGCACAAAGCAGCAGTACGTCAGTTGTTATTGGAGGGACGAGCAGCAGCGGTGTAAGCAGTGTCTCATTTTCCGTCAGTGTCTCCTCTTCTGCCGTATCTTCACAGAATGGTGGCTCTGTTTCAAGTAGTACATCGACAAGCAGTGCGGTAATGTCAAGTAGTAGTGTCGCATCGTCACAAAGCAGTGAAGATAATGGGTCTTATTCAAGTCAGAGTAGTGTGGCTTCAAGGGCAGTATCCTTTCCTATCCTTCCCGATGAAAATATCTATGTTCAGGTTCACCCTTTTGGGCATGGAAATTTTAGAGCCGATAAAGGCGCCATTGATTTTGATCTTGATAGAAACATATCCGAAAATAATATTTATGATTTTTTTCCAAAAAGCGATGACAATATTACGATTACCGCTACACCCAAAAGCGATAGCACCATCAAAAATTGGATAGGGTGTGACAGTGTCTCTCAGGATGGGCGTGTTTGTACTGTATCACTAAACAGAAGCCGAGATATTACACCGATCTTTGAATACAAAGAAATAATATTGGTAGATAATCTTTATGATATTTCTTCTGCGCTTGAAGTAAGTTATTCATGGGATGATAATAATGTAACGGAAGAGATCGCTGAGTTAAATGTGACTATTAGTGATGACAATACATCACTAAAGACACTATTTGAAAATTTTCAATCAGGCGATTATATTAACTATGTTGATGAAAACAGAAGCTTTGTCCGGAAAATTGAGTCTATCAGTCATATGGGAACATTTTCTTATCGTCTGCAAACCAAAGCAATCAAAATTAATGAAGTGATTCGGCAAGGGACAATCTATTCTAAAGTAGATATTTCAAAAGCCAATCCGGCAAAAAAAAGTTTGAAACGGGATACAGGATTTAGTATTGAAGACTCGGTTTCTTTAGGAAATAGTAGCGGTAGCAGTACTACCAGTATCAATGGCAGTGCTAGCGCCAGTATTAGCGGCTCGGGTTCTATTGCAATAAGCATTTATGACTTTGGATTGGAAAGTGTCAGTGTGGGTTTTGGTCTTGAAGCTAAAGCACAAGTAAATGTAAGCGTTTCTCAAGCGGGTAGCTTTTCGGTAGAAAAAGATTTTCTTGATGGAGATCCCTTTAGTACACCAGGCGTTCGCATCGGCATGCTAAAAATTACATTTTCAGTTGATCCTACTGCCAAGGCTTATGCAAAAGCTGAGGTAAAGGCTACGGCAAATGCAATCGCAAATGCCGATGGAAGCGCTTCTGTTGGATATAACTATGATCATAATGTTGGTGGAGCTACGCACAGCACATTTGATGGTAATGCTTATGCCTCAGGTGACTTGGGATTGGAAGGATCGATTAGTGCTGGCGTGAAACCGGGATTGGACTTTAGCCTCAATGGTACGTTATGGCCTTTAGAGTTTGCCGGTATTGATGCAAAAGTGTATGAGACGATGAGTCCTAGTATTGATCTTTATGCAGAGATCAAAGCAAAATGCTCAAAATGTGTTGGAAGAGTAGTTGGAAGCTTCAATGCCAAAGGAGAAGTAGAGTTAAAGTTTGGTGCAAGTGTTGAGATTCTTGAAACGTTTAAACGTGACGTAGCCGCCACTGCTATTTCAGAAACTATTTTTCATAAGTCGAGCCAATTCCTTAATGAAAAATTATCAAGTTGCAGTAATGATCCAAGTAATTACTCTGGAAGTTCGGCCAATGGTCTTTTTACAGCTACATTAAACTGGGGTAACCCAGAGGCTGACCTGCAGATGAGTAACTCTTTAATGAGCGAACAGGGTAAAAGCTGTAAATCATATGCCATGGGATCAGGTAGTTTGACTCTTTATGGAGTTTATCCGGGCTTATACCCGGTTACTGTCAGTAGCGGTGGCGATTCTGAATATCTGTCAGATGATGACTTTCCCGATACTATCAGCCTTACCGTAACGGCCCCTGGAGCCGGTAAAAGTATGAGCACTACGATTTCTTCTGCTGATGGGTATAGTTTAGGGCATGTCGCGGATATTTATATTTGGCGCCCCATCCCTGAAGAACCACCGGTAGCCGTACCCGTTCCAAGTAGTAGTGGTAGTAGCGGTTGGGGCAGTAGTGGCGGCAGTGGCGGCAGTCACTGGGTTAGTCCCTGGGTTAGTCATGCCGGTAGACCGGGAACAAGTAGTGGACAACAATACGTACATAACATTGAGACAAAACTTTGTACCCCGGAAGAGAGTTGTGGATGTAAACCCTGTGAGTATGGTGTAATTGGTTATTTAAATCAGGCAAGCTTGGGACCAATTAGTGGTGGTAGTGTTAAGCTTTATAAGGCCAATCAGTATGGTCAAAAAGATATTGAGTATCTTTATGAAGGGTATACAAGTATCGGTGAAGATATTGATACCGCAGGCATTATTGAAATACCTGTTGTTACTCTTGGAAATGTTGCACAAAGTGCCGAAGAATTACAGTTTATGAAAAAGCTGGAAGGATATTCCGGTGATTTTATTTTAGAAATCAGCGGTGGTCTGGATATCGATGTAAATGATGACTGGAAGGTGGATGATGATTTTACACCGTTAAATGGAACGATTCGCGCGATTATCAGTAAAGAACAGTTGCTTCGAAACGAATATAAAGTAAATATTTTGACCGAACTTGCTTTTCAGGTTTCTAAAGATCTTCTGGGAAGCAATTACGATCAAGTCGAACTCAACAAAAGGCTTGATGACGTAGCCACTCATGTATTGATCGAGAAATTGTATCCTGATTTGGACACGCCTCTGGGACGGGAAGATCTCGTTTATTGGTTGCCAAACGCAAATAAAAACTGGCTCATTAAAGACTATGCCAAAGACTTGCACCCGATTATTGCAAAAGTGCACCAAGGTGCTTATATTGCTGATGATGCCTATACGTATATTTATGGTGAAGTACCTAATGCCGTGAATCCGATTTTGGCAACAACATGGTATTACATTGATGAAAACGTAAAAGGGAAACGTTATTTAGGAAATATGACGGTTAAAGCGCAGGGCGGGAGCCCAATAGAATCGTTTTCTTTAAGCGGTAACGGTGCTGAAAAATTCAGCATTAATCAAGATGGCGAGATTTTTCTTGAAACTGATGTGAGTCTGAATTTTGAAGAGAAAAATTATTACGATCTCTCAGTGACCGCGGTAAACAGCGAAGGAGAAAGCCGACCGGTTTTGCTTAGAATTTTGGTTAATGATATTGCGGATGCTCCTGTTTTTAAAGAAGCTGAACTCAATACAGTTTCAGAAGATGCCTTACCGGGAGCTTATGTTGGGAAAGTTATATTTGACACGCCTTTGGATCCTGTTGACGGATATCTGCTTGGCGGTCCGGATGCCAAAGAGTTTACTATTGATGCTAACGGCAACATCTACCTTTCAGATCAATGTGATATCGATTATGAACAAGAGCTTTACAAACGGATAACGGTCACAGCACTAAGTACTCAGGATAATAGCCTCGCAAAGGCGTTAACCATAGAGATTACCGACGTTGCAGATGTTCCTTCAATAGCGTCGGCTCATTTTAGTGTAGATGAAAACATTGCTATAGGTACAGTAGTCGGTGAGTTAAATATCTCTTCTCCCACAGTGGTAGAAGCTGTTGCGTTGCTTGGCGAAAATAACAATACATTCAATCTTGCGACCAATGGTCAAATAACATTGGCGCAACCGCTTGATTATGAATCGATTCAAGGCTATTACCTGAGTGTCGTTGCGATAAATCAGCTTGGCATCAGTCGCCCGACGCCAATAAATATAAGTATCAAAGATAATGTTGATGTACCGGTCATAAGCAGTGCGACTATCAATGTTTCTGTCGGGGATGCAGCGGAATCTAAAGTAGGGCAAATTGAAGTTGTAGATGAAGGGAAAAGTTCCATCACCTCTTTTACGCTAAGTGGTTCAGGTAATGAGAATTTTACAATTAACAGTTTGGGAGAGATCTATTTGAGCAGTGCCAATAATATTGGGGCTTATCAAAATATGTGGTTTACGCTTATTGTCAATGCTTTTAGCCAAGAAGGTAAAAGTGTTGACAAAATTCTCAAAGTCAATGTCATTGCAGACACACCGTTTCTGGGAGATTTAAGTACTTATGTTGATGAAAATGCGTTAGCCGGCAGTGTATTGGCGGGTAACGTACCAATTATCAAAACACCGACAGCGGTGATATCCATGCGCCTTGAGGGAGAAGGAAGCGAAAATTTCAACATTTCTGCCGATGGAAAGATCACTGTTTCCAATAATGCCGTCATTGATTACGAAATGAAAGACTCGTATGCCTTGCAGGTGTATGCAACCAATAGTGCCGGTGAAGGACAAAAATCATCCGTATATATTCGGGTATATGATCAGGATGACACAATAAAAATTAAAGGTTTTAGCAGCAGTATTTATGAAGACAGCGAAAAAGACACGCTAATAGGTTATGTACGTATTCAGTCATTGGGCGGATATACATTTGAGCGTTTTGAATTGAGCGGAGAAGGAAGTGAAAACTTTACCATTGATAGCGGGGGTAAGGTGTATGTTGGACAAAACTCTGCATTTGATGTTAAAACGGCTTCATCGTATCATCTGACAGTCATAGCCGTAAGCAGCAGTGGTGAAGTGAGCAACAAAGCGTATATCGATATTAAAGTTCTTGAGAGTCTTGATGCAGTACCAATCATTAAAGATACTGCCATCAGTATCGATGAAAATGCCGGGCTTCAAAGTGTACTTGGCAGTATTGAAATGACAAGCTATAAGCGTGAAATAGAGTCCGTATGGCTTGAGGGCGAAGGAAGTGACATTTTTGCAATTGATACGCATGGGACGATAACACTTCAAAAAGCACTCGATTATGAGAAACAAACAGCGTATGACTTACAGGTATTTGCGACAAATACTCTTGGAACATCTAAAGCAGCACGTTTGCAGATTAACGTGTTGAATGTTGTAGACGATGAACCTGTTTTGCAAGATGCCAATATGAGTGTTGCCGAAAACAGCGCTATCGGTACGCTTGTCGGTTATGTCGGTATTGTACAAGCAGGCAGTTCAGCAATTGAGTCAATGAGTCTGGCCGGTAGCGGTGCCGAGATGTTCGAAATATCGACTTTGGGTGCTGTGCGTGTGGCAAAAGCGATTGATTACGAGAGCCGACATGCATATACACTTCAGGTCCGAGCAAGTAATGCCATAGCCTCCAGTGCTCCGGTCATTGTAAATATTGCAGTCGAAAACAGTGCCGAAACCGTTCCGGTATTGTACGATTTTACGGGATTTATTGAAGATAATGCTACTACGGGCAGTATTGTCGGAACCATAGCATTGGCCACACGAGGAGATAGTCCTATTGATGGATTTTATTTAAGCGGCACCGGCAGTGAAAACTTTTATATTGATCCATTAAACGGTGTCATATCGGTATCAAATAGTGCGAATTTGGATGAAAACGTCACGAAAGAGTACAACCTGACAGTTAGCGCATCGAATGAAGCGGGAATGAGTGATTCGAATAAAGCCCGTATTGTGTTGACCTATGACAAGCAGGTACCGCAAAAACCGACCAATCTAAAATTAACGGATATCGGATTCAATTCTTTGGGATTAAGTTGGAAGGATAATGCCGATAATGAACGGGGATACCATCTGTATGTTGACGGTGATCTCAATACGACACTGGATAAAAACGAAACGGCTTATACATTGCAGGGATTACAAGAAGAGACGGCATATGTGCTGTTGTTAAAAGCATTTAATGACCGCGGTGAAAGCGATGGCATCAGTATTGAAGGAATTACGGATGTTGATAGAAGTGAATATCTTAAAAATACGCTGGAGCAAAAATGCGGCATAACATCAAGCACGTTTTACAGTCAGTTTAACAGTGAGACCGGGGTGTACACGGGGAGTATCTACTGCTATAACAAAGGTCTTACAGACAGCGACCTGGCGACGTTCAAACCACTGAAACAGGTGACGGGATATTTTTATCTGCATAACAATAACCTGACCAACGTGGATGGACTGTCAAACCTGCAGAGTGTCGGAAGCCATTTGTACCTGCATTACAATAACCTGACCAATGTAGACGGGCTGTCGAATTTACAGAAAGTAGGAAGTGCTTTTTATCTTTCAAACAACAAGCTCACGAATGTGAACGGATTATCGAAACTGCAGAGTGTCGGAAGCCATTTTTACCTGTATAACAACCAACTCACGAATGTGGACGGGCTGTCAAGCCTGCAGAGTGTCGGAAGCGATTTTTCCCTGTACGGCAACCAACTCGCCAATGTGAACGGATTGTCCAAGCTGACTTATGTAGGGAATAATTTACATGTAGGGAGCAACCTGCTTGAAAACCTCGACGGTCTGAGCAGCCTTACAACCGTTAAAGGGTATGTGGCACTCCATAACAACCCGAACCTGATC
>JBNLFL010000016.1:0-89559 GCA_050305515.1 Sulfurimonadaceae bacterium
CGGTGCAAAAGGCGGCAAACCTTTTAATAACAGTTCAAAGCCTCATAACGACAAACCCGCCGCACCCAAACGCGCTCCGAAAAAATTTGCGCTTAAATCTCCCAAACCTTCAGACAAGAAGTGAGTCGAAACGCTAGCGTAGCGCTTCGACTCACGCTGCTTTATGTTATAAACGCATATGACTTCAGGCGAACGTGTTTACAATTGGTCTTATCCGTATAACCATCGCCGACAAGAGGAGTTTTTATGCAGGTTAACTTAGTATCAGATCATTTCGCCAGTGAGAGCGCATACTCTATAACATGGACGGCACGCTGATGTTCGTGAAGCATTGTTTCCGGTAAAGCATTTGTTTCGATGAGCCATATTTTATCCTCTTGATCTAATACAAAATCGATTCCAAGTTCTGAGAGGGGTAACTTATTGGAAAGGTCCTGTATTTTTGCTATTTCAAGAGCAACTTCATAAAGCGCTGCTTTGATCTTAACGGCTTCGAGTGGATTTCTTTTTTTGAGGAAGCTATCCAGGGAGCCCTGATAGCCTCCTTTGCTGGTATTTGGTAGCGGGGAGCCTATTTCAGCTAACCGTACGTACCCCCGAGTTACACTCCATCTGTCACTCTCTCTTCGTTGCACATGGATGCGTATATCAAAAGGGCGCCCGTCCGGTGTACTGGAGTGAATATAGCTTTGTCCAATATACTCCCGGTATTGAAGACGTCCGATGATACGCTGATGGAGATATCGCGCAGTTTCGTCAATGTTACCGGTTATCGTGGCATCGTTATATGTGACTCGGTATTGCTCCTCATTCAGGCGAATGGCAAATAAGATACCAACACCTTTATTCGCAGTCGTCCTTTTAATAACCAAACCATGTTTTTCTTTTCTTAACAAGTCAGCCAAGTGAATTTCCGTGTTCTCTTTGGGAATAGCGTGCCATGGAATGAGATGTTTTTCGACTATAGTTCCTGAAAATAATTCATTAAGTTTGCGTTTGTTATGTCCGACATCTGCAATGACAGGGCGCGAAGATCGAATCCATTGATCTACTACCCGTTGTCCGGAATTGTTTGGAGAACCGATTATGATTATGACATCCGGCAGCGTGATGACTTGCGGGAACCAACCATTTTCGCGAGACCATAAATACGCTTGAATTAAATGATTGGATTGGTCATGATATGTCGGGTCGAGTAGTACAAATCCTGCTCCCTGCAGTGAGGCTTCTGCAAGAAGTGCTCTTTCCCTGAACGGCGTTAAAGCATCCAGTGGTTTTCTTCTATAAATAATCAGTCCGATTGTTGTCATAAATCTGTGTTTTCAATTGAAATGTTTGCAGTAGAAGTGTACAGGATATGGCGTATGCGGAAGATTAATAACTGCAATTCAGATAATTTTTGTAATTTAGGCACATGTTAGTAATATATGTCATCAATATTGGTAGGATGGAATTGTGGCCAAGCGTAGTTCGGCAGCAAACCAAAAAAGACCACAAAACGGATGAACAGCAGTGATGAATGAGATTATAAAATTGGATCGAAGTGTATTGGAGCGTTGGATCAAAGAGTATATAGCCGGTCTTATTGGAGAACCTGTAGAATCGATTGATTCACATGTAAAGTTTTTAGAATTTGATATGGACTCAATTGACGCAGTAACGATGGCACTGGAAATGGAAAAAGCATTGAAGCTGGATGTTCCCCCTGAAATTTTTCTGGATGGCTTAACAACGATTGAAGAGACACTTCATCATTTTAAAACGCAAATCAGATAATTAGGAAATACTTGCAGTGTTCCTGAAAGGATTATTTTGAACGCGTACGATTTGTGGAATCACATCCCAAGGAAGCAAAAGTATTTTCAGCTTTCAGAAGATGAACGGACGGCATTTGAAACAGCCCTTTGTAATATGGAAACTGAAGGAAAACGTATTGAAGGGCAATCAGGATTAAATCAAATAGCAGGTAGGCTTCGGAAGAGCATTCTCGCCTTTAATGAAGATGGGACGCATCCCCCAATTTATTGGTGTTTCAACAGTTGGGCCGAGCCTTTGATATTTGCCAGAAATCTGCGGCGTGACCAACCTTTTTTTGCAATGCATTCACCAAATCGCTTTATAAAAACATGGCGTGATAAAACGCGATTTCATGAGCATCTCTCTTTGCACTATTTTGAGCAAATTGCACTTCGAAGTCAGAATTGCAGACCTGTACTCGTGGGTAATTGTCAGGGAGCACCTGTTGCGGAGTCGATTGCAATTCTTTTTTCCCAAAAACTCGCTCTTGAACCTATTCTGGTGACATTGGATTACGTACCGAGGCGCCAGTATCGCGGACCGATTCTGATGCTTTTCGGACGAGAAAGCCGCTTTAATCCTTTCGTTAATTCGGACAGAGATCCCGTAGCGTTATGGAAATCAAAATTCAATGCATTTGCATGGGGCTTTATTGATGCAGATCATGGTGACTATTTTACGTTATCGGCTATACAGCAACTTCAGGCCTATATAGAAACGGCAAGGGATTTTTCCATAGTAAAAAAGAACTTTCAGGGTGAGGAGTTGCAGCTTGCCGGTGATCAGGAAGACACTCGTAGTGAAAAGTGGCGTGTCTTATTGAAAAACACTCTTACGAAGGGGCGCTATACAATATCGCGCTTGTGCAAAAGGAGTTTAAAACCGTGTCTTTAAAAACACCGGTCAGATACTCTAACGCTTTGAGTGAAAGATATGCTGTTGATGTCTGGTTAAAACTCGAATCGTTTAATCCTACCGGTACGCACAAAGACAGGGAAAGCAGGCTCATTGTCAATGAATGCATTCATAGCGGATATCGGAAAGTAGGATGTACCTCAACAGGGAATTACGGTGTTTCGTTGGCTTACTACTCGTGGTTGCATGGACTGGAGTGTCATGTGTGGCTTTCACCCGAGACCCCTGACGGGATTCAATATTTTATCAGGGCATGTAATGCAAAGCTGCATTATTCAGATGAAGCGTTTCCCGTCATGATTGAGCGCAGCTCCAATTTTTTAAGACAAATTGGAGCCTTTAATGCGAATCCTGCGTATTGCCGACTTAAGAAACTTGCACATGAAGAGACCGGTTTTGAGCTTCAAACTCAAATAGAGCATGTTACAAGTATCGTGTGTCCGGTCAATAATGGCTCATTGCTGTTGGGACTCGATAAGGGACTTGATCACGATATCCGTTTGTATGGTGTTACTACGGATGCAGAATGTGCCCATTCAATCAAAGGTTTCTACGGTGTTGAGGGAAAAGAGAGCATTATGGATGTGTTTTCCAGAAGAAACGGAAGACTTGTCGCGACAACGGAAACGGAGATAAAGGTGTCACAAAGGCTTCTGGCGGAAGAGGGCATCATGGTCGAACCCTCGTCCGCAGCGGTAGTAGCCGCCTTGTCAAAACTTGAGTTTCATTCCGGTGAACGCATCTGTTGCATGCTGACCGGAAGCACGATACCGGTGACAGACCCGAATCTGCTCAAACAACAGAAAAGCAACCATATATGAAGCCAATGCAGACACAGCCACTTTTTTTAATCAGTTCCGGCAGATGCGGATCGACTTTTTTTTCAAATGCGATTAATACCCATCCGAGATTGGTTTCCGTTTCGGAACTCTTTGAACCCGTTTTGCCTGTTCCCTATCTGAATAATGAAAATCTAATCAGTGGTAGTGATTTTTTGAAAATGTTGACCGCGCAAACGATGATAGAGCGTGTCAAAATATGGTTATCGGATAAAACGCATGAATGCCTGTACATGCCGCAGGACAAAGAGGCAATTTCTTTGTTGCTATGTTATGCGTTGCCGTTGTTGACAGAGGATCCGGAAGCCTTGCTCAGGCAGCTTGGTGGGAAAATACTCAAATTTTCTCCGGACACTGCGGCTAACCATTTTTTAAACTTCTGCGAGTTGATAAAACAGTATGCGGGCAAAGAAAAATGGATAGAACGTACCGGTGGATCGTTACCGCATACCCGGGAGATATTGTATTGCTGGCCAAAGGCCAAACTGGTTCATTTCTATCGTGACGGGAGGCAGACGGCCTGTTCAATGAGGGCGCACCCGATTTTTAGAATGTTTGTGATGAAACGGATGGGAATGGAATGGAATCCGGATTTTATCCCGCCTCTTGAAGCATTCGGGCAGATGTGGTCGGAGTGGGTCACTGAAGCAGTGGACGCCATGAATGAACTCAATGCAGATGTCCTGCCGATTCGTTATGAAGATTTAATGACAGAACCCGAAGCGGTACTTGAACAGTTTTTAAGATATGTTTTTGAGGATGAGCCGTTAAAAGATTCGGACTACGCATGGATAGAAAAAGTCGCGACAGATATCTCACCGGCAAAAGACCATGTTTCGGCACTGGGTATGGAGGAACTGGAAAAACTCGACAGCGCATGCCGTGAAGGAATGGTGGCCCTTGGATATGAGAGCCGAACGGTTTGAATTTTGTAAATATGGTGACGGAGTACGGGATATGAAAGCAGAAAATTGCGTCAGTGATCTGACAACTCTCAGGCTCGATAGCCTGCTTGAAAAACATGAATCGATGATTCAGGAACAGATTAAAATGCATGGATTGCCGCTGCATGTATTTTTTGTTGAGGAAATGACGTATCAGGTAGAGGGCTTTTTTGAAATCAAAAAGAAGTTGTATAAGAATCTCAAGATTGCTTTCGCCATCAAATCAAACCCGTGCAGAGGTGCGATCCGGGCAGCCTCAAAGCTTGGAATGGGTGCGGACAGTGCTTCGGAATATGAGCTTCAGGCCGCGTTGGAAGAGCAGATTCCCCCGGAAAGCATTACATGTAACGGCAATGCAAAATCAAATCGATATCTTGAACTGGCAGTCCAGAGCGGCGCTTTCATTGTCGTAGACAATAAAGACGAGTGGGCGGCACTGGAACAGGTTTGTGAAAAATTGAAAGCTAAAGCGAACATACTGATACGTTTTCGGGGGATGCCTCTCTCCGGGTTGACGGCTGACGATCAGTCGACTGCAGCTGACTGGACGAAATTCGGTTTTCATATCGATGAAGCGGAATCTCTGTTTGGGTTGGTTCAAAAATCATCATCTCTCAATTATAAAGGGATCAGCGCCCATATTGGTACACAGTTAAGCGGACCGGCAGGGTTTATGAAACTGTTTGAAAATTTTTTTGACATAGTGGAACTTGCGAAATCTTTCTCCCTGACAACGGAGGAGATCAACATTGGCGGCGGATTCCCGGTAGCGTTCATCGACCGGAATAACGCTTCCGAATTTCAGAATCGGCTCTACCGGAATGTGTCTGAAGGCGACAAGGTTGATTCGGCACTCACATGGAACGGACTCGCTTACGGGTTTGAACATGTCCGGCATGATGCCAATAGCGAAAAAACGTGGAAAGGGAAAACCTACTGGACGGATTATCCGGGCTCCAGGATGCTGGAGTATGTATTGACCCACCCCATGCCAAACGGCAAAACACCGCTTGAGCAGCTACAGGCGATCGGTTCTCCAAAGTTGATTGTGGAACCGGGGCGTTCGGTGACGGCCCCATCCGGTATTACAATGTGTGAAGTCATGGGTACGAAACAGGTAATGGATCATACGGTAGTGACACTGGATCTGGGAATTAACAATCACAGTACGAACCTGATTGCACCTGACATCTTCCCCGCAGCCGTTCTTCCGTATCGTCCGGATGATCGTCCGGTTGAGGCTTTTTTGGCGGGTCGTCTCTGTTTCTCGGGAGATATGGTCAGCAAAAACAAGGTTAGGTTGAACCGACATCCTGATCGTGGAGAATCTTTTGTTATTTTTCACACCGGCGGTTACAGTGCCGATCATTTCGCTTCACACAGTTGCGGGTTTCCCCGACCGGCGAAGATTGCGATTCTTGAAAACGGTGCTGTCGAGCTCTGGCGTGCCAGAGAAAATTTTACCGATGTCTTCGGCTGCGCAGACACAACGCTGTCGCTGTAACGGTAAAAAATGGCCGGGCTTGGAGGGTTGTATGCAAAAAATTAATCAGGATTTTGAACTCCTTGATCTGACATCATCTTTGATGAAAAAAGCGGTTGATACGTATAATCTGCAAACCCATGTTCGAGTCGTTCGGAATAGTAATACGGATAAGATGAACTCTTGGTTGGGGTTTTTCTTGAACGGGCAGGAGATACTTTACAAAGGGGGCGTTTTACTGGAATTTGGCAAGGGAAGAGAGAACCGTCTTGGAAGGAACATTAATTATCAGGCAGAGCTTCTCGTTTCAGACAAACACGGCACAAAAAAACATCTTCAATCGCACGGATTCAGTGTGCCTCAAGGTCACTTTTTCAGACGCAGGAATCTGGAAAAAGCTCTGGATCTGTATGAAAGTCTCACGGGAGCACTCTGTGTCAAACCCAACAATGGCAGATGGGGTGATTGTGTGACGACTGCATTGAATAACTTTTTGAGCTATGAAAATGCCATAAAAAAGGTCATTGACAAATACAGGACTTTTTTGGTGGAAGAAAGCGTCATCGGAGAGCATTTCCGCTTTTTTTACGTCCATCCGAAAATTGTGGGTGTGAGGCAGGGCGTTCCGCTAAGTGTTGTCGGTGATGGCATCAGCACCGTTTCCGAATTGCTCGAACAAAAAAACCTGATGCGGCGCCACCTTGACCTGCCAACGCATCCGGAAGTTGCGATCGATGATAGCATCGTCGCGTATCTCGCTGCTCAGGGGTTGAACCCGAGCAGTGTGCCGGAAACAGATGAACGTGTTTTCCTGAGATCGTCTGCGGGGTATCCTGCCGGTGCGGATACAATTTTACTTGACCTTTCCCGGATCGATTCAAGTTATCTTGATATTGTAAGCCGGGCATGCCAATCCGTACCGGGATTGCATTATTGCGGCGTGGACATCGTGATTAAAGATATATACAAACCGGCTACGGACGACAACTACTGGATTCTGGAACTCAATGCCAATCCGGCGCTGATTGCTTTTTATTATCCATGGGCCGGTGAGAAAGTAGACGTTGCCGGTAAAATAGTGCAGATGCTGGTTGAACGTTATCCGTTGTAGCATTCTCTCAATTTGTAAATTATGCGAAGTGCTCCCACGGCGCAGCATAGTTTTCAAGCGTCTTTAAAAATGTTTCATTCAAAAAACGCTCTCCGAAATCGGGGTTACATGTAAAGGCAAAGTGTTCGCTTTTGTACGCAAACTGCAGGGCGTAGGCGTGAAGATAGCCGCGATCTTCCTTTCGTGCTTCGGTCGCATCGGCGTAACGTTCGTCTCCGGCAATGGGGGCACCGAGACTTTTGAGCGCTACGCGGATCTGATGGGTTTTTCCGGTATGGGGTTTGACGAGAAAGAGCCGTTCGTTCGGACGCAGCGCGGCGGAGACAAACTGTGTGATGGCCGGAGCGTTACATGTAAGGAGCAGTTTATAGCTGCCGCGGCGCGAAGCGGCCATGTCGCCCTTGACCCAGCCCTGCTTTTTTTTGGGTTTTCTCAGGCTGATGGCGAGGTAATACTTTTCGATGGCCCTTGCTTCAAAAAGTGCACTCAGATGTGCCGCGGCTTCGCTCGATTTTGCCAGCAGCAGCAACCCCGAAGTCATCTTGTCGAGGCGATGGACACTGTAGAGCTTTACATGTAAGGCCACTTCCATACGTGCCACCGCGCCGGGGCCGTCCTCGCTGTGAAAACTGAGTCCGGCGGGTTTGTCTATAATGATAAAGTCGGAATGTTCAAAAACGAGACGCGGTGTTTGCATGCGGCATCATAGCATGTTGTGATATAGTACTGCCGTGATTCAGAACGCTTCTCTCCTCAAATATGTCAAAAGCCTCATCCTTGGTTTCACGCTGCTGCTCTCTTTTTTTTTGATTGCGGATTACCTCTATCCGCTTGATACGAACAGCCTTTCCAGAGCGCTTTCGCTTGAGATTTACGATAAAAACGGCCTCTTGCTGCGCACCATGCTCAGCCGTGACGGTTACTGGCGTTACCGGTGCGAACACGATGAAATTCCCGAACTGCTCAAACAGAGCGTTCTGGAGTTTGAAGATCGCTGGTTTTATTATCACATCGGTGTCAATCCCGTCGCGATGATACGCGCTCTGATGCATAACGCGCTCAATGACAATGTGATCGGCGGTTCGACCATCACCATGCAGGTCGCGCGCATGATGTATCGGCGGAATCGAACTTACGGCAGCAAGATGCTGGAGCTTTTTAACGCCCTGCAGCTGGAGTGGCACTACTCCAAAGAGGAGATTCTGACCTACTATTTCAATCTCGCTCCCTACGGCGGCAATATCGAAGGCGTCAAGGCCGCGTCGCGTTTTTATTTCAATCGCGCTTTAAATGAGCTCTCCATCTCCCAGATTGCTATATTAACAACGATTCCAAAAAATCCCAACGCCAACCGTCCGGATCGCCAGAAACATCTTGACGCCAAACGCCTGCGCGTGTTGTCGCTGCTCAAAAAAGCCGGTATTGTCGATGCGTCGCAGTACCGCCGTGCGCGTCTTGAGCCTGTTGGCGTCAAACGTTTTTCCGCACCCATGCATGCACCGCAGTTCACTGCCCGGTTTCGAACGCAAAAAGGGGGTGTGTATCAGACCGATATCGATCTGAATCTACAGCGCTTTACCAGAAAAAGGCTTCATGAAGCGGTGATGCGGCTTAATGCGCTGAAGGTTCAAAACGGCGCCGCGCTGATTATCGACAATCGCACTATGGCGATAGCCGCTTACGTGGGTTCTGACGACTTTAATCATGACGCGGGGCAAAACGACGGCGTTGCAATGATTCGCAGCCCCGGATCGACGCTCAAACCTTTTGTGTATGCCAAAGCATTTGATCGCGGCGTTATAACGCCCAAACAGGAGGTATTTGATATTCCCATTCACATCGGAGGCTATGCGCCGGAGAACTTTAACAGGCGTTTTATGGGGCGCATCAGTGCGCAGGAAGCGCTGCAGTATTCACTCAACATTCCCGCCGTAGAGCTGAATGGCTTTTTAAAAGATGATGGGCTGTACGAAGTGTTGCAGCAGGCAAACATCGCTTCGCTGCTGCATGAGAAAGCCTACTACGGCGATGCCCTGGTGCTGGGCGGTTTTGGCATTTCGCTGCTGGATCTGGTGCATCTTTATACCGCGTTTGCCAACGAAGGCGTTTACAAACCCCTCAAAGGCGAAGATGAGAACCGAAGCGTGCGCCTCTTTTCGGAGGCATCGGCGTGGATCGTAAGCGATATCCTCTCCAACGGCATTCGCCCCGAACTCTCCGCATACTGGGATTCCACGGAGGAGATTGCGCGCATCGGGTTTAAAACGGGTACCTCCGCTGACTCGCGGGATCTTCTCACCGTCGGCTACTCCAAAGAGTACACCGTGGGGGTCTGGCTGGGGAATTTTGACGGCAGTAAAACCGAGAATCTTACAGGAATCAACACGGCCAGCAAGGTGGTGTTTGAGATTTTTCGTTTTCTAAACAGCGCGCAGAAACTCACATGGCTTCAGCGGCCGCAAAGCGTCAGGGAGACGCAGCTTTGCAGTGATGCGCTGCGTCTTGGAACATGTCGCAGCGAGCAGTTTGATTATACCGTCGAAGGGGTGGCGCTTCAGCGCCCCTGCGACATGCTGCGTGCCGAAGTGCTGGCATATCTTTTGGGAGAAAATGCTTTTGACTCCATGCATGATCTGGCATCACACCCCTGTTACGTGCAGTGGCAAGAAAACAGGCCATTTCTGGCTGCGCCGCATGAGGGGGCCACCTTTGTCATTGATACGCAAAGTGACACTAATGCACAGAAAGTGATGCTACAATGCTACAGTTTCAAGTTCGATCAGAAGATATTCTGGTCGATTGACGGCGGCCCCCTTTTTGAAGGCGGGAGCGCCGAAGAGGCATTTGTTTCACTCGACCCCGGTACCCATCGCATTGAGTGTTATGATGCACAGGCATCACTCACAACCCATACCATCACTATAAAGGCGGCTCATGAGACTCCTTAATATTTTGTTCCTGTTTTTTGCCGGCGTTCTCGTCCATGCCAATCCCGTCGATATGACGCTGCTGGAAGATTCGCGCATGCTGGACGTTGATATACGCGCCATCACCTTCGAGCTCGGCGGAGAGGCTTTCTCGACCGAACAGACGGGTACTTATACGCACAACGCGCTGATTCTCTGCGACCATAATCTCAGCGGCGCTTTTGAATACAGCGGTGCGCGGCAGATTACCCTCTATCCGCGTCAGCCGTTGATGGCATCAAGCACGTATCAATGCCGTCTCAATGAAGCATTTTTTGCCAAACCTTCCGCGATAACGCTGCACACGGAAGCGTTCGCGGTGGATGAAGTACTCTTTTTTCCCAAAGAGAGCCTGCGTGTTGCGCTCAATGATGCCGTCGCTCCCGATGCGCTGAAACAGGCGCTGAAAATCTATAAAAAAGAGCGTTTGGCGACAACCGAACTGGCGTATGAAATCTCCGAAGCACTGGAGGGGCGCCGTTTTCTCATACATCTTAAAGAGCCGGCCGATCGCACCGAAGTGCTTGTGAGTATCGATCAGAACCTGCTATCACTTCGCGGCGCAGCGCTTCAGAAAGCGTATGAAGGGCATTTTGACACCAGTGCTGTCGCTTATGATGACGATCCCGTGCGCCGCAGTATGACGATTTTTGATGCACCGCGTTTTATTGCCTTTGAAGATGGCAGGGTCGGCGCGCGTTTCTATTTTGAGAGCAGTTTTTACAACGCTTCCATTAAAAAATTCGTGCAGGTGGAAGGGCTTAAGGATTTTAGTGTTTCGCAGACGCAATATGTCGATAGCGACGAACGGCGCGAGTACGGGCTCTCGGAACGCTCCTACTATGCCGTGGATATCATCGGCGATTTTGAAACGGGGAAAACCTACAAAATCACGCTAAAAAAAGGGCTAAAAGACAGTTACGATTATCAGCTGCGCAGTGATTACAGTTATGATGTTGCCATCGGCGACCGCCGGAGTGCGTTGAAGTTTGAGAGCCAGCAACCCTACCTCTCCACGCTCGGAGAAGTGGGTTTTGAGAGTACGAATGTCGGCAAAATCAACATTGTTGTCGAAAAACTTCTGGAGCAGAATTACCGCTATTTCATCAATCTGGAGCAGGGGTATGAGTCGCAGGTGTACAAACTGGGCAAACAGGTGCTTTCAAAGACGTTTGAACTCGATGGCGAGAAAAACCGCTTCAACCGCAACAAAATCTCGCTCAAACCGTTTTTGGGGGAGTTTGAAAGCGGCATCTATCGCCTTGTCATCCATTACGATAAAGACAAACAGGTTTCAAAAACCGTCTTTTTCAGCGACATCGGCATTGTGGGCAAACTCTCCAATAACCAGCTTTTTGTCTCCGCATCCAAACTCAGCAGCACGCAAACGCTCAAAGATGCCAATGTCTCGCTCTACTCTTATAAGAACGAACTGATCGCCAGCGGCCAAACCGATAAAAACGGTATCTGGATTTATAACAAAAAAGGGCTCTCTCACGACTTTCCCAAAGCGATTGTGGTGACTTCGGGTGCTGATCGGAATTTTTTGATTCTGAACGGTTCGCTCAACAGTGTCGGTATGCCCTACATGCCAAAAACCTATGAAAAATACAAGGCGATGATCTATTTTCAAAGTGACCTTGTGCGCCCCGGCGAGGATCTTTCGGCGCTGATCGTCATGAAAGACAAGGATTACGTCTCCGATAACGCCATGCCGCTGCTCATCAGCATTACCGACCCCGCCAACCGCGAAATTCACAAACAGGCCTATCAGACCAATGATGCCGGTGCCGTGAGCCTGACGCTGAATATGAGCGAAGCGTATCCGACCGGTGCCTATAACCTGAAGGTCACGTTTGCCGACCGCGTGATCGCCTCTAAACAGTATCGCGTCGAAGCTTTTATGCCGCAGCGGATCAAAAACACCATAACGCTTGCCAAAGAGGCTTACGCTCCGGGCGATGTGATTCGGGCCAATCTGGGCAGCGCGTATCTTTTCGGTGCGCCCGCATCAAATCTTAAAGCAGAAATCCGTCTGAGCGCGGTTGCCAAAAATTACGCTGACAAAGCGTACGGCGCGTACAGTTTTGCCAACGAACTGCTTCAGGCAAAAAACGTAAGCAACTATCTTGATCTCAAACGTGACCTTTACCTTAATGCCGAGGGGAATGCCACGGTCGTTTTCCCTGTGGATGTCAAACAAAAGGCACCTTCGGTTTTACAGGCGCAGCTGGGACTCACCGTGTTTGACGACGGGCGGGGTGTCTCAACCTATAAAAACGTCACCATCTATCCCTATGATCGTCTCGTAGGCTTGCGGCTTTCGGATACCGGCATCGATACCGATACGCCGCTTCGTTTTGACGCACTGCTGCTTGACCCGTTAACGCAGGAACGCATTGCGGGAACGCTGGATGTGAGCGTAAAAAGGTTTCGCTGGCATTACATGTATGATTCAGACGGCCATTACCGATGGACGAAAGAGTATGAAGATGTTGAGAGTTTTACGATTGACACCGACAAACCCCAGGAGCGAAGTTTTGCGACAAGCGGCGATTATGTGATCGAGGTGAGCGACCGACTTGGCGGTCACAGCGCAACGCAGAGCTTCAGTGTGCGCGGATGGGATTACAACCCCATCTCTCCCACCAACGACATGGGCCAGATCGAGGTGCGTTTTGAAGACAGAGCTTACAAAAAAGGCGACACGCTCAAGGCATCCATAAAGTCTCCGCTGCAGGAGGGGCGTCTTCTGGTGAGCGTTGAGGGAGAAAGCGTGCTTTGGCACAGGGTGCTTGATATCAAAAAAGGAAGCGCTTCGGTTGATATTCCGCTTCATTTCGAGTTGGGCGACGGGCTTTACCTGCATACGCTGATGGTGCGCAAAACCGATACGCCTTCATTGCTGCTTCCCTTTCGTGCGCGCAGCAGCAGCTTTATAACACCAGATCGTGAAACGCATCATCTTGTTCCCGAAATTGTAACGGCGGATGTCACGCGCTCAAACCGGGACCTGGCTATTACGGTAAAAAGCGCCAAAGAGAGTTATGTGCTGCTGAGTGTCGTGGATGAGGGCATTTTGCAGATCAGCGGTCAAAAACCGCCGAAGCCTTTTGAGTTTTTTACCCGGAAGGCTGACGAAAAAGTTGCGCTGTATGATCTGTACGACAAAGTCATGCACTACATGACTCAGGGCAAAATGCTTTCATACGGCGGCGATGAGGCGATGCTTTCAAAAGCACGCAAGCACCTCGCGCCCGATACGGGAGCCAAACGGGTCAAGCCGTTCGTCTATTGGTCGGGTCTCGTTAAAGCCGACACCAACGGCACGGTACAATTGACGCTGCCGATTCCGGCGTATAACGGAAAAGCGATGATCGTGGCACTGGCTTTGAACAAGGATGCCGTTGGCGCGGTATCCAAAGAGCTGATTGTGCGCGATGATGTCATTATCAAGCCGACCTATCCGCGTGTGGCGCTTGTTGGGGATCGTCTGAGTATTCCGATACGCGTCTTTAACACGACAGAAAATGAGGTAAACCTCTCACTCTCCGCCGCGACCTCCGAAGCGCTTGCGCTTGAGGGCTTTGAAGAGACGTTTGTCGTACCGGCGAACGCATCGAAACTGCTCGATTCCAACATGACGGCGCGCGCTTTTGGAAAGGGCGAAGTGCTCCTGAGCGCGCAGACATCATCGGAACGCTACATCCACAAGGTGGAGATTCCGGTGCTGCAACCCTATCCGCTCACGACGCATACCATCAAGGGCGAGAGTGCACAAAACGAGACCTTCGAGATTCCCGAAACCTATATGCAGGGAAGCACGCCGCCCAAAATCGACGTGACGGTCTCGAATAACTTTGTCGTTCAGCTTCGATCGAGTTTGAATTATCTCATCGGCTACCCTTACGGCTGTGCGGAGCAGACCAGCTCGAAAATGCTGGCGATGCTCTATCTTGAACCGTTTGTTCAGGGCGATATCGACGAGGAGACGCGCCACCTGCTCGATGACCGCAAGCACTTTATCAGCGAGGGTATCGACAAGCTTTATGATATGCAGCGTGAGAGCGGCGAGTTTGCCTACTGGGAACACGGCGGTTATGTGAACCCGTATGCGTCGGTGTATGCCGGCGATATGCTGCTTGAACTTCAGGCCCGGCAGTTTGAACTGCCTCAGGGAATGATTGAGCGGGTTTACCGGGGATTGCGTAATATCGCCGAAGGACGAAGGCACTATTATTACGGCGGCGTCAGCGCTTTTGAACGTCTTTACGCCGCGTACCTGCTTGCCATGCGGGAACGCCTTGATACGGCTTTAATCAACACCCTCTATGATCAGAACCTTTACAAACACAACCTGCTCACGCACTACATGATGGCTGCCATCCTCAAAAAAGCGGGGATGAAACAGGAGATGCTCAAGGTGCTCTCAAGCATCGAAGCGATGAATTTTGATACGCTCCCGACACAGCGCGAATACGGCTACAGCTTCTACAGCCGCTCACGCGATCTGGCCTTTGCGCTCTATATACATGTAAGCAATTTTGAGAAAAACGACCTCTCTGCACGCCTGCTCGAAGCGGTCAAAAAAGCGGTGGTGACAACGTACTCGACTCAGGAGAAGGCGATGGGACTGCGCGCTTTGGCGGCGTATTACAAAGATTACCGCGCGAAAGAGTTCAATACCGTCGTTACGCTTGAGGGTACGGCGCATCAATACGACAAACCCTTCAGCCTGCAGCAAAGTGTGAGCACGCCTGAGATTACGCTCGAACCCAACGGCAACCTTGTAAGCTACAGCATCGACATGTCGCAGTATCTGCCGCGTGAGATTCGCCACCTTGAGCGTCTGGGGACGGACAGGGCGCTCAATATCCGCCGCACGTTTGTGAATGAGAAAGGTGATGAGGTCGTGCCGGATGCGCTGGCAATCGGGGATCTGATCTACTCCAAAATTGAGCTGCAAAGTAAAGAGGACATTGAAAACATCGTTGTGAGCGAACGCGCACCCTCATGTTTCGAGATCATTAACGAGCGCATCTATACCAGCCAACGCCCGGACAGCGTGAAAAACAGCGCCAATTTCAAACCCGATTATCAGGACATCCGCGATGACCGGGTACTGACTTTTATGTCGCTAAAAGGGGAAATCGTCACACAGGAGCGCTCAATTTTTGGAAATCTGGTGTCAGCCAGACGTTTTCAGCCTGTGACCTTCTACACACCCCTTCGCGTCACAAGCGCCGGAACATGTATGCTACCCGCAGTTGTGAGTGAAGCCATGTATGACAACCGCATGAACGACTATGATGTTCAACAAAACGCTTTTGAGGTTAAAAAACGGCATGAACAAGGAGAGGCAAGTTTGGGTGGTTTGAAGCAGAAGTGGTAAGCATGCAGGTTTATTTATAAGCCCAGAGCCATCTTGAGTAGTGGGAATCTGAGAAGTAGGAGATAAATAATGAACATTTATAGATTTGCGTTTTATGCAACGGCGATTGTTTATATACTCTATTTTAGTTACAAACGCTTCGGTAGTAACTTTGATGCATCGCAAATTCAATGTAACGCAGAAAAAAATATCTGGGATGTTCAATCTGATACTTGCCTGCAAGTCACTTATGGGCTGACAAAGGAAGAGTTTGGTATTGAAGTTTTAGGATCAACTCAATTTGTTGAACAGGTGACAAAAGCTATCTATTTACTGAAGTATAAATCATACGATAATTTTTTGTATGTCAAAGAATATATTGGCAAAATACAACAGATTCCGGAAAGCGGATTACATGGAATGCTGGCTTATAAAAATCCACCTACTTATAACGCCAGAAACTCAACTGTATTTTTCTCCTTAACGTGGTGTGCTGCTTCGTTGGTACATGAAGCGCACCACTCGTTTTTATATCACTCTTATAAAAAGCACTATCCTGGCAAAAAGGTTCCGTATGTTGTTTGGGGAGAGCAGAATGCTGAACTTCAATGCATCACAAAGCAGATATCGGCTATGCATGATATCGGATCACCGCAATCAGATATCCTTTATACAAGCCAACAGAATGGTAAACACGGTGATCTTGACGGCGATGGTAAATATAACACTCCTAATGACAAAAGATTACAGGCTGAAGCTAATTACAAACGGTATGGAAAACAAATTGATGATCTGTAGCCATATCGCGCAAAGATGCCAGAAAGCGCTAAGCCTGAGTTTTTGTAATGGTTTTTCGTTACGATAGCAGATCATCAAACACGCCATGCATTCGCGGCGCGGAAGGAGGGTGGCTTATGTCCGAACACGAGATCGCCGTCGGCAGGGTAATTGCGCATATTGAAGCCAATCTCGGCGAAGCGCTCAGTATTGAACAGCTCTCGCGTGTTGCGGGGTACAGTCCATTTCACTTTTCGCGCATCTTCAAGTCGGTAGCGGATGAGAATGTTATGGGGATGATAAAGCGGCTCAGAGCCGAAGCGGCGGCGCGCAGGCTCTATAATCTCGAATCCTCCATGACGACCATAGGGCTCGATGTCGGCTACAACACCCCAAGCAGTTTCAACAAGGCGTTCCGGCAGCGTTTTGCCACCTCGCCGACGCAGTTTCTGGCCCGCCGCGAAAAAAAGGTCGGACACTTTTTCAGCCCGCAGACGCTCAGCGGAGAGATTGTGGAGCTGCCGCAGCGTCGTTTTGTGTCGGTTCGCAAGGTCGGCAACTACTACGAGAGCGGCACCGGCGCATGGAAAACACTTTTTTTGACGCTCAAAAAGCACAGGATCACCCTCGATGTTCCCGAAGGAGGGTGGCATGTGGGGCTCTGATACGACATCCCCGAAATTACCGATGAAAACCGCATCCGCTACGAAGCGGCGGTCGAAGTGGCCACGTTTCCCGCAGCGCTGCCGGAGCTATTTGCGGAGCGTACGGTGCCCGCGGGGCGTTATGCGAGTTTACATGTAACGGGAAGTTTTTCGCGCCTCTATCAGGTATGGCCGAAATTTTACGGATGGGTGCTGACGCAGGGTTACAGGCTAGACGAGCACCCGCCAATGGGGCGTTTGATTGACAATCCGGCTTCAATGCTCGCACACATGCCCAAAGCGCCGACTATTGAGCTGCTGCTAAAGCTGCAAGACATGCCAATGGAATGCTATTAATACAGATAGATTGAGAGTGCCAAATGCAGCGAATCGCTCGCAACTTTGAGCTTGTCATCAACCCGAATGCCCATGTAACTCGCTTCAAAATGGACATGCTTGCGCAGTTCATACCCGACCCCGACAAGATAGCCCCATCCTTTTTCGGCTTTGGCGTCCTCTTGTGAAATGTCCGAGAGCTGTCCCTGACCCGCGGCAGCCATAACGTACCACGGGCTCTTGGGCTGCGGACGGTAGTTCATTCCCAGTGCCGTGATACAGTTGCCGAAGGTGCGATCTTTCGTATCGTTGTCATAGCCGTGGACGAATGATGAGGTGCGGGTTACATAGACGTCAAGACGCTCATTGAAGCCATAGCCGAGTTTGAAAGAAGCTGCCAGTCCCTCGTGTGTTTCCGTGGCATCTCTTTTCCAGGAGGCATCGGTATCGTCAAAGCGGCTTTGGGTCAGTGCCACACCGACACCGGCGGCAAAAAAGAGCCCTTTGGCTTCGCTCTGCGCTGCATGGAGCGGGAGTGCTGAGAGGAACAGGTATGTGCCAATCTGTGCAGGCACACGGCGACAAAAAGTGGAAACAGACATGAAATCTCCTTGATTGTTGTATTTCGTGGCAGTATAGGAAAGATTCGGATTTTGCGCTTTTCCATTCTTGCTGACTTATGCGTTTTAAGGTGGGATATACAAGCTCCGTTTCAATCCCAAACGCTATAATTTGCCATCTGTTTTTTGAGGAGTTGATATGAGTGTGACCCCTTTCACCCACCTCCATCTGCACACCGAATACTCCCTGCTTGACGGCGCCAACAAGATCTCCGCGCTGATGAGCCGCGTGAAGGAACTGGGCATGACGTCAGTGGCCATGACCGATCACGGAAACATGTTCGGCGCGATCGATTTTTACCAGCAGGCGCGCGAAGCGGGTCTCAAGCCGCTCATCGGCATGGAAGGCTACATTCACAATGGTGAGGAGCTGGGCGACAAGAGTACCAAACAGCGCTTTCACATCTGCCTTTTTGCCAAAAATATGGCGGGTTACAAAAACCTGATGTACCTCTCCTCCAAGGCCTATATCGAAGGCTATTACTACTTTCCGCGCATTAACAAGCAGGTGCTGCGCGAGTACTCTGAGGGGCTTATCTGTACTTCGGCATGTCTTCAGGGAGAAGTGAACTGGCATCTTAACCTCAAAAACGAACGTAACGTCAAAAACGGCGCGGGCGGGTATGACGAGGCGAAGCGGATCGCGCTGGAGTACAAGGAGATATTCGGAGAGGATTTTTACCTTGAACTGATGCGCCACGGCATTGGCGATCAGCTCTACATTGACGAGCAGCTGCTGAAGCTCTCGCAGGAGACGGGCATCAAGATCGTCGCCACCAACGACACCCACTACACCTTCCCCGACGATGCGCAGTATCATGAAGCGTTTATGTGTATCGGGATGAATAAACTGTATGACGACCCCAACCGGATGCGTCACTCGGTGCATGAGTTTTACATCAAAAGTCCCGAACAGATGGCACGCCTTTTTGCCGACATTCCCGAAGCGCTCGAACATACGCAGGAGATCGTCGAGAAGTGTCAGCTCGAACTCAAACTCGGTGACCCGACGCCGCCGAACTTCAAGTTTACCCGCGAATATGCCGAGGCCGAAGGCTTACATGTAAACCATCCCGACGACCCGGAACTCCCCGAAGATGCTGACAAGGATGCGCGTAAAAAGTGGCTCAGCGCCGCCGACAAGAACGATGCGGAATTTTTCATTCACTGCTGCCGCAAGGGGCTCGAAGCGCGTCTTGCCTATGTCCCCGAAGCACGCCATGGGGAGTACCGCGAACGGCTTGAGTTCGAGATGAAGGTCATCAACGACATGAAGTTTCCGGGCTACATGCTCATTGTCTGGGACTTCGTGAAGGTAGCCAAGGAGATGGGTATTGCCGTAGGGCCGGGGCGGGGTTCCGCCGCAGGGTCGCTGGTAGCGTATGCGCTAGAAATTACCGACATCGATCCCATGAAATACGACCTTCTTTTTGAGCGTTTCCTTAACCCCGAACGGGTCTCCATGCCGGATATCGATATGGACTTCATGCAGGCGCGCCGTGGCGAAATTATCGATTACGTGGTGCGCAAATACGGCCGTAATCAGGTGGCGCAGATTATCACTTTCGGTTCGCTTCTGGCCAAGGGAGTCATCCGTGACGTCGCACGGGTTCTCGACATGCCGCTTTCACAGGCCGACAAGATGGCCAAACTCATTCCCGATGAACTGGGTATTACACTCAACGGAAAGAAAAAGGGCGACGAGGTCAAACCCGGCGCGTTTCAGAAAGAGCCGAAAATCAAGGAGCTCATCGACTCCGACGCGCAGGCGGCGCGGGTATGGGAGTTTGCCAAAAAGCTCGAAGGTTTAAAGCGCAATGCCGGAATGCACGCGGCGGGCGTGGTCATTTCCAATGAAGAGCTGTGGCACAAGACGCCCATTTACAAGCCCTCCGGCGAGGAGACGTTTGTTACCCAGTATTCGCTCAACTACCTTGAAGACGTCGATCTGATCAAGTTCGACTTTCTGGGCCTCAAGACGCTTGACGTTATTGACAACGCCCTGAAACTCGTCAAGGCGCGTCACAACATTGCCGTTGACTGGCACACGATCGACGTGGATGACCCGGAAGTGTACCGGGTGATTCAAAGCGGGGCGACGGTGGGAATGTTCCAGATAGAGAGTTCGGGCATGCAGGATCTGAATAAACGTCTCAAGCCATCCTCTTTTGAAGACCTCATTGCGGTACTGGCACTCTACCGTCCGGGACCGATGGAGTCGGGGATGCTTGATGACTTTATCGAACGTAAACACGGCCGCAAAAAGATATTTTACCCCTTTGAAGAGGTAAGCTTTGACATGCTCCAAGATACGCTTGGACCGACTTACGGGATGATCGTCTATCAGGAACAGGTCATGCAGATCGTCCAGACGGTGGGCGGTTTTTCCCTCGGCGGCGCGGACATCGTACGCCGGGCGATGGGTAAGAAAAAAGCCGATCTTATGAAAAAGTACAATCAGGAGTTCTCCGAGGGGGCGCAAAAGCAGGGGCTTGATTATAAAAAAGCCTCCGAGCTATTCGACCTGATCGAAAAATTCGCGGGTTACGGTTTCAACAAGTCGCACTCGGCAGCCTATGCGATGGTTACGTTCCAGACGGCATGGCTCAAGTGCTATTACCCCAAAGAGTTCATGGCGGCGCTGCTCACATCGGAGCGCGATAACACCGACAAGGTGGTCAAGTACATCGATGAGGCCAAACGTATGGGCATCGAGCTTTCGCCTCCGGATATCAACCGCTCCTACATGGAGTTTTCACCGGCGACCATCGACGGCAACGAACTGATTCTTTTCGGGCTCGGTGCCATCAAGGGTGTGGGTGAATCGGCGGTTGAATCGATTCTCGAAGTGCGCAAAGAGGGCACGTTTGGCGATATGCAGGAGTTTGTCAACCGTATCAACCCCAACAAGGTCAACAAGAAAGTGATCGAATCCATCGTCAAGGCGGGCGGGTTCGATGCCTTCGGCTTTTCGCGCAAGGCGCTGCTGCAGCAGATCGAAGCACTTGTGGAGGTCGCCAAAGATGCTTCAACGGCAAAGAAAAACGCCGTAGGCAGTCTGTTTGGAGACGATGAAGAGATCACGACGGTACAGCTCTCGCTCAAAAACGAGCCCGAATACGGTCTGAAAGAGATTCTCGAGTTTGAAAAAGAGACGCTCGGTTTTTACGTTTCGGGCCATCCGCTCGATGATTTCAGAAACGAGATCGATAAAATTACCTATACGCTCTCAAGCGACGTTGAAAACATCGCGGACGGCTCAACGGCGATTTTTATCGGAAAAGTCGAGGAGATCACCAAGAAGATCTCCAAAAAAGGCAACGCCTTCGGCATTGTCAACCTGATGGACTTTCACGGGAACATCGAAATGATGCTCTTTAGCGACAAGCTTGAAGAGTTGGAAAAAATGAACCTTGACGAACCGGTGGCTTTCAAGGTCAAGATTACCCATACCGAGCAGTTTACCCGTACAAGCGTCATGAAAATCATTACGCTCAAAGAGGCGATGAAAGAGGCGAAAAAGGTTGAAACCAAAATTATGGAAAAACCGCCAGAACCGCTCTTTATCCAGCTGCACATGACGCAGGATATGGAGCATCTTGAGACACTTTACCGTCTGGTGCGAAAATACCCCGGCAACCGCCCGCTGCAACTGACACTGGTGAGCAAACTTCAAAACATTGTCATTGATTCGGCGATCCGTGTTGACGGACGGGTTATTGAAGAGCTGGAAAAACTCGCTTTCGTGGATGTCGCATGAACAGCGAAGATGTTGAATTCATAGCGCGCCGCGCCAAATATACCAGACGCTGGAATGTCGTCGCGCTGCTCTCCGTGATTCTGCTTGCGGCAATGGCGGGCAACCTCTGGGTGAATGTGCCGCACATGATCAACCCCTTACATGTAAAGACGTTGATCGAAGAGCATGCCCTGACATGCAATCTTGCAGCAACGATGGCCGGCGTCTTGCCTTACATGGTGCTTTTCATCTTTTTTCTAATGGTCATACTCATTGTGTATGCAAGCGTCATGATACGCAATGAAAAACGTTTTCTTAAGATCATCGAACAGATAAAAAACTCATGAGACTTTCAGCTTTATGGGCGCTGGCGCTGCTCTTTGGAGGTTGCAGTATCACCTCTTTGAGTCTGGAAAACGAGTCGGAAATTCTCATCCGGAAAGATGAAAAGAAGCTAATAGTATCGGGCGATCTTGTACAGACGCGTCAGGAACGTTTCAGTAATCTCAAACTGCAGCAGAGTGTTTTCAAGTTTGAGGATGGGGAACTCTGCATCTATGAAGAGGCTGAGACGGATATCGACTATCGCTTTGCCACCGATACGCAAAGTGCGACAGGCATGATCTTTGATTCCCGCAAGGTACGCTGCATCGCTTCACTCGGCAACCTCTATTTTTTTCAGGTTTTACTCAAGGATAACCACTGGCTCAATGTCATTGTTGAACAAGATGACATGCAAAGCCTGCAAATGGTCTATGGCATTGACAATGAAAAAATGCGCTTAACCATTGAACATCTTGGTGGTAAATTCTCACAGAATCTGGAAGAAAAAATAACCTCTTTTGATCGCTTTCAGGGTTCGTTTTTAACACAGTGGAGTGCAAAACTCCTGACACTTGACGGGCTGATTAACCGAATACGGCGCAATCGCATGAATCCTTGAAACTACATCGAATTTCCCCTTGAAGCTTCAGAAAATACCCTCTATGATGAGCGTATAAAACCTGTTACACAAGGAGGATAAGATGTTTCTCGACAAGAAAAAATACAATATTTATCTCGTCTCCGCGATTATCGGTGCAGGACTGCTGTATATGGGCATTAGCACCTGGTATATTCAAAAAGAGGTAATGAGCCAGACCAGCGTTG
This sequence comes from Sulfurimonadaceae bacterium, assembly GCA_050305515.1. GTDB lineage: Bacteria > Campylobacterota > Campylobacteria > Campylobacterales > Sulfurimonadaceae > JAFGUB01. The sequence continues at coordinate 22,692 of JBNLFL010000016.1, forward strand.
ATCTTGCGATAGACCGCGCCGTTGATCAGTGCTGGGAACAGAAAAGTGTTAATGAGTAATCTGTTTTAAAAACTATTCTCACTATAATGCGATATCTTTGTGAAAAAAAAAGGATCGCATAATGAAAGCTATTACAGGCATCATTGCGGCGATGGCAGCACTTTTTCTGCTGTCGGGGTGTGATGAGAGCAGTTTCGAGTGTGGAACGGGCCAGAAAGCTCTTAATGGAGAATGTGTCGCCAAAACCTGTCAGGCGGATGGCTATCAGTGTCCCGATTGTAATACGGCAATTGGTGAGACGCTTGGATATTTTGCAGATGAAAGCGGTTTTTGTAAGGTAACCTGGTGTCCTGATGCGCAGGGCAATCCGGATGAAGACTTTAAATGGGTCGATCACAACGAGACTTTTGCCGAATGTATCGCCAAAACCTGTCAGACTGACGGTTACCAGTGTCCTGAATGTAATGAAGTGGGTGGTGAAACACTGCTTTATTTTGCTGATGAAAGCGGTTTTTGTAAGGTGACTTGGTGCCCGGATGCACAGGGCAATCCGGATGAAGACTTCAAATGGGTCGATCACAACGAGACTTTTGCCGAATGTGTTGCCAAAACCTGCCGTGATGATGCCTATGGCTGTCCGAGTTGCGCAACCTATGAAAAGCTGACTTACAGCAGTGACGGGAGTGGAACCTGCGTGGTAAAAAACTGCCGTGACGACGGATATAACTGCCCCAGTTGTGATGCCTATGAACGTATCGTATATAATGGCGATGGTACGGCCTACTGTACCAGCAAGCCATGCGCTTATCCGACTGTTGGAAGTCGTTATGCACTCAGTAATCTGGTGATCCCGATGTGTAAAGTGCGACTCAAAAACGGCCAGACATTGAGCGTTGACCTTGGCATCGGCAGTGGTGCCAGTACGCTCAGCGGCAAAAGCAATTTTGTTACCGGTAACGGGTTGAGCCTTAATTGTGGAGATGTTTCCGGCGTCTGCCCCGGCAGTGCTGCCGCAGACGATAAAATCATGCCTTTGCGTGAGAGTGACTTCACTCCGGCGGTTTTGGAATTTGAACTGAATGAAGCGATGAATCGTGCGACCCTGACCAAAATCACCACAATCAAAGATAGCAGCAACCATGCCATCAGTGCACTGTTTCATCCCTTAATGGAAAGCAATTCCTCCAAGCATGCTTATGACAGAAATGGTAATGAAATCGCCTATAATCCTAACGCCATAGATACTGAAGCGGTCGTCAGACTCTCTGCAGATCGTGGTTATTGGGTGGGTGATGCCTATACTGCCTCGATTGCCCATCTGGATGAAAACGGCGTGATTACAAAACGTTTTGTACCGCAGGGATGGATGTTTACAACCAATTATGATGTCAATGACTCGCTTCCTGCCACTCTTGCCTCTCGTGCACCTTATGGCGGGATTGAAGCGATTGCGGTGGATGAAACCAATCAGTTGCTTTATTTCATGACGGCAACACCGCTTTCGACAGATGCCAATACCAATCTTCGCCTCTATACAGTCTCGCTTAATGCGGGGCTGGATGATATTGCGCTTCCTGTAGCTATCAGCAATGACCATAATTACACGCTTGCAAGCTCCGGCCATCGTGTATCGGAAATGTATCTTAGCAGTCCGGGAACGCTTCTTGTTGTCGAACATGACGGTACGAATACGCAGCTCTATCGTGTACCGATCAGCGGTGCAACACTCAGCAAAAATGCTGTAGCAATTTCGGGAACAACGCCATCGGATGTCCAGGCATTTGCACCGGCACCTATGGGTGGAAGCAGCCGCTTCTTCTTTGCAAACGATAACAATTTTGGGCAAAATGGCAGTGCCAACCAAATGCTTTTCGTTGATCTTAACACGACAGGATTTTGATCATGAAACATAATATTTTTCTTTCAATGATTTTGGTCGGGACATCGCTCAGTGCCGGATATGTCGATCATCTCCATCTTCGCGGCGGTGTGAGTAAGGCATTCATGGATGAAGCTGATAGCAGCAAAGTCGATACGAAAACCATTAAATCGGTTGGCTGGATTTACGATCTGTCTGCGGTTTTTAACGTTGCGGACGAGGGCTTTTTCAGTGAGTTCAAGCCCTATATTGATTTTTCCGGACGTCATTATGATGACCGGAGTGCCAATACGGCAGGGGTTGGTCTTTACCATGACTTTGATCCTGTCGCAGGATTCACCCCTTTTGCATCCGCAGGTATCGGTTACGGACAAATGCGCTGGGAAAATGTTCCGCTGAAGGGAACGGTAGATCGTGACAAAGGGATGTCCAGTGCCGTTGGAACTTTACAGGGAGGGCTTTATATGCCGCTTCTTGACTGGCTTGACCTGAGTGCCGGAGTCCGTATGGATGTCTACAGTTTCAAGACCGAATTTAAAACCGAAGATCATACAACCTCCCAAACCGATAATTTTGCGCTATCAGGGCTGATAGGGCTGCGTTTCAAGTTCCCATCCTCTGCTTCGGATGAGATCATCGCGGCAGATGAGCCCGACACCAAGCTGCCACCGGCCAACATGGCGGCAGCCGCAACGGCCGCAACAACTGCCGCCGCTGTTACGACTGCTGTTACGGCTCCGTGTGATCTTTCAAAAACTCCGCGTCATCTCTATTTTGCATTCGACAGTGCCGAGCTTGATGCTCAGGCCAAAAAGATTCTGGATGATTCAGCCGCATGTATGAATGAACACCCGGAAACCGTGATTGAATTTGAAGGTCATGCCGACAGTACCGGCCCTGCTGCCTACAACCAGCAACTGTCACTTAAACGTGCGATATCGGCTCGTGATTATGGTGTGACAGCTGGAATTGCCGCATCGCAGACCAATGTAGCTGCTAAAGGCGAAACCATGCCGATTGCAAGCAATGCAACACGTGAGGGACGTGCCAAAAACCGCCGTGTTGATATCTATTTCATCGATACAATACTGCCCGTTACGTTTGCATACAATGACACTTCCATCACCGGACAGGTTGAAAAACTCAACGGTCTGCTTGAGATGATGCAGAAAAATCCGCAGAGTGCCATTACCATTGTCGGGCATACCGATGATGTGGGCAGCCAGAAATACAACCTGAAACTTTCGCGCAAACGTGCTGAAGCGGTTAAGGCGTTCCTGGTCGGAAACGGTATCGATGCCGCACGCATTAATGTTGAGGCCAAAGGAAAACTTGAACCCGCAGTAGAAGGCAAAGATGACGCTTCACGCGCGAAAAACCGTCGTGCCGAGATGACGGTACGCCATTAGGATGTCATGGTGGAGCATTTCAACAGCGATCTCTTTGCGTTTCTGAATGCATCGCCGACACCGTTTCATGCGGTCTCCAGGATGCGTTCAATGCTGCTTGAAGCAGATTTTGAAGAGCTTCAGGAGAGTGCGTCCTGGAATGTAAAAGAAGGAAAACGCTATTTTTGCATACGTAACGGCAGTGCCCTGATTGCGTTTACGTACCCGAAAACTGCCAAACCGGGGTATCTGCTTCTGGGTGCCCATACGGACTCGCCCAATCTTAAAATCAAGCCCAATCCGATACAGCAAAAAGAGGGGATGACCCAGCTGGCTGTCGAACCTTACGGCGGAGTGCTCATCAACCCCTGGTTTGACCGTGAGCTTTCCATTGCCGGCAAGGTTGTCGGTGTTGATGCCGGAGATGCGGTTTGCGAATCACTTGTGGATTTTGAAGCGCCTGTGGCTATTATCCCTTCACTGGCAATCCATCTCGACCCGACAGCCAATAAAGAGCGCAGTGTCAACCTCCAGACCGATATCGCCCCGCTGCTTACATGTAATGAAAATTTCGACTTTGACGCCGCACTTAAAAAAGCCGCCCATGCGGATTTGGAATCGATACTCTCGTACGAACTGAGTCTGTACGATGTCCAGAAAGCGGGTTATGTCGGAATCGAGCGCGACTTTATCGCATCGGCACGTCTGGACAATCTGCTTAGCTGTTATGTCAATGTGCAGACGCTGCTGCAAGCGGGCCCTGACGATGCGGTGATGATCTTCTGTTCGGATCACGAAGAGGTGGGCAGCGAAAGCAGCTCCGGTGCGGCAGGGCCGTTTCTTGAGCAGTTGCTGCGACGCCTCTACACCCATCCCGAAACCTATGCGCAGATGATCCGAAACTCCCTGATGGTCTCCTGCGACAATGCCCATGCCGCCCATCCGAACTTTTCGGACAAGCATGAACCGGGGCACAAGCCGCGTATGAACGGCGGTGCCGTCATCAAAATCAACGCTAATCAGCGTTACGCTTCAAACGCCCTGAGCATTGCCCGTTTTGCCAAGGCCGCGCAGGATGCTGGAGTCGCCATCCAGCGCTATGTGACCCGCAGCGATATGGGGTGCGGCTCGACCATCGGCCCGATTACGGCAACCCGTCTGGGGATCGAAACGGTCGATGTCGGCCTGCCGACGCTGGCCATGCACTCCATCCGCGAACTTGCAGGCAGCAGGGATGCTTACGAACTGGTACAAATCCTTCTGAAGCTTTTGCGTGGCTGACACGCTTTCCCCGCAGGAGCTGCAGTTCTTTATCGAACAGAGCTTCAAGCTTGAAAACGATTTTAAAAACCTTAAAGAGTCGTATGAACAGCTGCAGGGAACCATAGAGCGTGTCGTCGCCTTTTTGCCCAATGCCATCTGGATTCTTGAAGAGGATGGCAGGGTTTTTCTGGAAAATACCCAGGCGAAGGAACACGCCCATTTACTTGAGGCGCTGCGTTTCGATGAGGAAGAGTATGAACTTGCCATCGATGCGCGCTATTATCTGATCAAGCTCTCCCGTTATGAGGAGAAACGGCTGATTTCGGCAACGGACATCACGGAGCAAAAGCGCAAGGAAAACCTTGCGACCATGGGGCAGATGGCGGCGCATCTCTCGCATGAGATCCGTAATCCCATCGGCTCGATTGCACTGCTAACCTCAACTTTGATGAAGCGTGTCATTCCCAAAAACAAGCCGATCGTCTTTGAGATTCAGAAGTCCATTTACCGAATCGAGCGGATCATCAAATCAACCCTGATGTTTTCCAAAGGGGTCAAGACGCAAATCGAGACCATCCGCTGGAGCCAGATTCTTGAAGAGCTTGAGATGGCTATAAGCTATTACAGTTACGCCAAGGAGATTGACTTCATTCTCCCGCGGGATGATTTTGAACTCTCGGGCGATGCCGATCTGCTGAGCATGCTCTTTAGCAATTTCATTTTCAATGCCATTGATGCGATTGAGACAGATGAAGAGGAAACGGGCCGTGTGGAGATGCAGCATGTCGCTGAAGCGGACTTTCACCGTTTTGAAGTCCATGATACGGGCATTCCCATCGAAAACAAGCAGATGCTCTTTGAAGCGTTTAAAAGTACGAAGCAGAAAGGAAATGGGCTGGGATTGCTCTTAAGCAAGCAGATTGCAGAGGCCCATGGCGGTGAAGTAGGGCTCTGCGAGGGCGCGCACAAAGGCTTTTACATTCGCCTGCGCCGCCGGGATTAATCTTCCAGAATCCCTTCGATTTCAATCTGGAGTTTGACTGTGTCGCTTACGGCAACTCCGCCGGCTTCAATCAGCTTGTTCCATTTGACACCGTAATCAAGACGGTTGATCTCGCCTTCGAGGCTGAAACCGACGCGCTGGTTCCCCCACGGATCTTCAATCATACCACCCAATTCGTATTCAAGTTCGATCTCTTTGGTAACACCGTGCATCGTAAAGGTTCCGTAAAGTTTGTCACCCTTGATTTTGGTCATCTTGAAGGTGATGTCGGGATATTTTGCAACATCGAAAAAATCGGCACTGCGCAGGTGGTTGTCGCGCTTTTCAATGCCGGTATCGATGGAAGCAACTTTAATGTCACCTTCGAGTGCGGTCAGGGTTTTGCTTTTTTCATCAAACGCAAAGCTGCCGCTGAACTCTTTGAAGTCGCCGCGGACATTGCTGACCATCATGTGTTTGACCTTGAATCCGACGTTCGTGTGCGAGTTGTCGAGTTTGTAGGTTCCGCCAAAAAGCAGTACCGACGTAAGCAGTGTCAGTGAAAGTAGACGTGGAAGTTTCATAAGAGGCTCCTGAAATTTGGAATGCAACCATCATATTATGCTTACATGTAAAGCTTCCAAAAGTCATTCACCTGATTGAACAGATAAAGAAAACTTTAATGATTATGAAAAACGGTTTCTAAAGTGTTTTGCCCCGTCTTTGCTCGATTCGACCGTGTCACTGATTCCCTCGAAACTGAAACGGATTTTGCTCTGTTCGATGGTCTCCATCTCCCTGATATGATCGAGGTTAATCAGATAGGAGCGATGAATACGCACAAAATGGTGCGGCAGCAGCATTGTTTCAAGGTCGGATATTTTTTTGGTGATATATGAGAAGCCTTTTTTTGTGCGCAGCATCACCTCGCTCAGATCGGCTTTGATATAGTAGATCTCTTCGGGACGCAGCAGGTAGTAGTTTTCGCCGTTGCGGCTCATAATGCGCAGGTCGCCGCTTGCCGAACGCATCTCGAGCGTCACGCGTTCAAGTGTTTTTTCAAGCTGTTCGATACTGTAGGGCTTGACAAGGTAGCCGATTGCGCCCATGTCGAAGGCATCAAGCGCATGGTCGCTGTAGGCGGTCTGAAAAATCAATGCGCTCGAACTCCCCCGGTAGCGGAGTTCATAGCCCAGATCAATACCGTTCATCGCCCCCATTTCAATATCAAGAAAGATCACATCGAAAGGGGTGGCAGCGGCTGCTTCAAGTGCGCCGGGGGCATCTTCGGCTGCCGTAATGTGTTCATGGCCGAGCGTGCGCAGCATACGTTCAAGACGCTGCCGTGCCAGAACCTCGTCATCGACAATGAGAATATTCATGATTGACTCCTAAGGTAATAAGAAATTCCGGAGGGTCGGAAGCGACGACTTCAAGCGCGCCGCCGCAAAGGCGTTCGAGACGCTCTTTGAGATTTGAAAGCCCGATTCCCTCTTGAAAATCTTTCAGGGCTTTGCCGTTATTGGCTACCCGAATCGAGCCGTGAGCGACTGAGATACTGATACGAAGCGGTCGGTTTTCCAGACCGTGCTTGATGGCGTTTTCCACCAGAAGCTGGATGGAGAACTTCGGCACGTTCATCGTTTCCACACCATCTTCAAGGGTTGTATTCAGGGCAATACGGTTGTTATGGCGGATGTTCTCAAGATCGACGTAGTCGCGAACATTCCTCAGTTCGTCACGGACAGCTATGAGTGCCTTCTCCTGCATCGTGTTGCGCATGAATGCAGATATCTTCAAAACGGCAGCTTCCGCCTTGAGCGGATCGGTGTGAATGAGTTCAGCTACGGAGTTTAGCGCATTGAACAGGAAATGGGGATTGAGCTGGGTTTCAAGAGAACGCAAACGGCTTTGAAGCAGATGATGGTCGGCCTGCTCTTTTTCATTTCGCATTTTTACGAAGCGGTAGAGCAGCGCGCCTACAATGTAGGTCAGGATACCGACGGCCGCAGCAATGGTAAGGGCGGAGCCTTTGACACCGGAAATGACAGTGACCGGCAGATGATCAGTCAGAAAAATGGTGCAGAGTGTCCCCAGAAATCCCGAAAGAAACGAGAAAAAGAGGGCCATAAGATCCCAGTAGCGCTTTTCAAGCCGCGGCAGCAACACGGTGTTCATCAGGCTGATGCATACCAGAGAAAAGAGCGTGATGAAAAATCCCAGCAAGGCTCCAAAGAATGCACCCTCAACAATCGGTTGCGCGAGCAGCTGGTATCCGAGTGCCGAGAGCGTGGTTCCAAAGAGGATGCCGATTACGATGATGTAAAGCCAGTCCTGCTTTCGGATCTCAAGTTCGATATCACGCATCGAGCAGCCTGGCAAGATTGTGAACACCTGTGACGACACCCGGCCATCCCTGCGCGGCATAAACGGAATCTCCCACGTTGTAGAGTCCGCGAAAGGGGGTGTCGTTACCCGGAAGACGGGGCAGAAAATTGCGCATGGTCATGGCATTGCCTCCAAGTTGCGAGCGTCCAAGGTAGTGCTCAAACGTTCCGGGCGTCGCGGCGAAATGATCGACGATCTGCGATTTTTTGATCTCCAGTGTATCACAAATACGCTGTAGAAGGTGTGATGCGAGTAGCTGCTTTTGCTCTTTGTAGGCAGCAGGTTCAAGGCCGCTCCACCATCGCGCATCCGTATGAATCGATGCGGTCACACTGTAGTGTCCCGGTGCTGCCATGAGTGCATCGGAAGGGTCGGAAAAAGAGACAAAGAGTGCCCGGGAGAGCGTTTGCGGTACGACTTTTGGAAATATGATTTGATAGTGGTGGGCAAACGCGGCACTGCTTTCAAGTGTCAAATAGAGCATAAAGGCGCTCTGATGGTTATCGAGCGTTTCATACCGCTGATAGAAGCGTTTGTATTTCGCATTGTCAAAGAGGCGCGCCGAATTGTAGACGGTAGTATTGAGTATGAGATTTCTGGTTTCAACAGTGGCATTTTTGCCATGAAGCAGATAGCCCGATTTTCGGACTTCAACGTGAGAAATTTCGGTATTGCGGTGTATGGTTCGCATGTTACATGTAAGGGCGTCGAAGAGCGTGCCCATACCCCCGATGCTGTAGTGGTTGGCACCGAAGGTATAGCCCAGCGCCAGTGCGGCCGTGAGGAAGTTGACCTCTTCGCTGTTGCTTTGTGTGACGATAAGCAGCTGGGCGTCGATAAAGTCGCGGTACGCTTTTGAAAGCGTGCCGAAAAAACGGCTGATATAGCGCGACGCCGAGATGCCGATGTAGGGCGCAAACTTCAGAGCCAGAGGCATGAAGCTTGCAAGCGACGTGCATTTGTCCAGCAGTGAATGTGCGGAGTATCGATATCCGTCCATAGCATAAAACTGCACGTTGATGTCGTAGACCAGCCTCCAGAACGCTTGGTTTTTCGCATGGGGATGTACCCGTTCGATCTCATCCAAAAAACGATCAAGATCCCGGTAACGCGCCACGCTTTTGCCGTTTTGAATGACAACGAGAGCCGGGTCGGTCGGAATGAGTTGCGGCGCGGTGCCTGCGGCGTCAAAAAGCGCTTTGACACTCTTGCCCGCTTCATACCCGGCAAAGGTCGTCGCTCCCGTATTATAGCGGCGCCCTTTGTGTTCAAAAGAGCTGCTGCAGCCTCCAAGAGAGGGCTCTTTTTCAATCAGCGCGACATCGTGGCCTCTGGCATCGAGCAACGCGGCAATGGCGCTTCCGCCAATACCCGAGCCGACAACGGCGAAATCATGCATAATAGGCACTCCCGTTTTTTTTGTTCCATTCTACGGGAGAATGCGGCAGTTTGGTACTCTGTTTATGTCGTTTGATAGCGGCTTTTAATGCGCAGGCGGGTTTGAAGGTGCCTCAGCGGCGAGAAGCCGTTTGATATCGGCTTCAATAGAGAGCGGCGTTGTCATGGGAGCGTAACGCGCTACGACATTGCCCTGACGGTCAACCAGAAATTTGGTGAAGTTCCATTTGATGGATTCACTGCCGAGCAGGCCGCTTTGGGCACTTTTGAGATAGCGATAAAGCGGATGGGCATTCGCTCCGTTGACATCGATCTTTTCAAACATCGGAAACGTAACGTCGAAGTTTGTGCTGCAAAAACGCACAATCTCCTCTTCGCTGCCGCTCTCCTGCGCTCCGAACTGGTTGCAGGGGAATCCCAGCACGACGAGGCCCTTTTCCCTGTAGGTCTGATAGAGGGCCTGAAGTTGTTCATACTGGGGTGTAAAACCGCAATGGCTGGCCACATTGACGATAAGCAGTACCTTGCCCCGGTAAGGTGCAAGCGTCGTCATGTTGTGATCGATGGTGGTGACTTCAATATCATAAAGTGACATGGCAGGCTCCCCGGCAAAAATAGAGGTATTGGCAAAGAAAAACAGCAGGATGAAAGCAGCTATTGAACGCTTGAATTTAGTTAACGTCATGGTGATTCCAGAAAAGTTTTTTGATATCCATAGCCTGCAGTGTAGCTAAAATTATACAAAGATTGATCAACTGACACCGGTGATCTTCCAAATGATTGCAATTACAGGCAAACTGTTACATGTAAAGCAAAAAGGAGTTCCCATGCGTCCGCTACACATTTTGCTCACCGGAGCCACAGGCTATATCGGGCGCCGGCTCAAATATGCACTCTCAGCCGATCGTAATGTGAAGCTGCGCCTTCTGGTGCGCCATCCCGAATCGCTCTCAAAACAGCTTTCACCTGACGTTGAAGTGGTGCGCGGAAGCACTTTCGAACCCGAAGCACTCGAAGCGGCGATGAAAGGCATTGACGTCGCCTACTACCTGATTCATTCGCTCGGGCATGACGACTATGCGCAGCGCGATCGCCAGAGTGCCATCAACTTTCGTGACGCCGCCATTGCCGCGGGCGTGAAAAAAATCATCTATCTTGGCGGACTCGGGGTTAAAAATGCGCTTACGAGCGAACATCTCTCCAGTCGCATCGAGACGGGAGAATTGCTCAGCGCGCGCCCCGATGCCATTGACGTGCTCTGGTTTCGTGCGGGCGTTATCATTGGCTCGGGGAGTGCCAGTTTCGAGATTATTCGCAATCTCATCGAAAAGCTCCCCCTCATGATTACGCCGCGTTGGGTGCGTACGATGGCGCAGCCCATCGGCGTGGATGATGTGCTGGCCTATCTGAATGCGGCGCGGGAGCCGGACATCTCGGGAACGGTGATGATTGACATCGGTGCCGAGCCGCTTTGCTACCAGAATATGATGCGCCAGTGTGCGGAGGTGATGGGCCTGCGGCGGCTGATCGTTCCCGTACCGTTTCTCTCCATAGGTCTCTCGTCGTATTGGCTCAACCTCTTTACGCCGGTTCCCTTTGGCGTGGCAGCGTCGCTCATCGAAGGACTGCGTTCGGAAGTGGTGGTGCAAAATGACCATGCCCGAAGGCTTTTTCCGGATATCCGTCCCGTACCCTTTAAAGCAGCCGTAGCCAAAGCGCTTGAAGATGTGGAAAACAACCAGATTATCAGCCGCTGGAGCGATCAGGGCGGCGGCGTTTGGGAGGAAGATCACGGCAATTCCATCGCCAATGCGGTTTTTATGGATCGCCGCATCGCTTCTTTGGAGGGGATGAATGCCGGCAGCGTGTTTGAGAGTTTTTGTGCTATCGGAGGCGAAAGCGGCTGGTTTGGCTACGACTGGCTCTGGTCGCTTCGCGGGCTTTTTGATAAGATGCTCGGCGGCGTGGGACTCAACCGAGGGCGACGTCACCCAGAGGAGCTCCGCATTGGAGACAGCCTCGATTTCTGGAAGGTCGTCGATATCAGACCCAATGAACGGCTGCTGCTGTTTGCCCAGATGAAAGTGCCGGGTAAAGCGTATCTTGAGTTCAGAATCAATGACGGCACACTGGTACAGAGTGCCTATTTTCTTCCCAAAGGGGTTTCGGGACGCCTGTATTGGCTGATGCTCGTGCCGATGCATGCGCTGGTATTTGGCGCTATGATCCGCGGTGTCATGAAACGTGCCCGTTTAAAAGCGGCATCGGCATCATGAAAATTCCGTCATCCATTTTCTGTAGAGCAGCGGTACATGCTGCCGCTGCAAGCGTTCGTTGCGGCGCGATTCAATAGTCACCTTCTCAAAGAAGAGCCGCCAGAGCTCTGCATAGCGTTTTTCATCGGAATCGGTCTGTGGCAGTTCATAGTCATGCACGGCGTGCAGTTGCATGGAATCGTGCGTACGGACAAGCGCTGTTGCGCGTTTGAGATCGTGAATGATGAACGGCTCCGGACCGAAACGTTTTTTGAAGTGGCGTCCCATCAGCGGCAGGACATTTTGGGGCGGTTCGATACGGGCATAGAGCACTCCCGACACCACACTTTCGAAACGGGCGAAACCGACCATCTGATGCAGGGTGCCCAGCAGGCGGTGCTCGTACTGTTCAACCGCATAAACGACAGGGTGGGAGAGTGAGTCCAGAAAGCGGGGCGATTTAAAGCCGAGTCGTATGTACTGCAGCAGTTGCATTTCGGGGGAGAGTGTGTCACACAAAAATGCGTGATAGATACGCTCACAGTTGTTTTTGCCCAGTTGCCGCTTCATGGCATCAAAAAGCCTGCCGCTTTGCTCCATATCGGTTTCTATTATTTGCGGCTGTTCAAAAAGCCCCGCTTCAGCGTTGCTTCGCCCGATGCGTTCGGGGAGAACACGGCGTTCATAGCTCTGTACGACACAACTAAGAAAGCCTTCAAAACTGCCGTCGTAAACCCAGAACACTACAGTTCCCCTCCAAGTGCGCTGATCTGGTCAAAAAGGCTGGGCTGAACGTAGGCCATCGGCTTTGGAAGCGAAAGAAGGCGGGTTTCAAGCTGTTCGAACCTCAAAATCGTATTATCAAACGTGCGGCCGTCTGCGGTAATGAAATAGCGGGCCCGTTTGAGCGGAATCTTCATGGTTTCAAGCGCTGCAAAGTCGAGCCTGCGGTAGCGTCTGGCACGTAAAATCTTGCCCACACTGCGTACGCCAAGTCCCGGAACTCGTAGCAGCATCTCTTTATCGGCACGGTTGATCTCCAGCGGAAAATGGTGCAGGTTTCGCAGCGCCCATGCCATCTTGGGATCGAACCGTTCATCCAGAAACGGGTGGGTATCGGAGACAATCTCGTCATAGCGGAAGTGGTAAAAACGCATCAGCCAGTCTGCCTGATAGAGCCGGTGTTCGCGCAGCAGCGGTGCGGGTGTGGAGAGCGCAGGCAGATTTTTGTGGGAGTTGACCGGAAGGTAGGCGCTGTAGTAGACCCGCTTGAGCAGGGCCTGATGGTAGAGCGCGCTGCTGAGCTTGAGAATCTGAAGATCGCTCTCAGGTGTCGCACCGATAATGAGCTGCGTGCTCATGCCAATGGGCTTTTTGCCGCGTTCAAGAGAGAAGTCCCTTGCCTGATGCAGGGGCTGCAATACCTTTTCCTTGCTTTTTTCGGGTGCTAGCAGCCTCAGACTCTCGGAACTCGGCAGTTCAATGTTGGAGCTGACCCTGTCGGCAAGCAGGCTCGCTTCGCGGATCAGCTCGGGGTCGGAGCCGGGAATGAGTTTGAGATGCACATAGCCGTTAAAGCCGTAAGTGTGGCGCAGCAGTTTGAGGGTCTTTAGCAGAAGGCGCATGGTGTGATCTTCGCTGCTGATAATGCCCGAACTGAGAAATAGCCCCTCGATGTAGTTGCGTTTGTAAAAATTGACCGTAAGTTCCGCGACCTCTTCGGGTGTGAATGCGGCGCGCCTGCGGTCATTGCTGCTGCGGTTGATGCAGTAGGCACAGTCGTAAATGCAGTGATTGGTAAAGAGAATCTTGAGCAGCGAAATGCAGCGTCCGTCCGCCGAAAAGGCATGGCAGATGCCGCTGGCGTGGGTAGCCCCGAGGCTGCCGTAGCTTTCGGTGCGTGTCGAACCCGATGACGAACAGGAGACATCGTATTTCGCCGCATCGGTCAAAATGGAAAGTTTGGTTTCAAGAGTCATAAAAAAAGGGTAGCAAAAGCAGAAAAGAGAGAGTGAAAATATGGCACAACGTCAGAAAAACAGCGTGGAGTGTTTTAGGGGCAATGCCTTTACATGTAAGGTTAAAACCAGATACAGTAAAGTCCGAACAGACCGATAAAAAGCGGTCCGATCAGATGGCCCAGACTTGCAACCAGCGCACGTGAGTTGCACGATTCACATGAAGAAGGGGTCATGGTCACTCCTTCGATGACGGTAGCTTGTAAAACGTTGTTTGGCTTCGAGCAGTTGATACCCGATCCAGTAGCGGTAACTGTGAATGAAACGCGCCAGAGCAATGATGACCAGAAAGGTCAGCGTAATGAAGAATATATTCATAGGCATACAAACCTTCTTGGTTGAATTTTGAATGAAGATTATATTCATAAAATTGAATCGACGGTAAATCGTGACGGCGTATTCTGGCCTAAACGTTTACATGTAAAACAGATGTCGACGAGGCTTCATGTGTCGGCGGTAGCTTCGCGAAGCTTTTTTGGAAGCGTGATGACGGCGGCACATCCCTGTCCGCGGTTCTCAAGGGTAAGTGCGCCGCGAAAATAGTTCTGGATAATGGTCCGGCTCATGTAAAGGCCGATGCCGCTTCCCTTTCCCTGCTCCTTGGTGGTGTAATAGGGTTCGAAAAGGCGCGGCTGGATATCTTCTTTCAAGCCGATGCCGTTATCGACAATTTCGATACGCAGCGTATTCTGGTTGTCGAAGAGGTAGAACGTAATTTTGCCATTTTGTGTGTTTTTCTTCTCATTCCGCTCTTTGATGGCGTCGATGGCATTACTCATCAGGTTAAGAAACACCTGTCGTAAATGGTTGGCATTCCCATGGATATGCAAAGTCTGGTCACTGATTTCCGTCATATCGACTTCAATATCGTTGTTATGGAGCTGGGCTGAAAAAAGGGCTACGGCATCCTGAAGTGCCTGTGCTACAGAGAAGTCCTGATCGCCGCTTGAGGGTTTGAAAAAGTTCCTGAAATCTTCAATGGTCTGGGAAAGATGGTTGACCTGTTGCATGCCTAACGCGACACTCTCTTGAATGTAGGCATCATCAAGCTCACCGCTTTTCTGGGCACTGAGCATATCCTGAAGATAGAGTGCAATGGCGTTAAGCGGCTGGCGCCACTGGTGGGCGATGGCGCTGATCATCTCCCCCATTGCGGCAAGCTTTGACTGCTGAATCAGCAGCTGCTCCTGTTCATGCCGCTTGGCACTCTCTTCGGCAACACGCTCTTCAAGATGATGGGTCAGGGTTTCCGATTCGGTGATGTCGTAATTGATGCCGATCATCCGCGTCGCCTCTCCCTGAATGTCATAAAGAATATCCGCATAGGATTTGATGGTCCTCACTTCACCGTTGTCCTGCCGGAGAATATGGAATTTGGAATCAAAACGCCGGTGATTGGTGATGGCAGACATAATTTCGTCGGCCACGCGTGCGGCATCTTCGGGAAAGACACAGCGCTCCCATGCATCATAAGTGGAATCAAAATCGCTTCGTTTAATACCATAGAGTTTGAAAAGTGTGTCATCCCACTCCAGATCCTGTGTGACGAGATTCAGGTCCCATACCCCGACCTGACCGCTTTCAGAGGCGACACGCAACCGGTGCTCGCTCAGACTCAGTTTTTCGCCGAGTTTCCGGCTCTCATCAAGAAGCTGGCGGATCTTGCGGTTTTTCTCTTCAAAAGCTTTGGCTGCGCGGGTGAGTTTGCCAATGTCATCGTCAGCGACATTCTCCGGTATGGTGACATCCTGCTGCGATGCGGTAAGGGCTTCAAAGGTTTGGGTCATTTCGCGTAGCGGAGTGGTAATGATCTTGATAAGCACCCAGGAGCTTGCGAACATGGCCAGTAGGAAAAGCAGGACTGTTACAAGAAGAATCCGGCGTAATTTTTCCGCATTATGACTCAGTTCTCCGCGCAAAACATCAAAGGCTTTGGTCGCTTCAAGACGCAGCTCTTTGGCGTAATAGAGCATTTCGTGGGCTTCACCGCTCATGACGACATCAAGCATCAGGTAGGCGCGAAAGTGCTGAAGCGATTTGACGACAATCGTATGAAACTGATCCAGAGCGCTCACAAGGCTCGCAGATTCGTGCGAACGGCTCTGTGCAAGGATTTGTGTCTGCTTCAGTGTTGCGAGCGCCTTTTCGGCGTAGGAGCGGTCAAGTGTCTCAAAATAGCGGATGACCCCTTTTTCCACCTTCATAAGATTGTTGAGTAGCTTGATATAGTGCATCTGTTGTCTGGGATCGTTTTCCTTTGCCTGTAGCGCGGAGATTTCGGTTTCGATCGCTTCGGCAGTGGCGTGCAGGGTGTCCCGAAGTTCATTGTGAATCGGGCGTTGCAGCTTCATGATGGCAAAGTTGCTCATATAATTGTCAAGATGCGATTTCAGTTTGGTGACTATCATCTGAAGTTCACTTGCCGAGGAAGCATCAAGAAGCTGGATGTTCGTACGAACTGTGGAGGCAAGAGATTCCGCAGCATTGATGGAGTCGGCATCACCGGTGAGCGTAAAGTTGAGGACGTGACGTTTAAGCTCTTCGATATGGGTAGCCATAGCCATATCTTCCTGTAGCGTACGTGAATGCCGGTTAAGCTCTTCAAGCTGTTTTCCGGTGTGTTCCAGCTGGATCATGGAAACAAGCATCAGTGTGAGCATCAAGAAGGTGGAAAAGAGCAGGGTCAGATAGATTTTAGTATTGAGCTTCATTATCTGTACCTTATGCAAGAGTCCCGACAGGCTGGGTACGTACGAAACGGTTCCATTTGTCAAGGGCATATTCAAAGTTCGGCATTACGGTATTCCAGACGGCAATGTGGCTGAAACGGTTAATATAGGAACCGCCGGTCCGAATATCGCCGGGGTGAACGGAGATCTTTCCGTCCGTACCGTAAAGTGCTTTGGCAGCGGGTTTTCCCTCGTACCAGTAATCCCACTCTTCAGGTTCCATCAGGGGTCTGGAGCGCTGCGGATTGGAGATGTAATAGCCCTGCCGGGCAATAAATGCTCCCGGCCATCCCGAGAGCCACCAGTTCATGTAGGCGTAGGCGGCTTCCTTGCGCTCGTCGCTGCTTTCGCTTGAGAGACTCATGACACCGTACCAGGCACGATATCCCTCTTTGGGCGCGGCGTAGATGCAGGGAATGCCCATGCCGTTAAGCGAGGTGATAGCCGGGGAAAACATGCTCTCGATATCGACCTGACCGCTTGCCATCAAATCGACGGATTGGGGAACGGAGTTCCAGACACCCCGAAAATGGCCGTTGCGGCGGTAACGCATGAGCACTTCAAAGAGTGCGTCGATCTCGCTGCGCGTAAGATTGCCGATATCCTTGAACCTGACCAGACCGCGCGCCTGCGTTGCCAAAATGGCATCGAAAAGTCCGATGCTGGGTTCGTTGACCAGTGCCACACGGCCTTTGTAACGCTCATCGAGAAGCCATCCCCAGCTTTCACTCTGATAGGGTGTCCCTCTGGGAATTACGGTGCTGTTGTATCCGAAAGAGTCGACATTGTGGACGTAGGGCATGAAACTGATCTGCTCCGTAGGCGTTTTGCCAAGCGAACCATCAGACTGGATGAAGAGAATTTTGTTGGGAACGTCTCCCGCTCCGGGGAGTGCTTCGGGAACGATGCGGCCGGTTTTTGGCAGGTCGTTGATTTCATTCCAATAGGTGAGACGTTTGATATCGATAGGTTGAATGGCACCGGAACTCCAGAGCAGACGGGTCGAATTGGACCACTGTTCGTAGAGGTCGAATGATGTCGGATCGGTGATTGCTTTCATCAGGACTTCGGCGCTGCCTCCGGGAAAAAACTCGATGTTGATTCCCAACTCGATCTGGGCACGTCGGCGCAGCGGTTCCTGAAGTGTCACATGAGTACCGAGCACCTTGATGGTGGGATATTTATTACGTGCATGCAAAATGGCGGGAAATGTAAATGCTGCTGCCGCAACGGCACTTTTTTGTAAAAAACGGCGTCGTTTTTCATTCATTGAACACTCACCCATGCATTGATATTTCTAATAATATCACAAGCAGGAAGAATATAAATTACACTTTACATGTAAGGAAGAATTTTCAGGGAGCAAGGCGCGAAATCTGCCATCCTGTTTCGATTTTCGTATAGAGTATGCGGTCATGCAGGCGGCTTTCGCGTCCCTGCCAGAACTCGATGCTCTCAGGAACAATGCGGTAGCCGCCCCAGAAGTCGGGCAGGGGAATTTCGCCGTTTTTAAACTTCGCCGCCATCTTCTCCAGCTGCATGGCGAGTGCCTTGCGCGAGGTGATGATCTTTGATTGGTCGCTTACCCACGCACCGAGCTGGCTGCCGCGCGAGCGTTTCATGAAATAGGCGGCGGACTCTGCCGTGCTGATCTTTTCGCAGCGTCCGCGAATGCGTACCTGACGCTCCAGCTCAAGCCATAAAAAAGCTGCCGCTACCTGCGGATTGGCATGAAGTTCATGGGCTTTGACGCTGTTGTAATTGGTAAAAAAGACAAAGCCTTTCTCATCGAAAATTTTAAGCAGTACCGCACGGATGTTGGGCATTCCTGAAGCATCTGCCGTCGCGAGCTGCATGGCGTTGGGCTCGAGCACTTCACTTTTGAGTGCTTCGCCAAACCACGTTTCAAACTGTAGGAACGGGCTAGTGTCGACCTGTGATTCATCAAGTTCTGCGTGACGGTAGTCACGGCGCATGTCATAAAGGTTCAGCATGTGGTTCAGGGCAGCGGACGGAGCACAGGCTTAGGTTTTTTGTCATGGTCGTAATACCTGCTGACCCATTGGCGCTCGATATCGTTCCATGTGCGGCTGCTTACCTCTTCCTGACGGCTGTTTTCACGCTGGGCGAAACGCTGCGCAATGGAGTCTTCAAGTGACGTGTCGTCAGAAGCTACGCCAGCTACGGGAGCACACCAGCGTTCGAGGTCCGCTTTGAGGGAGAGCATCTGCTTTTGCAGCGCATCAAGCTTGGTTTGCGTCTCTTTGAGCTCTTTTTCTATGGTAGCGCTGTTGGAGTGTGACCACGCGGCAATGTTGTCAAGATATTTGATGGCGACCGGAAGCGGTATATTGCTTTTGCCCATCACCGAGAAGGTACCGTTATCGGAGATCTGCCCATGCTTGGCGGGAATGCGCGTGTTGAGTGTAAGGCGTTCACGCGGGGTAAGTGCACTTTTTTTGTTCTGGATGGCAATGGCGTTGCGGATGACGTTGCGGGTGGCTTCGGTATCCCAGATGATTTGCCCCAGACGCTGCTGCTCGCTCTCCCAGAACGCTTCATCGGTATAAAGTTCCGACCATGCCGCTTCGAGTTTGGCATAGTCACGGCTAAGGGTGTTGCACTCTTCGGGGCTCATGGCATACAGCGTCACGAAAAGAAACGCTGTCGCGGTGAGGGTTAATGTAATACGTTGCATGATAACTCCTTTGTTCTAATTGCCATGACACTGGCGTTTTCCGGGATCAAGCCCGATATGTTGACCCGCAGGACAGGGTTTGCAGTTGTTTACAGGGTCCGGCAGTGTCGGTTTTGTATCGAGTGCCTTGCCTTTACTGACACTGATGTTGGTATAGAGCGGATACTGGATGATCTTCATTTTCTTTTTGTTTTCTGCATTACGCTGTGTGATGAGGTCGTTGATCGTTTTGACATCTACAGGGCCGACAATCGTGTAGGTGGTTGATGAGCAGTTCGCCGTACGCTGCAAATAGGTACTCTTCTCGGTAATGAGATAATATTTTCCGACAGAGGGTGCCGTCGCTCCTGTTGTTGTGCTTTGCGAGGCACGGCTACTTTGGGATGTCGTCACGCTGCTTGATACCGAAGATGATGACCATGATTGACTCGAACTCCATGATGTTTGATCGTTACTGTTGCCATGGGCACTGCTGCGCTGGTTGTGTGCGGTAAGCGTGGCGATAGTTTCGGCATTCGCTTCATTCATGTTGTCCTGACCGAAGTCATGACCCTCTTCACCCCATCCCGAAGCGTTGTCCTGATTCTGACGCTCGCCGACACCGCTTTGGCGGTCACTCTCGCGGCTGTCCCATCCGGAAGCATCAAACCCGCCCCCGCCACTTTCAGGAATACAGATTTTATCGAGTCCACAGACCTGACCGAGCGGGCAGTTATGGTCGGTTTTACATGTAATGATGGAATCCTTGATCTGTTGACAGATAGCAGCTATTTTTGAAGAGCACGCCACGGCTTCCTGTGCTTTCGTATCGGCATAGGGACCGAAGATCTCCGCCGTATCTGCGGCTGCCCGGAGTTCGTTGAGATCACCTCCGGCGTTTTGCTCCTTGCAGCCGGCAAGCGCGATTTTCTGCTGCATCAGTGCCGCGATGGCACGCTCTATGGCACTGCGCTGTGTGTTGCACTCGGCAATCGCTTTTTGCACGCCGGCAGAGTGCGTAGCGGCTGTGGAGGCGCTGAGACGGATACTTTCACTAATAGGTGCTAGCGATTGTTTGGCACCGGCGATCATCTCCTGCGATGCTCCGGAACGATCAAGCTCTTTGTTGATGCGGGCTGTGAGTGTCGCAGCCGTGGCCTGAAGCGAACGTACTTTATCAGCGTGCTCTCTCGCACCGCTTTGCAGGAGTGCGAGGGATTCGGGCGAAAGCAGCGCCAGTGAGGAGCGGGCCGATTCAATAGCGGCATTGATGGCATTGGACCGATAAAGCGCTTCGCGAACAAGTTGGTCGAACGCGGCATTGTTAAAGCCGGAAACCAGATGGTCGTAGCGCCCTTTGATAACTCCGGCTATCAGAAGCGCCTTGTTCGCTTCCGATCGTGATGCCGCCGCCGCACTTTTTGCCTGAAGGGCCAATGCGTTGCAGGCTTCAAGCGCCATCGATTTGTCGGCTTGCGACACGTAATCGCACGTCTCTTTGGCAGAATCGGCGGCGAAGGCGTAATGAAGTTTGAGTTTTCCCATATCTGATACCGAAGCGGCGTTGGCCGCTGCAATCTCCTGAGGATCGACAACGCCGAACTGCTGCATTTTGGCGCACCCCTCAACGAGCTCATCAATGCCTTCGCCCGCACTCACGATTTTCTCTTTTATGGCACTGTACTCGGAGAGATACTGCTGCGCCTGTTGTGAAGCGCGTTCCAGCGGGGGGAGTTCCGCTTTGATACTGCGCTCTATTCCCTTGAGTTCGGCAAAAAGGCCGCGTACATCCGCAAAAGGATCAAATTCGTTTTGTTCCAGACCGCTGCACTCCCTGACACGGGCTTCAAGCGTATCAAACGCTGCAAGATAGCGGTTATAGCGGCTGAGTTCCATTTGAACGGCATCGACAAGCTGTGCGGGATCGGAAGCGGGAGCCTGACACGATTCGAGTGCTTGCGAGATGTCGCTTACCATGCGTTCACGTTCGCTCATGCGTTCGCGGAATGCCGCAATGTTGGCGCTTTCGGCAGCCATGATCGTTTTGATGTTCTGATCGACTTCCCATGCAGGCTTTTTGTATGCACGCGCCTGCTCCATGAGAGACTCTCCGGCTTTGGCCGCATATTTCTTGATAAGCGGATCGCTCAGCAGCGTGCGGATCTGCTGATAGGGGGCGTCGATATACTCCGTGTAGGCTTTGGTGATAAACTCCTGCCAGGTCTCAATATTGTGCAGGATGGTTTTGCCTTCGTCAATGCTTTTCGATGTTCCCGCAAGCTGCTCTTTCAGACTTTTGAGTTTTTTTAGAGTGCTTTTGATGGCGGTCGCATGGGTGAGTGCTTCTTTGACGTGGTAGTCTATGTCGGCTTTATAGCTTTGGGCTTCGCGCTTGCTTTTATTGATATATGCAAGGGTTTGACTGATTAGTTTTGAATCGGATTTGTTCTGGCATGCGTTCTGTGCTTTCTCCCGTGCACTCAGACCGCGATCACGAATTTTGTCCAGATAGGTGCCGAGCTGATCATGGGCAGTCTCAAAGCTTTGTTGATGCTGCGCGATGTCGCCGCACTCGGTGTATAGCGCCGCAGCTTCATGCCTGAGGTTCTCAAGTGTCTGTGCAGTGGCGTCGGAGCGGGAGTTGAATTCGGTGATTTTTTTGATCTGTTTTTCAAGTTTGCTATCAATACTGTAGAGCTGATCGGAGTTTTTCTCCAGCGTTTTCATTGCGCTTTGCACCTGTGCGAAGATGCCTACCATTTTCTTGATCTGTTCATTATTCTGGGCATATTTCGCGGCGACGCTCATAAAGTACTGAAACATGCGGTCATGTTCCGCATCAAGAGCCGCCTTGAGCGGTTGAAGGCTTTGAACTGTTACCTGGTTTTGGCGTGCCTTGAATGCGGCATACTCATATTTTTCCAGATAACCCAGCTCGGCGAACTCACGAACATTCTGCTGCTCCTTGATACCGAAGCTTCTGATCTCCGCCATGGGGTAACGGCCGTCAAGACTGAAGGTCTTCATGTAGGCCTGTTCCGGAGTATATCCGGCCTGCCTGAGGTCATTGTAGTATTCGAGCATCTCACCCGAGAAGTAGCGTTTCATCCCTTTTTCGGCGAAATCAAGAAACTCGATTTCGAGTTCGACAAGCTGGATGAAGAGTCCCCCCGGACTGCCGCCGGTGCTATCTTTGAGAACCCAGTCAATGCCGCCGGTGATGAGGTCTTTCGAAAGCGCGGTCATCTTTTCGGTTCCGGTGGCTTTAAGCCGTGCTTTGAGGACGCTCGAAGCATCGGCATAGTTCCCCAGCCACACCTGCTGATAGACGGCTTTGGCATCATCGCGCGTGAGGGGAACGTAGTTTAAAATCTGCGCCGCGGGACTGTCATCGTCGATGATTTCGGCAATATGAGAGTCCACATAAGTGACGAAGTAGTCGCTGGCACTCTGTCCGGCCATCTGGAAGGCACCTTCGTAGTCGCCTCCGGCCATGCTGCCCAGAAAGTCACCGACTTTTGCCGGATCAACGCTGCTGAGCCCTTTGGCAAGTTTGGGGTGATCTTCCTTGAGTTCTGCAATAAGGTCATTTTTAATCTGTACCATGGCCTCCTGCATCAGTTCATCATCGCTGGGAGTATCGGCCAAACCTGTCGAGCATGTAAGCGAGAGAAACAGAAAAATGTGAATAAGAAAACGCATGGTCTCCTCCTTTTACTGCCGCTGCAGCTCTATGCTGATGGTGATGGTGTCATCCAGAGTGCTGCAGGTTTTTGTTTTCGGGTAGCTGCCTTTGAGGGTGTTGCCGCTGATCTTGCCGTTCCAGATGCCGAGTCCGGGGATGGTGAATGTGTTTTTATCGGGGTAGACATAGGCGTAGTCGGAACTGTTGTAGGCGTCGAGATGGATGCGGCGCTGTCCGCAGTAGTGGCGGAAACCGTATGTGACGGTAGCATTGTATTTGAATTTTTGCAGGCTTTCAGGACCGACATAGTGGTCTTCGACGTTGATGGTAATGGGGAACTTCTCTGTGCCGCTCTCTACTGTTGTGACGGTCGCCGTTCCTTTAAATCGTGCCGGAAGCGCCATACCGGAGCTTGCTGCGCTGGTCTGTGTCACGCTACCTTTGGACTGCCAGGTTCCCTTGACATCATCATCAGTCCAGGTACCGCTGCCGCTGAGGTTACCTTTGGCATCTTTTTTGATGGTGCCTTTCCAGCTGAAAGTTCCACTGCTGCCACCGGCCTGTTTGAGGTCTATCTTACCGGTGTTGCTGATGTTTCCGGTGAAGGAACCGTAGTCATCTCCTTCGTAACGCACCGTCACCTTGCCATCTTTGGCAATCGTCATAGTAAAAGTGCCTGAAGCGAGTTTGATAATCCCGCCTGAGCCTTTCCAGCTTCCGGTCATGGTACCGCTGAAGGCAGTAGAACCCGAAGTGGTCGTTGTACCAGTGGTAATGGAGGTTCCTGAGAGTGTGTCCGTAGAGCCTACCGTTCCCGTGGCAGTCGTACCCGTTGTCGTGCTGCTGCCGCAATCGGCAACGACATCGGTCATACCGCGGTAATTGGAACCGGAATTGTTGGCCCAGGTCGAATTTTCCGAGTCGACAATCGTATAGGTTCCTGCCGGCAGGGAGATGTTGGGTGACGCCGTCCAGTAAGCGTTGGGAACGCCGCCCTGTCCGGGTTTACCTATCGTTGACCACGGACCATACATTTTACCCGAACTATCACGAACTCCAATAGTGCCGGGCTTGCTTCCTTTGGCATTGTTCCAGTGGTAGTTGGTGATGGAGACAAGTTTACATGTAGACTTGATGGTGAACGTAGTGGGGTTTTTCGGATTGTTTTGTACGCCGGCAATGTTACCCGTATTTAAAATGGTCTGCGATCCAGTTGTGGTCGTAGTTCCTGACGATGTATCCGAAGAAGTTGATGCGGTACCCGATGGCGTCGAAGATGTATGGGATGTTGGCGTATGCGTGTCATCATTTGAATGCGACGAATACTGCTTGCTGACAAGAATCTCTTTTTGTTTGTTCATACCCGAGTTGACCTGTTGGGTCATCTGTTCGTATCCGAAACTGTTGGAGGGCTCTTCAGGGGTGTTGTAGCTGTCAAAAGAGTTGCGGTCCCCGACAACCTGGTCTCTGCCACTGTCACGACCTGTAAAACGGTCTGTCAAAGAGAGCCCGGCAGCGGTCATCGCGGCGTCATCTTTTTTCTTCTGGGCTTCGCGATTGGCTTTCTGCTCGGCTGCCGCTACGGCGTCGGCATTTTTTTTCTTTTCCTGCAGTCTCACTCGTAACGATGCGATCAGCTGTGATATATTCGGGTCCGGCCACTGCTTGACACTCGCTTCGAAAGATTCAAGAGCACTGGCAAGATCACTTTTGTCAAGCGCTGCCCATCCTTTTTTGTTGTAGTCTCCGGCTCTTTGCTGGCGTTTTAGCAGATCATCGAGTTTTCGTTGCACACTGGAATCGTCTTGAATCTGGAGACTTTTTTTATATGAGGAAATAGCTTCACTGAATTTGGAGTGTTCATTGAACGTATCTCCTTGCCGCGCCTCACTCTCAGCTTGTGAGACACGCTCTGCTACCTGTGGACGATACCCTGTTATGCCTTCTGTATGTTCTTCCCATTTAGGAAAGTTGTCTATAAGGCTTAAGGCTTTTTTGGGATCTCTGTTCTCGAGAAGCGCGCCAATCTCTTTGAATGTGTCTGTCGCTTTTTCCTGCATTTCAAGACTACGTTCATTATATATTGTTGAAAGTTCGTTCCAGCGAGGGTCTTCTGAGACAGGAAGTTGCCGTTGCGTCATTCTTTGTCGTATGGAGTCCATAGTGCTCATAGCACTTTTGAGTTTTCCCTCTTTAATCTGGGATTTGATGTTTGGAATGTCTTCTTGCAGTACTTTGTTCCATGGTTCTTTCCATCGTTTATACTCTTCAAGACGTTTGGCGTTGTTGACAGCTCTGGGACCACCCACCAGATCAGACAACTCAATTGCTTTGATACCTGCATTGAAATCACTGTTTTTAAGGACTTTGGATTGACCAGCATTGATAAGACGCGCTGTTAAAATAGATTGCATCGCTTGTTTGTCTTTTTCCAGCATC
Source organism: Sulfurimonadaceae bacterium (assembly GCA_050305515.1). Taxonomy (GTDB): domain Bacteria; phylum Campylobacterota; class Campylobacteria; order Campylobacterales; family Sulfurimonadaceae; genus JAFGUB01. The sequence goes on from JBNLFL010000016.1 coordinate 47,793, forward strand.
ATGTCAGCGATGCGTTTGTAAATTTCACCCGCTTCAATCCAGAGATCTTCCCAGCCGTCGCGTTGAGGAAATATCAGGGAGTTGATTTTTTGAATATCTTCTTCAATACACTTCGCGTTTTCTTTTTGGACGACGATTTTCAGTTTCTGATAGACCAGTTCATCATTTTTACGCATCTCATCAAAAATTTTGAGATTCTCTTCATAATTTTTCTGGTCAACATAATTTCTGCATCCCAGGAGCGCTTTTTTTGAAAACGGCATGGGTGCATACCATGATGTCAAAGGACCGGTTGCCATACAAGGCCCACCCTGATTCGTACCGGCATAGTAACCGCCCAATGAACCACCGGAACTTTTACAAAGACAGTTATAAAGTTTGTCAAAGTCACTCTTTCTTGAAGTCTGATTTCCCGAAGAAACCTGAGCGCTCGAAGACGCAGGGTTGTTCAAAACGGAGTTTTCATAACCTTTGAAGGTGAACCGCTTGCTCTCTTCATCCGCATACGCCTTACGCAGTCTGTTCAGTGTATTTGGTATTTCGTCCCTGTCTTTTTTCAAGGAATCCATAGAGACTTTATGATCGTTTTTCAGAGCATTCAAAACCTTCATCAGTTTAGAGTTTTTCTCCAGTTCTTTTAATTTTTTAAGTACGAAGCTTTGACTGTTCTTTCCACCAGAATTCACTCCGTCTACGATGTTCCAGTCCAAATTGGTTTGAACCAGATCTTTTGAGAGGGAAAAGGGTGTCACTCCCGGAATCAAAAATTTAATTTGCTCTTCGGTGACTTGTATCTGAAGCTCATTGATTATTTTTGACCGGCTCTTCAATGACTGGTTGGCAAGGTACGCGTACAGGTCATTCGCGTCAAGATACTCTTTGCGACACTGTTCATAGTTGTCGTCAAAGAGTTTTTTGATCGCATTGTCATTGTTGGCTTGGGGAAATGCAGAAGGTTGCCCATACTCTTTAAGTGTGCGTGCACATTTTTCTACAAGCCTGATACGTTCATCCATGGGCATACCTGGATGCGTTAGCGCTTTTTCTAAGCCTTCTTTTGCTTCATTCACCCATTGTTGTTGCGATTGATTCAAGACACGTGCATCTGCATTTGAATAAAAACTGACTAGCATGAGAAGAATAACGGAAAAGTATTTGAGAAGAGAGGGTGCCATAACATGCTCCTTAGTCAAGGTAAGATCTGAATGCTTACATGTAAGCATTCAGATCATAGCTTGGGGAGCGGGAAGCTCCCGAAAGTTATTTCTTGTAGTACTGCTTCGGCGTTTTGACGATCAGCTGATTGACCGCCTGGTCGATACAGGCGCGAATCGCTTTTTCCATCGGGGTGTTGGTGTATTTGCCCAAAGAGACGGGCAGGGCGCCTTCGCCTCTGCCGAGGGTGGTTCCCACATTGGCGTTATAGTCGGTGGTTTTGCCCTCAACCCGCGTGGCGAAGACGACGCGGCCCGATTTCATGTCGGTGGCGCGCATGTCGATGGCGACATGCGAGTTTTTGCTTCCGCCGCCCATGGAGAGCGGCAGCTGTCCCGAAAAGAGCGAAATCCCCATACCGCCGCTGTCGGCTTCAAATTCGGAGACGACACCGTAGATGTAAAGCTCCGCTCCTTCAATGTGACCGCGTGAAGGTCCCGTACCCTCTTCGGCGCGGCGGCTGGCACTGAGGTCCTGTTCGAGCATCATATCTTTCATGGCCTGACGGTCAAGGACAATAAAGTGGTTGGAGTCAAAGAGCGAGGTCATAAGCATTTCGCGCAGACCGTCACCGATTTCGCGCGTGGCACCGGCGGCCTTGACCTGAAAGTCGCCCACTGCCACGTTGACTTTGGGACCGTTGTACTCCTGACGCTGCGCTTCATAGACGTCCATGCCCTGATTGTGCGTCGCCTGTGTCTGTGTGGGAACCTCAGGTCCCCCGCCGCCGCAGCCCGAGAGCAGCAGCATGGCTGCTGAGGCTGCGGCGATACCCAGTGATGTAATGCGTAACATGACCGATCCTTTTTTAGTTGAAGAAGCCCATGGCTTTGACGTAGATCATAAAGGTTTTATCCAGATCACTGCCGTCATAGGAATCGATAAGCGGAATTTTGATGCCACTTGAGAGCGGAATGCCCGGAACAATATTGGTGCTGCTCAGTTCCGCCCAGAGGTCGGCAACACTCAGTTTGTCTTCCATGAAATAGGTGAATTTCACATTGGCGACCGCAACATTGGGAAGCAGTCCCATATGCGAGATGCCGCCCATTAAAGCGATGGAATCATCATAATCATCATCCATATAATGTGTGTAATTCAACAAACCGTGGACACGCAGCTCCTGATTGAGGTCTTTAGCCAGAGCATGGGTCAGGACAATGGCTCCGGAACCCGTTCCCAGTCCATTGTCTTCATCCCCGGTCGAAGCGATGTAGCGCAGTGTAGAGATGTTGACACCGTATTCGCTCTCTAAAGTACCGAAGTGGTAGTTGGCCGATGTGGAGATATCGCCGATACCCATTTCATCGCTCTCGCCGTTGCGGACAATCGGCAGGCGGACATCAAAACCGAGATTGCCTGTCGGGTTGTAACGGGGCACGACATCGACATAATGGATGTCGCTGCCGATGCTGAGTGTGCCGTCAACTGCCATGGCACCTTCACCTTTCGTTGCAAAATCGATCTGGTTGGTATGGTCAATGACATCGTTTTTGAAAGTCTGCATGGTTGCCAGCTCACTCGTACCCATGGCTGTTGGACAGTGTTCAACCCATGTACCGTTGATAAATTCCCAATGACATCCCGCACTTGCCAGCAGTGCGCTGGCACTTAACGCCAGTGATAGAAGAACCTTTTTCATAACATACTCCTTAACTTGTTCTTATGATCATTATATACCCGGGAGTATTAAAAGATTGCTGAATGTGAAAAAAAATTGTGAAACAGATTTGTTACATGTAACACTCAGCGATACAACAGGCGTATGACACCGAGGAGAAACAGTACAAGTGCGACTTCCTTTAACGAAGGATCGTAAAGAAGTGTAAAAAGGCTTGCAAAAAGTAGTACGAAGCCGGTAATAACCGGCTTGAGTGCTTCATCAAAACTCTTTTGAAGCCAGCTCAACTGCAATCGCGAGAGTTCGACTTCGAGGCTGCCTTCACTGGCACGGTGCAGCGTCTGGCGCAGTGCCTTGATGTCCATCGGCAGCGCCTTGAACTCATCAATGAGCGTTTCGACAATGCTCTCCTTGGCTCCGAGTGCGCGGGGAATATTGCGCTGCAAAATGGGCAGGATGTCCTTGATACCGTTAAAGTTTTCGATGTAGGTCGTCCCCAGCCCTTCGATGATGGCACTCACACGCAGAATGTAGATGGCTTCCTGCGGCAGCTTGAAGGGTAGGGTGCGGGTCTGCTCCATCACTTCAAAGGCAAGCTGCTGCATGCTTCCCGCACTGAGATGGTCGTTGTCGAAGATATCGAACATTCGTTCCGTAAACTCGGCGAGCTCTGCTTCGGGCGCTTCGTAACTGACCGTACCCATGCGTTTGCTGGCACTTACGTAACGCTCGAAATTACGCTCGTGGGCGGCCTGAATCATCTCGATGATGGCAACGCGCAGATGTTCGGGAACCCGCTTGACCATGCCGAAATCAAGCAGTATGAGATTTCCCTCGGGCGAGACCAGAAGGTTTCCCGGATGCGGGTCGGCATGGAAAAAGCCGCGAACGAGCATCTGTTCGGTGTAAAAGCGTACCAGCTGGTCGATGAGCGGATGAAAATCGATGCCGAGACGTCGCAGCGCTTCCTTGTCATCGAAACGCACGCCGGTCTCAAAGCTCATGACCAACGCGTCATCGCAGCTGTATGCATCAAACGGTTCCGGAAAGCGTACGCCAGAATCGGCATAGACCGTTGCGAATTTTTTCAGGTTGGCGCGTTCCTGATTGAGGCTGACTTCCTGAAGAATCATGGTACCGAACTCGGCAATCAGCGCTTCGATGGAGTGTTTGGTGTAGTGTGAGAAGAGCGGTCGGAAAAGGGCATTGAAAAAACGGACGATGTACATGTCGGCGCGCACCTGACGCTCGATTCCCAAACGGCGCAGTTTGACAGCGACACGGGTGCCCTCATGCAGCGTCGCTTCATGCACCTGTCCGATGGACGCCGATGCCAGCGCACTTTGGTTGAAAGAAGCAAAAGGCTTTTTTTCTGAAAATGCCGCAGTAAAGACCTGCTGAAAATCTGCCTTGCTCATGGGTGGAAGCTCGTCATGCAGGCTTTTGAGCGCGTACATGTAATCACTGCTGAAAAAATCCGAACGGGTGGCGAGCACCTGTGCCAGTTTGATAAAACTGGCCCCGAGGGTTATGACCGCATCACGCAGCGCTTCGGGTGAAAGCGGGGTGAAGAAAAGGAGCCGGGGACGCTTTCGCATGAGAAGATAGAGCGAGAGCAGAAAACGGAAAACGCGCCAGATGCGCGAGGGTGCGTAAGGGTTTCTTCTCACTTGAGTTCGGATTTAAGCGCCTCGATATCTGCTTTGGTGGCAAGCCCAAGTTCGTCGATGACCTCTTTCAACGCTTCTTTGAGTTTCAGTTTCAAACGCTCCTCTTCCGCTTCTCCGTGACTTTTGAGCCGTTCGAGAAATGCCTCACCGTCGCTTTTTGCAAGTTTGCCCTGATCTTCCAGACGTTTGAGCTCCTCTTCGACACGGTCTTTGATAAGCAGTGCGCCGCCGAGTGTGGTGTAAAGTGCTTCTTTAAACATGGATGCCTCCTTTGGGTATGGGTTCTAAAAGCGATTGTACAGAATTGGAAACAATATTGGTAGTGGCGTGGTGTCGATCTATCGGGCAAAACGCCCGAAAAGCGTTTTGGAAGTCAGATGATCTGGAATTTTTCGAGAAATGCCGCATCGGCATCGATAATGCCGCGAGTGTTCAGCGAGGCGATGACATCGCTATCGCAGACGACATCACCCGGCCATTCGCGCTCAAAGCCGTCAATGGCGCTTTTGTTGGTGGCATCAATGCCCAGAGCGTGCTCGCGCCAGATATCGCGCATGGCGTCGATATTGTTGACCGTACGCCAGATAAGCATGTAGGGGTTCTCCACGCTGTTGCGCTGCTCATCCACAAAGACGACAATACGCAAATGTTCCGCAAGCGGTGCGAGTGCATCGTAGAGCTCTTTGGCCGGAGCGTCTTTGGAAAACTGCATGACGGTGATGGGGTTGGCGGTATGGGTCATGTACTGCTTCAGCGCTACGATGCGCACATCAAGTGCGCGGGCTTTTTCCAGAAGTTCTTTATCACCGAGAAGCTTACATGTAAACTCCTGAGCGGCTCCCGTGGCGTCAATACCCAGTTTGCCGCCGATGAGCTCTTCGTCGGCAGAGTGATCAAGCGCATCGACGATGCCTTCGGTAATGAGCAGGGATTTGAAATTCATGTGATTCAGAATATGTTCGGTGATCGCTTCGTAGTCGGCCAGGGCGGGCGCGCTCTCATCCACGAATATGGCGTGTTTGACAAAGCTCATCTGCCCCACGCCCCAGAAGGCGTGCATCAGCTGTTTGGCATGCCCTTTGAAATGGGGTTTGATCTTGGCAAGAATAAGGTTGTGAAAGACCCCGTTTTCGGGCATGTGGTAATCCACAAGATCGGGCGCGGTGGTCTGAAGCAGCGGCAGAAAAATACGCTCGGTTCCCCACCCCATAAACTTGTCTTCAAGCGGCGGTTTTCCAACGACCGTGGCCTGATAGATCGGGTTTTCTCTGGTGGTGATGGCGCTTACATGTAAGAGCGGGTAGGGCTCTTTGAGGGTGTAGTAACCGGTGTGGTCGCCAAAGGGCCCTTCAATGCGCATTTCGCTCGGATCGACCTCGCCCTCGATGATGATGTCGGCATCTTCGGGCACGTAGATGTCATTGGTGAGCGACTTCACCAGCCGCGCATTCTGACGGCGTACAAACCCGTAAAGCAGCAGTTCGAACATGCCATAAGGCATGGGGGCCTGACCGCACCAGATGTAGAGCGGATCGCCCCCGATGGCGACGGAAACGGGCATCTTTTTACCCGCCTTCTGGTACTGATCGAAAAAGTGCGAAGAGTCTTTATGGATCTGCCAGTGCATGCCCAGCGTGTTGTCCTCATACTGCTGCAGGCGGTACATGCCGAGATTCTGGAGTTTGCCATCAAGGCTCTGGGTGTAGACCTGACCCATGGTGATAAACGGCCCGCCGTCCTCGCTCCATGTGGTGAGGATGGGCAGGCGGTTCAGGTCGGCATTTTTGCCAAGGTACTGGCGCGCCTGACACGCTCCTTCGCCTTTTAAGCGTTTGGGCGGGACGCTTTTAAGCCCCAGCAGCTTTCCGGCAAACGAAAGCTTGTTCATAAACCCTTCGGGCGGCTTCATGTGCAGCAGTTCGCGGATCTCGGCGGCCAGATCGTCGGGATGGCGTCCGAAAAGCCACTCGGTAATCTCAAAGTTGGCGAACATGTTCATGACGACGGGCATGTCGTATTCGATTCCTTTGGCCCTGTTGATCGGCCGGGTAAAAAGCAGTACTTTGGAGTCGGGTTTTTTGACCTCCACGTAGGCGACGTGGGGAATCTCCAGATAGACGTCGAGGGGTTCGTCAATGGTCTTGAGCCACCCTTTGGCCTCAAGCGCTTCAAGGGTGCGTTTCATGTCGCTCATCATTTTCCTTACATGTAAAAAGAATTAAAGGGTTATTCTATCATTTTGGGCTTAGGGCTTGAAAGAAACGTGGTTGTATTGGCATTGTAAAACGCTCTCTTTGGCGGAGAAAACGAAGGGACTCAGTGCTCAGCTTTCCTGAAACGGTTCGGGTTTTCCAAAGAGATACCCCTGCGCATAATCGACGCCAAGTTCCTTGATGGTGCCAAACACGGCTTCGTCGGTGACATACTCCGCAATGGTCTTGATGCCCAGGCGTCTGGCGAGCTGTACGATGGCGTCGATGATCTTCTGCTTTTCGGGGTCCGTGTCGCAGTTGCGTACGAAGATGCCGTCGATTTTCAGGTAGTCGCTTTGCAGCGAGAGAATGCGCCCGAAGTTGGAATGCTCGCTTCCGAAGTCGTCGATGGCGATGTTGCAGCCGTAGTCTTTAACCAGTGCAATGGTCTTGGTTACGACGTCGCCTTCGCTTGAGAGCGTGAGGTTTTCAAGTACTTCAAAAGTGACGTTGTGCGGGTTAATATGGAATCGTTCCGCTTTTTGCTTGATAAAGTCGACCAGATAGCCGTCCATGATGTCGCGTTCGGTTATATTGATAGAGAATTTGGTCCCGGTTCCCGAAAACTGCGCAAACGTCTTGTTGATCATTGACTTGGTAATCGAGGTCAGCAGCCCCAGTCGGGTGGCAGAATTTAGAAAACGGGCCGGAGGAATGACTTCACCCTCTTCGATAACCCGCGCCAGTGCTTCATATTTGTAGATTTTTCGGGTCGTGACATCGACGATGGGCTGATAGTAAGGGACGATCATGTCTTTGTAGATGAATTTTCGGGTGCGGTTGAGCCAGTCGATGCTTTCACGCTCTTCCAGGAACTCTTCGGAGTCCTTGTTGTAGATGACCTTGAAGCGTTTGCCGTAGCGTTTGGTCAGGTCGAGTGCAAACTCGGCATCGATAATGGTGTCGCGCTCATGCTGAATACTGGCGATCCCGATGCTGAAGGTGATGGGAGTCTCTATGGTGTCGATCTCCATCTCGGTGTTGTCGAAATAGGCGAAAATCTGGCTGCAGAGGTACTCGATGTAGTCAGTTTCGAAGCGCGGTGAAAGAATCACGAAACGGTCCGCACTCAGTTTGTAGAGCTTTTCGCTGCGCTCAAGCAGCAGGCTCAGATGCTCTGCAACAACGGAGAGGAGCTTGTCTCCGAATGAAAAGCCGTGAAGTTTGTTGAAGACGTTGAAGTTGTTGATATCGAGCAGGTAGAGGCTTCCTTCGTCAAAATAAGTAATATCGCGCTGGAGTGCCAGTGCATTGGGAAGATTCGTATTAGTGTCGATGTAAAGCCGTGAGAGCAGCTCTTTGGAACGCTCCATGGCAATCGCTTCGTTTTTACGTGCAACGTCACGAAGGTGAAGGCTTTTTGAAGTCATGGAGGTAATATCATGGCGAATCCCCATATACTCGATAATATCGCCTTTAGGGTCGAGAATGGGGATGATGGTTGATTCAACCGTATATTTTACGCCGTCTTTGGAGAGGTTGTTGATGACCCCCTTCCATATTTGGCCGTTTTTGATGGTCTGCCACAAATCTGCAAATACCTCTTTTGGCATATCGGGATGACGGATGATGTTGTGCGCTCTACCCATCAGCTCTTCGCGTGAATATCCGCTGATCTCGACAAAGGCGTCGTTGGCATAGGTGATATATCCGCGCGGGTCGGTTTTGGAGAAGATGACGCTGCTGTCAAAGGCTTTGAGGTACTCGTTGACGAGGTGATGGGCATCGCGGGAATCACGGCTAAGCAGCAGGTGGTGGGCTTTTTGCTGCAGCCGCAGTTCAAGCCGCTGCAAATCAATCGGTTTGGCTATGATGGTCTCAAGACCACTCTCGATCGCTTGAAAAAGCCGGGAACTCTCATCTTTTGAAGCGATCAGCACGACCGGAATTTCGGGCGTGATCTTGCGAATGGCAAGACAGGTTTCAATACCGTCAAACTCCGGCAGAGCGATGGCACTGAGTACCAGATCGGGAGTGTGCAGACGATAGGCTTCAATGGCCTGCAGACCCGTTGAGGCATGAATAAGGTGCTGGCAACGTGTCTCAAGATATGCCGTGACATCTTTGGCGCAGTAGCGGTCACTTTCAATATAAAGAACACTTAAAGAGAGCAATGGTGTCATGTTACAAGCGTCCCCTGTTAGTGGTATTTTTTACGTCTGGCGAATTAACGTAATATAATATCGTGTTATGCCTGAAATCTTTTTACGGCTTCTTCCGCAGCATGTTTGTGTGTAACAATCGGATAAGGATAGCCACGGATCGAGGCACGTTTGAGGGCCGTTTCATCATGAAGTATCTTCGGTGCCACTCGCTCAAGCTCCGGGCACCATGCTTTAATGTAGCGCGCTTCCGGGTCAAACTTTTTGCTCTGAAGATAGGGGTTGAATACCCGAAACCACGGCTGGGCGTCGATGCCGGTTCCCGCACTCCACTGCCATGAAAGTATATTGCTTGCCGCATCGTAGTCATTGAGATGGCGCGCGAAAAAACGCTCACCCCACTGCCACGGCAGCAGCAGGTCTTTTGTAAAAAAAGAGGCTGCGATCATGCGGACTCTGTTGTGCATGTCACCGGTAGCGAGCAGCTGCCGGATACCCGCATCGACTATAGGAACACCGGTCCGGGCGGAGATGAAGCGTTTAAAATACGCATCATTAGCAACGCCGTTAAAACGGTAGCGGAAATTTTTCGAATCGAGCGTCGGATAGTGATAGAGCAGCTGGGCATAAAAGTCGCGGAAAACGAGCTGCCTGAAAAAAGGTTCGGTGTCGATGCCTTCTGCTTGGCGTGTGCCCAGCCAGCGCAGAACCTGACGGATGGAAATCGAACCAAAGCGCAGGGCGACGCTCAATCTGGAGGTGCCGATAGTGTCGATACGGTCGCGCTCTGTCGCATAAGCGGCGATTCCTGAGATGAAGTCATCGAGAAGTATCTGCCCGGGGGTGAGCAGGAGTGCTTTACATGTAAAGCCCATGCTTTCAAGGCTTACGGGTTCACTCTCATAGGGAAGCTGCTTCATCGCGGCGTGAGGGTAATGCATCATGTGCTGCGCGCTAAAAAGTGCTTTAGCCCGTTTATAATAGGGTGAAAAGAGCAGAAACGGGGTGCCATCACTCTTGAGAAGCTCCTGCGGCGTAAAGATATAGGTGTCGTGAATGACTTGAAAAGGGAGCAGGTGCGAAACATTCCGGTCGCGCTCCAGCGCATAGGCGTCGTAATCGCCCCCGGCAGCCACTTCGTCAAATGCGAAGTGCTGCTGCAAAGCGGCGATGATCGTCACGGGGTCGCCGTAAAAGGTGTGCAGTTCCAGCCCCAGTGACCGAAGCCGCTCTTTGAGCTGTGAGACCAGCGCGAAGATCATGCCGACACGGCGATCATCTTTTTCGAGGGGCTCGAGAATATTGGAGTCAAAAATAAAAATGGGAAGCACCGCCCCGCCGAGTGCGAGCAGGGGCTGATCTTCGACACGAAGGTCGCGCCGAAACCAGAGCAGCCGTTTCACTTGCCGCCTTCGAGATGCGAGCGCAGTGCGAGTTCCTTGGGATAGGGGGAGAGAAAAGTCTGCTCAAGCAGGTAGGAGGTTTCATATTTTCTTGCATAAAGCAGCAGGGTGCTCACCGGTGTGATGAGCGGTACGATTTTGGCGGCATAGTCGTTGATCTGTTCATGCAGGATCGCTTTCTCACCGGGTGTGAGGTGGCGTTTAAAAAATCCCGCCATGTGCTCAAGCACGTTACGGTTGCGCTTGATGGAGCTTTTCTGGGCGATGGCCTCTTTGAAAACACACTCATATTCAGCAAGAAGCGTTTCAAAAGGGCGCTTTTCGAGATTGCCGACGATCTGTCCGAGAAGTCGGTAGCGCTGTTCGTCCTTGGCCTGAAGCATGAATTTATTGCGGGTATGAAACTGCACGAGCGCATTCATATTTGGCGCGTCGAATCGGATTTTTTCTCCCGGAAGGCAGGCTGAAACCGCAAGGCGCATCATCTCTCCTCAGACCGCTTGTTTAAAGCTATATCAGGCGGTTGAGAAGTATTATAAAAAAAAACGCTGCCGTTTTGTAGGTGATATATGGCGATTGATCTCGGATGTTATTTAAGATTGTGCGTCATGCTCTCCTGCAGCATTGTTTCCATGATCTCATAAAGGCGCTGACTGTATGCTTCCATCTCCCTGAAATTATTGATGATCGTATCACGATGCTCGAGTACCTGGTTTTCAGGGTGGATAAAGCCGATATTGCGATTCACCAGTTGATGGATCTTGTGATGCGGTTCATCAAGACTTTTGTAAGAGGGGCAGGCATTGAACTTTTCTTTTGCATCACCGCGGTACCATTTGCCAAGATCACAGTTATCGGGATCTTCGAAATCCACACGTCGTTCGCGGCGAAAGATGGAGGAGTAGGCGTTGGATTTGTAAATGGTGTGATCGATTTTGGCCAGAATAATGAAAATACGGTTTTCAATGGCGTGGGCATAGCGTGTCGCGGTAGTGGCGTTCTCTCCGAAATTGGAAACGGTATGTGTGAAGGCATTGATGGTTTCGCTTGAACCTTCGGCAAGACGGCTCATGGTTTCCGAGTTCTCCTGCATCTCGGAAGCATCCTGTTGCAGTGTCTGAATGGAAATGGCAATGTTGCTGGTTGCTTTTTGGGTACGCTCGGCCAGTTTGCGTACTTCGTCGGCGACGACGGCGAAACCGCGTCCATGCTCTCCGGCGCGTGCCGCTTCGATAGCGGCATTAAGGGCAAGCAGGTTGGTCTGTTCGGCAATATCCTGAATGAGATCGACGATGGAGGTGATTTCATTGGTTTTGAAACTGAGCTCTTTGGCATGTTCGGATGAGTCGTGCACACCTTCTATGAGTGAGCCCAGCTGCGCTCTGACCTGATCGAGAAGATCGCTTGAGTCATGTGCGGCATTTTGGGTTTTTGTTGAGGCCTGCACAATTTCACGTATATGTTCAAGAGAGTTTTTCAGATCGTTTTGCAGCAGGTTAAGCTCACCGATAACCCCCTGTCCGATTTTTGTGATTTCATTATTGAGCATGGAATTTTCGATTTTTGCGGTATCGTCGCGCATCAGGGTGATGGCATCATTTGTCACGGCAATGTTTTCAAGAAGCTGTCCTGAAAAACCATTGGTATCGATGGTATGAAAATCTTCTCCCGAACTTGCATGGGTGATGGAGACGGTAATCTGTGACACAAAGGTACGGAACTGTTGCATCAGCGCATTAAAATTAACGCGGAGTACTTCGAGCTCACCGCCGTCACGGTAGTCATCGATACGGCACTCCAGATGTCCCTCTTTTGCCCGGGCCAGTTCGCTGCTGAAGCGCCCGATAATCGTTTGAACCCGGCGAATGTTGGCAAACATGTACCATGCAAGCGCAAAATTGGCAAGATTAACGATACGCATCCAGTCAAAACCGTAAGCGTAGATTTCGACTCCGAGTGCAAGTGAAAAGATCACCAGCGAGATGATATTGGCATATTGAATTTTGGTCAGTGATGAAATGGAATGCATGTAAACCCTCAAAAAGGCAGCTCCGGGAATTGCTTCTTTTTTTCAGAGATGCCAAAAATATAGTACAAGATTATCACAAATAGTTGTTTTTTTAATAGAAGGAATAAAAAAAAAGTGTTTTACGGCCTCTAAACGGCCATAAAATTATACAGAAGTAAGCGATGCGCTTCCGGCAACGGTTTTAAGTTTTTTTGAGCGGGTCGTGAGGGTAGCATAGGTTTCCGAAGCGACGGAATCGACAAAAATCCATTCTGCCATCGCAGCCTCTTTGGTAAAAGTGACACTCATGAACCCGCGGTTATTGGCGTTGAAATATTTCAGATCGTCGATGAGTTCGGTAATGACGGTTTCAAACTGCATGGCACTCGCGGTATCGGTGAGTCCGGCATACTCTTCCATGCCCGGTGACGTGACCGACGTCGTAGCGAACTCGACGCCCACGGGAATGGTTGGCTGGTAGGTATTATCGAACATTTTGAGTTCGCTCGCCCATGCGTTGTGGGTGTCGCCTGCAAGTACGACAAGGTTTTTACCCAGTGAGGAAGCTGTCTGCAAGACGACTTCGCGGCTGTAGCCGTAACCGTCCCATGCATCAAGATTGTAAGGCACGACAGTGTTGATGCGTGCGAGCTCTTCCGCGGTGAGTGTGGGGTCACTTGCGTTGGCCCGAAGTTTGATGGTGTAGAGCTCGGTGAGCATCGATGAGAGCTGCGAAAGGAGGACGGGCTTTGTTGTTTCATCCGCACCCTCAAGGCTGGCAATCACCAGTAGCAGCTCGGCCGGGAGCATCATGCGCGCCATAAGCACCTGCTGCCCCAGAACATCCCATGTCGTTGTGCTCTGTATCATCTGCCCCTGAAGCCATTGGGTTTGTTCGTTACCCATGATGGTGCGCTGCGGATTCATGATAGCGGCGACAAAGTTACTGCTGTCTCCCGTGGTGATGAGTTCGGGAAAATCGCCGTAGCTCAGCTGCTTGTCGCGTCCGATGACGCGGGTGTCGAGCATGTGCAGGCTCAGCAGGTCGCCGTAGGTGAAGGTGCGGTAGATCGTCTCGCTGTAGTTGGCGTCGCTTGAGGGACGGATGGGAATCCACTCAAAATAGGCCTGAAGCGCCGCCATTTTTCGTGCTTCAAAACTCCCTTCGCCTTCGTTATGGTTTTCGGCTCCGTCTTTATAGGTATCGTTGGCAACTTCGTGGTCGTCCCAGACCGCAATCATCGGGCAGGCGGCGTGAACGGCCTGCAATCCGGTATCGGTATGGTAGATGGCGTAGCGTTTGCGGTAGTCATCAAGCGTGAAGAGTTCGGTGGCATTGTCAGATGCGAGTTCCCGTCCGTACTCTTTGGCGTGTGATGTTGCATAGTCCGGTGTTACGCCGTCGGCTTTGAACATGCCGTATTCGTAGATATAGTCGCCCAGATGCAGCGTGGCGTCAAGGTCGGCGATTTTCGCGGCTTCGGCATAGGCATTGAAGTAGCCGTTAGGGTAGTTGGCACAGGAGAAGACGGCAAAACGCGCCTGCGATAGGACGCCTTCGGGGAGGGTTTTGGTGCGGCCCACGGGCGAAACGGTATTGCCGACTTTAAAACGGTAGTAATAGACACTCCCGCTCTGGAGATTTTGAAAATCGACTTTCAGTGTGTAATCGAACGCTTTTTTCACCGTAAAGGATTCGGCGGGACGCACGAGGTTGGAAAAAGCGGCGTCGGTAGCGACTTCGTAACTCACTTCAATGCTTTCCGCCGCAGCGTCGGGCGTGACGCGGGTCCAGAGAATGACGCTGTTCTGCAGCGGGTCACCGCTGGCAACGCCGTGCTTGAAGCTGCCTTTTGCGCCTGACGAGCTGTCAGAACCGCACCCTCCCAGTCCGGTAGATACGGCAAATGCCCCCACCGTCAGCGCCGAAGCAATCAGAAATTCCCTGCGGGTACGAATGGCCATGCAAATCTCCTGTCTTTTTCGGGAGTTTAGCGCTGCCGTATTGCAGGGACGTTACATGTAAAGCACGGAATGAATACGGGAGCGCGTTGGCGCTCCAAATGAGTTAATGGGGAAAGAGAACGGAACCAAGACGTACCATGGTGGCGCCGCAGCGAATGGCGAGTTCGTAGTCGCCGCTCATGCCCATGGAGCAGATGGTGGCACCCGGAAGCGTTTCAAAAATGCGGTGCGTGGTCTCGAAGCTTTTTTGAATGACTGCAGTGTCGTCCACGTGCGCGCCGATGCTCATGACCCCTTTGAGGTTCAGGTTGGGACAGCTCTGCTCAATCTGCGCGTAGATGTCGGCAGCCGCTTCGGGCATAACGCCGCTTTTACTCGCCTCTTTGGCGCTGTTGATCTGCAACAATACGTCTAGCGTTCTGTTCTCACGCCCCAGACGGCTCTGTAGCGCCTCGGCCAGATCTAGAGAGTCGAGCGACTGCATCAAAAAGGGGTCAAGGTCGAGCAGGTTGTTGATTTTGTTTTTCTGCAGGGAGCCGATGAAGTGCCACTCCAGCGGCAGGTCGTCAAGAATTTCGCTTTTGGCTTTCAGGTCCTGTACCCGGTTTTCTCCAAATGCCCGCTGGCCGATTTCATAGAGGGCACGCACGGCATCGGCATCGGAGTATTTGCTGACGGCAATGATTTTGACAATATGGTGTCCGCTTACATGTAAGCGTGCCTTTTCGATTTTTTCAATGACGGTGTCGATGTGCTGTTTGTATGCAACGGTATCCATATAGCTCCTTCAAAGGGTTGCGTAATTGTAACTCATTACGCCCTTTTTGCCAACGCCGATACTAAGCTGGATGGCTCTTTTCATGAGAAGTATGATCGGCATAAAACTGTTCCAGTTCCGGAGTATCCATGGGTTGTGCATAGTAAAAGCCCTGAATTTCGTTGCAGCCGTATGCTGCAAGCAACTCTGCTGTGCGTTGCTCTTCGACACCTTCAGCGATGGTTTTGAGATTGAGCGTTCTGGCCATATCGATAATGGCTTTTACAATGGCGATATTCTCTTTGTTCCCGGAGAGATCCAATATGAAAGAACGGTCAATTTTGAGCTTGTCTACGGCAAAACGCTTGAGATAGGCAAGGCTCGAATAGCCGGTGCCGAAATCGTCAATGGAGAGGGTGATTCCCATGCCTTTAAGCGTCTGTATTTTTGAGAGGGTTTTCTCCGTCGTACGCATCATGATTGTTTCCGTCATTTCGAGCTCCAGCATATTGGGGCTTAAACCGCTCTCTTGCAGGACCCGCGAGACAATATCAACAAAATCTTTCCTCCAGAACTGTACGGCAGAGATATTGACTGCAACAACAAGGCGAATGCCGTTTTGAATCCATTTGGCTGCCTGTGCGCACGCTTGTGAAAGAATCCATTCGCCAAGTTCGACAATCAGTCCGCTCTCCTCGGCAACCTGAATAAAATCGTCCGGCGCCACGACGCCCAAATCGGGATGCCGCCAGCGTACAAGCGCTTCGACTCCGACGATGCGGCCGGTTTGAATCTCGATTTGCGGCTGATATTGCAGATAAAACTCTTCTTGCAGGATACCGTTTAAAATTCTGTTTTTGATATGCATGCGGGCGGGGAGGTCGCTGTCCATATTTGAATCGTAGAAGAAGAAACCGTTTTTACCGTTTGCTTTTGCCTGGCTCATGGCGATATCGCTCTTTTGTAACAGCGCCTCGAAACTTTCACTGTCGTTTGGATAGACGGCGATACCGATAGATGCCGTGATGGCATAGTGCTCATCCGTATGTTCAAAAGGATCTTTGAAGATTTTGACGATTTTCCGGGCAATGTCACTGACTTCATCGATCGATGCGATATTGGCAACGGAGAGCAGGAACTCGTCGCCGCCTTGTCTGCTGAGCAGGTCGGTTGTTCTGGTATGCAGCTGGAGCCTGAGAGCTACGGCTTTGAGAATGTCATCTCCCAAATCGTGTCCTACGGAGTTGTTGATATTTTTGAATCCGTCAAGGTTAATCAGCATCAGCGCGACTTTAAGTGTGCTTTTTTTTGCCTGGCTAATCATTTTGATGCAGCGCTCTTTTGCCAGAAAGCGGTTGGGAAGACGTGTGAGTTCGTCATAGTAGGCGAGAAATTCTATTTTCTTTTCCGCCTCTTTGTGCTCGGTAATGTCGCGGATGTAGCCATACCAGATGGTGCCTCCCTGCGGATGCGGAAGGGGATTGGAATAGCCTTCCATCCAGCGCTCCCCATCTTTAGGATGCTGGATTTTAAAGTACTGATGCCACATGGTTTTTTTGTGAGCCGATTCGATCAGCGATTGCTTCAAGGCATCATGCTCTTGGGGGTGTATGAGCGCAAAAAAAGGTGACGCATCGTTGACAACTTCCGAGTGTTCCAGCCCGAAAAGCGTATGGAGTTTGGATGACGCGTAGGGGATGCAAAACGAACCGTCGCTTCGCATGTGCAGACTTCCCGCCATCCCCGGAGAAGATTCGGTGAGCATGCGCAGCTCCTGCTCTTTGGCAATGATGTCATTTTGTAACGTGTAATAGTCGGTCATATCGCGTCCGACTCCAAGAACGCCAATGAGTCTGTTCTGCTCGTTAAACTCCGGGATCAGTCTGATATCATGGATTTCGGTGATGCCGTTTGGCATCAAAAAGCTTTTTTTTGATAGAAGAACCGGCTTCTGCGTTGCAAAAACCCGTTTTATTCCATCTTCGATAGCGGTAAAGCGATTCTCACCAAAGAGTTCGGTCGTGGTTTTGCCTATGACATCTTCATATCGCAATTTGAGCATGTTAAGTTTGATTGTATTGACATAGACAATTCTGCCTTCATGATCCCAACGCACGACATTATCAGGGAGATTGTCTGCCAAAGTCCGAAACTCCTGCTCCCGTTCCCGCAGTTTCTGGAGTGAGGACTTCTGTTGGGTTATGTCTTTAACAATAGAGAGATAGAGTTCTCTATGATTGTGATAAAAACGGGATGAAGTAACCTCGACATCGATCAGGGTTCCGTCTTTTTTCCGGTGTTTGGTCTCAAATCGGTTTTCACTGTGTTTTGTATGCTTGGCTTTGTCAATGATTCCGGATTTTTCATACAGCGCCTCAATGTCAAAAACGCTCATTTCCAGAAACTCATCAGGCGTATAGCCGAGCATTTTGCAAGCTGCCGTATTGACATAAATGATATCAAATTGACGATCGATGAGATAAACGCCCTCTTTGGCATTTTTCATGGCAATGTCAAGTAGCCGCATCCGTTTTTTGGATTCGGTGAGCTCCGCAATATAATTGAATCGGGACTGTATGTAAACCAGCTCTCTTTTGGTATTGAATTTTGGCGTAAAAGAGACAAAAGTATAGACTTTACCGCCATCTTTACGGATGCAGATATGCTCGAAATCTTCACCCCTGCCGCTTTGAATCAGCGCGCGTACTTTCTGCTCAAGGAATTTGCCGTCTAAAGAGGAGGCAACATCAGTTGGCCGTTTCCCGTAAAGTTCTCTCGAACTCACTCCCAACAAGGTCTCATATCCCCGGCTGGTATGGATGTACTGACCATATCGGTCAAAACGGGCAATAATGTCTGATGGATGATCTTGAGAAGCGACGGGCATCTGAAATGCTTCGACATTGGAAGATGATGCAGATTTTTTTGAGCGCGAGAGATAACGACCTAGCATGAGTTCCTGAAGTTCTTGACCCTTTCCGCGTTCGGATACATTGTAAGGCATAGTCTTCCTTTGGCAGATTGTCTCAAATCACTATTTTACACCGTTTTTTTTCGAAAAGTGATAATTCAGGGCATTGAAAAATAATATTAAATATTTTGTCCCGTATAGATTTTCATCATAGCGCATGTACAAAATGTATGAAGAATCACAATGTCCATGCAATCAGTTATAGTCTTGAATGTATCCGATGAGCATCTCTATGGCGTCGATATAGTCCTGCGTGTCACCAGAGGCTTTGGCGGCCAGAATCGCACCTTCGAGTGTAACGGTGGTGAAGAGTGCAAGTTTTGCCGTATCGCAGGGTCTGAGTTCGCCTGCTTTGACTGCCCGGTCGAAAATGCGTTTGACATTCAGGCGGAACGCGGTGTAGATGCTCTTCATGAGACGGTTGAAATCGTCATCGATGTTGGACATCTCCTGTACGATGTTCGCAACCGGGCATCCCCGCTTGAAATCGCGCGCATTCAGGTCGCGCAGCCCTTCGAAAAACTGCTCCAGATAAGGGCCGTCGCTTTTGGCAATGGCGCGGTAACGCGTTCCGAAACGCTCGGCAATCTTCTCTTTGACCGCGGCGAGGGCCATCTCTTTTTTATTGGCAAAAAAGTGGTACATCGACCCCTTGTGAACACCTGCTTCAGCGAGGATATCCGCCAGTGCCGCGCCCTGGTAGCCGTGGGTGTAGACTGCTTCATAGGTAGCGTCAATCAGTTTTTGTCGGGTGGTTTCTTTCATAAAAAGCATTATAGCACAGTGACTTGACTAATTGGTCAAATCGTATTACAATGCCACTTGACCAAACAGTCAAATTTTACATGTAAGGAACTTCCATGCCTATCATCGAGACCATAACCCCAGAAGCCGCAACCGGCGAGTTGGCGAAACTTTACAAAATTATCACGGCGATGCGCGGTAACGTTGGACACAATGCCCGGATATTCAGCGTCAGCTCGGAACTGTTGCGCCAGCAGATCGATTTTATCAGGTTCTATTCGGAACATCCGACGCTTTCCATGCCGTTGCTTGCCGCAATACGGATTATGGTTTCAAGCGATGAAGCGTGTCAGTTTTGCATCGATTTTAATACGGCGCTGCTAATCAATTATGCCGGGTGGAGTATGGAACAGGTCACTGCCATGCGTAGCAATATTGACGATGCCAACCTGAACGAACGGGATCTCTCCATGCTGCGTCTGGCCGTCAAAGCCGTTCGTGATGCTCACACGGTCAATGCCAATGACCTTGACATGCTGCGTGAGATGGGATGGCACGACTCCGATATGCTCGAAGCGGTCAACCATGCGGCGCGAATGCTCGCCACGGATGTCGTTTTCAATACGTTTAAAATTGAGAGTTTCCGGTGAATACACCGTCGTTACAGTGAAGGGTGGGAGCTTTCACGCCGAAGGTATCGAAACGGTCGTCATGAATCATCTCTCTTATGCATTAACGCGATCACCATGACTGGGCGGCGTGGATATCACGAGAAATTCAAGCTCCCGCTCATGGTTATTGCTTAACGTATGGGCAACACCCGCAGGAACATGGAACCCTTCATTGGGGTGAATGATGAAAACCTCGCCCGAGACTTCAAGCGTGGCAATGCCAAAGAGCACATAGAAAAACTGCTCGGCATTATTGTGGAGATGGCGCGCTTCTGAAGCGCCCTGCGGAACGCGTTCCTGTATGACGCTGAGGTTGGCGGAGGCGGCAAGATGCCACCCGTCGCAGTTTTCTCCCCATCTATAGTGATCGGCATTTTTTACAGAGATGACTGGCATTGATTTTTCCTGTAGGTGATTGAATATGATAATTTCTGTAAATTTTACTCGGAAACGCTTGAACTTTTTTATGATTTGGTGAATGACAGTTTACCGTGCCCAAAATCAGACCGTCTGGCCGAAGCGATCAATGCAGAATATCTTTAAATAAATCATTATTTAACCATTTAATTGTATTATTGTTCTATGAAATAAGCTTTGGAGAATGATATGCGATTGAAAATGATGCGCTTTAGCGCACTAATTGCAGGTGTGTCGATTGTTTTTGTGGGTTGTCAAAATGACAACAACGGATGGGGACCATGTTGGACAGATTGTCCAAAGACGCTTGAGGGAACGGGCGGATTGTATACGCTCACCGACATGACCTCTTTGCAGCAGGATACCATCGCATTCAGAAGAGCTGATGTTATGACCAGAGCAGCAGCAAGTTGTAGTGCACCTCCGCATGAAAACATACAGGAACAGCGGATGTCAGAGCATCGGCAAATTTATTATGAGTCTTATGACTGGCAATTATGCAATGTATTTGGTGGCAATAACCTGTTTGATATCAGAATGGTTTTGTTCGGTCAAGAGCGCTATGTCGGTTCGTTCGATACCCATGCCGAATCAAATATCAGTACGACCAGCATCTCCTGTAACAACGCATCGGTCACGGTAGCTGCCGGAACGTTTGATACACAGCACTGTGTTTATGAATCTGAAGATAAACAGTACCGATATGAATCGTATTACACGGACCCCACTAAAATGGGTGGACTCGTCCTGTATACCAGCTATGTCGACGGATTAGAAAATTATCAGATAGAGCTTCAGGCCTTGGGTGATTACATCATTGAAAATAACACCACCACAAACTGCCCTCCTCAATATAATGCATGTTATGCTTATGGTTATGACGAGATACTTGAGTACGAATTGGCTTTTTCAGGTGAAATACCAAGTATGTACGTTTTTGGAGATCATCTTTTTACCACGCAGGAAAGCTACAGAGAGTTTTTTAAACAATTTACACTCGACATACCGGTGGATATCGATTTTACAACACATTCCGCACTGTTGATTTCAGTCCCAGATGCACCGGACGGAAATGAAATGGTCTGTTTCAATGTCACCAAAGATGGTGATAAGATAAAAGCGGAGTACATATACGATATTCCCCTGACACGTTTCGAGTATGTTGACGGAGAATATTGTTCGGCACCTTCAGTTTTGGACAATAAAGATCTGTATTATATTTATGCGATTACAAAGGTCGATGAAAACGTTTCTGCCTCCTATTACAGATACAGAGAGTCATATCGATATTATGAGAACGAGTAACGCAGGCGTTTTGTTTGTTACCGCTTACATGTAAGGCTTTTCAAGTTTTTACATCTGCAACCGAAACGGCACCATTCCCGAAGCTTCAAAGCCCATGTTTTCATAAAAACGGTGGGCGGCTTTATTGTCGCCGTCGGTGAGCAGCGTTACTCTTTTTACTCCTTTCTCCCGGCTACATGTAAGCGCGTATTCGAGCAGTGACGCGCCGATGTTTTCTCCCCTGTGCGCGGCATCTATTATCATGTCTTCAAGCAGTGCCACGCGTTCGCCCAGCGCGGTGGAGACGCTGTAAAGCATGTTGACCATGCCGATAGCGCTCCCATCCCGGTGTGCTACGTAGATACTCCCGATATTCTCGTTTTCTATAATCTGTTTGAGCGCCCGCGTCTGTCTGGCACTATCGGGAGTGAATTCGGCTTCTTGCGAGAAGAGCTGTTCGAGAAGGCCGCAAAGCTGCGGGATGTCTTCAAGCGTAGCGGCGCGGTATTGCACAATGGTTTCCTTACATGTAGACTCACGGGCAAGTAGAATCTTTTTGCGTTCAATCCCCCAGCGATAGCCGCTTATGGCACCGCTTTTGGCGATAACCCGATGGCAGGGAATAAGGTAGCCGATGTGATTGCTGCCAATGGCGTTGGCCACGGCCCGCACCGCCTCGGGGCGTTCGACGAGATTGGCAATATCCTGATAGGTGGCGATAACGCCGTTAGGCAGGTTGATGAGCGCTTTCCAGACGTTAATCTGGAGATTGGTGCCCTTGACCATCAGATTGTATTTCTTGTTTTTGATGAAAATGTTTTCCAGATAGGTTTGAGCCTTCTCGTCGTCATGCAGCAGGTTCGCCCGCTCCCACAGCTCGTTGAAGCGTGCGAAAATCGCTTCTTTGTTGGCGTCGATGAAGCCCAGATAGCAGACCCCTTTGTCGGTGTAGGCGATGAGCGCTTCCCCAAACGGGGTGATGCCGTAACCGTAGGTGATGGTGACATCTTTTCCCTTTTCACGCCACTCTTTGGGCGTGACGCCGATGAGGTTGACGAAAAGTTCATGCAGCCTGCTGGTGCTGGAGAGCCCGATGTCAAGGGAACTCTCCAGAAGTGAGCCGGACTCCTTGATACGCTCTTTGGCGTAATTGAGCGTTATCGAGTGTAAAAACTGTTTGGGCGTGAGCCCGACGTACTCCTTGAAGACGCGGATGAAATGGTACTTGCTCATGCCCACACTGCGCGCGATGGCATCGACGGTGGGCTGCTCCTTGAAATGGGTATCGATGTAGGTTATCGCTTTGGCGATCAAGCGGTAATTGTGATGCAGCGTTTCGATATCCGACATGGCGCGCCTTTTTATTTAATAGTGAACATGATTATAAACTCTAAACCGCTTCAAAAAGGTTTGAAGCTCCGCTTTTATTTCGTTTTGCAGCTGAATGTTGTCGATGTCATCAAGAACGTCGCAGACTTTATGCGCGATGAACTCAAACTCATTTTCTCCCATTCCCAGCGTCGTCAGCGCTGCCGAACCGATGCGAACACCCGAAGTTGCCGTTGCCGGACGCGGGTCGTGGGGTATGGTGTTTTTGTTGACCGTAATACCGGCGCGTTCAAGCGCCATGCTGGCGTCGTTACCCGAAAAGGCACGATCCCGTAGGGAGATAAGCACCAGATGGTTGTCCGTACCGCCGCTGACAAGCGTATAGCCCCGTTGAAGCAAAACGTCGGCGAGAATGGCGGCATTGGCTTTTAGCGCTTTGGCGTAGGTGCGCCATGAAGGGTGCAGCACCTCACCGAACGCCACGGCTTTGGCGGCAATGACATGCATGAGCGGACCGCCCTGCAGACCGGGGAAGATGGCACTGTTGATCTTTTTGGCAATGCTCTCGTCGTTGGTCATGATGACACCGCCTCTGGGGCCGCGGAGGGTTTTATGCGTTGTCGAAGTAACGACATCGGCGTAGGGAAAAGGGCTCATGTGTTCTCCGGCGGCCACAAGTCCCGCAATATGGGCAATGTCGGCAAAGAGGATGGCCCCCACGGCATCGGCGATGTCGCGGAACTTTTTAAAGTCGATCTCCCGCGCATAGGCGCTGGCACCGCAGACGATGATTTTAGGTTGGACGATTGTGGCTATGTCAAGGATTTTTTCATAATCCATCCGCCCGTCTTCCTCTACACCGTAGGTGAAGGCGTGGTAGTTTTTTCCCGAAAAGCTGGGTTTGGCACCGTGGGTCAAATGTCCGCCGTGGTTAAGATCCATACCCAGCAGTTTGTCTCCCGCCTGAAGCAGTGCGGCATAGACGGCACCGTTGGCCTGAGAACCCGAATGAGGCTGTACGTTGGCATAGGCGCAGCCGAAAATGGCGCACAGGCGTTCAATGGCCAATGTCTCGACCTGATCGGCAAACTCGCAGCCGTTGTAGTACCTTTTAGCGGGGTAGCCTTCGGCATATTTGTTGGTATAAATACTCCCCATGGCCTCCATGACGGCAGGCGACGTAAAGTTTTCGCTGGCAATCATTTCAAGATGCGTACTCTGGCGTTCAAACTCGCGTTCCAAAATGCCAAACACTTCCGTATCGGCAACGGATAGGGGTATTTCGTGAATGAAACTCATGGCGTCTCCTTGTTTTATGGTTGTAAAAGTGTAGCGCCGCAGCGCGGCAGAGGCAATCCGTATTTTGCGAAGATTTCGTAAGGAAAAGCAATTTTTGGATTTGCAGTAAAATACGGCTAAAAAGAGGGCTGTGATGACTCCTGCCGTAACGGTGGCAAAAAAAGCGAAAATTTCCTACACGCTTCACTCCTATACCCATGACCCTTCCAATACGGCATACGGTGAGGAAGCTTCAGTAATGCTGGGCGTTGCGCCGGAGCGGGTTTTTAAAACGCTGGTAGTGCGGCTTGATGACAAACAGCTGGTTGTTGCCGTGATTCCCGTTTCATCCATGCTCTCCATGAAACAGCTTGCCAAAGCCACAGGCGGTAAAAAAGCCGAAATGGCCGAGGGTGCGGATGTGGAACGTTCAAGCGGTTACATTCTGGGTGGAGTCAGCCCGCTGGGCCAAAAAAAGCGTCTTCGGACGTTTATTGACAGTTCGGCGGAGCGTTATGAGAGCATCTATGTGAGTGCGGGGCGTCGGGGGCTGGAGATAGAACTTGCCCCTGAAGATTTGTGCCGTCTTGTCAACGGAGTGTTCGCGGGATTGTCTGCCTGAGGCGCTCTATTTCCCGCAGGTCTTGCATTCGAACTCTTTCAAAAGAAAGAGTATGCCCGGCAATGCAAAAACAAGCACCATGACAAATACACCCATCTGATAATTAAATTCAAAATTCATTATAAACCTTTGAGATTCAAAAAGCCCTATTATATCAAAACCTAATAAGTTTTATTACTTGTATGTAACAAAAATCACAGACCGCTTTAGGGCGCTTTTTTTACAATGCTCTTTAAAAAGGAGACGGTATGAAAGCGGATTATGCCGTGCGTGTCATGCAGATCATGATTGGGGTGAATTTTTTCTGGTTCGGGATGCTCAAATTTTTTTCAGGCGTAAGCCCCGCAGAAACGCTGGCCGTAATGACCATTGCCAAGCTGACGTTCGGCTTTATTGCACCGGAGCTTTCCATTAAACTTCTGGCTATCTGGGAAGTCGCTATCGGTGCCGGATTTCTGCTCGGGCGCTATGTCAGGATATTCATGCCGCTTTTCATGCTGCACATGGTGCTGACGTTTTCACCGCTCTTTTTCTTTCCCGAACTCTGCTTTGGCGAAGCACCGTTTTCATTGACGCTTGTGGGTCAGTATATTTTCAAAAACCTTGTTTTCATTGCGGCGGGCGTGGTGATCTGCATAAAATCGAGGCAGGCGGACGTTTAGCGAAAGTTTTGTTTTCTTTTTCATCAACTTCTTTGGAGTACTTAAAAGTAGCCTCGTCACCTTTTTATCATTGCTGTGAGATAGTAATGGGGGGGGAGTGGGGCTTCTGGTGGAGCTTTATGATATTATATTGCGTACTGCTTTTAATTACCACGGGGGAGTTATAATAGATATATGTATAATTCATTGATTGACAAAGAGTTTCAAAGAATTATCTTAAATAATACTGCCATGTGGTTAAATATGTTGGATAATGACGCTAACGTAGTTATGTGGAATAAAGCTGCAGAGAAGATAAGTGGCTATAGCAAAGAAGAGGTACTTGGCCATAATAAAATATGGGAGTTACTTTATCCAGATGAAGATTATCGTACTTCTATTTACAATAAAGCACTTGAAATTATTGATAGTGGAGAAGAAATTATAGATTTTGAAACAACTATAATTTCTAAAGATGGTACTAAGAAAATTTTATCTTGGAACACACATCAGATGGTGGATAAAGATAAAAATATTATTGGTTCTCTTGCTATAGCAAGAGACATTACAAAAATAAAAGCTCATGAAAAAAACCTCCAATTATTGACACTTGAATTAGAAAAATCAAATGAAAAACTACTTGAATTAAGTTATGTTGATCCACTAACAAACATACCAAATAGAAGAGCTTATGACGAAAGATACGCACATGAGTTACAAGCCACAAAAAGATCAGGAAAAGAGTTCTCTTTTTTATTAATTGATATTGATCATTTCAAAGAATATAATGATATATATGGACATGAAAATGGTGATGTTATTTTATTTAGAGTCTCTAATCAAATAAAAAATGTATTACCAAGAAAAACTGATTTTATTGCGCGTTATGGCGGTGAAGAAATAGTAGTAATACTCTCTTATACACCTCTAAAGGAAGCACAAATTATTGCAAAAAAAATTCTTCAATCTATACGTGACTTAAATATTGAACACTCATATTCAAAGTTTGATCGATTGTTAACTGTTAGTATAGGGGTTACTTCTACAAAAATCTCTATTGAAAATGTAATGGACGATGCAGATCAAGCACTTTATAAAGCCAAGAATAATGGGCGTAATAGGTTTGAAGTCTACTCTGATGAACCTTGTTTATAAAGTTCCAATCTTCGACAGGCAAAGGCTTAGAGTTGATAAATCATTTCCGTTTCAATGCTAAAGGTAAAAACTTGTATTTTCTATAGCTACCTTATTTTGGGATTTTTTCTCGCTTTACAATAAGGGTTTGATCTGCTTTAGGGCAGGCTTTTAGGCACCTTTTTAGTGTAACTGATTACATAATACTAGATGCTCTTACTGTTAAAAGGAACTCTTTTTCTTTAGACCATGGATTTGATTTAGTATTTTCTAGTTCAATTATAAATTCTTTTTTGTTTGGATGATAAAGATGCCCAAGCCCATGCAAGCCATATGATTCAAATCTAGCATCTCCGCTATAAATCATCTTTTTATAGTGTTCTAGACAAATTCCAAGTAGTTGTTTATGTTTATCGGGTCGATTATCAAACCACTTTTTCACTTTATCTTCATTGTATTCAACATAACCAGGCTCATCATCGCTTTTCAATTCTTTCCAAAAACGATCTTCGTCATTTACTTGATATGAATTTACCGAATCTGAAACACTTTCGCAAAACATATCAAATCCATTTGGCATCATATAAATCGGATTTTCAAAAACATTTTGCCACAGCATTTGAAAGAAAGAGTCTATTAGCTCTTTTATCAATTCAACATCATCGAACTTATTAATCACAAAATTTATGCTTTCTGGTCCTGATTGTACAAACCATATATAGACATCAAGAATATCTAAATCTTCATCTTTAGCTATCTGCCTATTTAATTCTATAAGATTTCTTGCATACTTCTCACAACGAGCACATTGGATCATAGGTGCTTCATCAGCATAATACCAATTATCATCTTTTCTGAATAACAGTTCTTGTAGTTGGGACAGATTCAAATCATCTAAGTCAATAATATCAATGTGTTCATGATCTATTTCGTCATTCATATCATTTCTCAATTATTAAATTTTGATCTTTACATGTAATCCCAAAAGCACCATCTCTACTTTGCCAGATCTTGAAAAACGCAAAGTGGAAACTCGTATCTTTTTTGATTATCTTCCTGATCTGACGGTGTATGGTAAAAGAGTTGCTCCAAGACAAGAAAGCCAATAATTGATGACTTAAGTGAAAACTCACTCGTATTCGCCACGCCGTGACCTACTGAGTTTCGTGAGATTTCAGCAGGTTCTCCGGGGGCAAAGTTTGCAAAATAGATTTTATTCAAATAGTCGCTAAACTTTGCTGGTAAGATTCTTGAATAACGCTCTTTTTGAATTTTCGACATTTTCATTGGCGCATTTGCTAAATTTTTTTGACTATATTGCGTACTGTTTATGAATTGATTCACACTTCTTAGAACCCCTTCAATACGGGGGTAAAGAATAGAAGTTGAACTAATATAATCTTTCTCTATAAATCTTTCTGCGGCACGCTCAAGGAGATCAATGTGCTCACCAAAAATATGAGAGTTACGCCATTTTTCAAGGAATTCAGGTAAAGATTTTTCAACTTCAGTAGCTATGTCAGTTAATAGCTCATCGCAATCCCAATCGGCTTTGACATAATTGAGTAGTGAAGTAATGGTTTTCTTTTTTAAGCCGATGAATGGAAACCATTTCTTTTCAAATAGTTTATCCCATTCGTCATCGCTGATTTTATGTAAGTCTTGAAAAAACAAGTAATTGTAGAAGTGGCCCAAGTTTGCCCAAATATCATATTCAATTTTATATTCATTGTCGACTATTGATGTAAAATCAAAAAAGAAGCCTTTTCGCCATCCTTTCGATAGGATGACAAAGTATCCCACATCATTAGGTATTTCTGTGCCTTTGAACTCCAATGATACGATATCTGCAAAATCATCTTCAAAAACAGGGTCACCTTTTTTCATTGATTTTTTGATACGAGCTTTGGCAACAAGGTCTATTTCATTCAGATAAACATCACACTTACCATCTTTATGAAATATTGCAAGCATGTGGTCTAGCGTGGAACAGCGAATATTTTGATCTTTTGGCAGTAGATTAATGACTTCTGTAGGAATGCCATCTAATCTACTTATAAATTCATCACCATCCTCATACGATGTAAATTCACGTGTGATAAGGGAAACATTTTCACCTGATCTGGCTTCGGTTGCAGTGTAGCCAGCAGGTGGGCGATCAAATTTTACAGTATACAATAGAGATGCTCCTGATTTGTAACCTAACGGTGGTACGGGTTCAGCCCTTTGGGTTGTTAGACAAAAAGGGGACAGGCTACTTTAGCTAGTAAATGGGGACAAGCTACTTTTTCTTTACATGTAAAAGAGTTAGTGCTTAATTTCAATAAAGTAGCCTGTCCCCTTTTCCTTAGGTGCGTTAATAATACTAGATATTTTATTTATATAGAATAAGTTAATTAATAATGGTACTCCAAGTACCATAAGTGCCTCAATATACCAACCACTAAATAAAGAAGGAATACCACTAGCCCAAGAAGGAAGGATAATTAATCCGATTGAGCTTATCCACTTAATATTTTTAATAGGCATAATGTTATTTTTTATAAAATGTATTAAAAACAATCCAGAAATTAAAAAAATAGGAACTGCCGCTAAAACTAAAGTAATAAAACTATTAATTTTTATAACAATGCCTAGCATCCATAGCATTTCATATTTTTTTAAAATTTTTCCAGAAATAATTAACAGATCAATTGTCCAAGATGCTGTATAGCCAGCAAGCTCCTGCTGCAAGTCCGACTAAAAATATAATAATTGATAAATATATTTTTTTCATTCCATTACCTAACGTTTAAAATGAGCCGATGAATTGCCCGCAGGGTAATTCATCGGCTCCTCTGATTTGTTAGATCTGCTATCCAGCAAGTAATACTCCTATTGTCATATAGATTAACAAAATAACTAGTGCAATACTTCCCGCAATACGAAAAGCTTTTTCGAGGTAAAAACTTTTTGCTCGCAAGTATCTGGAAGACAAGAATAGTAACAGGGTAGTAAGCCCCCAAGAACCATACCAAATAGGCAACATAATAGGTTGCTGATTTGGAAGATTATAAACAATTCCAAAAATCAAAAATAGCCAGACTGCTGCTACAAAAGAAGCTCCGAGAATAACTCCCAAGATTATCTGGCTACTTGATTTTACAAGATTCATTGTTTGTTCAATCCTTGAGCTAACGTTTAAAATGAGCAATCAAAAAGCCGCCCGCGGGTTTTTGATTGCTC
Organism: Sulfurimonadaceae bacterium; assembly: GCA_050305515.1. Classification (GTDB taxonomy): domain Bacteria; phylum Campylobacterota; class Campylobacteria; order Campylobacterales; family Sulfurimonadaceae; genus JAFGUB01. The sequence goes on from JBNLFL010000016.1 coordinate 77,102, forward strand.
TCCTTTGATTTGTTAAAAGTATCATCTAATACTATTGACAGCTTCTTGCATAGCCTTACGTTTTTTATCAACTAAGTCTTGTCCCATTGCTTGTAATTTATGATTCTTGTGGAACAATAAATAAAGCAATTTTTCCATTGAACTTTCAGACATTTTAAAAACTTCATTTGCACGAGGACCGTAATCACGTTTATAAAAGACATCATTAATTTGGATGGTTTCACCATATTCATCAATATGTTCTTTTCTTGCAGTTGATTCCCTCCAAGGAAAATAGTTATCTCCCATTTCCTTGAGATAGGAAAGATATATGTCAAATTCTTCAAAAGTAAGATAGTTCATAAAGGCTCCAATGTCTTTTAACTATTTATTCAACAAACATTATATAAAAAACAGCCAGATAGTGCCAAATAAACAAACACAAAAAATGTTGGTATAAATGATAAAACCATTGCAAAATGCACTATCTTGACTCTTTTGAGCCTTACATGTAAGGGTCTATTTCCTACATCACCCCAACAACCATCTTGACACTCAGTGCCAGGGCCAAAACGCCAAAGATTTTTTTCAGAGTTCCCACGGGCAGTGTGGTGGCGTATTTAACGCCCAGCGGTGCGGTGAGGGTGCTGCCAATGGCTACCAACAACACGGCAGGCAGGTACACATAGCCTACAACCCAGTGCGTAGGGTCGGTATGGCTCCAGCCGTTTATAAGGTAGCCCAGTGTGCCTGAAATTGCAATAGGAAAGCCAATAGCCGCCGAGGTGCCAATGGCGCGGGATATAGGGATGTTCTGATGCATCAGATAGGGCACGCTCAGTGATCCGCCGCCAATGGAAACCAGTGCGGAGATGGCGCCAATGAAGACGCCGCTTAGGATCTTTCCTGCGGTAGCGTGGGGCTTTGTATTGTGCGGGTAATCGCGTTTAAAAAACATACTAAGCGCCACCCATCCCATAAACAGGGCAAAAAAGAGTGCCAGATAGATGCCTTTAAGATACGACGCTACAAAGGTCGCCACAAAGGTGCCTGCCAGAACGCCCATAGCGATTTTTACGGCCAGATCGGTCTGGATGTTGTGTTTGCGGTAATGCGCCCGCATGCTGGCAAACGAGGTAAAGATAATCGTCGCCATCGAGGTGCCCAGCGAAAGGTGCATAATGCTCTCGTTTGCAAAGCCCTGCATGGCAAAAAGCATGGCAAATATGGGCACCATAATACCTCCGCCGCCAATGCCCAGCAATCCGGCGGCAAAGCCCACAAAGAGCCCCAAAACAGCGTAAGCAACAATAAAAAGCGGCTCCATTCTTACTCCTTGATCGCTTTGAGTCTTAAGCGCACATAATCAATATGCCATCCGTTTTTTGGGCTGTAAAGCGTTGGTTTGCATATTCTGCGAACCTCCTCTTTAAACACGCCAAACTCTGTGGGGCTTAAATGTGCCGTGACGCCGTTGGCAAAAAGATCAAGCCAGTGGCTAATGTCATCCACCGGGGTGGGGCGTTTGATCAACTCTATGTATTCTACTCTAAATCCCTGCGACTCCAAAAGTTTTTGGTAGTGCGCAACACTGGGAAAAAACCACGGGTTTTCAAACGCTCCAAACTCGGGATGTTCCTTAAAGGCCTGAGCCATGGCATCTACAGCGGTTTTGGCATTGCCCTCGCCGCCAAACTCCGCCACAAAGCGGCCCCCGGGTTTAAGCACGTTATAAATGTTTTTCACCACGCTATCGCTCTCTTTAATCCAGTGCAATACGGCGTTGGAAAAGAGCGCGTCAAAATGGTTTTCAAAAGGCATGTTTGTGGCATTCATCACGTGTGCATCCAGCCCTTTAGCCCGTGCGCTCGCAACCATCTCTGCGCTGGCATCCACCGCTGTAACCTTAGCGCCCGATGTCTGAATCTCCAGCGCAAGCCGTCCTTCGCCGCAGCCCAAATCCAAAATCTGCTCGCCTGCTTTGGGCGCAAGCAGATCCACCACGCTCAAGGCCAACTCCGAGACAAACGCGGCATGTTTGTTGTAGGCATCGGCATTCCAGCGGTTTTCATTGCGCTGCATCATGCCCTCATAAATACCCAACACCTCCTCACTGCCAATCTCTTTGCCGCGTGTTTCGCTGATGAGTTTGACTTTAGCGGCCAATTCGGCCTGCATCTCCAAAGGTGTGTCGATGCCGTATATCTCTTTAAGCACATACGCCACACCCCCTTTGCCCGATTGCGAGTTGATGCGCACCGTATCTTGGTAGCGGCGTTTAATATCGCGCGGATCAATGGCAAGATAGGGCACACTCCATACCGAAGATTCGCTGTTTCGGTAATGCTCAATCCCTTTTTTAATCGCGTCTTGATGCGTTCCCGAAAAGGCGGTATAGATCATTGAGCCCACATACGGATGCCGCTCACCAACACTCATGCCGGTAATGGCGGTAATACGCTTTAAAATCTCATCAATCCGTTCTACATGTAAGCGCGGATCAATCCCTTGCGCATAGTAGTTAAAGGCCAAAGTTACCAAATCCACATTGCCTGCGCGCTCGCCATTGCCAAGCATGGTGCCTTCAACACGTTCGGCTCCTGCCAATACCGCCATTTCGGCACTGGCCACGGCGCAGCCGCGATCGTTATGCGGATGCACGCTTATAATGACGCTTTCACGGTTGCGTATGTGCGTGCTCATCCACTCGATTCTATCGGCATAAATATTGGGCGAACAGGCTTCAAGGGTGTTGGGCAAGTTCAAAATCATCGGTGCATCTGGCGTGGGGTTGTAGGCCGCAATAACGGCATTGGAAACCTCAAGCGCGTATTCCAATTCGGTCTGCGAAAAGCTCTCGGGCGAATACTCAAACACCACCGCTCCCTCAAAACGTGCCGCTTCGCGTTTCATAATACGCACCCCTTCAAGTGCCAAGTCAATAATGGCCTCTTTGGAGCGCTTAAAAACCACCTCGCGCTGGTTGGCGGCAGTAGGATTGTACAGATGCATTGTAATGCGTCTGGCGCCTTTAAGTGCTTCGAAACTGCGCACAATATGCTTTTGTATCGAAGGGGTCAAGATGCCAACGGTAACATCATCGGGAATCAAACCCTCTTCAATCAAGCGGCGGCAAAAATCAAACTCGGTTTGCGAAGCGCTAGGGTAGGCAATCTCAATCTCTTTCAAACCAAAATCGACAAGCGCTTTGAAATAGGCAATTTTTTGCGCAATTCCCATAGGGTTTGCAAGGGCCTGATTGCCATCTCGCAAATCGGTACTCACCCACGTTGGGGCAACAGTGGCACTTTTATTTGGCCATATTCTTTGGTGCAATGCAACCGTGGGATACGGCTGATATTTGACATGCGTCTGCATGATAATTTCCTTACATGTAACAATAATAAAATTCAAATGCCGCTAAGGGGCAAAACTAAAAAAAAGGGTAAAAAAGGGAAGAAAAATTAGAGTAGGGGTAGTAGTAGGAGAGCAGCGCTTACAGTATGGCTTTGTCGCGGTATGGCTGTGTCATGATGACGTTTCATGGTCTCTCCTTTGGTTTTTAAATAAGAAATTGTAACAGAGAATGGATCTTTATTCAAGGTTGTCAGATCTGTGTGAACCTGTCCCTGCCATATATGGTTTTTAAATACAGAGTTGACAATAGTGTGGCAGGCATGATAGAATTTTGAAAAAATTAACCAACCGGTTGGTTAATAAGGTTATATGAAAATGAAAGAAGATACAAAAGAAATTATTTTACAGACTGCATTGGAATTGTTTGCAAAAAAGGGTTTTGACGCCTGTAGCATGAATGATGTCGCCGCTGCGGCAAAAGTCAATAAGGCAACGATTTACTACTATTTCAGCAGTAAAGAAAAAATTTATCATGCCGTTTTAGCCCATATCCTTGAGAACTTTTACGCCAGATTGCTCAAAGCTGTTTCAAAAGAAGAGACAGCTCAGAAAAAACTAATGGCATACATTTATGCATTTGGAGAAAACTTTAAAGATACGCAGAAAATAGCGCCTTTAATGCTGCGGGAACTCGCCTCAAGTGGGGAAAACCTTTCTGATGATGTTAGAAAAATTTTGTTTAATAACATCACGTTGCTGAGTGACATTATAGAGTCGGGATATCATAGTGGGGTATTCAGGCGTCAGGAGATTTTCCCTCTCTATCTTATGATCGTTGGAACCATGAATATGTATACGGCAACAAATAAATTTCGTAAAAAAGTACCTGCGGAGACTACATTGTCCGGCTTTAATCTGGATTCAAAAGCGTTAGCAGACTATATACTGGCAATCGTTCGACAAGGAATAGACAGTGAAAAAAATAGTTAATGGTGCACAGGTTATTACGCAAAGTCTTGAAGATCTTGGCATTACACATGTATTTGGATATTCCGGTGCTGCCATCTTGCCGCTCTTTGATGCAATAGGTCAGAGCGGAAACATTAAAATCATCATCAATTCCAATGAACAATCCGCAGCTTTCAGCGCTACGGGATATTCACGATCAAGCAATCAGATTGGAGTTGTTATTGTCTCATCGGGACCGGCCATTACAAATACCCTGACTGCTGTTGCCGATGCCTTTTCGGACAGCATCCCTTTGATTGTCATTTCCGGTCAGGTACCGGAACATAAATTGGGAACAGACTCTTTTCAGCATATCGATGTAGAAAAGGTATTCGGACCGACCGCAAAAAAAGTGGTTACGGTTGATAAAGCCGAAAAACTGGAGGAGATTGTTAAAGATGCCTATTATTTGGCCAAATCGGGCAAGCCGGGACCGGTACTGATTGATATTCCCGTAAACCTTTTGCAGCAAGAGTGCCGGTATCAAAACAATTCCTTGCTGAACCATGAAAAAGTTCATGAAGATTTTTTTCATCTTTCGGATGAATTGTGCAAAAGCTTCTTTGATTTGTTGAAACACTCAAAACGTCCACTCTTGTATATAGGAGGAGGTCTGAATACATCGGAGGGCTCTGCCGCTATCAGAGCATTTAATGATCTGTTCAATATTCCTTCTGTCAATACCCTTATGGCAAAAGGTGTTGTGGATGAAAATGGGCCCTTTGCAATGGGACTTTTGGGAATGTTTGGTACACCCTATGCGAATAAAATTATTCAGGAAAATGATTTTTTCTTCGCAATGGGTGTTCGATGGGATGATCGGGTTGCCGAAAAAGTTGGATTTGCGATTCATGCAAAAATAGCCTATATAGATATCAATGCAACGAAAGTGAAGCAGATTCGAAATGAGAGAAACCCCGATTTTACTTATATCGGTGATGTTGCTGCAACACTGAGAGATTTGACAGACTATGCAATCAGACATGAGATACGGATTGATATTGGCAACTGGCAAAATCGCTCCCGAAATTTAAAACAGACCTGGCCGTTAAATTACAATAAGACAACTCAAGCGATACAGCAGGCCGAAGTGCTTGAGTTGCTTAATACGTTAAAAAATGACAATATGATTTTTACAACCGGAGTTGGAAATCACCAATTGTTTGCTGCGCAATATTTGAAAATGGATAAGGTTAAATCCTTTTTGACATCAGGAAGTTTTGGAACCATGGGGTTTGGCATTCCCAATGCAATAGGCGCATATTTTGCAAATCCCGATGCCAATGTCATCGCTATTGACGGAGACGGAAGCCTCCGTATGAATATGGGTGAACTGCACACGATCGGCTCACAAAATCTGCCGATAAAAATAGTGCTACTTAATAATAGAGTCGATGGTATGGTTAATAATCTTGAAGATGTTGCTTTTGGTTCGAGGCATTATGTAACGCAGCGAAGCGGCGATATTAATTTTTCGCAACTGGCAGAAAAATGCAATTTTCACTATACAAAAAGAGTTGTAAACAGGGAAATGCTGCTTGATACGCTTCAGGAATTTATAGCATTAAAGAGTAATGCATTTTTGGAAATCATGACTGACAAAAAAGAGGTTCTATACCCTGTGGTTCGTGCAGGAAAGTCGTACAGCGAGATGGAACTCGGCCCTTATATTAAAGAGATCAAGCTCATTTAAGGCAGGAATATTCTTTTGGATATATTGCAATATATTGAGTCGGGCATATTTTCATAAAAAAAATTACGCGTTAAAATCAATCCCGTACACCGCTTTGGCATAGAACGCCGGAAATTCTTCTATTGCTTTGCGCACGCCTGCTTTTGCCGTTTCGTCGGCTTCATCGAAATAGGTACTTTCGGCTTTGAAACGCATGTTCAGAAGCTGAAATGTTACCCCGTTCTCCGAAGTCTCTTTCTCTTCGTAATGAAAGCTTTCAACATGAAAACGGGTTAGGCTTATCGGTTTTGGTGTCTCGGAAGCGTCATCTTTGGTTTCCTGATTTCCAAAAAGCAATCGAACGGCCTCACCCTGGCGTTTGAAGTTTTCCAGCATCACGGTTTCTTCCTCTTCGGAGACTATTTCGTAGTTGCCGAGGTTATGGTTTTGCAGACGGTTGGCATTATTGAGCTCGGGATGGTCATCAAGCAGGCGCTTATGAAACTCCTGCATGTCAACTATAACGCTTTTGCGGTAGTCTGCGCCGAATTCATCTTTGAGCACTTCATCAAGCGTGACGGTGCCGTCGAGATCGGCATCCATCTGCAGGGTATGGTCAAGCTCCTTTTCGACGCTGTTTTCAAAATTGGCATGTTGGGAAAAGAGGGCGGAGCGCTTGTCAGCCTTGACATCTTCAGAAAAAAGATGCGCCGCATCAGGTGTACGTCCAAGGCTTTGATATCCTGAACCCATGCCTGAATTGATGGAGACAAGTTTGTGCCCGATATAGTCGTAGTCGTTTTGGCGTTCAAACCCGATAGTGAGGTTTTTGGCTTCGTCACCTTCAATAAGACCGTTTCCATCGGCATCGGCGTTATCGTAGTTGCGGTTGTGCCTGATCTCCTGCATCCATCCGGCGACAAAGGCTTCAGCTGCACCGTTCAGACGCAAAACACCGTCATCACGTTCAAAAAAATCGCTCTCGCCCTTGAATTTTTCTTCAAGCATCGCGATACTTTTTCTGGAAAGGTCAAGAACGAGGACTTCGCCGTTGTTTTTCGGATCTCTGATAGCGACAAGGCGGTTGGGATTACTGGAAGAACCGTCGGAGTGTGTCAGATAGGTGTGTTTGGAAGGATCGAAATCGATTTTTTCATGGCGCAGCTCTTCGACTGACAGCTTTTTGAAATAAATCGCTTTTGACTCGTAAACATCGCCGACGACTTTGACTTTTGTGGGCTCTTTTTTCATCTGTTCAAGCTCATCGGGTGTATAGTTTTTTTGCATCTGAGGCATATCGTTACGAAATGCAGAGGGTGAAACGGAAATGCTCATGGCGGACCTTCTTGAATATTTCATGAAATATATCGGATTATGTGAAAATAACTGAAGTCATTCCAAAAGTCGTGCCGGAAGTGCTACAATAATCAAAAAAAGGTCTCCCATGTTTTTCCTGCCGACAAAAATGCAGTATCTGATAATTCTGGCAGCACTCTTTTACGGCTGCGGAAGTTCCGAATCGAGTACACTTGATAAAGAGGGAAGCCTCTATCAGGTCTCAACCATCAATGCACTGCTTTCGGGCATTTACGACGGAGATGTCAGTGTCCGCGATGTCGCCCGGCACGGTGATTTCGGTCTGGGAACTTTTGATGGTATTGACGGTGAAATGGTAGTCTTCGACGGGGTTGTGTATCAGGTGCGCTATGACGGTAACGTTACGAAGGCTGGGGCGGATACCGGGGTCCCTTTTGCTTCGGTGCACCATTTTATTTCAGATGAGAATGGCACGCTTGATGCAATCGTGAGTTATCAGGCGCTTGAACAGGCACTCAATGAAGATACCGCGTGTCAGAACTATCCCTGCGCATTCAGGATTCATGGCCAGTTTCAGAGCATTAAAGTAAGAAGTGAACCTAAAGTGAGCAGGCCGTACCCGCCGCTTTCAGCATACATTAGCGCGAACCAGACCTTTTTCACTGCGGCAGACATTAACGGTACGCTCATTGGCTACAGGTTTCCGGAGTATTTTTCAAACATCAATGTTGCGGGTTATCATTTCCATTTTCTGAGCGATGAGAGAAATTTTGGCGGGCATGTCCTTGAACTCTCGCTGCGTCATGCTGTAATAGAGCGTGATCTGCTTTCCGGGTTTGAGTTGGCACTGCCGCTTACTTCTGCATTTGCCGAAGCTAATCTGAGCCGTGACGATGCGGCGGTCAATCAGGTAGAACGCTAAGCTACAGGATTTTCGCTATTGATTCGAGAATCAGGTCTGGAACAATGCCGCGTTGAAGATCCTGCGGTGCAAATTTTCCGGTTTTGACCAGAGCGGTTTTAAGTCCTGCATCACGCGCCCCGGCAATATCGCTTTCAATGTCGTCGCCGATCATCAGGGTGCTTTCCGGGCGTACGCCCATACTTTCGCAGGCAAGCGTAAAAAAGTCGCGGCTTGGTTTTCCAAAGAGACGCGCTTCTCTGCCGCTGGCATATTCGAGCGCTGCCACAAAACCGCCCGCATCCATACTCAGTTTGCCGTCATGATCTTTGAAATAGCGGTTTTTGGCTGCGGCAATGAGTTCGGCACCATCCATAAGGGTACGAAACGCAACGTTAAGATGTTCAAACGTGAAGTTTTCCTGCGCATCGCCTACAACGACATAGCGGCAGGGTTGTTCCGGAAGATCGGAAAAGAGGGCTTTGGCCTCTTCGGTCAGCAAAAAGCAGGCACCGCTCTCTTGTTGCTTCAAAAATTGATAGGTCATGTCCAGTGCGGTCATGACCTCTTCGGGCACAATGGGAAAACCCATCTTCTGAAGTGTTTGTACAACCTGCGCACCGGTTTTCTGGGTAGTATTGGTCAGGAAACGGACACGATAACGCTCTCTCATACGTGCCACGGCATCGATGGCACCATCAATAGGCGTCTCACCCACATAGAGTACGCCGCCGATATCGCATAAAATAGCATCATAGGATACAGATTGCATGAGGCTTCCTTTGAAGCAATTGTAACGATTTTCAGAAAGAAACGAGAAGCAGGGGCTGCGGAAAAAATCCGCAGTACATTACGAATGGCTGGAGTCGGAAGGTGATGTGACGCTTTTGGTAAAACTTGAGAGGTCCTTCCCGTCGATACCAAGCTCTTTAAGGAGTGATTCGACAATCGGAGCCTGCGCTTTGTATTTAAGCGCGCTGTTGACCAGCTGGTCGGGAAGCGATGTTTCAGACGTGGTGTTTTCTGTGCCGGAAAGTGTCTGTGCGCCGCCGTTAAAGCCGTCAAGCTGCATGATTTTGATGCTTTCGATTTTTTCCATCGGACGAACACTCTGTTCAATAATTTCGGGCAGTTTTTCGATAAGCGCCATTTTAATCTGCATGGTAATCTGATCGAGTGAGAGGGTGTTGGCAGCTTCATTGATGGAGAGTTTTCCTTCTGCATCGACCTGATAGCGGATTTTTGCGGCTTCGGCTTCGAGTTTCTCGGCATCGGCACGTCCTTCAGCTGCGATGCGGTATTTGTCAGCTTCTGCCTGTGCGAGGGTACGCTGTGCCTCTGCGGTATCTTCCGCTGCCTGTTTCTCGGCTTCGGCACCGACTTTGATGCTGATGGCTTCACGTTCGGCAATTTGGCGGGCTTCAACCAGTTCAATTGCTTTTTGGCGTTCCGCTTTTTCCGTTTCGCGTACGGTAATAACCTGCTCTTGCGCTTTTACGGCTGCTGCGCGGGCTTTATCGGCTTCAGCCTGGGCAAGCGACTGGGCTTTTGATTTTTCGGCTACGGCAATTTCACGATCCTGCTCTGCCAGTTCGACAGATTTCGCCATCTCGATCTCTTTTTGGCGTACCAGCTGCTCTTTGGCAATACGGTCCTGTTCAACCGCACGTTCGGAAGAGATACGCGACTGCTGAATCTCCTGCTCGGCACTGATTTTTGCATTTTCGGCATCACGCTGTTTTTGTGACTGTTCACTGGCAATTTCTGCACTCTGCTGGGCCTTGCGAATGGCAATTTCGCGCTCTTGCGCCAGTCGGGCGTACTCTTCTTCTTTTTGAATCTCCAGAGAGAGACGTTCGGTTTCCAGATTTTTCTGCTGAATCTGGACATTGGTGTCACGCTCGATGTCGTTGCGTTTTTTGCGACGCATCTCAATCTCTTCGGTCAGGCGGGTAAGACCTTCGGCATCAAATGCGTTATCGGGATTGAAAAACTTTTTACTGGTCTGATCGAGCCCTGTCAGTGAGACGGATTCGAGTTCCAGACCGTTTTTGAGCAGATCTTCCGAAACAACCTGTTGTACTTTCTGAACAAAGTCCACACGCATCTCATGCAGTTCGACCATCTCCATTTCAGCGGCTACGGCACGCAGGGCGTCAACAAATTTACCTTCAATCAGCTCTTTAAGGTCCGTGGGCCGGATGGTACGGGTACCGAGTGTCTGCGCGGCCTGTGAAATGGACTCGATGGTAGGACGTACGCGCACGTAAAATTCAGCCAGTACGTCAACCCGCATCCGATCTTTGGTAATGAGTGCCTGATCGTTTGAACGGCGTACTTCGAGGCGGAGGGTATTCATATTGACCGGAATAATCTCATGCAGTACGGGCAGTACCAGCGCACCTCCGTTCATGATGACTTTTTCACCGCCAAGTCCGGTTCTGACGAATGAGAGTTCTTTACTGGCACGGTGGTAAAGGCGTGCCATAATCAGGCCGATAGCCACCAGTGCTACAAGAATTAGTCCGGCAATAATCAGTGTGGAGAGAAGGTTTTCAGATATCATGTGACTCCTTTGTATTTTCATCCGTCAATGCGGTATGGATATTTTCTATAACGATAAAGTGGTTGGCCTTACGGGCCACCACCAACACATTGTCTCCCTGAACGAATTGGGAGGTTTCACTTTCGGGTTCTACCATCAGATAGTGGGTTTGACCGTGCTGATCGGTCAATTTGGCTTCTGCAGGATAACCGTATCTGGCCGTACCGAGAGTAATTGTCGCAATACGCCCTACATAGTGCTCTTCGCTGATGGCGCTACTTTCATCCTGCGGAATTATTTTGCGAATGCTGCCGCTAATGAGACGTACCACCGGCAAGGCGGCAAAAAGTGCGGCCACACCAACCAGCCAACCTGGCCAAAGCATGCCGCTTATCCCGAGGAGAAGGGACTGTATGCCAAAACCTGTCAGACCGAAGGCTGTTAAAAACACAACGACGATGACCAGAACCGGAACTCTTCCGACATGGAGCCAGCCAAGCAGGCGCGAAAGGGCGGATGATGACGTATCGGGCATGTCAAGATTCAGCTCCGTATCGGGAAGCAGTGCATCAATGATATTCGAAAGCCCCGCGCCCAGAAGGGTGCTGACACCCTCAAGCAGGGCGATAAAAAGCATGAGCGCCAGTGCTCCGGCAAAGAGCGCGTTATGCGCATCGGCAATGAATTCGAAAAGAGACATTATTTTTGTGCTTTAAGGGACTCAAGACGCTCTTTAATACGATTTTGACGTGCCAGTGCTTCGAGTTCCGCCAGTTTGGCTTCATCGGTGTTGGTTGCGGCCGACGCGGGTACGCCCATGACACGTTCAAAGGCAGCCTGCGCTTTATCAACTCTGGATTCCGGTGAGGCGTTCGTTGTATTTGGGGTCTGGAGTTTTTTCTTTTTAAAAAGTTCGAGTTCTTCCTGCATTTCACGTTTTTTTGCCTGCAGCGCTGCAATATAGCCTTCAAGCTCCTGAATACGGTTGGTCGCGTCTAAAAGATTTTTTTCCATTACCGGGATCTGTGCTTCGATATCCATCTGCTTTGAAACGGCAGCTTCCGCAAGATCTTCACGATCTTCATTCAAGGCAATGAGCGTTTGCTCGGCCAGGATTCGGTGCTTTTCCCTCTCGGCAGCGAGACGGCTTTCGAGCATATGTTTTGATACCGCCTCTTTTCCGAGTTCTGCGCGGATTTCATTAATGACGCTTTCGATCTCCCGAATGCTCTGCTGCATGACAATTTCCGGTGAGGCGTTTTCCGCCGCATCGATAATGGCATTGAGACTCCCCGATATTAAACGACCGACCCGTGTAGCAATGGTTTCACTCATATTGTGTTCCTTTATGATTTGTTAATCATGGAAACTATAACACAATATTTTTTACATGTAAAATGATGTTTATATTTATTTAAATTGTAATTGGAGGGGAAAAAGAGGCTTACATGTAAGAGACCGGATGTTATACCAACCACCATTAACTATAGCGACGCAAGAGTGAAAAGAAGCGTTTAGCTGCAAGGAAGTGATGTGAAGCCCTGCTTGTTGCAGGGCGAACAGCACTGACGCCGCAGATGAATGCTTCTTTTCACTCCCGAAGGGCACCATGATCTTCGGCGTCTTTCTGCGTTGTCATTCATCGGCGTAGCTTTGGCTACGCCTCTTCGTGACGCCTT
>JBNLFL010000017.1:0-12056 GCA_050305515.1 Sulfurimonadaceae bacterium
GTTCAGTGATAAAGAAAAATAACCTTGCTACCGAAGCGAGCAGGGTTGTTACTGCAGCTTCTGCGCCACCAGTTCATTGACCACCTGCGGGTTGGCTTTGCCTTCAGTGGTTTTAAGCACCTGTCCGACAAAGAAGCCCAGCAGTTTGGTGTTTCCGGCTTTGAACTTTTCGACATTGTCGGGGTTTTTGGCAATGACCGCGTCGATGATCGGCCCAATGACGGCGGGGTCGCTGATTTGCACGAGCCCTTTGGCTTCGACGATGGCGGCGGGGTTTTCTCCGTTTGCGGCCATCTCTTCGAAGACCTGTTTGGCGATCTTGCTTGAGATGGTTTCTTCGTCTACCATTTTGACCAGCTCGGCAATCTGCGCGGCGCTGAATTTCAGCGCGTCAATGCTTTTCTCTTTGAGTTCGCGCGCGACTTCGTTGGCAACGATGTTTGCAATACCCACGGGGCTGTTATGAGCGGCGCAGGCGACTTCGAAAAAGCTGGAGAGCTGCGCGTCACGTGCAAGCGTGTTGGCAACTTCGCTGCCTAGCTTTAGCTCATCAGTGTATGTCTCAAAGCGTGCCTGCTCGGCGTCGCTCATGGGTGCGACCTCGCCGTCGATCTGCACTTTTTTCTCGGGCGTTTTGGGTTTGTCCGGGGCGGGTTGGCTCTTTTTGCCCCATGAGTCTTTGAGTCCGACAATTTTATTAAACACCGGGTGCGCGTCGGTGTAGTCAACGGGGTCGGCGTAGAAGTAGCCCTGGCGTTCAAACTGGAAGCGGACGTCGGGTTTTTCTGTAATGATGGCGGGTTCAATCAGCGCGCTCGAAATGATCTTTAAAGAGTCGGGGTTCAGGTCTTCTACGCTCTCGGGTGCTTCGCAGCTGTAGAGGCGGTCGTAGAGGCGCACTTCGGCTGTTTTGGCGTTCTTGGCATCGACCCACTGAATGGCGCTTTTGACCTTGATGCCGCTGGTGTCCGAACCGCTTTTGGAGTCGGGGTGGTAGGTGGCGATGATTTCGGTAATGGTGCCGTTGACGTCTTTGATGACCTCTTTACATGTAATGATGTACGCGTGCTTGAGGCGTACGGGCTGCTCAGGCGTCAGACGGAAGAAATCTTTTGGCGGGTTTTCGCTGAAGTCGTCGCGCTCAATGAAGATCTCTTTGGAGAAAGGGAGCTTTCTCGAACCCTCTTTGGGCACGTCCTCAGGGTAATACGAGGCGTCGAGCTCTTCGCTGCCTTCGTAATTTTCAATGGTCACTTTGAGCGGTTCAAGCACGCACATGACGCGCGGAACCTTGGTGTTGAGGTCATCGCGAATGCAAAATTCGAGCTGCGAAACGTCCACGGTGGAGTTGGCCTTGGCAATGCCGATCTGCTCACAGAAGTTGAGGATGGACTCGGGCGTATAGCCGCGGCGGCGGTAGCCTGCAAGGGTGGGCATGCGCGGGTCGTCCCAGCCGCTCACGTGGTTGTCGTTTACGAGTTCGAGCAGCTTGCGCTTGCTCATGACCGTGTAGTTGATGCCCAGACGGGCGAATTCGTGCTGGTAGGGGCGGGGCGGTTCAAGCTTCAATGTGTCGAGCACCCAGTCGTAGATGTCGCGGTTGTTCTCAAACTCCAGCGTACAGATGGAGTGCGAAACGCCTTCGATGTAGTCCGAAAGGCAGTGGCCGTAGTCGTACATGGGGTAGATGCACCAGATGTCGCCGGTGCGGTAGTGGTGGGCATGGCGAATGCGATAAAGCAGGGGGTCGCGCATCTTCATGTTGGCTGCGGCCATGTCTATTTTCGCGCGCAGAACATGCTCGCCGTCTTTGAACTCACCGTTTTTCATGCGCTCGAAAAGCTCAAGGTTCTCCTCTACGCTGCGCTCGCCGTAGCGGCTGCGGCGTCCGGGTTCGGTGACGGTGCCGCGGTATTCGCGGATCTCCTCTTCGCTGAGACTGTCCACATAGGCCTTGCCCATTTTGATAAGCTCGATGGCGTATTCGTAGAGCTTGGGGAAGTAGTCCGAGGTAAAGCGCACCTCGTCTTTCCACTCAAAGCCCAGCCATTGCACCGCGTCTTTGAGCGCCTCGACGTAGCGGGTGTCTTCGGTGGTGGGGTTGGTGTCGTCCATCCGAAGGTTGCAGTAACCGTTGTAGTCGCGCGCAATGCCGAAGTTCAGCGCAATCGATTTCGCATGGCCAATGTGCGGAAAGCCGTTGGGCTCGGGAGGAAAACGCGTGACTATCTTCTGGTATTTACCCGACTTTAAATCTTCTTCGACCCTGATGCGTAAAAAATCTTTGCTCTCGCTCATTGCTACCAAACCTTGCTCTGTTGTAAAAGCCGTATTTTAGCAAAATAGAGGACTTATCGCGGCAGGTTGCGCAACAAAATAGCTTCGATGTTTGTTGATCTGTCCAAAACATCGGCGGTTCCTCGTTCCCAAGCTCCCGCTGACCAACCAAACCTTTACATGTAAACCAAACCTCCGCGCTGCATTCCCAACGAGGACGTTGAAAACGAGACAAGCCTGGGAATAATAAAGTTCCTTTAAAGGGAACTATGGATAACCTTCCAATATGAATGTCATCAGTAAACGCACATTGGTTCAGTTTTATGAAAATCATCCCCAAGCCAGAGTGCCTTTGGAAGTGTGGTATGCTGATGCAAAAAAAGCGCTATGGGAAAATTCTGAAGACATTAAGTGTGATTATAATTCCGCTTCGTTTCTGCGGGATAATCGTATTGTTTTTAATATCAAGGGGAACAGTTTTCGTCTCATCGTCCATATCGATTACAAACGCAAAATTGTTCGAGTGAAATTTATCGGTACGCATGCCGAATATGACAAAATCAACGCAGAGGAGATTTAAAATGAATATCCGTCCTATACGAACAGAAGCTGATTATGACATTGCACTTCAACGTATTGATATGTTAATGGAGTTAGATCCTGACATTGGTTCTGCTGATGGAGATGAACTGGAGATTCTTGTGATGCTGGTTGAAAAATACGAAGAAAAACATTGGGCAATCGCTACACCTGATCCGATTGAAGCGATCAAATATCGTATGGAAGAGATGGGTCTTAAGCAAAAAGATCTTGTCCCATTAATTGGAAGCAAAAGCAAAGTCTCCGAATTGCTTAACCATAAAATCAATCTTTCGCTTAGCATGATCTCAAATCTATCATCAGCACTTCATATTCCAGTGGAAGTATTGATACCAAAATCGTTTTCCGGAAACAGCGTAAAAAGCTACTAGTTTTCCCTCGTTCCCAAGCTCCCGCCCTAAAGAAACATCCGCTACGCGGAGCGGTTCCCTTGTTTTGGGAATGCATACTTTACATGTAAGCTCCCATGTGTATTCCTAACGAAGACGTTGGAAGCGAGGATAGCAAGGAAGCAACCTACCACCTTTTTCTGGAGAATTACTCCTGTATACATGATATAATACGTAAAATATTATGTATTATAGGACGCAATCTATGGTTACCTATTCAAGAGATGAGATTATTTCAGCCAGTGATATGGCACGGGGGTTTTCAAGTGCTCTCAGAGATATCATGGAACATACCAAAGAACGTTTGGCTATTGCAAAGAACAACAAGCTCGAAGCAGTTGTCTTGCCGATTGATGAGTATGAACGTCTCAAAGAGGCTTACGACCTGTTGGAGCATATGGATATCTTTCGCCAAATAGAGACACGCAAAGACTCTTCCACAGTTTCTTTGGAAGAATCGGCTGCCCGCCACGGGATCGACCTGAATGCCTTATAAAATCGTTTTGAAGCGTGAAGCGGATGACGATCTTGATGCGTTATCGCATCGTGAAAAGATTTTGGTTTTCAAACAGCTTAAAAAAATTTCCGTGTCACCTGAACTTGGACAACTGCTGGGTAAGAGAGCCGGGTTTGATCTGAGCGGGTATCGAAAAATGTATGCCGATCAAAAAAACATACGAATTGTCTATACCATTGTGGAAGATGAGATCATTATAGAAGTGATTGCCATTGGCAAACGTGATGATATGGAAGTCTATAAAAGTGCTTCTGAACGTATTGAAAAATAAGTCATAAGTATTGTGTAGCTTACATGTAAGTTCCCATATGCATCTCAACGAAGGCGTTGGGGATGCTCTATTTCACTCCGGAAAGAAAAATGGTATGTTCCGGCTGATAAAATGGAGCGAAACGGGAAATGTTCTGACAATTCGGCGGAGTTCTTTCACAGTCTCACTGATTTGTTATATTCATACGATTATTTTACGCTTTTGACTTTAGGCAGTAAATTCGATTGACCATATTTTTCAAATATATCCCGAATCTGTTTATTCGTAACTTCATAACAATCACATACTCCATCTTTACGAAGTTTTAACGATGCAATATGTCTTAGTGTCGATATTTGTATAGGTGCAAGTTCTTTTGCAACTTCAAAAAGTAGTTCATGCATAGCATCAATCTTTTCTGGTATATTAGGCAAATTATTACGTTTTTCAATTTCTTTTTCCAACAAATTTAAAAGCTCTTGTAATTCATCAGTTAACATATCACTTCTCCTAGTAAGGTTTTAAATATAACGTTTAAAATGAGCCGATGAATTTCCCGCAGGGTAATTTATTGGCTCCTCTGATTTGTTAAGAGACTTTTTGAATAAGTGCTTCTAGTAATTTTTCAAGAACTTTATTTGCAGGATTTAATAGTTGCACTTGTTCAGCAATAATTTTTTTAGTACCATGAAACATATTATTTCTTATGCCATAAATAAAATTTAAAATTGCTCTATAATTATTTATATCTTCTTGTATTTTTTGAATGATTGCACTGTCTTTTTTGTAATCTTTATCACTATGATTTCCATAAATATAAAATATTCCATCTTCTACTGGTTTAATCATCTCTTTAATGGTACTTTCGCAATCATTTAAAATAGTGATTTTTGCACTTTTAAGATATTTGGCCATTCTTGTTGTTGCACAAGCCCTATCGTCATGTTTATCTCCTTCGCTAAATTTAGAATACATTGCATTGTATGCCACATAAAGGCTAAAAAATTTATCCATAACTTCTTCTACATTATCACTATCATATTTCTTGGATTTTTCTAACCATCTTTTAGCTATTTCAGTTTTTTCCATACTTTACCTTTAGTATTGTTGTTTTTGTCTCTTAACTATTTATTGATTTCCACAATATGCCCTTTACCCCGAAATCCACCAGATAACCAGACATTCAAAATGTCCTGCTATTAAAAATCTAGACTCAAAATTTCACAAAATGACATATTTTCATAGATTTTACGCTCTTTTTCTTGAAAGTATCTCCGTTTTTATGTCCTTTTGATTTTGATAGCCGGACATAATGTCCTGCTATAAGGCGAAAAACGTAATAAAAGGACATAATGTCCTGTATATTGAAAGCAAGTAGAAGGGCTGCTCTATGCCTGTGTTGCTGTCGAAACAGCACATTCATACATTACTTCAGTAAAATTCGGGTTTTTATTGCATGAGTGAAACAGGGCTCGGGTATTAAGAACAATTTCTACGCAAGGCAAGCAACCATTGAAAACTCCCGAACACTCGCGTGAGGTGCTGCGGCTGGCGCTGCCGGCGGCTTTGAAGCATCTTATTGACATTCTCCAGATTCTCGTTGACATGGTGATGGTCGGTTCGCTTGGTATCGCGGCGCTGGCTGCGGTGGGAATGAGCATGCAGCTTCTGATGCTGCTTCAGGTGCTCATTACGCTCTTTGTTGTCGGGGGCAATGCCGTCATTTCACGCTATATTGGGCAGCGGCGGCGCAACCGTGCCTCGGCGCTGCTCTCCGTGCCTGTAGGCATTGGCGGATACATGGAGGCCGACCGCTTTTTTGCATGGATGGGCGCGGGTGCCGATGTCGTCGCGCAGGGAGATGCCTACTTCTCGCTGCTCTGTGCGGGAAGCATTCTCATTTTTTTCGATTCGCTCTTTTTCAATGCGCTCTCCGCTGCGGGGGACACAAAGAGTTCGCTTTACATCAAACTGGTTTCGGCGGGAGTCAACGCGCTCTTTAACTATATGCTCATCTTTGGTCACGGCGGTTTTGAGGCTATGGGCATCACCGGGGCGGCCATTGCAACGTTGATCGCCTACGCTTTTAATGTCATTGTTTACGCCGTGCTGCTCTTTTACAGCAACGGGGTTTTGCGGGTCATGCCGCTTTTTCGCAGGGCGGACTTGAAAAAGGTGCTGAACATCGGCAGTTCCGCAGCGCTTGAGCGCTTTATTACGGTGGGGTCGTTTCTCCTGTTCGTGATGATTATTGCCAACTATGGCACGGCAGCACTTGCGGGCTATCAGGTGGGGTTGCGCGTGGAGGGAATCGCCTTTATGCCGGGGTTTGGTTTCAGTGTCGCGGCCATGGCGATAGTGGGGCAGAACCTTGGGGCAAAAAAGCCCGAACTGGCGTATCATTCGGGGCGCTACAGCACCTGGCTGGCATCGTGGTTCATGGGCAGTGTTGGGGTGGTCATGGTGCTCTGGCCCGAACTGTTGTGCGCTCCCTTTACCACGGAGCCCGAGACGGTCGAGGCGGCATCGCTCTACCTTCGGCTTGTCGGCATCTCTCAGGTGCCGCTTGCGCTTACCTTTGTACTCGGCGGCGCGTTGCGCGGTGCGGGGGCGACGAAGGTGGTATTGAAAATCAACGTGCTTTCGCTCTGGTTCCTGCGGATTTTGCCATCATTTTTTGCCCTGTGGGCGGGATGGCCGCTGATTGCGATCTTCATCATCATGACGGTGGAAACGTTTGTCAAGGGGGCACTTTTCTGGAGGGTTTTTGAGTCACGTACGTGGCAGAGAACACAGGTCTGAAACCGTACATTTTTCTTTCGCTTTACGGGGCAGATTTGCAGATTGATGTCTGCATGTGAAGCGAGCCCTTCAAATTTTAAAAATTGTCCCGTGCTCCGGGTGTTTTTCAGACGTTTTTTCAAAACTGAAACGGCTGTTTTCAGGCCTTTTTGAGGGGTTGAAAAATTACCCTTGACAAGCGTGTAAAAAGGAGTACTATTCCGTTCAAATTTCAACACGAGAAACGCAAAAAATGGCAAATCTTACGGTCAACAAACAGACCCTCAAACCTTTTGGTATAAGTGCCAAACCCATCATCGAAAAATACCTCGCCAAGCTCACCGCCGACCTGAGTGATTACACCTTTGCCGCCAACTACATCTGGCTCTCCAATGCCAGCGGTTTTTATGCCATCATCAACAAATGCTTCTGCCTTTTTGTCATGACCGGAGGCGAGCTGACCATGCTGCTGCCGCCGCTGGGAAAAAAGAAAAACATCGCCGGGGCGATTGTGAAATGTTTCGAGCTGATGAACGCCAACAACAGCTCCATTTATTATTCGCGCATCGACTACGTTCAGGGCGAGATGATCGAGGAGTTCTTACAGGGAGTGGAAGAGGGTGAAACGATGTTTCAGATGCTTGAACATTACCTTGTGGAGAAAAAACTGGTTGATTACGTCTATGATGCCGAAGCGCTCATTGCCCTGCGTGGTAATAGCTACCACACCAAGCGTACCGAGATCAACAAGTTTATCAAGTCCTACCCCGACCACCGCATTGAGGTGCTTGACCCGGTGCGTCATCAGGAAGAGGTGATGCACCTGTTTAACAAATGGGTCAGCGACCGCGTCAAGTACATGCCCAAAGAGGAGGCGGAGGTCTTTTTGGAAGGCATCCATCAGGAACGTCATGCGGTCAAAAAGATGCTCAAGCATTATGTGGAGTTGCAGCTCATCGGGCTGGTGATCTACATCAACGACGAGCTTAAGGGCTTTACGGTGGGTGAGCGCATCAATGCCGATACGGCGACGGTCATTATTGAGAAGACCGATTTCGAGGTCATGGGATGTGCGCAGTTCATCTTCCGCGAGTTTTCAAAGATACTCAAAGAGCACTACAACGTGACCTACATCAACGTCGGGGACGACATGGGCTTTGAAAACCTCAAAAAGGTGAAGATGTCCTACCGTCCCCAAAAGCTCATACCCAAGTACACCATCTACCAGAAATGACGATTCGAAATGCCGTATCTACAGACGTTTTAGCGCTGGATGCTCTGGAACAGCGGCTCTTCGAAGCGGCGAATTACCCCATATCGCGGCGGATGTTTCGCTATCACATCCGCCACAATCTGCTGCTGGTGGCACAGAGCAATTCGGGTGGCATCATGGGCTACGTTCTGGTGCTGATACGCCGCAAAAAGGCGAAGCTTTACTCACTGGGAGTCGATGTCGCCTTTCGGGGGCGGGGTGTGGCCCGTATGCTTTTGGAAAAAATGCTCGAACACGTGCGTGATCTTGGCTTTACATGTACGGTTCTGGAGGTGCGCTGCGACAATGCGGGCGCCATCAGGCTCTACCGCGAGACGGGATTTGAGACCATCCGCATCCTCAAGGGTTTTTACCGTGACGGATGCGATGCCTATTTTATGGAGAAGTGCCATGCCGGCGCGCCACTACCGCAAACTCTTTAGAGAGTTATTCAAAAGCCGTCTGCTGAAACTGCAGGCGGCGGTTCTGTTTCTGACAACCTATATCGACTGGGTGCTGATGCCGTTTCTGACGAAGCTCGAAGGGACGCACCTGCCGGTATTCATGATCAGTTTTTACATGCTGCTGGGTGCCTCCGACGGGATCATCCTGCCGCTTTTTAAAAATGTGAAGATCTACCAGATTTACCTGTTCGTTATTGTGCTGGATCTGACTCAGATAGCCTGCTATTGGCTTGAGAGCGTGGATATCGTGCTTTTTACGTATGTCATATTGAGCCTGTTTACCCTACAGGCCATCACCTTCGAGATTTCGCGGGTGCATACGATTGACTTCATGAAAGAGGAGATCGAGCTTAAAGAGTATCTGATGCTCCGCTCGTTCATTGTTTCGGGTGCCATCATCGGCGGAAGCGTGACGGCAATGGTATTCGATGCCTTACATGTAAAGCTTGGCGAGGTGCTGATACTGCTCGGTGTTCTCGGGCTTTATGCAGTCCTTATAGAGTGGCGTCTTTATATGAAGTTCAAAAAGATCGTTCAGAATGAAACGACAATCATTGAACGGCATAAAAGTTATGTGAACGAAAAAATCAACGTCTGAGTGAGGCTTGCCTCAGTACAATTGCGTTAAGGTTCTATTATTGAAGGAGCGTGTCATGAAAACAACAGCGGAAGAGCTTATTGCCGACCTCAAAACGGAAGTCGCACACTATTATGAGAGCAGTGAAGCGACCGTTCACCCCTTCGATATAGCCGAACTGCTGCTGGAACTGCGTGACTTTGATGAAACGCTTTACCTCGATGAACTCTCGGCAATTCCCGAAGAGCTGCGCGCGCTCGTTCTGATTGAGCTGCCCAAGCACTGTCATGAAGAGGTGATTGAACACTTTACGCCAGAAGAGATCGCCGACCTGACCAATCAGCTCGACACCGACGACGCGGCGGAACTCATTCGAAACATCGAAGAGGTGAGCGAATCGGTCGCGGATGAGGTTTTGCAAAACCTCAATGCCGAGGACCGTGAAACGCTTGAAACCCTCATTGCGTATAATGACTACGAAGCCGGTGCCTACATGCAGACGGAGCTTTTCAGTGCCTTTGTGGACGAGCAGATCGGCGACTCTATTCGTCGGCTGAAAAAACTCAAGGCGGACAAAGAGCTCGACAACGTCTTTCAGGTTTATGTCATTGAACGCAACGGCCATTTCCTCGGTTCCATTCAGCTTGAAGACCTCATACTGCTCGGGCCGCGCGAACCCTACGCCGAACTGGTCAAAGAGGGCATCAACACCGTCGCGGTCAAAGCCAAAGATGACATTCACGACGTGGTCGAAGTGGCCGCCAACTATGACATGAGCGTCGTCCCCGTTGTGGATGAAAGAGGCAAACTGCTCGGGCGTATCACCTCGGATGACATCTACGACATCATCGAAGAGCGCGCGACCGACCAGATTTACCACCTTGCAGGGGTTTCAGGCGAAGCCGAGCAGGAGGAGAGCCTGCTGCATATCGGCAAACACCGTGCCATCTGGCTGGGCATCAACCTGCTCACCGCGATTGCCGCTTCGGTGGTGATCGGCCTTTTTGACACGACGCTGCAGTCACTTGTGGCGCTGGCGATTCTGATGCCCATTGTCGCCTCGATGGGCGGCAATGCGGGGACGCAGACGCTGACCGTTACGGTGCGCCAGATGGCGCTGGGCGATATTAGCACGGGCGATGCGCGCGACACCATTTTGAAAGAGGTCTATCTCGCGCTGATGAACGGGGCTATTTTTGCCGTACTCATCGGACTTATCGCATGGGTCTGGTTTTCAATGCCGATGCTGGGCGTGGTGATTGCGCTCTCGATGGTCATAAACCTTTTTTCCGCCGGTTTTTTCGGCTCTATCATCCCGCTGCTGCTCAACCGGTTCGATATTGATCCGGCCATTGGCTCGACGGTGCTGCTTACCACCGTGACGGACGTTGTGGGCTTTTTCAGCTTCCTCGGTCTGGCGAGCGTAATGCTGCTCTGAAGCGGCGTTACATGTAATCTCCCGTCTGCAATCGGGCGCTATAATATCAGTACATTCATTTTACCATCGGAGCATCCATGATTTATACTTTCTGGAAAGATTATGAAGAGTTGCTTTCTTACGATCAGGCGTCGTTGCTCGATTATCGTCTTGACAACATTTCCATCAAACTTAACACCTTTTTTCAGCGTTTGATTATTTATCCCATTGAAAAAAGAGAGATCACGTTTTACCTCGCGGGATCGTGCATCAAAGCGGATGATTTCCGGGATCTGGACCTTTTTTTCCCCTCCAACGACGACCGGGAGCTGATTAACAGTGCCATGAATCAGGACTATTTCGAGTACGAGAACAACTCTCACACCTATCGCTACAAAAACGATATTTTTCAGCTGGTTTATCGGGAACGGTTTAAAGACGCGACCCTTAAAGAGCTGGTGGACGGCTTTGACTTTGACTCGACGAAGATTGCGTTCGAGTGCCATTACGACACTGTCAAACGGCTTTTTACGATTGTCGCGTGCGACATGCGCATGGAGTTTGTCAACTACATCAACACCCGTGTCAACCGGCTTTCAAAAGTGAGCGTGAATCCTTTCGTATCGTTGCAGCGTGCCATATACTTTTTAAAACGCGGTGACGATGTCCCTTATGAAGTCTTCCTTCAGGTCTGCTCGAAAATCGCTGAGATCAAAGTCAACGAAAAAGACGACGTTGCGCTTTATTTTCAGAATCTTCAGGGGAATCCGAACAAGCTTACCAATATCAAAGAGGCCATTGCCCATTTTGTGGAAGATCACCGTTCTCAGGAAGCCTAAAGCGTTACATGTAATCACTTTAAATGTGAGCTAAGGTTATTAAAATATAATGATTTATATCTATTCAAAGGAAGTCTTATGAAAAAGTTCTTTGCTATGATGGTTGCCATGATGGCACTCTCATTTTCGCTTCTGGCAGCGGACAAATCACCGCTCTTCGTCAACCTCACCAGTGACAACGTTCACCGCACGCTGATTGCGGTGCAGTTTAGCACTAAAATGCTCGATCGCGGTCATGCACTGACCATTTATCTTAATGATATGGGTGTCAGACTTGCCTCCAAAGAGAATGCCGAATATGCGCAGTTTCAGTCCAAACTCGCTGACGCTATCAAAAAAGGTGCAACGGTCTATATCTGTCCCGTATGTATGAAAGAGTATGGCATAGAAGGCCCTTCACTGGTTGAGGGTCTCAAACTTGGCAACGCCGACCTGCTTGAAAAAGCGCTCTTTGCCGATAAAACCACGACTATGAGCTGGTAAGTTCATAGACCTTCCGGGCCAACGCCAAAGGCGTTGTGCCTGCTTCTTAAATACTTCAGCTGTATAAATACGAGAATTGACTTTTTGGGATTATTTCATAGTAGTGGCACGCCCAGAGGGACTCAAACCCCCGACACCAGGTACCGGAAACCTGTGCTCTATTCAACTGAGCTATGGACGCATTTGAAGAGTGACACTATAGTCAAATTT
>JBNLFL010000018.1:0-16446 GCA_050305515.1 Sulfurimonadaceae bacterium
AACTGAGGAAACTGAGGAAACTGAGGAAACTGAGGAAACTGAGGAAACTGAGGAAACTGAGGAAACTGAGGAAACTGAGGAAACTGAGGAAACTGAGGAAACTGAGGAAACTGAGGAAGAAAATCAAATCAATGTCGCTGCAGCCGTAGCAACAGTTGAAGGTGTTGAAAGCAGTTCGGATACGCCTGCATCCGAGTATATGGTTTCGGAAGAAGAACCTGTCGAGGATGCTCCTGTTAGTGAAGAAGAATTGACTGAAGCGGAAGAAGAACCTGAAACAGAGATTTCTGAAGAGATGGAAGATGTAACGGCACCAGAAGCTGCTGAACCTGCTCCAGCACAGGATGAAACAACCCTCGATACACCTGAGGAAGTGGAAGAAACGCCAGTCCCTGTGGAAGAAGTGATTGTTACAGAAGAGTCAATTGACTTTAGTCTTGTTGAAACATTGGCTGAAGATACGGAAGTACCGGCCGATAATACTGCAACCGAAGTTGTCTTCGAAGATGTTTTGATTGTAGAAGATAATGAACTGGATATTCCGGAACCTGAAGCTCCCGAAGCGTCTCAGGAAGAGACTCCCGTACCAGAAACTCAGGAAAGCAGTGATCTGCCTGAACCGGCACCGGTAGAGCAGGTGGTTACCGAAGTACCAATCGTAGTCATTGAACAAAATCCGGATGACAATCTGACATCCTGATTCTGCCTTCCCGGGCAGAGTCTTTACATGTAAAATCCTTACATGTAAAGTTCTTTCACACAGAATTTCCCTACAAAATACGTATTATTTCAGAAGCAGGGCCAATGAGAGCCTGTCAGTCACATCAAGTTTTTCAAAGATATGGGAAAGGTGCTGTTTAACGGTACGTTCCGTAATATTAAGCTGTGTGGCGATCTCTTTATTGGTACAGCCCTCGCTTACATGTAAAGCAATTTCCTGCTCGCGGTCCGTTAATTTAGAGAGCACGGCTTCCTGATTATTGCTGTTGGATTGCATTTTACCGATCATCTCTTGCATAAAACCGGGATAGAGCCAGATATTTCCACCTTCGAGCATCGCAATCGCCTGTTCGAAATGCAGTCTGAACATATAACTGTTACCATAGCCTCGAATACCGAGTGCTAACAGCTCACTGCCTTCGAGATAGTTCGGCAGGTCGCTCAAAACCAAAATCATAAGATCTTTCCTATGGCCGCAAAGCGTACGTGCCGCTTGAGGATCGGTAATTACGATCTCATCATTGAAAAGATTGTCGATATGGTTGATGTCGGCAAACATCAAATCAAGTTTTCCCAGCCGTTGCCGGAGTGTTTGTGAATCGGAAAATAGCTGTATCATCGTTCTCGTAACGCTCCGTCTTTGGCTTTTAGAATTGGTTTGAGAATGAAATCCATAACAGTCTTCTTACCGGTGATAATATCAACATTGGCAACCATTCCGACAAGGATTTCATATTTTTTACCATCTTTTTCAAGATAATTTTTATCAGTTTTTATGCGTACCAGATAGAAGGTATTTCCCTCTTCATCAAGGATGGTATCAGAACTGATATAGGTTAATTTCCCCGTAAGTCCACCGTAGATGGCAAAGTCATAGGCCGTGAATTTTACAATTGCTTTTTGCCCCGGATAGAGATAGGCGATGTCAGAAGGCTTGATTTTTGTTTCAATCAGCAGATTGTCCTGTATGGGGACAATCTCGACAATATCCATGCCCGGTTGTACAACACCGTTAATGGTATTGACAAGAAGCTGTTTCACGACACCGTTGACGGGGGAACGTACAAAAGTACGTTTGACTTTATCTTCGAGTGCCGCACCGGATTCCTGAATTCGTGACATTTCTGCAACAACTTCATTGAGCTTTTCTTTGGCATCGTGCTGTGCTTCCAGAACGGACTCGTCGATCTTGTTTTGCGCTTCTTTAATAGTTGACTCAATGCGGGGAATTGAAAGTGTCACCGCATCAAGCTCCCCTTTCATCGAGTTTGCCTGTCGTGAGAGCTGTAAATATTCAACCTGGGAAACGAGGCCATTGTTGACGAGAGGCTTGGTGATATCAACTTCTTTGGCAATCAGGGCATAGCTTAGTTTGAGTTGTTTCTCTTTTGCCTGGGCTTCAGTCAGTTCATTTTTTCTTTGTGTGACCTGTTCTTCAAGAATATGGATTTTTTTACCGAGTTGCTGTTTGTTCAAATCATAAAGGCTTTTTTCATGTTTGATCAATTCATGAATCTCTTTGAGGCTCTGTTCGTCAGGCTGAAAGGGTTTTCCTGTCGCTTCGGCCTCGAGTCGTATGGATTTTGCTTTAAGTTCGTTGTAGCGTATTTTGTTCTCTTCGTAAGAACTTGCAAAACCGGTATCATTGATTTTTACAAGTACCTGTCCTTTTGCGACCTTTTCACCTTCATCCACAAGAATGTCTTCAACAATACCGCCTTCAAGATTCTGTACGATCTGGAGCTGTTTGGATGGAATGACTTTGCCAATACCGCGTGCGAGTTCATCGATTTCGGCAAAACTGGCCCAGATAATCAGCCAGGCAGCGGCAAGCACCATAATCCATAAAATAATGGTCGAATGAATAGAGGTTTTTTGCAGCACGGCTTCGGAGAGTGACTGCATATAGCGGAGGTCATCCTCGCTGTAACGGAAATTCTTATCCATTTTTGCCCTTTTGAAGCGCTGTGAGAACCTGCTCCTTCGGTCCATCCATTACGACTTTGCCATCTTCAAGTAAAATAATACGCTCTACAAGCGCCATCAGTGCCGTTTTATGCGTCACCAGAATCGTAGTACGATCTTTGAGGGATTCTGATAACCTTTGAATCAGCAGCTGCTCCGTCGAGTTGTCCATGGAGTTACTGGGTTCATCCATTAGAATAATCGGTGTTTTGTTGATGAATGCGCGGGCAATGGTAACACTCTGCTTCTGCCCGCCTGAAAGCCCATATCCCTGTTCGCCGATTTCCATATCAAAGCCTTTTGGATGGCGGTTGACGTATTGATCGACAAGACCGGCATAGGCAGCTTTGAGAATCGCTTCATCACTGGCATTGGGCTGCTTATATACAATATTTTCCCGTAGTGTGCCGTTAAAAAGAACGACTTCCTGCGGTACATAGGAGATTTGCTTTCTGATATCAGCGGGATCAAGCTGGCTGATGTCCACATCATCAATAAGAATGGATCCGCTATCAGGTTCGTAGAGGTCCATGATGAGCTTTTGAATGGTAGATTTACCCGAACCGATACGACCGATAATTCCGACACGTTCACCCGGGTTGATGGTAAAAGAAACTCCTTTAAGCGTCTGGCGTTCCTCATTGGGGTAGGTAAAAACAACATTTTTGAATTCGATCTTTCCGTCAACAAGATCCCGATGCAGAAACTGTTTTCCCTCGGGACGTTCCACCGGTAGTTTCATAATTTCATCAATGGAGTTGTAAGCAGTTTTTGTTTGCTCATAGTTGGAAAGCAATGCCGCAACCTGTCCCATGGGAGAGATGGCTCGGGATGTTAAAATAACGGATGCAATCAAACCACCCATGGTCAACAGCATCTCATCAATCAAATAGACACCGACAATCAGGACAATAACGGTGTTGAGCTGGATCAAAAAGGATGTCACGGTTGAAATAGAGTTGGAAAGTACACGAGAACGGATACTCTTATTGGCTATCTCTCCACTGGCTTCCTCCCAATGATACTGGGCATGTCCTCCGGCACCCATCACCTTAATGGTTTCAAGGTTACTCAGGCTTTCAATTAAAACCGCATTCTTCTGGGCAGCAGCCTGATAGGTACTTTCGATGCTTTGTTTCAGAGGTTTGCGTAGAAAGAGGCTGTACAGAACAATAACCGACATGATAAGAATCGGAACAATGATGATAAAACCTGCAAGATAATAGGTCACAGAGAGAAAAATAATGACAAAAGGAAGGTCGATCAGCGTGGATACTGTAGAAGAGGTGAAAAACGCACGGATGCTTTCAAACTCTTTCAGGTTACTGGCAAATGATCCGACGGACTTCGGTCTCACGGCCATTTTAAGGTTCATCACTTTCTCAAAGAGAATGGATGACATGACCACATCGCTTTTTTTACCCGCGACTTCAAGAAAATAGGTGCGCATGAGTTTGAGAATCATATCCAGGAAATACACAACGACAATACCGAGTGCCAGAACCCACATGGTTTCAATGGCACTGTTGGGAACAACACGGTCATAAACATTCATGGTAAACAGCGGTGCCGCCAGAACAAATATATTGATTACAACCGAGGCAATCAGGACATCTCGGTAGATACTTTTTGAAAGTTTCAGAGTGTCCCAGAACCAGTGCTTTTCGTGGGTACTTATTAGTTTTTTGTAAGCGGACTCATAGCGATGCTCTTTTTTTATGTAAAACGTAAATCCAAGGTATTCTTCATTGAGCGTGTCAAGATCAATCCACTCTTCTCCGTCAGGAATTTCAGGAATAATGATCTTGGCCCGGTTGTTTTCCTTATCAAGAATTTCAAGGATGCAGGCTTTTTGATCACGAAGAATGAGAATAACGGGAAGAACCATTGCCGGAATCTCTTCAAGCGTTCTTTTGACAAGCTTTGATGTAAAGCCTGCTCGTTTGGCAGCGCGCGAGAAGTTTGATTTTGCATTTTCAAGAGAAAAGAGTTCCGGAGTTGTCTGATCGTTTTTAAGCGGGAGTCCGGCTGTCAGTGATTCGGCACTGAAGGGACGATGATGCAACTTGGTAAAAATGACAAGGCATTCTAGAAGCGGATCAGTTGATTTGGCTCCCATGAATTTCCTTTGTGATCACTGCTTGGCAGCGATACTGAATTCTACGCGTCTGTTTTTGGCACGTCCTTCGTCGGTTTCATTGGTTGCAACCGGGTTTTCCTCCCCGCGTCCAACGGCAATGATGGCATCAGGAGCCATGCCTTGGCGAATCAATGCATTTTTGACATTGTCAGCCCGTTGTTGGGAAAGCCCCAGATTATAAGCTTTGGAACCAATGGAATCGGTGTAGGCATCGACAATCAATTTGGAATCCGGATGTTTTAGCATCTCCCTGGCTATGATACTTAAATAATCACTCGTTTCCGCTGTAATTTCGGCAGATTTATATTTAAACATCACATGCTCCATAACCATAGGCACACTCTTTTCTCCACTGTTTTGCGCAAGTAGAGCAGTGATTTCCTGAGGCAATGCTTCCTGATCAATGCTTCCAGGTTCAAATGCAACCTGCTCAACTGTTCGATAGGCTTCAAGGCATACTTTGTTGATATCAATACAGCCGCTCTCTTTGCTAAAAAGATTCAGTTCGGGAGAAAGTTCATTCAGGGAAAGCTGCACGTCTTCCGGAAGCTTGGCTTCGACATCTTTTTCGATGTCAGATTGAAGTGCATAGTTTAGAAGACCTAGGGACTCAAGAATGCGATAATAAGAAAAAATGAGTTCATTCCGGGATGTAATGATTTTCTGTCGGGCTTCATTATATTCCAGTTCAACGTTGAGCAGGTCAAGCAGTGAACGGCGGCCGAGCTGATACTCTTTCGCATAAGATTCGGACGTTTTTTTCGAGAGTTTCGCATGCAGTTCCAGACATCGGAGTTGACGGGAAAGAACCTGTGCTGAAATCCATGAAAGTTTCAGCTTTTCCGCAACGGCACGTTCCTGATCTCTTTTACTCTCGCGTTGGGACTCGACATATTGAAGGTTCTGAAGTCGGAGTGCTTCATCGGCACCCCCGTTGTAAAGATTATAGCCCAGACGCAGCATGGCTTTGTAGCTGTCATCCTGCCCTTCGATACCGCTGATGTTGTCATTCCAGTCGGCAGAAAGTTCGGCATCGAGTTTCGGATAAAAAAGTGACTGATCTTTTTTGTATTTTGCCTGACGGGTATCAATATCTGCCTGTTCGAGAACCAGTGTTGGATTGTAGGTGTATGCCATCTGTTGCAGACTTTCAAGATCTCCGGCTGGCAGTGAAGGATTTTCCGGCATCTGCATCTGATTGGCAGGATAACTTTGACCATAGACCCGTTCAAAATTTGTGACAGCATCATGATAATTATTCATCTGGGTGATGTAGTTTGCATAAGCGAGTGCAAGACGTCCTTCGGTCTGTTCGACATCCGAACGGCGACCCAGACCCTGCTCGGTTTTTTGACGGATCATGGCATAAATGCGTTCATGTGTTTCGATATTTTCCTGTTGCAGATCAAGGAGCGCTTTCTGGCGCAGTACCTGAAGGTAAACTTCCGCTGCACGGAGTGCAAGAGTATTTGCTGTCTGGAGGGCACTCTGCCGTGCTCCAATAATGCGTGCTTTCTGTTCTTTTATATCGTATTTGGTATTAAAACCCTGAAAGAGATTCTCCCGTGCTACAACACCGGCCTCCCGTCGCATCAGTTCATTGTCAAAGAGCTCTTTTTCAACTTTTTCATAGCCATAGGCTCCCGAAATATCAAGGGTGGGTTTATAACCGGCATTGGCCCGGTCAAGATCGTATTTGACAGCTTTGTAATCGCTGACTTTCTGCTGCATCTGGGGGTTTGAATAAAGGGTCTCTTTGACCATTTCATTGAGTGTTAATGCAGAAAGCGGCAAACCTACGAGAGTGAGAACGACGGAGAGTTGTATTTTCATTTTTCCTACCTAAAAACAAAAATTGCAACAGGATGGGCTAGCCAACGGGAAGCATATTTGTAATGATATCGTTGAATCATATTTAAAAAATATCATGATACTACCCTATATCGGTTAAAGAACCATTAATATTAGGGTGAAAATGACAGAAAAAGTATGTTTTTGTCTGTCACTGCTTAGGAAAGAAGCCTGGCCGTAAGGCTTAAGGCTCATAGACAGAGACGGCGCGGCGTTCTTTGAAACCGAAGTGTCTTTCCAGGTCCGCATTGTGCAGCAGCACCGGCACAACAATCAACGATGCGACGACTGCGGCAACCGTTCCGAAAATAAGTGCCACGCCAAGACCACCAAAGACCGCGTCGCTTGCAAGCAGGGTTGAAGCCAGAATAATGGCAGTTGCCGTCAGGAAAATCGGTTTTGCACGAGTGGCACTCGCATAGGCGATGGCTTCTGTTTTGTGAAGGCCTTTTTCATGCATCAGTGATTTGGTGAAATCTATAAGAAGCAGTGAATTGCGGGAGCTGATACCAATAAGTGCAATGAATCCGATAAGGGATGTCGCCGTCAGAAAGAAGGTGTCCGGAACCATCAGATCCATAATCCAGTGACCGACGATAACCCCGATGATGGAGAGAAAGCTTCCAAGCAGAACGATAGAGCTGAGGATAAAGCTCTTGTAATAGACCACCATCAGCAAAAAGATCAGAATTAACGCCGTAATGAACGCACCGCCGAGATCAACAAATGTGTCAAGGGTTACTTCCATTTCGCCGTCCCAGATCAGGTTATAGTGCAGTCCGGTACTTTTTTCGACAAAGTCGAGATTGAAAAGTCCTGTTGTTGTGATGTCGTATTCTTTGGAAAGTTCTTCCATAATCATACTGCGCGCGTCAACCAGCGGATAGACTTGCGAGACCATATCGGTTTCCGCGACAACATTGGTCATCTGGTGGAGGTTTTTGGACATAATCATAGGATTTGATTTTGTCGGGATAATCTCTACCACTTCCGTTACCGGGACCAGCATTCCCATCTGGTTCATCAAACGCAGACTGGAGAGTTTTTGCTCGATGCTGCGCAGATCTTTTTTGGTAAAGGTTTTTGATTCGGTACTCAGAGACAAAAAGAGCGGAATCTGTTCATCGACTTCATCACTGTTCTTTACGGCAATTTCCATACCTTCAAAAGCTAGGTAGATAATATCGTTGACCTGTTTGATGGAGAGTCCGGATTTGACAATCTTGGTACTGTTGACTTTAAGGTCAAAGCGGTCGTAAATTTCATCCTGCATAATGTCGATATCGACCAAACCTTCGATTTTGGCAAAGATGTCACGGACAAGCTCGGCAAGATGCCGAATGCCATGGGGATTCGTTCCGTAAATTTCGGCAACAATAGCTGCCATGGTCGGTGGGCCTGCAGGCGGTTCGACAAATTTGATGTTGGTTCCGGCAATGAGCGACTCACAGCTTTTTTGCACTTCCGGCCGCATGCGCTGTACCATCAGGTAGGAGGGCTCTTCCCGGTCATGTTTTTTAGTCAGGTTTATGACAATTTCAGCGACGTTCTCACTGTTTTTGAAATGGCTGCCTTTGATCAGGCCTGCAAAATCAAGCGGGGAACCCATACCGAGAAATGTCTCCGTATCGGTCACTTCTTTCTCTTTTTGAACAAAGCCGGTAACACATTCAGCCACCTGTCGCGTCTGACTGATGGAGGCACCGTTGGGCAGATCGATGTAGATCGTGAAGGTATCGTTATTTTTGCCTGGAAGCATTTTGGCTAGAACCAGTTTGGTGGGGTAGAGCATCATCAACGAAAGAATGAATGCGATCAGGGTCCCCACAAGTATGAAAGTTTTTTGTGTCTTGCTCTCAAGCCCAGTGCGGACGAGTGCTTCGAATTTGTCAAAGATACTCATGCGTGGGCTCCTTTGGTGTGATCAGGTTTTTTCATCATGCGTTTGGCAAAGTACGGGGTAAAGATATAGGCTACAAAGAGTGATGCAATGAGTGCCACGGGAACGTTTGCCGGAATGGGTTTCATAAACTGCCCCATCATGCCACCTACGAATGCCATCGGTACCATGGTGAGAATGATTGCAAAGGTAGCAATATTGGTAGGCGGTCCAATCTCATCTGTGGCTTCAATGAGCAGTTCATCCATGTCCTGATGCTCGGACTCAAGCGAGTGAAAATGGCGGTGGATGTTCTCAATCACGATGATGGCGGCATCGACGAGAAGCCCAAGGCTGAGCAAAAAGGCAAAGAGGGTGATCCTGTTGATGGTCTGTCCCGTGATGTAGGCAATAAAGAGCGTAATTGCCAGAATGGCCGGAACCGTAAACGTAACAATCATGGACTCTTTCCATCCCAGAACAAAGATCAGCAAGACCGCAATGATGACGATGGAGATAATCAGGTGAAATACCAGTTCATTGACCGCTTCGTTGGCGCGTTCTCCGTCATTGCGGGTAATGGCATAGCTGATACCGTTTTTGGCAAGGACCTCTTTATAGGTTTCAAGCTCTTTTTTGACCTCTTCGGCGATGATGACGGCATTGGTGCCTTTAAGTTTGGAAACGGTCAGGGTCACCTGTGTGGTTGAAGGTGTGAACATACCTTCGTTATTGACGCTGATGGTTCCGGTTTTGAAATTTTGAATGTCAATCCCGTCACTCACTACCGCAACATCGCGCAAATGGATGGGTGAACCCATGTACTGCGCGACGATAATATCTTCAACATCTTTAACCGTCTCAATGGCGTTTTTGACACCCAGCATGACGATCTCATTATCTTTGGTACGGTTTTTGACGGCAGGAACGTTGTAGGCAAGTGCCTGAACCGCTTCAACGATCTGGCCCATGGAGAGGTTGTATCCCGAGAGCTTGCCGAGATCAACCTGAATATTGTACTGGTGTTTGTTGCCGCCTTTAAGTGCGGTAACGGCGACGTTGGGAAGTCCGTTGATGTGATGCTGAATCATCTTGACGGCGTCATAGAGTTCGGTCGCTCCCATTTTGGAAGGGTCCTTGGCATAAAAGGCTACGGATACAATGGGAATGTCGACATCGATATCCAGCGGCTTGATGATGGGCTGCATCGCCTTTTTTGGAAAGATGTCCATGTTCTGCATGACTTTGTCATAGATTTTAAGGTTGGAGTCCTCTTTCTCTTCACCAATGAAAAACGCGGCATTGACAATACCGACGTTGTCCATGGACATCCCGTAGATGTGCTCGATTCCGAGTACCTCTTTCATTTTCCGCTCGAGCGGCTTGACAATGACTTTTTCCACCTCTTTGGCAGTCGCGCCCGGAAGGGCGACGATTACGGTCGAGCCGCTGACCACCATCTGGGGATTCTCTTCGCGCGGCATGACCATCAGGGAGAGATACCCGATTGCCAGCAGCGTGACACCCAGAATCATGGTCAGGGGGCTGTTGAGAAAATAGCGCGCGAGCTTGCCCGATGAGTCTTTCGGAGTGTAGGGTTTGTGAGTATGCATCCGCACTCCTTAGGGAATCATCACAGTGGCGTACATGCCCGGATAGATGGCTTGCAGCTTTTCATTGTGTTCAAACGAAACCTTGACCTTGAATGTGTGGGTCATCGGATTCGAACTTGGGATGATCGCACTGACGGTGCCGACACCTTTAAGCCCGGCAGAAGGGACTTCTACCGCAACTTTCTGTCCGTAAGGGACTTTGGAAAGGTCATTTTCGGCCACTTCGATGGCAATTTTGAGATCATTCAGGTCTGCAAGAACGAATGCGGGCATGCCCGGCATCGCCATTTCGCCGACCTTGATGTTTTTGGCGACAATGACACCGTCGTTGGGCGCGGTAATCTGAAGGTAACGGTACTGGTTCTCGACCTCTTTAAGTTGTGCTTTTGCCTGGGAGACCTGCTTTTTGCTGATATCGACCATGTCTTCCATGTTCTTTGCCGCCAGTTCAAGATTTTCAACCTCATATTTGCTGACCATCTGTTTTTCGAGCAGGCGTTTGTGGCGGGCGAGGTTCAGCAGAACGTTGTTGTACTGGTTCTGGTTCATCTGGAGTGCCAGCTCCGCCTGTGAGATGCCCAGCTCTACGCGAGCTTTGGCGGAGTCGACCTCTTTGGAGTCGATCGTGTAGAGCAGGGTGCCTTTCTTGACACGTTCGCCTTCACTGGCCCCGACCTGCGTGACAAATCCCATGTAGCGGCTGGTGATCATCTTCTGATTGTCCGAGATGACACTCCCTGATACTTCAAGGGCATCGGCCAGCATGAGATTACATGTAAGCAAAATTCCTAATACGATACTTTTCATTCTTCTACTCCGTTTGCAAGTTTTTCAAGGGCAAATACCCGTTCGGTTCGTTTGTTTTTTACCTGTAGCAGTTCCAGTACTTTGGCCAGCTGTTCGGATTGCTTGATAATGACGTCGCTCATGGACGAGAGCTGTTCACGGTAGCGTTCCTCATAGCTCTCATAGATGGTATTGGCAAGTTCGAGCTCATGGCCGAGTGCATCAATCTCAAAGTCGAGCGAGCGGATTTCGGTGATGATTTTATCCAGCTGCAGTGCGATCCCTTTTTTTGCCAACTCCACCTGGGTTTCGGTTTTGAGTGCCTCGATACGGGATTTTTCGTATTTGGCGTAGTCGCTTCCACCGTTGAAAAGGTTCCATTTGAGCTGAACGCCTACCGTATAGGAACCTTTATCAAGCGCATAGTCGTCAAATGACTCTCCCGCTGTCTGCACGTCGGCCTGAAGACCGATCATGGGAAGATAGTCTGCCATCTCTACATCCTGCATGCTGCGGCGAATCTGAAGACCGCTTTGTGCACGCTGGACATCAATGTTGTTCTCAACGACTTTTGTATGGTTGATGGCCGGCATGGCGACGTCGGAAGTGGGCAGTTCGATGGATGAGACATTCTGGTTGAGCAAAAAGCTCAGATAGTGGTAGAGCAGCTGTTCATTGGCTTCCATCTGGTTGATCGAACGCTCGATGTTGGAGCGTTTGGCCTGTACTTCAAGCAGATCAACGTTTTTGGCGTATCCCTCTTTGATCATGGTCTTCGCCATCTCTTCGAGCTTGCTGATATTGGCGTTGATGGTACGCAGGTTTTTCAGCGCCTCTTCGAGAAGACGCATATCGTAAAACGCTTTGCGGGTTTCATAGACTTTAAGGTTCAGCATTTTTTGTGCGTCGAGTCGTTTAAGCTGCTCCATAGCCTGGGCAGCTTCAACGTAGCCGCTGATTTTTCCGCCTACATAAAGCGGGAGGGTGTATTGCAGTTTGCTCTGAAAAAAGTTGCGATCATCAGGATAGTTTAGCTCTTCGGGCGGCTTGGTGTACAGAACACCGCAGGCGCTCATATCACCGTTTTGGCAGGCTCCCATATTGGTCATAAACTCTTCTGCACCAAAATCACCGAATGTCGCTTCGCGGCCGGTCAGCTTAAAGCCAAAGACATTTCCCGCATCATTCGAACGGGATGCATTTTGAATAAAATCAAGGCTTCCCCAGTGGGTTCCACTGGCCTGAGAACGTGACTCTGCGGCACTTTGGAGATCATATTGGGCGGTTTTGAGCTCAAGGTTATTGGCCTTGAGCAATTCGATCGCTTCATCAAGATTGAGGCGGTCGGAGTAGTGCAGGTCGCCGGCATAGATCGCAATAACCGACGCGGCAATGATGGAAAGAACTCGCATCAGGGTAACTCCTTTTTCTTTGAAGGTAACAATTTTGTGATATCTGTTTTAATAATAATTATGAGCGGCGATTATACCGTAAAGTGTCATGTATTTATTTTAAAGCGCTTTTTTTGTAATATTGCACATTAAAAAATAAAGGCGGGAACATGGCAACAATTGGCATGAGTGACATCAAGAAGAACGTTCGTCTGATCATCAACGACGTTCCTTATAAAGTGGTTGAATTTCAACACGTCAAACCGGGAAAAGGTGCGGCGTTCGTACGTATGAAAGTGAAAAGTTTTCTCGATGGCAAAGTTATTGAAAAAACGGTTCATGCGGGTGACAAATTTGAAGTTCCCGAACTGAAACACACCACCATGCAGTACCTTTATGATGACGGAGACCAGCTCCAGTTCATGGACAATGAAAGTTATGAGCAGATCGGTCTGAACTACGATGCGTGCGAAGAAGCGATGAAATGGATCAAGGACGGCACCAATGTCGATATGATCTTCTACCGTGGCGATGCCATCTCCGTTGAAGCTCCGGCGGTTATGGAACTGACCATTACCGACACGCCGCCAAACTTCAAAGGCGACACGTCAAGCGGTTCGAAAAAACCGGCGACACTTGAAACCGGTGCCGTCATTCAGGTTCCTTACCATGTCCTCGAAGGTGATGTCATCCGTGTCAATACCATCGATGCGGAATACATCGAAAAAGTAAAATAATGCGACAGCCGGCACATGCTGTCGGCCTGCCGTCAGCCGCGCTTTTTTTGTACCTGATGGCAACTTCTCTTTTTTCCCAGAACCTCCACTTTTCCGCTTCCGAACTGAAAAATCTTCAAAAATATTACGGCGACAACGCTCTCTTGCGTATTGCGGACTATCACCGCGAAATGTTGCAGCTTGCGAAACTGGAAAAAGCGCAGCAGCTTGAACAGATCAACCTTTACGCCAACCGATTTCAGGGGGAGTTTGATGCCGTCATCGACCATCAGGAAGAGCATTGGAAAACACCCAAAGAGTTTTTGGCTGTCGGGTCGGGAGATTGTGAAGATTACGTCAGCTTGAAATATTTTTCACTTATCGATCTGAATTTTGACGAATCGAAACTCTTTTTTGCCATTGTCAAAGACCGTTACAGCGGTGCACATCATATGGTGCTGCTCTATCATCCCGAAGGGTTGAAAATCCCTCTGGTTCTGGACAATCTGAGTTTCAGGATTCTGCCGCTGGATGCGCGCAGCGATCTGGAACTGGTTGATTTTTTCAACAGCAGCGGACGCTACCGTTTTGATGCAGCCTATAAAAAAGTACCTCAAAAAGGAAACTACCGGGAGTTTCGTGATTTGCTGCAACGTGTTGAAAGCGGCAAATAAGCTTTACATGTAATAATTTTTCAAAAAAGGAGTACTCATGCCTAAAGTACTTGTTCCGATTGCAAAAGGTTTTGAAGAGATCGAAGCCGTTTCCATTATTGATATCTTGCGTCGCGGCGGTATTGAGGTGCTGGTTGCCTCGCTTAATGATGACAGACTGGTTGCCGGTGCCCACGGGATTACGATTCAGACCGATCTGCATATTGCATCGGTGCATGCCGAGAGTATTGACATGATCGTGCTTCCAGGAGGCTGGGGCGGTACCCATGCTTTGGCAGATGATGTCAATGTCCAGTCGCTGCTTCAGGCGATGCATGCCAAAGGAAAAAACATCGCCGCCATCTGCGCTGCCCCTTTTGCGCTGAATAAAGCCGGAGTTTTGCCAAAAAACTACACCTGCTACCCCTCCGTCGAAGAGGAGATCGGGCTTGAAGGGTATCAGGGGGACAGATATCAGGTTGTGGAAGCGGGGAACGTCATGACCTCCCGCGGTCCGGGAACGGCGATCTGCTTTGGTTTGGCAATCGTCCGAAAACTTCAGGGTGAAGCCACGTACAACAAACTGAAAAGCGGTGTTCTGGCGGCCTACTGCGAGTAGGGTGTCACTGCTTTGAGCATAATGTCAAAAGGCGGTTTTCGCGGATCGACGGCATAGCCGTTAATAAAACGCAGTGCGCTGCCGTCGTTGATCATGACACGCATGCCGTAGCGGTGCGACGGGTCAAGCTCGGAATATTCCAGGTCGAGCCTGATACTAAATGGCGGATACCCCTCAATGCTTTTGCGAACCGAAGTCACCGTGGTGACAATAAGATCGGATGCGCTGAGATCTTCCACTCTTACATGTAAGAAGCTCCCTTTGGGAAGTTTTATCTTCTCTTTGTAAGTGGCAGAGATGTAAAGCGGACCCTCATACTGTGTACCGTCATCTTCGCGCGGCATGGCATGAAGCCAGCATAGCAGCATCAGCAAGAGAATCGGCAGGCGCATCATGACTCCTTTGCCCTATTATAAAACATCCTCCCAGCCGAATCTTTTAAAAAGTGCATCCAGTGTTTCGTCCAAAGGTGCTTCAATGCTCAGGCGCTCGTGCGTATAGGGGTGTGTGATGACGAGTCTGGAGGCATGCAGGAGCATCCGGTGCGAATCGAAGGTCGTGCGAAAGAGCTGATTGTGCTCGCCGCGCCCGTATTTGGTATCGCCGATGAGGTGGTGTGAGATGTGTTTGAGGTGCCGCCGGATCTGGTGCTTGCGGCCCGTCTGCGGCGTTACATGTAAAAGAGAGTAGCGCACGCTCTCATAGCGGTCGAGCGGTATGGGAAGCTCCACCGTGGCCAGACGTCTGTAGTGGGTAACTGCCTCCTGCGCTTCTTTGTCCGTTCGAGCTTTTTTGTCGCTGATTTTGTCGAGTTTCTCTTTGAGCGGATGGTCGATGATGCCCGCTTCGGGCGTAAAACCGCGCACGACGGCGAGGTAGTGCTTTTCAATGCTATGGGTTTCAAACTGGGGTGCCATCAAGCGTGCGGTTTCACTATCGAGCGCAAAGAGCAGCACCCCGGAGGTGGGTTTGTCCAGACGGTGCAGCGGATAGACAAATGCACCGATCTGATCGCGCAGCAGTTGTATGGCAAAACGGGTCTCGTGACGGTCGATCATGGAACGGTGTACAAGCAGCCCGGAGGGTTTGTTGACGGCGATAAGATGCGTATCATGAAAAAGAATGTCCAACATGCGCGACATGATATCCAAAAGGGGGCTTTTACACTATAATGTCACCATCCATTTGCTCGCGTTTTCGGTCTGCGCCTGAGCCTTTTTTCACGACCGCTCCACAGACATTTCTCCTATAAGGACCACCATGGCATCGCCAAATCTTTCCATAAAACGCCACAATCATCGCGTTTACTTCTCTGCTCCCGAACGCAAAAACGAACTGCTTGAAGTGATTCTTGCCTCCCATCCCGCACTGACGATTGCCGTTGTCACGACACTGCCGCTTGAATTGCCCGAACACGCATCGGCTGTCATTGTCGAAGAGGTTACGACGCATTTTGATCTTGTCATTACGTACGATCTGCCCCAAAGCAGTGAAACCTACATTAACCGCCTCGCGTTTGCCAAAAGTTTTGCTTTCATCCTGCTCTCACCCGAAGAGCTCAGTGTGCTCTATCCCATTGAAATGGTTATCGGGCGTACGCTGGTGCAGGAGCGCCTTGAAGGGTTTGCCGAGCCCATTCCTCCAAAAGAGATCCCCTTCCCGAGTGTCTACGAGCGAGACGCGCGAGATGACCGTAAACCCAGAAGCGGCAAAGGCGGTTTTGAAAAAAAACCGGCTGGTCGCAAGCCGTCGGGTTTTGTCAAAAAAGATGAAAACGGCAAACCGATTTTTTCAAAAAAGAGCGGCGAACGCAACCATCGTTATGACGGTACGCCAAAATCCGATGACGAAAAGGGGGCAAAAAAGCCTTTCAAACCCCGTGACAACCGTTATGACGGGAAACCAGGAGAAGAACGCCGCGATGACCGACGTGGCGGCTATGAAGGCAAAAAACCGTTTGATGGCCCGAAAAAACCTTTTGGTTCGAAACCGAAAAGCGACCGCTATGATGACAGAAAGGGTTCTGCCGAGGGCAAACGCCCCTATGAAGGGAAGCCAAAGAGTGACCGCCCTTATGACAAATCCGCTTCGGGTGAGGGCAAAAAGCCTTACG
>JBNLFL010000019.1:0-33079 GCA_050305515.1 Sulfurimonadaceae bacterium
CACAACCTTCAACGGACAGAACCTGCTTGCCGGTTCTTTCACCAACAAAGAGTTTCAGGTCGGTGCTTACTCCAACCAGTCACTCAAAGCTTCTATCGGTGCTACCAGCTCTGATAAAATCGGTAATGCGCGGTTTGAGACTACTGCAGTCCAGACCTCTTCAGGTACAGCGACATTGACATTCTCCAACGTTGACGGAACCAACAGCCATACTCTGGAATCTGTTATTATTTCTACCGGAGCAGGAACAGGGCTTGGTGTCCTGGCAGAGACTATCAACAAAAACTCTGACAAACTCGGAGGTATTCATGCCAGCTACCAGGTTGTCGAAACCGGAACCAGTGCTATTTCTACCGGTACAATTTCGGGTCTGACTATCAACGGCGTCAATATCGGTAACATCAAAGTTAGTAATGCGAATGACGCTAAAGGGGTTCTCGTTGCGGCCATTAACACCTTTAAAGATACAACCGGTGTTGAAGCATCTGTAGACAGTCGCGGTAATCTGGAACTTACCAGCCGTGATGGTCGTGGTATTCAAATTTCAGGTACCAATCTGGCATCAGTTGCTGGTCTCGCATCCAATCAACAACAAAACTATGGACGTTTGACATTGACTCGTGTCGGTGCGGCAGATATCATTTACACTGATGGAGGCAGTACACTAAGTACTGCAATTACCGGATCGGCTGAAGCGACATCCAACCTTCGTGATATCGGTGGACAAACTTCCGTAGATACAGCAAGCGCGATGGGTTACAATGCCAACCTTAATGTTGCTAACATTGGCAATAAAAAAGGTGCTGGTGTTACAACACTTAAAGGTGCTATGGCTACTAT
The DNA here is from genome assembly GCA_050305515.1 of Sulfurimonadaceae bacterium. Classification (GTDB taxonomy): domain Bacteria; phylum Campylobacterota; class Campylobacteria; order Campylobacterales; family Sulfurimonadaceae; genus JAFGUB01. The sequence continues at coordinate 841 of JBNLFL010000019.1, forward strand.
GACGATTGCCGATGCAGCAATTCAGAGACTTGACCAGATTCGTGCCGACCTTGGTTCGGTTCAGAATCAAATGATCTCGACTGTGAATAATATTTCTGTTACTCAGGTTAATGTTAAAGCGGCAGAATCTCAGATTCGTGACGTTGACTTTGCAGCTGAATCTGCATCATTCAGCAAATTCAACATTCTTGCCCAGTCTGGTTCTTATGCCATGTCTCAGGCAAATGCGGTACAGCAAAACGTTCTTAGACTCCTTCAGTAGTCTTGCCTTATCTTCATGACGATAAAACCGCACTGCGGTTTTATCGTTCTCTTCATTGGTATTATTCTTGCTCTCTTCTTCTGCTTAGTCAATAATAAAGGTATGCAATGTCGCTTTATGAACAAAACCTTCAAGCGCTTTTCAGACAAAATACGCAGCTTGCCACGAAGCTTTTTGGATTGTCTGAAAATAAGAAATTTGAAGTTTTTGTTGATGAAAAAGACGCGCTGAACGTCAATATTGTTTCAAAAGAGCAGTTTGAGGCAATCTATCCCGGAAAGCCTGTCGATGAAAATATTGCCAAGTTTGAAACATTTGAAGCAAACTTCTCACGCTACCCCTATCTTTATTGTTTTGGCATCGGAAACGGGACGTTTTATAAGTTGCTTTTGCAAAATACACTGCATAAACGCATTATTGTCATGGAACCGGAATTGGAACTGCTTTTCATTGCACTCCATTTTAATGATTTTACAATGGAGATTGATGAAGGGCGGCTTTGGTTGCTTTGGTCGCCTGAGCAAAGCTTTGCGTCATATGTAGAGTTCTTTCTTCATAAGGAAGCAATCATCTTCGCAAAGACCTATCATCTTGAAATTCTCAATGAATTTTATGAAAAAAATTATGCCGATCAGATAATTTTTACAAATTCACTTTTGGTACGAGCCATAGAACATGCGGTATATGGAATAGGCAATGATTCGACTGACGCCTTGATTGGTCTGGAACATCATCTGGCCAATCTCGAAAGAATGATAGAAACACCGACGACACTAGAGCTCTTTTCAAAGATAAAAACGTCAAAAACGGCAGTCATCGTTTCAACAGGGCCATCTTTGCAAAAGCAGCTTCCTTTGCTCAAACAGATAGCACCGTACGTTACTCTTTTCTGTATTGATGCAAGTTTTCCCATATTGGAACGCGAAAGTATCAAGCCTGATCTGGTTTTCTCGATTGAAAGAGTTATCGAAACGGCAAAGTTCTATTATGAAACCAGCAAAGAGTTTCATGAAGATGTGATCTTCTGTATCACATCAATTGCGCATCCCCTTCTTTTTGATGCGATTAAAGCCGGGACGCTCCAGATCAGTATGCGTCCGTTTGGATATACCCGCTATTTTGATATTGAAGAGTACGGATATCTTGGTATTGGTATGAGTGCTGCCAATATGGCTTTTGAAGCAATTTTTCATGCTAAATTTGAAAACTGTATTCTCATAGGACAAGACCTAGCCTATGGATCAGATGGTGAAACCCACAGCGACGGGCATCTTTACGGTACGAAAGAATCCAGAAAACGCATGACTCTGGATGTAACGGCATATGGTGGAGAAGGGAGCGTTAAAACTACGGAGATATGGAATCTGTTCAGGAATTTTTTTGAATCCGATATCTATTACGCAAAACAGCAGGGTATGCGAGTGATTAATGCAACAGAAGGCGGTGCACGCATTGAAAGTGCCATCGAGATGCCTTTTGCTGAAGCGATATCTCTGTGTGTTGATTTAACACAAGTAAAACAGAAAATTGAACTTCAGTTGCCCAATGCAATACAAATTGACAAAGCACGTAATCAGGTCCAGAAACAGCGTAAACAAATGCTTCAGTATGCACTTAAAATGCAACAAAATGTGCAGGTACTGTTTACAAAAGTGGCTCAAAAAACTGATGAGCTTGATGCTGTCGATGCCCTCCATAATTACGACTCTGTTGATTTCAATGCTATAGCAAATCTGATGTATGAAATTGACGACGTGAAAACCTATTTTGATGAACAGGAATTTGTAGATATATTTATCGATGCTACACAAGCTTTGATTGTACATCAGGAGCTTGAACTCGCAAAATTACAGGTACGACCCATTGTGAATGATGATGCTAAACGCGCAAAAATGCTTGAGTGGATCTATCTACACAAACAATGGCTTTTTACTTTATCCGGGCTCATGGAAGCCGTGGTTATAGCCATACAGCGTTCACAAACGCAAACATCCGTTATTGGAAAGATGACTCTAAATGGCAATTTTATCGACGGATTTGTTTTTGATGTCAAAGATGTAACCAAAGAATTTGATGTAACGGTCTTGATTGATTCCCAGTGTGTGGCTGAAATCAAAACAACGATGATGCAGAAGCATCTGTTTTATGAAGAAGAAGGTGCATATCGCTTTGTCTGGGAATTGCCTTACAAATATTTTGATGACAGAGAACATGAAATTATTATAAAAGAACGTGTGAGTGGTCGGTATCTTGATGGAGCTCCGTTACGGCTGGAGTTGCAGAGAAATGCAGCGATCAGTGGAATAGCTTACAGTGGTAACGGCGTGCACTATGTGGGATGGTGCAAACAGAGTGGTTCAAGCGATGTCATGGCTGTTGATGTATGGATGGACGGAGTGAAAATCGATACCATTGATGCTAATGGAGATCATGGCTACATAGATATAATCTACGAGGGTCATGAAAAGCATGGATTTAGCTATCTGATGCCAGAACATTATTTTGATAATAAAATACATCAGGTACGTTTTCTTGTATCAGGGACTCGTACGGTACTTGAAAATCGTTTTGATGATTTTGAGATAAAGGAAACCATGATATTTGGTTCGTACACACGGTTACGAGGAAACTTTATTGATGGTTTTATTTTGAATCGCCTGGATGCATTCAAAATTCTTGATGTTGATATTATGGTGGATGGACTTTTAGTGTCGACTGTCACCCCGACATTACCATTTATGCATCCGGTAAGCAGACAGGAAGGTCTATACCGTTTTGTATGGGAGATACCTGTTGCCTTTTTTGATAACAGCGAGCATGTGATTACCATCAAGGAAAAAGGAAGTGGAGGGTTTTTAGAGGGTATGCCTCTAAATCTCGAACTGCGAAGCGAGGCATCGGTAAGTGGTGAGGTTTACAGCGAAAATGGCATTTATTACACGGGATGGTGCAAAGAGAGCGGTTCAAATGAAAAAATGAAGCTTGAAGTGCGAATTGACGGAAAATATGCAGATACGCTGATTGCCGATTCGGAAAATGGATACATTGACAAAATATTCTTAGGAAAAGAGACATACGGGTTCAGGTATCTGATACCTGAATCGTATTGTGACAACCGAAAGCATCATATAGAATTTTTGGCTTCGGGTACGGATACGGCACTTGAGAACCAATTTGATGATTTTGAATTGATCAGGAGCGATGCCAGTCTTGTACAGAAAATGCGTTTTCTCTCAACCTTGGATAAGAGGGATTTTGAGCCTGTCGATATGAAAGCGATTGAAGGTATCATCGGCTTTATGGCTGTTCCTGAACATTTAAAAGATGAGGAATTTATCGGTTGTCTCAAAGCACTTCTTTTGAAGTTCCCTGAAGCACACATCAATGCTTTCTACATTGTTGAAGAAGATATAGAAAGCATTGATGCGATTTTTCAGGATTTTTCAGCACGAATTTTTCGGCATCAATGTCTGGATATCATGGACGTACTTCATCATTGCAGTATCTGGGTATTCTCAACCAAGGCACGTTTGGATGAGACCGTAAATGCAATGACGCTGTTTATACAGGCGAATGCAGAGCATATTTTCACTATGGGATACCGGGGTGCACTGTCAGGAAAACTTGCAGATAGAAATCATGACATGCTCAATACCCAGATAGCGGAGCACAAAGTTTTTGGTCATACACACGAAGAATTTGAACGATTCGATTACAACATAGCACAACTTAATATCGAAAAAGCGCTTCAGTATGCGGGTGTAAAGGTCCCAGAGATTGATTTGGAACGATCATGGAATGAAGTTTTTTACTTTGATATGGTGAAATATGCGCTCGCGTCTCAAGCATTTCGACAATACTACTTCCAAATAAGAAAAATAAATCATGATTTATGTCACAAAAACATTTCTGCCTGACAAAGCGCGCTATGCTCGGTATGTTGATGAAATCTATGCCAGTGGTCAGATTACCAATGGAGGACCGCTTGTCAAAAAACTCGAACAGCGGCTTGCGGAGTATCTGGGAGTAAAAAACGTTGTTTTGGTAGCCAACGGTACCGTTGCAATGGAAATTGCCTATCGTACACTGGGTATCAAAGGATTCGCTATTACAACGCCATTTAGTTTTGTGGCAACAACCAGTTCCCTGGTAACTAATGGTATTAATCCAATATTCGCCGATATTGATTTGCAGACTTTCAATCTTGATCCGGAGAATATAGAAAAATTGATTACTCCGAATACTTCGGCAATTGTTCCTGTGCATGTATTTGGGAATGCCTGTGATGTTGAAAAGATTGATGCTGTTGCAAAAGCGCATGGACTCAGAGTTGTTTACGATGCTGCCCATGCGTTTGGAGTCACTTTCAAGGAACAGAGTATTTTAAATTATGGGGATATCTCGACACTCAGTTTTCACGCAACCAAAATTTTTCACACTGTCGAAGGCGGTGCGTTGATCATCAATGATGATGATCTGGTGCAAAAAGCGCGTTATCTCATCAATTTCGGAATCGAAAACCAGGAGTCAATTCCCGAGCTTGGCACCAATGCCAAAATGAATGAGTTTGAAGCGGCAATGGGGCTTTGTATGCTTGATGAAATGGACGCTTTACATGTAAGGCGTCAAAAAATATATGAATTTTATGCAGAGCATCTGAATGAGAGTCTCCCAACGCAACAACGCAACAGGGATGCTTCGAACAACTATGCGTATTTCCCTGTACTTTTTGAAGATGAGCAGCAACTTAAAAGAGTACAAAAGGCACTCAATGCCAAGGATATCTATCCCAGACGCTATTTTTATCCTTCACTAGATACTTTAGGCTATATTGAACCGAAACAATATATGCCGCACGCCAGAGATATATCGTCACGAATACTCTGTTTGCCTCAGTATGCGGAACTCTTGCAGAGCGATCAGGAATGCATAATTGAGACGATAAAGAGCGTGTTATGACTATAGCCGTCATGCAACCTTATTTCTTACCGTATATCGGGTATTGGCAACTTATAAATGCAGTAGATGTTTTTGTTGTGTATGACAATATAGAATTTTCCAAAAATGGATGGTTTCATCGTAACAATATATTGTGCAATGGGAAAAAAAACATGTTTTCTATTCCACTTAAAAAAGCATCAGATTACCTAGATGTCCGAGAGCGTTATCTTGCAGATAATGCTCAAAAAGAAATAGAAAAAATTGTTGCAAAAATTCAAAATGAATATAGAAAAGCACCATATTATCACAATGTCATTGGATTGGTTCGAGATGTTTTCATGTATGAAGAAGCAAATCTGTTTCAATTCATTTTTTACTCTATTAAAAGTATATGTGCATATCTGGAAATTGAAACAACTTTATATATTTCATCGAGAATTGCAATTGATCACAACCTTAAAGCGGTAGAGAAAGTGATTGCGATTAATCGGGCACTACAGTCAGAAATTTATTTCAATCCAATCGGTGGCCAGAAATTATATGACAAAGCGATATTTGATGCAGCGGGCATCAAACTGCGTTTTTTGGAATCGCTGAGCAAACCTTATAGTCAATTTGAAAATGATTTTGTTCCCTCCCTTTCCATACTTGATGTCCTGATGTTTAATAATAAAGATGAGATTAGATCGATGTTAAATGAGTATAAACTGTCATGAAAGAAATTGGAGGTTATTTTTCATTTGAGCTGCCTGAGCCCAAAGACCATTATCATCCTGACGCTTTGCGTTTGAACACGGCGAGAAACGCCATGGAATATCTTTTGAAGGTTTTAAACCCGCACAAGGTTTTCATTCCTTATTATAATTGTTCGGTGATGCTGGAACCGTTTGTAAAAACGGGTGTGCCCTATGAGTATTATGCCCTCGACGCAACGCTTGAAATCAAAGAGGTTGTCTCTTTGAAAAAAGAAGAATATCTGCTGTATGTGAACTATTTCGGAGTTAAAAATCTCTATGTAAAGAAGCTTGAAAAGTTGTATGGAAAAAATTTGATTGTTGATAACAGTCAAGCTTTTTTTTCATTTTCCGGTGCACATGCTATTTATTCGCCAAGAAAATTTTTCGGTGTATCGGATGGAGCTTATTTAAGCGGATTGACTCATCGTCCGGATAGATGGGAACGGGATTATTCAGCTGATCGGATGTTACATCTATTGGGCAGACTTGATGCTTCGCCTCATGTATATTATGAAACGTTCAAAAAAAATGATGATCTTCTTGCTAATCAGCCGATATTGGGAATGTCGGCATTGACAGAGCGGATTCTTGTTTCAGTCGATTATGAGCAGATCAAGAAAAAAAGAAATGATAATTTTCATTCACTCCATGAACAACTCAAGCAATATAATGAGTTTAAAATTGATAACAATAGTATTGACGGACCAATGGTATATCCGTTCCTGGTGAACATGGAGTTAAAAATGCTACTCATCAGGCAATCTGTATATGTGGCTACTTATTGGAGTGATGTACTGAATATTCCGAATGTTCCGGAAGTGGAAGCCTATATGACGCAATATTTGGTGCCTCTGCCGATAGACCAGCGTTATGGTTTAGAGGAAATGGATCAGATCGCCGATATAGTTAAAAGGGCTTTGAATGCATAAATCGGCAGAAGGCAGACGAACTGAGGCATTTCAAAGAAATGTATTACTCGAAGCATTGCTCGATGAAATCAATCATGATCTGGAGTGTTCGGAACAGGCACTTTTGTCAGATCAGAAAATGGAATTCCCCCTTATTTTTATTGTGGGTGCGCATCGCAGCGGAACCACACTCGTGATGCAGTGGCTGGCAAGTCTGGGTAGTATTGCCTATCCAACCAACTTAATGTCAAGATTCTATAAAGCACCGATTATTGCCAGTAAAATACAGATGCTTCTCACCGACGAGCGGTACAACTACAGAAATGAAATCATGGATTTCAACAGTCATATCGACTTCAGCAGTGAAAACGGCAAAACCAAAGGTGCTTTGGCACCAAATGAATATTACTATTTTTGGAGACGTTTTTTACCCTTTGATAAATTGGATTATCTGCCAACACAAAGACTGTTGCAAGAGGTCGATACGAATCTTCTGAAAACAGAACTTGCAGGTGTTGTGAACGTATTTAAAAAGCCGTTTGCAATGAAGGGAATGATACTGAACTACAATATTGATTTTTTGGAACATCTCTTTGATAATGCGATATTTATACATGTAAAACGGAATCCATTTGACAATATTATTTCTGCACTCGAAGCCAGAAAACGACAGACGGGCAACATAGACACATGGTACTCTTTTAAAATTCCCGAGTATGAGTCACTGATTAAACTTGATCCCTATCATCAAGTTGCCGGACAGATCTTTTATATTAACAAAGCGGTTGAAAAGGGGATGGCGAATCTGCCGGAAATGAAGAAGATAGCCGTTTCATACGAAGCATTCTGTCAAAACCCGAAAATTTTATATGATGAACTAAAGCAGAAGCTTTCATCTCATGGTTATCAGTTGCTTTCTCCATATACCGGGGAGAAAGCTTTTACAGTATCAAAAAAGAAAACGTATCCAGATGATACTCTTCTGGATGCTTATCAGACATTTTTTTCAGAAGGTAAGTAAATGAGTGCGATGGTGATTGGAATTAGCCCTGTATACAATTATCCGGGCACATTCGAGCAGTGGTGGAGCAATAATACATTGTATGCAAGCAATCATGGCGGCTCGTTGATTACACGTGCAATCATGCGTGAGTTTGACGCGGAATATGTTTCCGATTTTTCCAACATCGATGCATTGAATGAAAAATATGATGTGTGTTATCTTGCGCTTGCAACCCATGTCAATCCGACACGGGATGTCGCTTTTTTTGCAAATATAGTAAAACAATTGAAAATGAAAGTGATTGCACCGTCACTTGGGATCAAGGATTACATCCAGCTGGGTTCCGATGCCGCCAGACTGCATCCGTCGGTTATTGCATTATTAAGTGAAGTGTCAAATAAATCCGCATATTTGGGTGCAAGGGGACCTTACACAGCAGAAGTCCTGAAGTCAAATGGTTTTGAAAATGTGGTTGAAGTGGGCTGTCCGACGCTCTACATGAATCTCAAGCGTTCTTTTGAACTGAAAAAACCTGAGAGTTTTAAACGTCCTTTGAATGTTTACCATAAGACATATGCTGAGATACTCTTCAGCATGGCCGAAAAAATTCCATTCCTGGGGCAGGATTTTCAGGATGAAGCGATATTTACGGATCACCTGAAGAATGATACGGTATTGATGAACATGGAACAGGAATTTTATCAACAGGCAGGACTGGAAAACGAGATTGAGAAAATAGCGCAGGAGGGGGTGTTCTTTTCTGATTTTGAAAACTGGTATTCCTATATTGCTGCGCATGATTTTGTTTTCGGACCGCGCCTGCACGGTAACATTGCTGCCATGTTACAGGGAATTCCTGCTCTTTTTATCTGGCGTGATCTGCGTGTAAAAGAGATGTCTGAGTTCTATAGTTTCCCGGCACTTTCATACGAGGAAGCACAAACTAAAAATATCAACGAATTGTACGATACTGTTGAAATAGCGCCTTTCTTGAAGCGTTATACGGAACGGTATGATAACTATCTCAATTTTATTAAATTGAATGATTTGCAACATCAGTTGGAAGAATGAAAAACAAGATTGCCCCGATAGGAATTTCAGCTTATAAACGACTTGAACATCTCAGAGCGTGTATTGGAGCTTTACAAAAAAACATTCTTGCAACCGAAAGCGATCTATTTATATTTTCAGATGCACCGAAAGCGGGAGATGAAGAAGCTGTCAGGAATGTCAGGGCCTTTTTGAAAACTGTAAAGGGGTTCAAAACGGTCCAGGTGATCGAGCGCAGAGAAAACAATCGTGTTTTTAATAACAGGAGTGGACATCGTCAACTGCTGGATGCTTACGGTAAACTGATCTGGCTTGAAGAAGATATTGTAACGGCGCCGTTTTTTTTGACATTTATCAACGAAGCGTTGCATTTTTATGAGAAGGATGGGCGCATTTTTTCCATTTCCGGGTATGCGCCCCCCTTGGAAATACCGGATACCTATCATCAAGACTCATATCTTTTGGGAAGGTTTTCCGCATGGGGGTTTGCAACATGGAAAGCGCGGTATGACAAGATTACCTATCATCTCTCCAGTAGTGAAGTAGTCCAAAACCTTAATAATCCCCGTTTTTTAAAACAACTATGCAAGAGCGGTGTTGATATCCCGGAAATGCTTATGCGGGAGGTAGATGGTGAGATCGATGCATTGGATATCAAGATCATGTATCAGCAGGCACTACACGGTTGGTATACGTTGTATCCTAAAAAATCACTGGTTCAAAACATTGGACATGATGGAAGTGGTGTTCACTGTGATAGGACTTCCAAATATCATCATGAATCGTTGTGGGATAAATCATCCGGATTCATGTTTAATACGGCGATAGAACCGGTAGAAGAGATCATGAAAGCGAATTATGACTTCAGGTTCTCAATGAATCGCTATGCCATCGAGCTGATTATTGAAAATCTTATGAGTGAAATTGTCAAAAACCATCTACCATCTGTTTCTGTTTGGGGTTTCGGAGAATTGGCGAAAATGCTGGTCAGCCGCTTGCAAAAGGATCAAATAAATATTAATTATATTGTTGACCCTTATCACATTGCTGTAGAAAGCCACTTTCAGGGAGTTGAAGTGATTACCCCGAAACAGGTGATGGAAAAAAGTGAAAAGATTTTTGTATTGGGCATGTGGAAGGATCTCGAAACGATCGAGAGAAAAATCAGGGAGATGTCCCTTGCCCACAACAGCAATATCACCGTCATTTATGACAAAACAATCCCTGCCAATTTATAAAAGGATGTCAAATGGATGAGGAGAAATTAATTTTCTTACTATCGCAGCCTCGAGCCGGATCAACGTTAACCCAAATGATTCTGGGCGCACACAGCAGTGTATATACCCGCTCGGAACCGTGGATCATGCTGCCTTTATGCTATATGCTCAAAGAAAAAGGCACCGTTGCGGAATATGATCATAAAGCGTCGATCGTAGCTGTGAATGACTTCATCTCCGAGATGAGCAATGGACGCAAATCATTTAATGAACACTTGAAAACGTTTTGTCTCTCTCTGTACGGGGAACACCTTGCCCAAAGCGAGCGAAAATTCTTTTTGGATAAAACGCCAAGATATTATCTGATCGTCAATGAGTTAAAAGAGATTTTTCCAAAGGCCAAATATATTGTCCTGATAAGACATCCTTTGGATGTGTTAAACTCCATGCTTGATACCTGGGTACATGATAATTTCGAGTTTTTCAAAAGATTGCAACATGACCTGTTTGATGCAATCGATATATTGGTTGAGACTATCGAGAAAAACAACAATGACTTTCTGGAAGTAAGGTATGAAGAACTTTTGGCAGACCCCGGCAAGACCGTGAAAACTGTATGTAATTATCTGGAAATCGAATACCAAGAAGAGATGCTTCAATACAACCGCAATGCAAAAAAGATGCTTTACGGCGATCCGTGCAATGTCTATCAGTTTGATCACGTCATGACAGGCAATCGGGGTAAATGGATGCAGAAACTGGCGAATCCCACCCATTGGAATTTTTTTAGCGAGTATCTTGATTTTATCGGAAAGCGCAGGATGGAAATATTGGGATACTCTTATGAAGAATGCAAAGAAGTGCTTCTTGAAACAAAGCCGGAAGTCAAAAGCGACCGTTCACTTTTCGAGTATGTAGATTATGATTTTTCCTAAAATATCCATAGTCACGCCCAATCTGAATCAGGCGGAGTTTTTAGAATATACGATTCGCAGCGTTCTGGAACAAGGCTATCCAAACCTCGAATATATTGTTATTGACGGCGGGAGTACCGATAACTCCAAGGCTGTCATCGAAAAATATCAAAAGCAGATCACGCACTATATCAGTGAACCTGACAAAGGTCTCTATGATGCCATACAAAAAGGTTTTGATCTGGCGAGTGGCGAGATCATGTCATGGATCAATTCAGATGATATGTACCATCCCAGATCACTGTTTAGTGTGGCGACAATATTCAATGACTTTCCGGAAGTGAATTGGCTCACAGGAATGAATTCATTCTATAATGAACATGGCAGCACGGTACATGTAAAAAAACCTTATCCGCATACAAAATATGATCTGATGTCGAATCCAAGAATTTTTATACAGCAGGAATCAACATTCTGGCGCAGGACACTTTGGGAAAAAGCCGGAGCATATATTGACAGAAATTATAAATATGCCGGTGACTTTGAACTATGGCTAAGATTCTTTCGATTTGATCCTTTGATTACGGTAGATACGTTAATCGGCGGATTCCGTATCCGGCAGGATCAATTGAGTCAAAAGCACATTCTCGAGTATTTGGATGAGTCTTTTACAGCGATAGAAAAAGAAAAACCGATGCTCTCTTTTTACGATAAGTGTCAATTGAAAGATATTGAGGCAGGAATCGATAAAAAATATAAGAATCGTCGGCAAATTACCGATGTTACGTATGATTTCAAAAAAGGGAGATATGTGTTGACGGATACCATGAGTGCAGATGCCCTGAAAAGAGTGATGACAACAAGACGCGAAACCATGAGCAGTTTTCTGGAATATATTAAAAACCGGCAAAAATTTTATCCCGAGGCAGTGATTGATGTTGGCGTCGGATTCGGGACACATGAGCTTTATACGACCTTTCCCGAATCAGAAAAAGTTCTGGTTGAACCCTTGGCGCAGTTTAAAAACAGTTTGGATGATATTAGCAGTAAGTATGATCATGTCTCGGTTTACATGTATGCTGCCGGAAAATCTCCGGGAAGTATAGAGTTCAACGTTCATGATGATCTGCTGGGTTCCTCCCTGTATGATGAAGTAGAAGGCAAGGCCGTCGATGGCGAAAAGATTCGTGTTGAGGTAAAAACGCTCGATCAGATTTGCAGTGATGTCATTGCCGCGAATAAAACAGTCTTGTTGAAAATAGATGTGCAGGGTGCTGAACTTGATGTTTTGGAAGGTGCCGCCTCACTGCTTGAAAAAACGGAAGTCATCATTATGGAAGTCTCCTTGCATCCATTTTTCATTAATGGACCGGAGTTTACAGAGGTTATCAAATATATGGATGAGCGGGGTTTCGTCGCTTATGATGTTTTTAACAACCTTTACAGGCCGATTGATGGTGCTTTGGCCCAGTTGGATATCGTCTTTGTCAAACAGGGCGGATCTATGAGACAGGTATCCGGTTTCGCAACGTCCCAGCAAAGAGCGCTTCTCAATGAGATGATACGAAGCGGCAGCAGCAATAGTAAAAGTGTCGTGCACAAAAGCAAAAAAACATTCATGGAGAGCTACAACAGGGTATTTGAAGCCATTTCAAAATTACAGGCCACGAATGCACAGTATATCATTTACGGTTATGGAACAATGGGGAAAACGGTTCATGCGATTCTGAAAGAACAGATTGTCGGTATTGTGGATATTTCAAGTACGCTGCTTTCAAATAAAATTGACAAAAATATGATTTATTCCCCGAAAAACCTGCCTCATATGCCGTGTGATAACATCATTATCTGTGCGCTAGGGCATGAACAAAGTGTTCAAAAATATCTTTCTGAAGAGCTTGGTATCTCCGGAAAAACATACTATCTTCTATCGGAACAGTAAGAGTCATGAATCATCCTCTGGTCTCTGTAATCATCGCTAACTACAACAAGGAGAAGTATCTCGAAGCGTGTATTCGGAGTGTTTTGGAACAGAGCTATGAAAACATTGAGATCGTTGTTACCGATGATGCTTCAACAGACGGATCATGCGAACTCATTGAAGCCTTGAGTAAAGAAAATTCGCAAATCAAGCTTCTCAAAAACAGAGAGAATCTTGGCGTGTCCGCTTCACGGGATAAGGCTGTTACCGCGTGCAGTGGTGACTATATCACAACACTCGATTCGGACGATTTTCTTCTCAGTCCAACAAAGATTGCATCCGAAATGGAGCAGATAAAGAAGCATGGTGACCGTAGGATCATAGCCTTTTCCGAAATACTCAGAGTCAATGAAGCGGGGGAACGTTTATGGTGTTATCGTGAAAAACCGATAGCTGAAGGCATGATATTCGAAAAAATGCTGACACGTTCCTGTATGATCCCGAGAGATTTTCTGATGCACAAATCGTGTTACTATGAAGCAGGTGGCTATGATTTGGAGTTGCGGACGTTTGAAGATTGGGATTTGAAATTACGGCTGGCAATGAAGTACCCTTTTTACAGTAGCAATATCGAAGGCATCGCCTATCGCATCGTTTCGGACGGGTTGTCTTCTAAAAGCGCGGTTGAAACATTTTCTGATGTCATGAATATTTTCGAACGCTATGTTCCGGACAATATGGATATTTCGGATCAGAAGCGACTCCGGCATGATGTGTGCAGAAATATTGAGAACAGAAGCAGTTTCCATTTTTCTTCAGTATTCAACAAAATTTTTGATCAATTGCAGGAACTCTCATCGCAAAATCGTCAGTGCATCATTTACGGAGCCGGAAAAATCGGGCAGATGATTACTGCACTTTTTCCGAATATTGTAGTGACAACCGTGGATTTCGCGAGTGACCGTATGTATGACCCGCAAAACAGTGCCGACTTGAAAAACCGGGTTTTCTCCCTTGAAAGTATCGCGCTCATGGAATATGAATCTATTCTCATCAGTGTGCTCGGGCGTGAGTCGGAAATCATCTACACGCTCTTGTATGATTACAATATCGATTCGAAAAAGATAATCGTATTGAAAGTATAAGACGCACAGTAATAGAGAGCTTTTGGAGTTGAATTGATAAAGATTTCCATAGTCACCGTAACCTATAACGCCCGGCAACTGCTCGAAGAGACAATTAAGAGTGTCGCAGATCAGGATTACAGGCATATCGAATATATCGTTATCGACGGAGGCAGCACGGATGGAACGCCCGAACTCATAAAACAGTATGCCGAGCATCTGGATTATTGGGTAAGTGAACCTGATGACGGTATCTATTATGCAATGAATAAAGCCATAGAGAGAGCAACCGGGGATTACATTGTTTTCATGAATGCGGGAGACGTATTCGTCGACGAAAGTACGCTCTCTTTCGTTGCCGAAAGATGCAGAAAAAATCCTGAAGTGGATCTGCTGTATGGCGATATGTATGTCAAAAATGATCAAGGCAAGACACTCGTAAAAGTGAAACCATTCAACGAGTTTTGGGAAGTCGGCATGCCTTTTTGCCATCAAAGTCTCTATACACGCACGTCTCTCATGAAAGCGGTGAAGTTTGATACCTGCTACAAACTCTCTTCGGATTATGATTTTATTCTCAAGTGTTATCACCGCGGTGCAAAGTTAGAATATGTCGACGAGTCGTTGTGCATCTTTTTAGAAGAGGGCAAGACATTGCAGCAAAGATCGCTGTCGCTGCTTGAATCCATGAAAATCGTCTATACGTATCTGGATGATAAAAAGCAGTTGCCGATGAGCCCCGTAACAAAAACATTTCTTGCGATGCATAGTGAGAATGCGAACTTTGCATTCTCAAAAAGCCTGAATCGCCTGATGCAACAGGCGTTACATGTAAAGAGATCGTATCGGAAGATAGCACTCTACGGATATGGCACGGTAGCACGAACAATTCTTCCAGTACTTGATGACTCCGTTACGGTGATTGCAGACCAGAATGCCGCATCAGTCGATTCGTGTGCGTATGAGCTCTGCATGCCCGAGCTTCTCCCGCAATATGATTTTGAATGCATATTGATAACGGTTCTTGGGCGAGAAGAGGAAATCGGCGCCTATCTGGATAGCCTGGGAATCGAAAGAAACAAGATGGTTTTCTTTAAAGTGTAAACAGATGCCTGCAACTAAAGAGACCATTTCCGTAATTATCGCTAACTACAACAATGCACCTTTTCTGAACGAGGCTATTTTGAGTGTCCGGAACCAGACGTATGAAGCACTTGAAATCATTGTCTGCGATGATGCCTCAAACGACGATTCACATGCGATCATCATGAGGCATGCACAAGAGGATCATCGTATTGTGCCTCTGTTCAATGAACGCAATACAGGTGTTTCCGCAACCCGCCATAAAGCGATTCTTAATGCATCCGGAACCTATATTACGACACTTGACAGTGATGACTATTATTGCAGTACGGAAAAAATTGCAGAGGAGTATGGCGTGTTGAAACGGCATGCTCCGGAGCACGTTATTACATTTTCCGGTATCGAGATTGTTGATATCAACGGTGTGAAGCGTGGTGCCTGGCAACCCGAACTTCCGCTAAATGAAGGGGACCTTCTGGAGTGTTTCCTCTCGCGAAGCTGTAGAATTCCAAGAGATTTTTTATTGCCAAAGCATGCCTATTTTGATGTGGGCGGTTATGAACTGACACGCGAAAATTACGAAGATTGGGATTTGAAATTGAGGCTGGCAAAAAGGTATCGCTTCTATTTCACCGGGACGGTCGGTATCGCATATAGACGCAAGGGATATGGCCTGTCATACAAACCGCAGGCCGAGCTCAATCGGGCGATGGAAGAAGTGTTTGAAAAGAATATTCATCTGGTTGACGAAGTCGGTCGCCATGGCCTCATTAGAGAGGAGTTTTTAAGAAGGATCAGCGCCTATTAATTTCGTTAGCATCGACTCTATCGATTTTAAGCGGGATTCGAGCCTTCGGTTCTGCTGAAGAAGATTGCCCAACAGCAGAATAAGGAATTGATTCTCCTCATGTTGTTGGTTGTGCAACTGAGGAATGGTCCCGGAAGTTTCGAGTTGAATGCCGTAGCCCTCAAGCAGTGTTTGTGACTCTGCAGCTATCTGTGTCTGCAACTCGTGAAGCAGAAGGCTACCGGGATTTTCTCTTTTTGTTGCTTCAATCAGTTGCCTAGAGAGCTCTTTATTAAAGGCCTCATCATTGAGTTGTGCAAAATTAAGCGTTCGTACAAGATCGACGCAATGATCGGGTATGCTGAGGTTGCTTTCCTCGTCTGTAGCAGCCCTTGGCGTCAATTTGAAAATATCGAGAAAATCATCAAGAATATTCTTGTTGATGAGTGTGTTGCGGTCATATTTTTTAATGATCAGATTCTCTTTTCCGAAAAGTTCGCTGTAAAAATCAAGATATTGACTCGGGAACAGATGGATGGAGCGCATTTGTAAAAAATTGCTGATCTCCTCGGAGTAGAGGTTGGTGATACCTCCGGCTTTTATAGCCTCTTTATACATACTGACAGAGTAGGCAATCAGAGGACGGAGGTAGCATATCACTTTGACATTGTAATCCTGAAAGTAGTGCTTTAATACGCGCTTAAAATCATCTTTTGCATCCCTCGCATGTTCGTTCACCAGATCGCAAAAAGTTTCCGATGAGATAATGACACTGTTGAGCGGTGACGATGCGATTTCATCAAAGGTGGCTTGCCAGATCGCCGTACTGTCACCTTCAAAAGCAGGCCATGCCGCTCGAAACTCACTGTAATCCCTGATTAGGGAGAGTGGCAGGGGATGGTGCGCAATCAATTGGGTGTCTGGAATCAGGATTCCATGTTCTTTGAACCAGGAAATGTTCTCTTTTAGATATTTTTGGATGGATGAGGTCCCTGTTTTAAATGTACCGATGTGCAGATAAATAGTTTTCATGTATTGCTGACAGACCTTTCGGATAACTGATAAATATTGGTTTCATGAAACAGATGACGTATCTTATGTTCGAGTGTTGTCGTAACGGTAAGATTAAAACACTCCAGAAAGTTTGTGTAGTCATCTGTACGTTGTTTGTCTATTGTGTCAATGATCCAATTGCCGAATGCGTCAATATAGTATTGATGTGCTTCAAACTCCCGGTATTCACAAATATGGTCGGTACTTTGTATGATCATGTCAAAGGCAGTTTCAGAAGGCATCTCTTTGATTATTTCCACATTTTTGCACGTAGCACGGATATAGGATTCAAAATAAGAGACAGGATCTTTTCCATCGAAGTCCGGCATCGATTTGACGCAGGAAAATACTTTGGAACGGTTTTCCGGATTGGCTGAATTTTTGAGTAGCAGCGTGACGGCAGCATCGGAAGCGAATTGTATGTTATTGATAATCTGTTTGAGATGGGCGCAGTTTGTATTGTCAATGATCAAAATATCTCTTTTTTCTTTGACCAGCTGATACATTTTATGCTCGACTTTCTGCTTGGGAAAAACGGCATGCCATTGTGGCCCCATGCGGTTGGCATAGGCATCATCCAGCGCGATAAGAACGGATCGCACCTGATCGGTCAACCCTTTTTTATTGGCGAAATAGGTCATTTCACTTAAACCACGTACCGTTTTTTCGATGAATATCTCAAGCTGCGAAGGCAGCATGTATCTTGAAAAGAATTTCAGGTTGTTACGGGTGAAATAGTAGGGACCGATGGTGTTGGCGGCTTCTCTCGCGCCACCTTTGTGCCAAACTTTTGCATTCTTGATGGCGTCAATTTCATACCCTTTGTTTTTCACCCGGGTACACCAGTCGATATCATCAAAATAGATGAAAAAATCCGGATTGAAGGTACCTACGGAAGAGAGAACTTCGGCGGTGGTCATAAAACAGCAGGCAGGCACATAATCGCAGGATATGTATTCCGGGAGTAGCGGAGTGTTGATATCATAGTCTCTGAAGAGCAGATTGAGGAAAAAATATTCGGGGTCGATACGGGCACCCATCTCCTGAATCTTGTCAGGGTAGTCCATTTGCAGTATCGTGGCGCCGACGACGCCAACGGCAGGATTGTTCTGCAGATGGCGTACAAGGTTTTCAAAAGCATCCGGGTCTACCATGGTATCATTGTCAAGCAGACTGATATAGTCATATTTTTTTTCGATCGCGTATTGCATACCCATAGCAAAACCACCGGCACCACCGGTATTTTCAGGGTTTTCTATGAGAATCACATCTTTGAAATTCTCCCGGATCATTTCCCTGCTGCCATCGCCGGAGTTATTGTCAACGACGACAACCTCCAGAGTCAGTTGTTCCAGTTTGGATGCGAGGATAGACGCAATACATCGTGAAAGATACTCTTTTTTGTTGTAATTGCAGATGACGATGGCAAGTTTCGGATATGTCATAGAGTTGAAGCCTTGTTAGTTGTTTGAATGTATATCGGAATTTTTGCCATTATCAAAAACGGAGTCTGGACATTTAGAGCAGCGTAACTGATCTGGAGAGGCTCTGCATCAACTCAAATCCATCCCAAACCGGAGAAAATTCCAGTGCTTTGCTTATCGGAACGATCCGGTCGATACCGTTTGGCTGATGCTTTTGGATCATGCCTTCAAAGTGTGCTTTTTCAAAACCAAAATAGGCCAGTGTCTGGTGCTTTTTACTTACATGTAAGAAGATTTCATCAAGGGTGGGCGCATGATACTCATAGAGCAGACCGCTGCCGCAGTGCAGCGCTTCATGCAGCTCTTCGAGAGAAGCGAGTGCAACGGTGTGAAGATGCTGTCCGTTGTAGTGGTTAATGCGCCCCGCATCGCTTGCTGCAAGTGCGTAGAGGGCCGCCTGTTTGTTCATGACATCAGCTGCTTCAAGCGGCAGCGGACGGCTTTTTTCATAGTCGCTAAGCAGCGTCATGAAACGCTGTGATGCGGCTTTACATGTAAGCGCGTCGCCCACCCAGATTATCAGACGAATGGAGGAGCAGGCCATTTGGCCAAACCAGAAGGCGTCGTTGTAAAAATCCTGAATCAGACGCGAAGTTTCTTGATGTGCTAAAAATGCCGAAGCATTCAAGAGGGCAAACGAAAACTTATCGGCAAAGGTGAGTTCGGTGGCGGTGGGCGGCAACGGTATGGCGCGAATACTACGGATGGTGGCATCGCCGCCCCAGATGACACGGGTGTCGCAGCGTGCGCTCAGCCATGCGGTGATGGCGTCGTCGGGGACGTACTGTAGCAGCAGCGTGCGTGTTGCAACGGCTTCAAATGTTCCAAGGAGTTTTTGAAGTGTAGCAATAAGCAGGCGGTTCTGTACGCTTTGGCGGCTGGAGAGGCGGATGATATTACGGTTGCCCATCAGCATGGAGAGAAACCAGGAGTAGATAAAGATCGTATCGACATTGGAAGGCGCAAAGTGCAGTACCGTCCCGCGCGCGAGATACAGCCCTTCAAAACCCTCAAAACGCTTTTTCAGGGTGTCAAGATGGGCGGGCCGCATCCAGAACCCCAGTGCCACCATTTCGGGGTAGTCGCGAAAGGCGGTGATGAGCTCTTTGGAAAACGCCGTGATGAACGCTACTGCCTCCGGCGCGAACGGCGGCAGTGTGCCGATACCCTCAAAGGGCTCCTGCGGCAGTTGTGACGGGTGAAGCGATATGATTTTAGATTCGTTCATGAGTATCGCTGCATCCTCTTATCTCTGCTTTGGCGAGACGCCCGCTGACACTGAAATAGCGTCCTTTGCGCCCGCACGCGCAGTCGTCTTCTCCCAGTATGGTACCCAAATCCTCGCTCAAAAGGATATGTCCGGGGTAGCTGTGCGGCAGCACGGAGAGCACTTCAATAAGCCCTTCCTGCTTTACATGTAAAGGTTCAAGCGTCATCGGGTCGCGTATGATGATGTCGGCAAAAGAAGGGGTGTGCAGATGCCCCGCCTCGCACTCCATAAAGATCGATCCCACCTGCTCAACCATGCCATAAAAGTTATGCACTTTTTTAATGCCGGTGTGCTGTTGCAGCAGGGCTTTAAACGTGGCGTTGTCCACGGCTTGATCTTGCAGTTTTTTCCACCCGCCACTGTGGAGTAGCGTGGCATTGGAGAGGTCGATACCATGCGCTTTGAGCGGCTGCAAAAAGTACTCCCACACCATAAAGGTAAAGCCAAAGATCAAAATGGGGGTATTGTGATATTTTTGCAAAAAGGCATCTAAAACATCGTTTTGAAGATGCATGGCATCATCGAGCACATAGGTGTGGTCGCGTCCGAAATTGCTCAGTCCCAAAATACCTGCCGCACGGGCGGAACGCTGCGGGTTTTTCAGGGTGCTTTGGCTGTCAATAATAAGCATCG
Organism: Sulfurimonadaceae bacterium; assembly: GCA_050305515.1. Classification (GTDB taxonomy): domain Bacteria; phylum Campylobacterota; class Campylobacteria; order Campylobacterales; family Sulfurimonadaceae; genus JAFGUB01. Next base: position 21,228 of record JBNLFL010000019.1, read on the forward strand.
GCAGCCGCGATTTTCCCAAAAAGTTTTGCAAAATTTTGACCAGTGCTTTGGTCTGATAGGCTGCCGTTTGAGCATCAAGAAATATTTTGGAAAGCTGTTGCGAGGTGGTGCCTGAAGAGACCATGGTGCGGATGACTTCATGTTCGGGTACGCTTCGCAGTTCTAGCATTTTGAAAAGCCGCACGGGCAGATAAGGCAGCGTTTCAAGGGTATTGGCATCTTCATAGCCAAGCGCATGCAAAATATTGGCATAAGAAGCACACTGCAGCTGATGATGGGATGTTAGAGCGCGCAGCATTTCAAGCAGCGTTTCCTGCTTTTTTTCAAGAGCATAGACCGGCTGCTCAAAAAGCGTCTCAAGCGTCATGTTAGCGCCTTGTAGTCGTATTTGCCCGATGCAGTGGTTGGCAGTGCATCGACAACGCGGGTTTTAATAAGGCTGTGGTGCAGTTTAAAGGTCTGTGCCACCACTGTCTTGGCGGTTTCGGCGTTCTTACATGTAGCAATCAAAAGGGCAGTGTCATCACCACCGCACATCGCTTCGATGCCTTGATTTTTCAAAAACTGCTCAATCTCATCCAGCCCAACACGAAGTCCACCGAGTTTAATGAAGCGTTTGGCGCGCCCGGTAATATAAAAATCACCCGCATCGTCGCAATAGCCCAGATCGCCCGTGTGCAGTACGCCGCCACATTCGTCGCCTTTGGCCATATCATCAGCATTTAAAGCGTAGCCAAGCATCACGTTCTCACCGCGGTAGATCAGCTCATCGTTCACAACCTCCAAATGGCCGCCAAAAATGGCACGGCCGATACTTGTGGGTTTTTGCACTACCTTTTTGGGATCAAGATAGCTAATTCGCGCTGTTGCTTCGCTCTGGCCGTACATGATATAGAGTGCTTTGGCATGCTCTTGGCACCATAAGCCTAAGGTGCGCACCAGCTTCTCATGCATCTTGCCGCCGGCTTGGGTGAGGGTGTGTATGGAAGACGGAAGTTTATCAAACCCCAGCCGTTGCAGCATCTCGTAATGATACGGCACTCCCGAAAACGAGCTGATCTGCTGCGCTTCACACAACTGCCAAAACGTTTTGCTAAGAAGGCCTTCGTTTGTTAGCACTACACGTGCTCCCGAGGCAAGATGGGTGTTGAGTATTGAGAGTCCAAAAGAGTAAAACAGCGGCAATGTGGTGATGGCGCTATCGTTACATGTAATGGGTAAATAGTTCAAAATTGAATCGGTATTGGCTTGAATATTACGGTGGCTAAGACGGATCATTTTAGCGCTTCCCGTGGTGCCTGATGTGGGAATCAGCAGTGCAAGCTTTTCATGCAGCTTCAGCGGCGTTACATGTAAGGGTTCAAGTGTGCCGTTGCGGTAGAGGTAATTGGGCGTGTAGGCCTCAAGAATCGGGCCTAAAAGCGTGTCAGGCATATCTGCGTCCAGCATCATGGCGACATGGCCGTTTTGCAAGGCAGAGAGGTAGGCGGCAACGGTTTCAATGTTGTTTTTGGCAGCAATGAGAATCAGCGCACGTTGGGGCGCAATCTGTTTTGCAAATGCGTCGCACTCTTTTTGGAGTTCGCGGTAGCTAAGATGGCGCCCATTTTCAATGAGCGCGGTGGCATCGCCAAAGCTCTCAAGCGTGCCGTAAAAATTCACAGTCGCAACCCTCCGCTGACCTCCAGAATTTCGCCGGTAATAAACGATGCCATCTCCGAAGCCAAAAAGAGTGCCGCATTCGCGACATCTTCGGGGGTTCCCACACGCTCTAGCGCCGTACGTGCAACAATGGCTTCGGAGTCGATGTTTTCGGTTAGCTTTGTAGCTATGAAACCAGGAGCAATGGCGTTGACGCGAATGGCGGGGGCGAGTTCTCGTGAGAGGGCGCGGGTCATCCCCTCGATGGCCGCTTTGCTTGATGCATAGAGGCTCTGGTTTTCAAAACCCTGCGATGCAATAATAGAGGAAATATTAATGATGCAGCCCGTTTTTTTGGCGCGCATCATGGCACGCGAAGCGTATTGCGCCATCAGCAGCGGCGCTATGGTGTTGATGGCAAGGCTGTTGTGAATCTGTGGGAGTGTGGTCATGCCAAGGGGTGCACCATCCATGATACCTGCGTTGTTGATAAGAATATCGGGGGTGATTTTTTCCTGATGCAGGGTTGTAAAAAGAGTTTTGATGGCATCGGGATCGCTAAGATCAAAAGCATGTAAAAATGTGCGGACGCGGTAACGCGAGATGATCTTTACATGTAACGCCTGCAAAGCGTCGCTGTCACGGCCACAGAGGATCAGGTCGGCACCCTGCGCGGCAAAAGCTTTGGCAATGGCCGCCCCAATGCCACCCGTGGCTCCGGTGATAAGTGCCGTCTGGTTCTGCAGCATCATGAAATGTCGATATTGTGTGCTTTGAGAATGTCGATTGCTTTGGCAGGTGAGCTCATATCGATAATCTCGTCGGTGTCGAGCATTACGTCAAAGGCTTCTTCGATCTGCGCAATGAGTACCATGTGGGCCACCGAGTCCCATTCGGGGATGGTGTTGTAACCCAGCTCCGGGGTGATGCGCCCGGCGTCAACACCCAGCGCCTTGGCAAAGGTATCAAAAAGTTTTTGTGTCATAGCGTCCATGCAAATTCCTTATTTTAGGAGTGTCATTGTAACCCATAGCGCTTGAAAGCCTCCAGCGCGTTTGCGACGGCATCGTCCATATCGTAGTAACGGTATTCGGCAAGCCGGCCGATGACAATGAGGTTTTTAGTGCTGTGCGCCAGATCGGCATAACGCTCATAGGCACTTTTTGAAATCTCCGTAAAGAGCGGGTAGTAGGGGAGGTTCCGGCCACTTTCGTAAGCTTGCGGATACTCTCTGGCAATTACGGTTTTGGGGCTTACGCTTTGATAGATGTGCTTGAACTCGGTGATGCGCGTCATGTCCGGAGCCGCGGGATGGTTCACGGTGGTGACCTCCTGAAACTGCTCCTGTTCAAGCGTTTCAAAGTCAAAGTGCAGTGAACGGTAGGGAAGGTGACCGTAGCAGTGCGTGTAAAGCGCATCGAGCATCCCGGTGTAGACGACGGTGCCATCGAAAGGAGCGCCGTCAAAGGTGATGCCTTTATCGCTTACATGTAAACGCTCCAGCGCATTGACGCCGAGCTTGAGGGTGATATTCTCATGCGAGAGCATGGCTTCAAAAAGAGCCGTAAAGCCCTGTGCGGGCATCTGCTGAAAGCTGTCGTCGAAGTAACCGTCTTCAAAACTCAGCCGCACCGGAACGCGCCTCAGTACACTGCGGTCAATCGCTTCGGGTGTCGTGCCCCACTGCTTGACGGTGTAGTTCACAAAGACGTTTTCATAAACATAGTTGCCAAGTGTGCGAATCGCCTCATTATCCGATTCGAGCAGCTCGAATATGGAGACGCTTTTTTCACCTTCAAAAGTTTCAAGAAGGGTTTTTTTAAGCGCATCGCTCTCTTCAAAAAGCAGATCAAGTGAGGTAAAGTTGATGGGCAGCGGCACATTTTGTTTGCCGATATGCACGCGTACTTTGTGGTGGTAGGGCGTCCACTCGGTAAAGCGGCTTAGAAAGTCGGTCACTTCGCTGTTATTGGTGTGAAATAGATGCGGCCCGTAGGGGTGAATAATAATGCCGTTTTCGTCTTTATAATCAAAGCAGTTGCCGCCGATATGGTCGCGCTGTTCGAGCAGGAGTACCTGTTTCCCGGATTCAGCGGCTTTGCGGGCAAAGGTTGCACCGCTGAATCCGGCACCGATGATAATCAGATCATAACGCATTTAAAAACTCCTCATCCAATTCAAGTGGCTCACCTGCTGTAAACGATCTGGGCGCTTTGCATGTCAGCAGTTTTTCGTAATATTTCGGGTGCAGCCCGTGCCCCGGGCGTACGCTGCGAATGTTCTTACATGTAAAGGCTTCACCCTCCGCAATGTCTGCTGTCACAAAGAGCGAGCGGGCATAGCGTTTGGAGCCGCCATAATGCACGCCGCCGCGCATCGCATCGACGCGGCGTGCGGCATCGACCATGGTTTTAAACTCGGAAGGATCAAGCGAAAATTCCCTATCGGGCGTGTCGAGATTTTTATCGGGCGTAAAGTGTTTTTCAATCACCCGCGCTCCAAGAGCCACGGCGGCTATGGGCGCTTCAGTGCCCAGCGAGTGATCCGAAAGTCCTACAGCAACGCCAAAGCGCTGCGCCATATCGGTGATGCTCATGAGGTTCATATCGGCATCGTTGGCGGGGTAGGCGCTGGTGCATTTAAGCAGCACGATCTGTTCGTTCCCCGCCTCTTTACATGTAAGCAGTGCCAGTTCAATGTCCTTGATGTCGGCAATACCGGTGGAGATAATCACGGGCTTGCCCAAAGCGGCTACTTTTTTAATGAGGGGAATGTCGGTAATCTCGAAGCTGGCGATCTTGTAGGCGCTTACATGTAAGCTCTCCAGAAAGTCAACCGAAGTGGCATCAAAAGGGCTGGAAAAAAGCATGATACCCAGTTCATCGGCGTAAGCTTTGAGCTCGCGCTGCCACTCCCACGGCATGTAAGCACGCTCATAAAGATCATACAGATACTCATTGCTCCAGATGTCGCCCGCTTTGAAGTGCTCGTTTTTAACATTCAGGGTGATGGTGTCGGGCGTGTAGGTTTGCAGCTTGATGGCATCGGCACCCGCCTCTTTGGCCAGACGGATCGCCTCTTTGGAGAGCGCGATATCATGATTATGGTTGGCGGAGAGCTCGGCAATAATAAAAAGCTGCGTGTCCAGATCATACGTTCCGATGGTCATGCGTCTCCTTTGCCATAAAGAATGCGGCGCGGCTTTTCGTTGTCAAAAACGTCGCAAAGTCCGTCGCTATACGCGCTCCATGCAAAGCGCAGTCGTTTGAGCTTATTATCGTCAAAGAGGAGAATGTCTTTACTCAAAAGCACCCCCGTTTTGAGAATACGCCACAGCAGTTTATAGCGCAGCATTGTGCCGTAACGCCGCGCGATTTCCACCGTGTTGCGGGCGGAGTAGTACATTATCCAGAGCTTTTCATAGTCGATACGCGGTTTTTGCATGCCTAAAAAGTGTTTGACCTGTCGGTTTTGTGTGCGCAGCTCTTTGTGGTAGATGCGGCTTGGCGTACGCATGCAGATAGGCCCGATGGTTCCTAGCCGCAGGGCATATTCGGTATCGTCATGGTGGATGAAGTATTTGGCGTCGGGAAAGCCCACGGCTTCAATGGAGCAATGCGGAATAAGCAGCCCCACAAACGAAGCCATGTCGATTTGCATCTCTTCGGCGCTATATTCGTTTACATGTAAGGGTTTGGTGGGCACGGGAAAGAGCTCATTTTTATCAAACCGCCCCCGGTGGCCGATGATCTGGAGTTCATGTTGCTCACGCGTTCCGCGGTACACTACGCTAGCAAGCGCGCTGCAACGTTCCGGCAGCGGTTTTGCCACCAACCGCTCCAGCGCATCAATAGCGGGTTCGGCGTCGTCATCCATGATCCAGTAGCCATCAAACCCCGCCTCAAAAGCTTTTTTGAGACCCTGCGAAAAACCGCCCGCACCCCCGCCGTTATACTCCAGCCGTTCGTAAGAAATGCGCTCCATAAGGCCGTGCTGTTTTAAAAGCTCCTCCGTTCCGTCGGTAGAAGCGTTGTCGATGACATAAATAGCATCAAGCGGACGTGTCTGCGCTAAAAGGGCTTCAAGACACTCAAGAAGCAGGGCTTTGCGGTTGTAAGTGACGACGACGGCGGCAATACGCTTCATGAAGCAATCCGAAGTCTGCTCATCACCACCACATCATGCCACATGCCCTGCGCATCACAAATATAATGTTTTAGTGTCCCTTCAATTTCAAATCCCATTCGTTTATGCAAGGCAATAACGCTCGTGTTATCTGCAAATACCTCCAGTCGCAGGGCGTTCAGTCCCAGCAGATCAAAGCTTACATGTAACGCCGCTTCATCGACTGCGAAGCCCAGTCCCGGTAGTTTGGCTTCGGGGTTGGCGAACATTCCAAACATGGCGCGGTGGTGTTCGTGCGAGATGTCATAAAGGTTAAAGACGGCAAGAATGTCACTGCCTTGCATCAGCGCAAAATGGAGGCGGTCGCTGCGGGTTTTTAGGCTTTCGACAAAGGCGAAGTGCTCGGCTTCGCTAATGCTGTGTTGCGTGTACATCATGGCGCGAACCATCGGATGATTGCGAATATGTAATACCTCTAGCAGTTGCGCATCATCAAGCAATAAAAAGGGGGTAAGCGTCCACTGTTTAAACGCAATAGGGGTATTAAAATTCATGCAAGGCCTTTACAAAATGCTCAGGATCAAAGGTGCGCAAAACACGGTGCCCCTGCGTTTCAAGATAGGTGGCCATCTCGTGTTGATTGGAGGCGGTTTGAATTGCCAGCAGCGGCGTGTTCAAAAAGAGCGCTTCTTGTGCGAGGGTGCTGGCTGAAACAATAGCGCGTGCGCACGTGTGCAGCCGCTTTGCCATATCGGTGGCATCAACGATGAGCTCGGTTGCTTTGCGCGTGCTTACAAGACGTTTTAGAGTGCTTAAATGGGCGTTGGCACTAGAAGTTACCAGGGTTACATGTAAGCCTTTGGGCAGTAGTGGCAGCATTTGGGGCATCAGATTAAGTACATCGCTGCCACCAAGCGCAATGAGCATCCCGCTGCGGGTTCGCGGGATCTCTTTTTCTTTCCAAAACTCCTCACGCAGCAGGGTGTAATCGCTGCCGCATTGCACGACACAGTGCGGCGGTACAAGGCCCGTGTAACGTGATGCATCGGCGCAGATGTTGTGGTTGAGCAGCAGGTCGCATTCGTGGCGTTCATAGGTGTCATCCAGCACCATCAGTGTCACGCCGGTTTGTGCTTTGATGGCGCGCTCTTCCTCATAGCCGATGCCATAATGATCAATAATCAGCATGTCTACATATAAGGTATGAATCAGCGCAATCAGTTCGGCAATGTCGTTGCTTTGGAGTTTATGCAGAGGATAAGACAGTGTTATAGGGTTTTCATAACAGGCAAAGTGCACATTGTCATAGCGCTCGGCCAGCACCAGATCACGCATAATATGTCCCAGTCCAATATTGGCCGAAGCATCGGCGCGGATCAAAATATTAGTGGGTTTTTTGTTCAACATGGGCATTGAGCGCAGTGATTTGAGGATGGGCATAGAGCACGCTTTGCAGTGTTTCATAGTCAAAGTCGCTGCGGCATCCGAGAAGATGATAAAGCTGCGTGATCACCTCGTAATCTTCCGCCGTATCGAGCGTCAGGCGGAAACGGGAGTCATCGTTTTCCTGCGCGATGGCGATTTTTTCAATGTCAAGGCTGCGGATGTAAGGGGTGACGTGTTCGCGTTCATAGGCACTTGTGGCCTCCAGTTGCGCCTGTTTGAGGTAGGAAAACGAAAAGACCTCCGCATCCATTCCGCGCGGGTAACTTGCCGTGATATCCACATAAACATAGGCGTCACTCTGCGCGGCATGTGCGGCAATCGCACGGGAGAGAATGTCGGCATCAATCATCGGGCAGTCGCTCGTACAGCGTACGATGACGCTTTTGTCATTGGCGCCGAAGTGAACAGCGGCTTCGTAATAACGCTCCAGCACATTGTCGGTATCGCCCCGGAAATGCTTTATATGTAAGCGTTCACAGAGTGCGACGATGGGCGCTTCGCTGCCGTCATTTGTGGTGGCGATGATAATGTGCGCGTTAAAACGCTCCAGCCTCCGTAGCATCATCTCAAGCACCGTCGTGTCGCATAGCCTCAGCATGACCTTGCCCGGCAAACGGGTGGAGGTCATGCGCGCCTGGATGATAATGTAGAGCTCGTTATGCATTGGCTGATTACTTGTTGACCCAATTGGCATAGGAGGGGTTGTAGTCGGAACCGTCTGATTTTTTGATCAGGGCGGGAGCGACAGTACTGCCGTTCATCATCATAACGATGTGGCGACCGTCAGAGGGGCTGCGCAGCAGGATGTCGGTTTTACCGTCACCGTTGAAATCACCAACCCCCTTGTTGACCCAATTGGCATAGGAGGGGTTGTAGTCGGAACCGTCTGATTTTTTGATCAGGGCGGGAGCGACAGTACTGCCGTCCATCATCATGACGATATGGCGACCGTCGGAGGGACTGCGCAGCAGGATGTCTGAACGCCCGTCCAGCTGCATGTCACGTGCAAGAGAGGTGATCTTGGCACTTTCACCATAGGTGACACTGATATCTTTAACGACATCTTTTTGTGTCAATGTAACAGACTGGGAACTGGGTGTCACATAAATCTTGGATGGGTCGGAATGTGGCACCGTACTGAAAGTAAGTGTATGGGAGCTGAGGGATAATCCATTGATGGTATCGCCGCTGTTTTTCCATGCACTCCCGTCAACGTTCCATTGGGCACTTGCCGGAGAGGTGGTCACTGAGATACCTCCGGTACCAAGTTGCAAGGCAGTTTTATAGACATCGATGCGTGGTTTGGTCAATCCGTTTTTTGTATCGGTAATATTTTTTCCCGTAGATTTCAGAATCCCGAGCATCTCATTGATGCTCATGGTATTGTCAACCGATTTAAGAAGTGCAAATGCACCGGCAACATGAGGCGTGGCCATGGAAGTTCCCTGATAATTGGCATACGCGGTATCATTTGTAGCCACGGAAGCGTAGATCCACTGCCCCGGTGCGAGCAGATCGACCATGGAGGCACTATTGGAAAATGTTGACACTTTATCAACGGTTGTGCCTCCTGAACCGTCTGTCGATGAGCCTACCGTGACTGCGGTTGAGATACAGCCGGGAGATGCAACAGCATTGGTGTAGCTTTCATTTCCAGAAGCGATCACAGTGGCAATGCCCACGGAGAGAAGGTTGTCAATAGTCGCTTTAAGTGTTGAACCATCACAGTATGAGTAATATTTTCCACCACCGAGACTCATGTTGATAGAAGCGATGTGGTAGGTACTGCGAAGGGCATAAACCCGTTGAAGTGCTTTTAGAAGATCGGAGTCATAGGCACCCAGTGTATTTGACGGGGTTTTTGAAAAGACCTGAATGGCGATAATACTGGCACCGGGAGCAACGCCTTTAAGAGAACCGTAACTTCCAGCAACCGTTCCGGCAACATGGGTACCGTGACTACATCCGCTTTGCCATGAGACTGAACAATTGAGTCCTGAATTGGTTGCAGTAGAGCTGTACACGCCACCGGGACAGAGGGATGCGGTATAACCGTTTGCTCCCGAATAGCAGGCTTCAGAAATTACTTTTCCTGAGAGAAACTGGTGTGTTTTTCTGACACCGGTATCCAAAATAGCGACACTCTGCCCCGTTCCGTTGAAACCGAGTGTATTCCAGACGCTTGTTGCATCGATGAGTGCCGTACTCTGTGTTAGTGATACATCTGAAGAATGGTCGAGTTCAATATCTATAATCCCGTCGATTTCCATCAGGTGCCAGAGCTCTTCTGCTTGAATGGTCAGGGAAAAATAGGGAACGGAATCGTAGATCCAAAAATTTTCAAGCATGTGCGAGTCGCTGGCGAGGATGGTTTCCACGATCTGGATCATATTCGCAATAATATCGTCACGCTGTTTTTGGGAATCTTCCGCACTCAATGTCCCCTCCGGATAAAACGTCTGTTGCAGTTTCACGATAACTGAAACGTTACTGTCTGCATCAAATCTATCGGTAATTTCAATCAATTTCATGAGCAGTGAATCAGGTGCTTCGAGATTATTGATGGCATAACCGCTAGCCTGTTCGTAAAGCTCAGGAGTGTTGATGAGTTCCATTAGTGAAACGGTTGTCTGCGGAATCTTTGCATTAATGGCTGCGTATTCCTGTTGGAGCTGTTCATTGAGAAGTGTTTCGGCCTGAAGAAGCGATATTGTGACAGAAATGAAAAAGTAAATTAAAAATTTCATGGCCTATTCTTTATCATTGTATGTGTCATAGGCTTTATTTAGTGCAAGATATCTGAATGCAATCTGGCTGTCTTGTACCAAGACCCATGATTTTCCGTCCCAACCTCACGATTGGTTTGGCAATAAACCAGTATAGTCTAAAAGTACTAAAAAGGCAAATGCGCTTTTCTGGATAGCTGAAAACAATAAAGAACTTCTTAGTTACCATATAACCATGATTCCTTATACAGGGTGATGGAATGTTGATATATTTTCCTGATAATCAGTGGATTACAACCGTTAATATCGTCTTCAAGCAGGCTGAGATTAAGCCCTCCGAGCCGATTCTTGCTCCAAAATACCGCTGGGAAGGCAACCGCACCCATATGTACGGCACGGTTGTCAAAAATGCACAAGGGTATGAGATGTACTATCAGTGCGGCAATGCACTGCGCATCGGCTACGCGCAAAGTAGTGACGGGTTGCATTGGGAACGCCCCATGATCAACGCGGCCGATTTTAAAGCACACGCCCATCAGGTTGTGCAGGCCAATGACGGTATTACGCCTTCCGATGTTCCGGAGCTTGGCGAAGGGCTGGAAATGACCAATCTGGTGGCAGGCTATCATATGCCCAGCATCATCTACGAGCCTGAATCCGATATGCCCTACAAACTCTTTGCCTACGGAGAGGCGGGGTATCGGGTGCTCTATTCAAAGAACGGCAGGCAGTTTCATGAGTATCCGAACAACCCTGCCATTGCGCTGATGCGCTTTCCCAACCGTTACAAAAAGAAAGTCTGGTATAGCGACGTCGCTCCGGCTTTTAAAGATCGAAACGGCTACACGGCAATGGTCAAGACCTATCATATTGATGCCCAGCAGCGCACCCGTCGCTGCGTCGGGCGCGCAACAAGCCGCGATTTTATGAACTGGAGCCATGTTGAGACACTCTGGATTCCCGGCGAAGCAGAAGATGCCATTGCCAAAAAACGCGGCTTTGAATGGGCCGATTTTTACGGGCTCTGCCCCTTTACGTATGGCAGCGGTTATCTGGGCTTTTTGTGGCTTTTTGAAATTGAAAAAGAGCTGCCTCATGGCACGAATCAGGGAAAAATGGAGGTGTTTTTGGCCTACAGCCCCGATGGATTGGCGTGGCAACGGCTGAGTGATACGCCCTTAATCCCGTGGGATCTCAATTTCGGCGATGAGGGCGGCATGATCACCACTCCGGGCGCGCCCCTTTTTGAAGAAGATCACATCAAACTCTACTACTCCGACTCCAACTTCGAACATGGGCTGCACGAGAAGGATTTCACCAGAGTCATTGAAAAGCCCACATGGGTAACACGCTGCGCCATCATTGAAAAAGAGCGTTTGGTGGGGGCTTTTTCAAACCGCGGTTTTATGGAGCTGCGAGTCATGAGTTTTTATAATCGGCGTCTGCGTCTGAACCTTACATGTAAAGAGGGATCGGTCGTATTGCGTTATCTGGTTTCGGGACGGGAAGTGGCATATCAGAAGGTTGCGGGAATCGACACAACTGATTTTTGGATGGAACCCGCGTTTCGCGGTGATGCCGTATTGCAAATCGAACTTGTTAATGCGACTTTATTTGCAATAGAGCTTGTGTAAAAACTTCATATCATCGATTCTTAGTATTAATATTAGTAATTTTTTTCCGATTGTAGTTCTGTAAATACAAAAACCAACGGACTGGTTTTAATCAGAATGTGCCCTTAAAGGATTTGTCATGGGCTTTCGGATCAATACAAACATTGCGGCGCTCAACGCACATACGTCAGCAATGATGAACAATCGTAATCTGGACAACTCACTTTCAAAACTGAGTTCAGGTCTTCGTATTAATACAGCAGCGGATGACGCTTCAGGGATGTCAATTGCAGACTCACTG
>JBNLFL010000020.1:0-176225 GCA_050305515.1 Sulfurimonadaceae bacterium
AAGGTGAGAGAGGTGTATATCTCAAACTATTAACTTTGTTTTAAAAATGAAATGATAGTTATTTTATTGAAAGTGTCCAGAAACTATCCGATACTATCATTTCATATTGAAAAAACTATCATTTTAAAGTCGTTTGTACACGTTTGTACATGAGTTCAGGGAAGTTCAGTATCAATCAGGTGGCACAGATGATGGGGCATACAACCATAGATATGCTGATCACACGGTACAATAAATTCATACCTTCTGAAATAAGAAAAATTGATAAAAGTATCGGAATCTTAAATGCGTTTTAGCTACCATATAGCTACTAAGCGAAAATAAAGCTCTGGAAGTCCGTAATTTAGGGGTTTGTGAGGTTGTGGCTCCGGATACTGGATTCGAACCAGTGACCAAGTGATTAACAGTCACCTACTCTACCGCTGAGCTAATCCGGAATGAGGTCTTTTAAGAGGTGGCGGACAGAGAGGGATTCGAACCCTCGGTACCGTTACCAGTACGCATCCTTAGCAGGGATGTGGTTTCAGCCAGCTCACCCATCTGTCCAAGTCTCGAAAAAGAGACGGAAATTATACTGCCAACAATATAACAGTTACCTTAAATACTTTCGAAATCCTCATGAAACGCCCTAAATCTGGCGTGGAATCATCATAATATCGGATTTAATTTTATAGCTGAGTGGCTTTAGTGTTGCCACATTGTCATATCCCGACTCTTTGTATGCGGTAGCCATAGCGTCAAAAACATTTTTATACCGCTGCAAAAACTGCAGCATGGGCGTTTCAACCTCTTCATCAAGATAGAGCTCTTCGATCAGTGCATTGACATAAAGCCATTTGGCTTCAAAATCTTTCTGAAGATTTTTTTTGGGTTCTCTTACAAAAGCTTTTTTCAAACGTCCCAGTTCGCGCCAGCCTCTGATGAGTTCAGCCAGACCAATGCTCGCGATACGCCGGTTAAATCCCTCCAGCTCTGTAATGACGACTTCCTGATCTTTCTGAAGGCTGGGTGCATACTCCTGCAGCGATGCGGACACACTGCGTACTTTCGCATCATAATCCCTGAGCTGTTTGAGTATTGCTTCCTGTCCATACAGTTCAAGCCGTTTTTGCAACGCTTTGAGTGTCGTGTCAAATTCATTCATTCTGTCATAGTCGCCGCGTTTGACAATGGCATTCATGGCATGGACATTCTGATTAAAAAGGGTTGTAACGCTATCTTCCTGCGAATGGGAAGCAGCATGAAGCGTTATTGTGACATAGAAGGAAATAAGAAGAATAAAACGTTTCAAGCATCCACCTTTTTTTGATGCAATGCTAAATGGAAACGATTACAGAAAGTTCACGGAAGAATTACAGCGATGTAATGATTTTTTTCACCACTTCTTCAGGATTTTCAGCTTTATAAATAGGCCGACCGACGACAATGAAATCTACCAAGGCATCCCGTGCTACATCAATGGTAGCAACACGCTGCTGGTCTCCCGCATCTTCGCCAAAAGGACGAATACCCGGGGTAAGTGTAATAAACTCTTTACATGTAAGCGATTTTATCGATGCGCTTTCAAACGCGCTGCACACGACCCCGTCGAGTCCGGCGCGGTGGGCATCGGCAGCAAACTGGTCGGCTTTGGAGGCGATATTCGCGCCATAGACTGCTTCAAACCCCTTTTCATCGAACGAAGTCAGTGCTGTCACGGCAAGTACCAGAGGCCGCTTTTCATACGGAGCCAGACGCGTCATCACCTCTCGCATCGCTTTTTCGCCTGCCGAAGCATGCACATTGAACATATCGACGCCGAGATCCATAATGGACTCCGCCGCGTCTGCCATTGTGTTGGGAATGTCATAGAGTTTGAGATCCAGAAAGATTTTGAAATCCGGGTTAATAGCCTTAATGGCTTCAAGAAAGGGCTTGCCGTCGCGAATATAGGAACGCAGTCCTACTTTAAGCCAGACGGGGTAGTTTTTTATCTTCTCGATAAGTGCGAGATTTTCGCCCATCGAGGGCAGATCGAGTGCAACGCAGAGTTCCATTTACAGCCTTTACATGTAATGTGCAATTATACCTAAAGCCTTTTTTTGTATCATTGGCAAAAAGTTGGAGTAAACCATGACAAAAACAGAACTTTTATCATCACTCGATGCCACCATTGCGGAGCGCCTGAAAGGCTATGACAATCATCCCGGGAGCGAAGAGCTCTTCGCACTGCTCGAAGAGATTGTTTTTCATGGCGACAGCGAAGCGTTCAAAGCCTGCTTTGAAGCAGGTGTCGATGTGAACATTCAGAACAAATACGGCTGGACGCCGCTGCATATTGCCATTCGCCGCAATCACCGTGATATGGTCGAATACCTTCTTGACAAAGGTGCCGACATTAACCGTGTTGACGGTGTAGGCTGGACGCCGCTGATGGAATCGATCATGGATGACATGACCGACTTGTGCGCTCTGTTGGTATCACGCGGTGCCGATAAAAGCATCGCCAACCAGCGCGGCGCGACGGCTGCCATGCTGGTACAGAAATTCGGCCGCCAGAGCATGATGCCTTTCTTTATGTAACTCCTTTTCCGGCTATCCATCCCTTCATGCTGATGGAGCCGTTTTGAAATCCTTCAAAAACCGTCTCTACCGGTTCGTCAGCTCCTACAGTTCCGGCGAAATAGAGCAGCGGAATGTAATGTTCATCACTTGGATGCGCCATGCGTGCCGATTCTCCCGCATCATGCATGTTGACAAGCCGCTCGAAAGCGCGTGCCTCGATGGCATCACTGACATAGGCATCAAAATCGCTGGCCCACTGCGGCGGCGCCGTCTCGTCAAACGATGCTTCGCGAAGATTGTGTGTCACATTGCCGCTACCAATAATTAAAACACCCTGAGAACGCAAATAGGAGAGTTTTCTTCCCAGTAAAAAATGCTCGGAAAAAGAGAGTTTTTTGCCCATCCCCAGCTGCAAAACGGGAATATCCGCATCGGGATACATGTGATACAGCAGCGACCAGCAGCCGTGATCAAGCGGACGTTCTTTCAACCGCAAAGCCAAATTCGCAGCCGCCATCTGCTCTGCTAGTTCAGGCGCGCCCGGAGCATCATAAACAATGTCATAAAGCGGGTCAGGGAATCCGAAAAAATCATAAAGCAGCGTATTGTGTACACTGTGTGTCAGCGTGGGCGCGGAAGGCTGCCAATGGGCGGAGACTACCAAAATGGCTTCAGGACGGGGCAGTCGCCTGCCCAAACCACGCAGCATCCGTGTAAAATCGTTGTCGGCTACAAGGTTCATTGGCGAACCGTGACCGAGAAACAGCGAAGGCATCATAGCTTTTTCCTTTGCAAACCCTTTGACATGTATGCCAAGAAGCGTCATGCCAAGCAGCGACAAAAACGTTTTACGTGTCATGAATGCTCCTTACATGTAAACCAGGCTATGCCCCGATAAGGGCAAGTTCTTCAAGCGCCTTTTGAGTCAGATAGGGGCGCATCGCCCCTTCAATATGAACAAATCCACGTTCTATATGTGCTTCATCAACCGGCAGTCCCAACGTTTCCAGATACGATTGCCAAAACTGGGAGTTCATCAGAATCGTATCGGAAAGCTGTTCGAGAACATTATCCACAGGTACTCTGAGATAACCGTTGATCACAAGATGGCGCAGTACCGTCACAATACGTTCGCGATGTTTCAGGTTGTCTTCGATGTAACGCGCTTTAAGCACCGGGTCGCGAGAGAGCAGAAAAAGCAGTTCGCGGTGAAAAAAACGGTACTCGTAATAGACACGTACAAGATACTGCTGATGTTCATGAACCGAGCGTATGGTTCCCGGCAATTCTGATACCTCAAGAACGCTTTTGGATTGCATCTGCTCATACAGTGCAAATACGATCGCTTCACGGTTTTTGAAGTGGTAATGCAGATTGCCCGGACTCATTTCCAGAGCCGCGGCAATATGATTGGTGGTGGCGGCTTGCGTGTTGTTCTCGTTAAAGAGCCCCAGCGCCGCGTTTAAAATTTTCTCTTTGGTATTCATCTTACCCTGTCGTTTACTTGGTGATTCCCTCAAGCTCCAAAGAGATTTTAACATCTTCGCCGACAGCGACACCGCCAGCTTCAAGAATTTTGTTCCATGTCAATCCGAAATCTTTGCGGTTGATCGTGCCTTCAAGTGACATACCGCTGCGTTTGTTGCCCCAGGGATCAACAACCTCTCCCGATATTTCAGCTTCGAACGTCACCGCTTTGGTAATGCCGTTGAGAGTCAGATTGCCAGTCACTTTACTCCCTTTCAAACCGGTCATGACAAACGTCATTTCCGGATTTTTCTCTACATTGAAGAAATCAGCACCGCGCAGATGCGCATCGCGTTTTTCAATGCCGGTGTCAACGCTCTTGACATCAACCGTTCCGTTTAGGGACTTTAAAACGCCGTCAGTCAGCTCATACGTACCGCTGAAGTCTTTGAAGTGCCCCTTGACATTGCTGACCATCATGTGACGTACCTTGAATGCAACGCTCGAATGCGAGACATCAACTTCATAAGTTGCACCCATCAGGGCACTGCCTGCGAGCAGTAACGCTGCGGCAACATTTCTTGCGACGTGTGAAAAAGACATTTTCAATCCTTTTAGAGTAATTACTCCAGGATTGTCGCAAATCTTTACTTAAATACATTTAGAGTAATTACTCTAATGTTTACATGTAAGCATCTACGAACTGTCTCAGGTGTCACACGCTTCAAATGTCAAACCGCCGACAGAAAACAGATGATTTCCATCAAGGTATTCATGTGTAAACGTGAAGCCCTGTGCACGCAGCATCGCATTGACAATATAGAGTCCAAGACCGAAACTTCGTGTACGCTGCGGTCCGTTTTGATGGACAAAGGGTTCGAGCATGGCGGCGAAAGAGCGCTCTTCCGGCCAGGACTCCGCTTCGTTGATGAAGATAAGCCGGTCACCTTCTCTGACAATTTCCAGAACGCCTCCTGATGCGTACTTCATCGCATTGTCGATCATGTTTTTAAAAACCGCATAAATCATGCCTTCATCCGCCTGAACATAACACCCTTTCAGATTGCTGCAGACAATGTGTTCATCATCTATCAAAAGCTCCTGCAGGACCTGATACACTATCATTTCAACCGATACGCTCTCCATTTCGGGCTTGAGCAGTTGCGATGTCACCTGTTCCACCCGTGCCATTTCGGCAATCAGATGTTCCAGCCTTCGGTAAGAACGGTCAAGAATCTCTTTTTCCCGTCCGTCTTCTATCATGGCAATAGCAATCTTGCCCGAGGTAATGGGAGTTTTCAACTCATGCATCACATTTCGCAAAAAGAGGTGCCGCGCTTCCATAAGTGCGCGATTTTTCCTGACCGCTTCATCAAAGGCCCGACCGACATACGCAATCTCGTCGTTACCTCGAATAGGGCTTGAAAAATATGTGCCTGTCTCACCATAACGCCGTATCGCCTGCGCCAGCCGTTTCAGCGGCAGCAGACTGTGGACGATTGAAAAATACAGCAGCAGCAGCAGACCGCCAAAAAGCACGCCGACACTGATAAAGAGTCCAAAATCATCCTGGCGCGGCTGTGTGAGAATCATAAACGGCGGATTGGCCCGTGCAATATAAACATACGTACGCGACGCATCGACCCCGATCTTCATCCGACCGTCTTCAAGCGCTTCCGCAATCTCCGGTGCGAACGTTTCCGAAGCAGCTGCGGGAACCTCTGTCATAATCTTTTCGATGCTCGCATTATCATCGAGAAAACGGTAACCCCACTCTTCAAATGCCGCCCTTCGCTGGGCATGCGGATGTAAAACGCTCAGACGCAGTTTTTGCAAAATCTGGCTGGCTTCATGTTTGGCCAGCTCCGCAGATTGGGCCTGCATCTGCCTGTACATGTAAACACCGGAAAAAATACCCGAAAGAAAAACTATGGCAAAGAAGAGGGTCAGTCGATAGAGAATGGAGCTGCGATTTGGCCAGTTAGCCGTCAAAGCGGTAACCGTATCCGCGGACTGACTTGATGTAATGCGGATTTTTCGGATCTTCCTCGATTTTACTGCGCAGCCTGTTGATGATCACATCAATCGTTCTCGGGCTGCTTTCATACGAGATCGCTTCTGCGTTGTTGGCCAGAAAATCCCGGCTGAGTGCCCGGCCCGGATACTGGATAAACAGTGCCATCAACTCATACTCGGCCTGGGTCAGATCCAGAAACTTCCCTTTTTTACTGATGCTGCGGCGCAGCTGAAAAAACTCAAAATCGCTATGGGACGTCACATCGGTTTTACGGTAGCGTCGCATAACGCTGTTGATTCTTGCAATCAATTCGCGCGGTTCATACGGCTTTGGCAGATAATCATCGGCACCATAGTCAAAGGCTACGACTTTATCATTGATATCGCTGCGGGCACTGGAAATAATAATCGGGGTATCTATCTGCGCCCTAATCTGCCGACACAGCTCCAGCCCGTCGATTTCAGGCAGTGTCAAGTCAAGTATGATCAGATCATAGTGATCAATTCCCAACACATTAAGGGCGGCTGCCGCCGAACTGACGACATGCACATCCTTCTGTCTGCTTTCAAGAAAACTCTTGAGCATTGTCGCAATATCTTCATCATCTTCAACCATCAATATTCGCATTCAATATCCTGCTCTTGCATTTAGTTTACCAATACCCATTTGACGCGTTCGCCTTCACGTTCGGCAAGTATCCGTTTCTGTTCCGGCGTCAGCATGGCACGGATTTTGTCTTCGGCATGATTCACACAGTGGCTGATAGCATTGCGAATGGATTCAATTTGCTCTTTTTGTGCCTGTGTCAGATTCATATCATCTGCCATCTGCTGCGTATCGGCATGCGCATGGCACATACCGACGGTCACAAAAAGGCATGCAAAAAGCACGCGCTTCATCATTCCTGCTCCACAGTTCCGTTACCGTCATCCGGCGTCTGGACTTCCGTCTGGACATCATTTTGTGCCAACTGATAGACATGTTCGCTGTGAGCTTCTGCTTCAGCTGCGTTGATCCCTGCAATTGTTACAAACATCAATCCGATTAATGCCAACATGATTGGCGAAAAAACAAGTTTACCCATGTGTTCTCCTTATCCTTTTAAGATGACGGAGTATCACATTCTGCCGGAAACAGTGTATAAAAGTATTGTTAACAATTGTAAAGGAGTTGTGAAGAATCATAAAGGAGGCAGCAGGCGGTTACATGTAAAGGTTTACATGTAACGCGTGCTAACTTACATTTTGCAGGAGTTGACGGCAGATTCGATCGCCCGAACAACGGAAGGATCTTCAAGTGTCGACGTATCCTGAGTAATCGCATCGCCTTTGGCAATGGCACGAAGAATGCGGCGCATGATCTTTCCGGAACGGGTTTTTGGCAATCCCGGAACAAAGATGACATCGTCACACAGTGCAATATTACCGATCTCTTTTTTGATGACATTGTTGATCTCTTTGACCATCTCCATCTCCTCAGAAACCGTATCTTCGCCTTTGAGAACAACGTAGGCGAAGATTCCTTCGCCCTTAATCTCATGCGGTTTTCCGACAACGGCGACTTCTGCGACGTTAGGGTGTTTCTTGATCGCCGCTTCGACTTCCGCAGTTCCCATACGGTGACCCGAAACGTTGATAACGTCGTCGGTACGTCCGGTAATGGTAATGTAGCCGTCTTCATCATAGTTGGCGCCGTCACCGGTAAAGTATACCGGTTTGCCATCTTTTTTGACGTCTCCGAAGTAAGACTTTCTAAAACGCTCCGGATCGCCCCAAACACCGCGAATCATGGAAGGCCACGGACGCGTGACACACATATAACCACTCTCTCCCGTGCCAACTTTTACGCCGGTTTCAGGATCAAGGATTTCACCAATGATGCCCGGTAACGGCAATGTCGCGCAGGCAGGCTTGATCGGTGTGGCTCCCGGAAGCGGAGATACGATATGCCCTCCGGTTTCTGTCTGCCAGTAGGTATCGACAATGGCACATTTACCGCCGCCAACCGCTTCATAGTACCATTTCCATGCAGGCGGATCGATAGGCTCGCCCACGGTTCCGAGAACCTTGAGGGATGAAAGATCATATTTTTCCGGTTCATGCTCACCGGTTTTATGAAGGACACGGATTGCCGTCGGTGCCGTATAGAACTGGTTAATTTTATACTCTTCAACCATCTTCCAGGGACGCCCCGCATCCGGATAGGTCGGAACGCCTTCAAACATCACCGTCGTCGCACCCATTGCCAGAGGACCATAGACAATGTAGGTATGCCCGGTAATCCAGCCGACGTCTGCCGTACACCAGTAGGTGTCGTTCTCTTTGACGTCAAAGACCCATTCCATCGTCATCTGCGCCCAGAGAATATACCCCGCCTGATTGTGCTGAACGCCTTTTGGTTTGCCGGTAGATCCGGAAGTATAAAGCAGGAAAAGCGGATCTTCGCTCTCCATCGGTTCGGGAGCACATTCCGTCGGCTGACTTTTGATAAGCTCGTTGTAAGAGTAGTCACGACCTGCCACCCATGTGACATCTTCACCGTTACGCTGTATGACACACACTTTTTCAACAGGTGTATTGCCTTCAAGTGCCGCGTCAACCACCGGTTTGAGCATGTAAGGTTTATCTTTACGGAAAGCTCCGTCTGCCGTAATGACTACTTTGGCTTCCGCATCTTCAATACGGTCGCGCAGTGCTTCGGCAGAGAAACCGCCAAATACGATAGAGTGAATCGCACCGATACGTGCACACGCCAGCATGGCATAGGCAGCTTCGGGAATCATCGGCATATAGATAACGACACGATCGCCTTTTTTGACATGGAAGTTATTTTTGAGCATATTGGCAAAACGGTTGACGTTATAGTAAAGCTCACGGTAGGTAATCACCTGATTGTCACCGCGGTCACCTTCGAAAATAATCGCGGCTTTGTTTTTACGGACATTCAGATGACGGTCAATACACTGAACAGAAACGTTGAGCTTTCCGCCGTCGAACCACTTGACAAACGGAGCGTTTGACTCATCCAATACCGTGTGATATGGTTCCATCCAGTCGATTTTTTCCTTGGCGAAGCTGTCCCAGAACCCTTCGTAATCCTCAGTAGCCCAATCCTGCAATGCCTGATACTCACACATATTTTTGATGCGTGCGGATGCAGCAAACTCACGATTAGGTTTAAAAACCGGCTTTTTTTCTTCACTCATTATGTTCTCCTCTTGGTGGTTTGAAGTTTTAGAAATATCATCGCCGTCATAATGGCATCGTTGACGGCATTGTGTTGTCCCATATTGGGGATCTTCAAATCCTGCATGATTTTATCGAACCGTAAATCAATATTTCCTTGTGGGATCAACGCAGTCTTATAGTCATGATAGAGGCCGGATACTTCAATCTTGTCATTTGGCAGTGAAATACCCAGCCAGGGCCGGATGTAGCGCTCAATCATGGCTACATCAAATTCCAGATAATACCCCACCAATGTCCGCGAACCAATAAACTCCAGAAAACGCCCCACCGCCTCAAGCGGTTCAATAGCGTCTTCCAGATCACAGGGTCGGATATGGTGAATGGTAATCGACTTCTCATCAATCGCTCCCGAAGGCTTGAGAAACAGTTCGAACGTTTCGGAAGTCAGGATACGATTCTCTTTGATCCGCACGGCGCCGATAGAGAGAATTTCATCTTTTTTCGGGTCGAGTCCCGTTGTTTCGGTATCAAATACGACATACTCCTTTTCGGGAGCATCATCAAACAGAAATTCGTAATGCGAATCCGTTAAGCGTTTGCGATTGCGGTTGCGCCGCCACGTTTTGAACATCACATCACCATATTCAGATGAAAATGGTAGGTCAGAAACTTTTTAAAGGTATTGACCACTTTAAACGCTTCCTTAAGCAGATCCCGTTCGATCTTCTCAAGCTTCTTCGGATTGATATAATTGTCCGCACTCATCGGATCACTCAGCTTCAGACGGTAATGCAGACGAACTGAGAGCAGCGTATCGAAAGCTTCCATCAGCTCTGTCGCAAATTTTTTATCAAAAACACCGCGGTTATTAAGCTCCTTGATTCTTTCAACGGTATTACTGGCCTCAATCTTGTACTCCAGTGCCAGCGTACGAATTCCATGTACAATGGGGAATACACCCCCTTTTTTAATATCGATTTCGCTTTTATGCTCATGCGAGCCGTAAAGGAATCCGAAAACCTGTGATACCGGAGTGTCGAACTCCAAAGCCGACTTGGCTATATGCGCAAGATTATCATCATGACCGTCAAAACGGGCAAAAAGGTACTCTTTGACATGATATAGCAATGTGACATCCCCCGCAATCGCCTTTGCGTCGAGAAAGATGGAAAGTGACTGCAGGCTTTCGGGACTCAGTGTCGCAATCCAGTCATCAACCTGCATTTTGAACTCCCGTTCCTTTCTGCGCCAGTAAGGATTGACAACCATCACATTGCCGCCGCACTGCGGAAATCCGAGCTCGGAAAGCTTCGAATTAAAATCCTGCATGTAAGGTTCAAAATCGGTATTCGATGCATCACTGACAATCAGTGCATTGTCCTGATCGGTACGCAGCAGCTGTTCGCCGCGCCCTTCAGAACCCATGATAAGCAGCGTACATTCATTGCGATGTGCCTCAGGAACACTCAGTTCAAAAACTTTTTGCATCATTTTAATGTTAAGTTCGCTTACCAGTTTCGAAATGTAACGTACCTTGACACCCTTTGACGAGAGTGACTGTACCAGATGGAAAAGATCGCGTCCAATCGTCGAAAGCTGATCACACCTATGGGCTTTGTCAATCTGGATCGCAATCAGATGCGAATGGGATGCGAAATGACTGAGCAGATCCAGCTGTTCGAGAATGCCAAAGACCTTGCCCCCGTCCATAACAACCAAACGTTTGATTGCATGTTTGGTGAACAGCAGCAGTGCGTTAAAGAGAAAATCCTGCTTTTCTATGGTGATGACGGGATAGGTCGCGATATCACCGATGGCGCGATCATTTGAGATTTCGCCAAGCAGCACTTTTTTGAAATTGGTATCGGTGACGATCCCGAACGTTCCGTGACGCTCCACAAGAATCGCTTTGGCTTTAAGTTCCATCATCCGGCGCAGCGCATCGATAATCGGAAGTGACGCATCGACAATGCACGGGGTATGCAAAAAAATCTCATCCACACGGGCCACCATGAAAGGCGTCAGATCATTTTGAATATGGCGCTGTTTGAGATGAAGGTGGCGTGCGGCGAAATCCTGCATATAATAGGTTTTGAATGCGGGGATGTCTTGAAGAAGATTTAAAAACGTCTCTTTTGGAAGCTCATAACAGATCAGATCTTCCTGAACAATAAAACGGCTCTCCGTCTTGTTATAAATGAGGGCATTGGCATCAAAGCTGTCCCCCTCTCCATAAACGTTGTGAAGATCATCATCAATCAGTTCGTTAACCGTGCCTTTGATGATGATGTACAACGCCGCCGTCTCCAGAGAAGGTGCAATAAGCACCGTCTCTTTCGGATAGTATGCGATGTCCATTGCGCCCATCACCTGTTCCAGCTCCATATCGCCGAGCTGGTCAAAAGGGTGAATGGATGAAATCAGCTCTTTCTGATCGAGTTTGCTCATTGCTTTAGTGCTCTACCGCACCTTCTGCACCGATACCGGTCTGTGCACGAATGTACTGTGCTTCATAAGCTTCCTGCTCGCGCGCCGCATCATCGCTTTTATCGGTGATCGAGAAGAACCAGATACCGATGAACGCCACACTGACAGAGAAGAGCGCCGGATATTTATACGGGAAGATCGCTTCGGCATTGCCAAGAATCTGCACCCACACGATCGGACCGAGGATAACCAGAGCCACAGCAGTTGCCAGACCAAGCGTACCGCCGATAACCGCACCGCGAGTCGTCAGTTTGCTCCAGAACATGGAGAGGAACAAAATCGGGAAGTTTGCCGATGCCGCAATGGCAAATGCCAGACCGACAACGAATGCAATGTTCTGTTTTTCAAACGCGATTCCCAGGAAGATCGCCAGAATACCCAGACCGACTGTTGCCATTTTGGAAACACGCATTTCCGCCATACCGTCTGCTTTGCCTTTTTTGATGACAGACGCATAAAGGTCATGAGAAATCGCGGAAGCACCTGCCAGCGTCAGACCCGAAACCACCGCAAGGATGGTTGCAAAAGCTACTGCCGAGATGAATCCGAGGAAGAAGTCGCCGCCAACCGCATGAGAGAGGTGGATCGCAGCCATGTTGTTACCGCCGATAATCTTCTGCGTTGCATCAAGATACTCCGGATTGGTCGCTACCAGAACGATCGCACCGAAACCGATGATGAATGTCAGGATATAGAAATACCCGATGAAACCGGTTGCGAAGAAAACGGACTTTCTAGCCTCTTTTGCATCCGCGACGGTAAAGAAACGCATCAGGATGTGTGGCAGACCTGCAGTACCGAACATCAGCGCAATCGCCAATGAGATCGCAGACACAGGGTCGCTGACCAGTCCGCCCGGACTCATGATTTCAATACCTTTAGTGTCAACCGCACTCTGGAAAAGCGAATTGAAGCTGAAGTCGTAATGCGCCATAACCGCAATCGCCATGAACGTAGCACCCGCAAGCAGCAAAATAGCCTTGATGATCTGAACCCATGTGGTGGCAAGCATTCCCCCGAAGGTGACGTAAAGTACCATCAGGACACCTACGAGAATAACCGCAAACTCATAGTTGAGACCGAAAAGCAGCTGGATCAGTTTGCCCGAACCAACCATCTGTGCGATCAGATAGAGCAGAACCGTCGCAATAGAACCAAACGCAGCCAGTGTACGGATAGGCGTCTGGCGCAGACGATACGATGCAACGTCGGCAAAGGTATATTTACCCAGGTTACGCAGTTGTTCCGCTACAAGGAAAAGGATGATCGGCCAGCCGACAAGGAAGCCGATAGAGTAGATCAGACCGTCATAACCCTTGGAGTACACCAGACCTGAAATCCCCAGAAACGACGCAGCTGACATATAGTCACCGGCAATCGCCAGACCGTTTTGAAAACCTGTGATACCGCCACCGGCAGTATAGAAGTCTTTTGCCGTTTTGGTACGTTTAGCCGCCCAGTAGGTAATACCCAAAGTACCACCAACGAAGAGCAGGAACATCACGATGGCAGACATATTAAGAGCCTGCTTCTGAACTTCACCCTCGATCGCACCCGAAGCAAACAGCATCGCGAAAGAGAGACCCATAAAAATAAAAATGCGACTCAACATCTATTCTCCTTTCGCATTGTTTTTAATCTGACGCGTCAAATCGTCAAATTCAGTGTTGGCACGTTTGACATAAATGCCTGTGATGACAAAAGCGAATACGATAACAATAACGCCCACAGGAATACCCACAGTCGTTACGGCATCAGCACTCAGCGGTGTACCCAGCAGTGACGGATCAAATGCGATCGTCAGGATAAACGCGAAATAAACGACCAGCATTGCGATGGTCAGTTTCCATGCGAACGCGGAGCGTTCACGGACAAGCTTTTGAAAGTTAGGGTCTTTCTTGACCTTATCTACGATATCTTGTTGCATCGTATCTCCTTAGAAGTTGTAGTTGGCAATAAGGCGGTACTCGCTCCAGCCTGTCGTTCCGGCAGCACTCTCTGCGAAATCGCGTGGGAAGTTACCGCGGGCACGCAGCTGCAGATTTTTTACCATTGCAGGATAGTAGATCACGTCGAAACCGGCTTCCGTTGCCGTTCTTGCAATACCGTATCCGCTGTTTTTATCGATATCAAATGAGGTGTAATACCCGGTTGTAGAAAGGTTGGGACCGAATGATTTGAAGTTATAGGTCGCAGCCGCTTTCATTGCAGTGGTTCCCGCAAGGAACATATGACGTGTGACCATGCCCTGCGTATAGGCCGGCATACCACCCCAAGGCGTAATGATTGCACTTTCGAGCGCACCCTGATCATCATCGTTGGCGGTCGTTGCCGAATACGCGCCGTAAACCGTCAGGTTCTCGACTTTGAAGCCAAGTTTGGCTGACCAGTAGAGACTGTCAACCTCACCGGCATACTCCTCTCCGATGCTGTTCTCTTTGATGAACTGCGCACCGACGAACGGCTTCACGGCATCGCTCAACAGACATTTCCAGGAGTAGTTGACTTCCCCGTAAATCGCATTGAGAAGATCATACGCATAGTAGTCCCAAAGCTGAACTTTGAGATTTTCGATACCGGTGTAGGTAGCGGAAAGAACGGAGACGCCATCTGTATGTTCATTAACAGCATAAGTACCCATGTTCACAAACTCACCGACCTGGTTCGATGCATCCCATGCAGAATAACCGGATGTGGCACCCAGTACGCCGCCGGCACCGTAAACGCGTCCGAAAGTACCTTGTGCAAAGCGTGTGACATGTCCACCGATCAGTGTGGTACCAGGAAGATCGGTATTGATCAGCAGGTAGGCTTCAAAAAGGTTAGGAACCATACGGGCATCATCAGAACCGGCCAGTGGCGTATCAAGCTTCTGGCGGCCGCCTTTGAAAACTGTATTTCCGCGAGCATACTGCACGTATGCTTCACCGATCATGCTGTAGTTTTCGTTGTCAGGACCCAGCAGTGACGGATCGTTCTGCGTATAGTCATCGTGCGGTGTTTTAAGAAACAGTCCGTTTGTCGTATAAAACGCAACAGCCGTACTCAAACCGTGAAACGCATCAGTTTCAAATTTCAGATGCCCACCGATAGCATTTGCATTGCGGTGCGTATCGTTGCCTGCACTTCCCTGATATTCGCGATCAACTCCGAAGTAACGAATTTGTCCACTCGTTTTACCCTCGGAGAACATGCTGCTGAGATCTTCAGCCGCATTCACAGTGGAGCCGACTGCCATAGCAGCTACTACGGAAATCATCATTTTATTCATGACTCTGCCTTTAAGAAAGTATTCAACAGGTATGGTAGAAACGAAACGTAGCATGAACGTAGCAATATCACTTTTTCACGTTTTTCGAATAGAAGTTGCAGAGAGTGGGAAATAATGTAACAAAAATGTAGAAAAAGTTACCGATCGATCATGTATCCCATGGCACGGATGTTCAGAATAAAATCTTCTTTAAGTGTTTTTTTCAGTCTGTTGACTTCAGCACGAATGGTAGCATTGTCTATGATGGCCTCATCCCAGACGTAATGGCGGAACATCTCGAAGTCGACGACACGCCCTTTATTGTTAGCCAGAATATCAATGATCTGCATCTGCCTTTTCGTCAGTACCTGAGGCTGCTTTTCAAAATAGAGCACCTGACTCTGCGTGTCATAGGTATAGTTTTTCGAAAGGCTTACATGTAATGAGGGCGACTGCTGCGCGGCGAGTACCTTGTCGATACGCAGGGAGAGCTCTTTGAGATGAAACGGTTTTTTCAGGTAATCGTAACATCCCAGATCGAATGCGCGCGAGATCTCTTCGATATCTACCAGTGCGCTGATATAGATAGCCGGGATGTAAACCTTCTTTACATGTAAGGCTTCAAGCAGCGAGAGACCGTCGAGATAGGGCACGTTAATATCAAGTATCAACAGATCGAACGCTTCATGATCGATCCGGTTCAGTGCTTCCTCGCCGTCAAACGTCGCGACAACGGCATGCCCCTGCCCTTCAAGATATTCGGTAATGGCGTCGTTGAGCTGAAGCTCATCTTCCAAAAGTAATATTTTCAATCAAAAACCTGTAAGTGAACTCTGTCTGTTCTTCATCGGAGTGCAGGGTAATCTCGATATCCTCTTCATCACAAATCGATTTGACGAGATTAAGCCCTAGCCCGAAACCGTCTTTATAGCGATTCTCCCGATAGTATGCCTCAAAAATTTTCTCGGGTTCCTTAATGGTCACGGAACGGCTGGCAAAATGAACCTGAACCCAGCGGCCCTCGCAAACTACCATAACCCGGATCATCTCATCGCGTTTGGTGTACTTGATGGCATTGGTAAGATTGTTGTCGATGATACGTTGCAGCTTGGTTTCATTAATGCGTACCGACA
This sequence comes from Sulfurimonadaceae bacterium, assembly GCA_050305515.1. Taxonomy (GTDB): domain Bacteria; phylum Campylobacterota; class Campylobacteria; order Campylobacterales; family Sulfurimonadaceae; genus JAFGUB01. Next base: position 16,087 of record JBNLFL010000020.1, read on the forward strand.
CCTTGTCGTTACATCGCTCCTCAAAGACAAAATTGACCCGGGCCATCTGAGCCACCTCATCAAAAAAACGTACCCGTGACTGGACATACTCGCTGATGTCGATATTCATTTTCGGATACTCCACCAGATCTTTCTTGACCAGAAAGCTCAGATCATCATAAATATTGAATACCTGTTTGAGCGATGCCTCGATTTTGGCAAGGTAGGGATCACGTCCGTGTTTCATACTGTAAAGCTCAATATTGGCAATCATCACCGAAAGCGGCGTATTGGTTTCATGAATGGCATAGCGGATAAACTGCTTTTGCGCTTCGAAAAGCTCCTTCAGCATGTGGGTTTTTCTTTCGACGCGTTCTTCAAGCGTACGGTTGAGCTCTTCAAGCTCATTCTTTTGTACATTAATGGTGCTTACCATGGCATTGGCGCTCTGTGCCATGGACTGAAACTCTTCAAAAAAGATTCTCTCGTGTTCGAGCTGAACATACTCGGTTTTCATTTTGGCAAAAAAATCCAAAAACGCATCAATGTCGCGTTCGATCATCGTACTGAGAATCCTGGTGATGGCCCAGATAAATCCGAAAAGAATGAACGAAAGTGTCACCACTTCAAGCACCAGCTTGATCAGACGGTCACGCAGTACCTGTTCTTGTATCCGCATCTGTTCCTCAAAGGGTTTAAGCAGGTGCGACAACAGCAGATGATAGCCTCCCACAAGGGTACGATGCAGCAGCAGCATCGGTTCGGGTTCTCCTTCTATGACAAGCTCATGCTGGGTAATTTCCTCCCCGGTCAGCCCCAGGAGCGCCTCACCATGCCCCTCAAAACGGTCACGGGGAAGTGCCGGACGCATCGAAGCGTCATAAAGCATAACCCATTGATGGCGTTGCGTTTCAAACGACTCTACAAGTTCATAGAACCCCTCATCCAAAACACCGCCGCTACGTTCGTAGGCAAATGTAAAAATGCGCTGCATACGATGTGCCGCCGCTCGCATCATCTCATGTTCGCGTTCGATGTAGCGCGTGTGTTCGATTGCAACGCTAGAGCGAAACTGCTTGTACTCTTCGTGAATGACAAGTATCGAAAAGAGCAGCGTAAACGCCAGCATGAACCAGACGGAAAGAAAGTTGATCCGGTGCAGACGCATTCGGGAAAAGCGCTGGTACAACCACTGATCGAGTGAAAAACTGCCCATGGACATCCTGTCATCAATTAAATATTGATTATACAATTCACTTAAAGTTAAAGCAACTATAATTGCATCAAAATTTGACAAGGATCATTATGTTCGGAAGAAAAGAACTTAAAACCTACAGCTACTCCGCCGAAGAGATGGCAGCCTTTCAATGGGCGAAAATGACAACTTCAAAAGGTGTCATGTGGATCAAACTCTACGCAGATGAGACTCCCAATACCGTTGCCAACTTCGCAACCCTAGCCAACGAAGGCTACTATAACGGTCTGAACTTTCACCGCGTCATCAAAAATTTCATGGCCCAGGGCGGTTGTCCTCACGGTACAGGAACCGGCGGACCCGGCTTTGCCATTCCGTGCGAAACGGCACTTAACAAGCACCGTCACGTCAAAGGCACCCTCTCCATGGCCCATGCCGGCCCCAACACGGGCGGCAGCCAGTTCTTCATCTGTTTTGTGAGCTGTCCGCACCTTGACGGCGTCCACACCGTTTTCGGCGGTATCGAAGCCGATGACAAAAAATCGATGAGCGTTCTTGACAGCATCGAGATGCGCGACGAAATCGAAAGCGTCGAAATTCTCGCCGAGCGAGACTAAAGCGTTTCCATGCTCGTCCACATCTGCTGCAGCGTCGATTCGCACTTCTTTCTCGAGAAGCTGCAGCAGGATTTTCCGCACGAAAAACTCACCGGATTCTTTTACGACCCCAACATTCACCCCTACAGCGAATACCGTCTGCGTTACCTTGACGTACAGCGCAGCTGCAAGCGTCTGGGCATCGACCTCATCGAAGGCGATTACGACTATGAGAACTGGCTGAATGCCGTTCGCGGTCTGGAAAAAGAGCCCGAAAAGGGAGAGCGCTGCGCCGTCTGTTTCGACAAGCGCTTCGACGTCAGTGCCCACAAAGCACTCGAACTCGGGGAAAAACGCTTTACGACAACACTGCTGGTCAGTCCCCTGAAATCACAACAGCAGCTAAAAGCCAGCGGCGAAATTTTTGAAAAAGAGCACGGTGTGACGTTTATTGCGGTCGATTACCGCAGCGGCGGCGGTACGCAGGATCAATCCCGCGTCACCAAAGAGCAGCAGCTCTACCGGCAGGATTACTGCGGCTGTCTTTTCGGACTGAGTATGCAGCGCGCGCATCAGGAACGGTTGATGGACGAGATGTTCTCACCCATCAACCGCGTCATTCTCCCGGCCTCCATCGAGGAGCGCCTTGCGCTGTATGAAAAACGCATGGCACTTGAAGATGCTGGAACAGACTACCGTATCATTAAAGAGAAGTTTCTCAACTACCGCCAGTTTACATGTAAGCTCACGCTCGGCAAAACGACCCCGGCCGCCATCCACGCACTTGCCTATTCCACCCTGCCTCGTAAACGGGTCCAGGGCAAAATCGAGCAGCATATCGGCGAGGTGCACTACATGAACCGTGACGATATCCGGCTTATCACTCTTCAATACTACAACACTCTGGCTCAGACCCGCTTCTTACATGTAACAGACCTGATTTTCAATTCCCCCTCTTTCGAAGCGGAATTACATGTAAGGACACAACTGGGCTGCAGCGCATTCGACCTCACCCCGATTTTCGTCGTCGATTCGATGCCCGAAGGCAGCTTCACCGTCGTTCTCGATGCAAAGATCTATGAAGATACGCGAGAATGTTTACTCACGCGCTAAATTCAATTCAACATATATAACATTAAAGATGGCGATAGCCCTTTATTTGGAAAAGCAACTTTATTCACATATATATCAAGTCCGGCCACACCAGCTTGCGTTAAACCATAAACGATGGAATCATCCCTATTCTGGATCGCTTTTGTCATATTATAAATCATTACTTGTGGAGTAGAAATATAGCGGAAATTTTCATGGTTGACATTCCAGATAGCGATGCTACCGGTATCAAACATATTCTGATCGGAATAACGGTAAGACGTCAGCAACACGTTGCCATTTTTACCCTCACTTAAAGCCCCGAATGCATCATTAAAGCCGTTGTTCCACCCTGAGAGATTCAAGATCGTAAAATTTTGGTCGTCAAAATTGTAACTGCCATAAAAGACATCATCTCCATTAGCACCATTATAGGCCACGCCTCCTATCAACAGACCATTAGTGGAGTGTTCCAATAACGCATTGAACGTCATTTTTCCGTCTTGATACCCCTGTGTCGTCCATCTGCCAACCCCCAGTGATGCATTCACTTCAAACAGGAAGCCATCTGAAAAGTCCGCTTTATTATGATTCGTTGCCGCCGCGACGATCACACTATTGTCTTCGCGGCAACTGATATCATAGGCTGTTTCGTTGGAATCACTCCACCCGATTTCGACATTCGAAGAGAACAGTTTTGTATCAAGATCAAAAAGAGCGACATGCGCATTGCTTACACCTGAAAGCGTTTTTTTTACGGTAGAAAGCAGCACCCATTTTCCATCGGGTCGTCTACATGCAGAAGCCGCATAATGATTGTCCGCTGACGTACCCATCCGCATGACCCATATGTCATTCTGATCATAAATAAAATTGGCATCAGAGTCAACCTGATACACCGTCACAACGTCTTGATAGGTATTGTCAAGATATTGATCTCCAACCAGCAGATAATTTCCATTACTCATCGGAATGATTTTTTTAAACGCGTCGTTGTTATTCATTCCAATAAAATATTCTGCTACATGATTGCCATCTTTATCAATTTTTTCAATCCATGCATCCATGTTGTATATATTGTCAAAATATCGTGTACCTACCAGCAAAAAACCGCCATCTGGTGTCTGAAACATATCCATGATCTTATCTTCATAGGGAAAGTTATCCACTTTATGCGTCCATACATTCTCTACATCTGATGTTATGTCCGTTCTTAACTGGGCACCAAACCTCTTTTTTATCTTGACTGGAAGACCGGTTTCAATCACCGTTTCGACAGGGGTCACAAGATACTCCGGAGCCTGATAATCCAGACTTGTCTCTTTCACATTCAAAAATGCCTCTGACCCTTTAGAAAATGTCAGCATTTCGCTCATTGCCATGGTTGATAAAACAAGTAGTGTCACCAGTTTCAAAACGACCTTCCTTCTGATAAAATAATATGTATTTTTGTTATATCTCAAAAAACAAAACGTATTAAAACAGAAAAATTATAAAATATGACTAAGTAGAGATGAATAAAGAAAATCTTCATTTGAATATGTACAAAAAAAAATATTATTTGGAGTTTTCGGTCAAGTCAGAAAGGTGTCAGTTCTTTGCGGAAGAGGTTAATTTTGTTGAAGTAAGTGATCTGGTCGTTTAGTGCGCAATTCCATCCGTTCAAAAGGAAACCCCAAAGCATCCCTGCAACGCAATGTTGTTATCAGTTCATGTGCCTCGGATACCAGCCCTAGCCGTTCAAGCTGTAACGCCTCGAAATAGATCTGTTTTGCCATTTCCAGCATTTCAGGTTCGGGTTTTTTTCGTACGGCAATATAACCGCAGAGTTTTTCATCCTGAAATTTCGGGGTAATGAACACCACAACCCAGTAGAACCGTCTGTCTTTTCGTAAATTTTTAATGTAGCCCTGCCACGTGCGTCCTTCACTCAGGGTCTCCCACATGTCTTTGAAACAGCCTTTGGGCATATCATAATGGCGAATGATGCTATGCGGTCTCCCAACAAGCTCTTTCATGGCAAAACCGGACATCTCGTAAAACTTGCGATTGGCAAATACGATACGTCCGTTCAGATCGGTTTCCGTAATCATCGCACTGCCGTCGTAATATACTTCTTCATTATCCAGAACAAAAGGCATCGGTTTCCTTGAAATCACGAATTATGAAAAGCTCTGAAAGTATAGAGATTTTTTTGTCAAACCCCTGTAGTGCTTCGGTAATAAATTACAAGAAACGACCCGTTTGGTATCGCTTCGGTTTCACTGGCATTACATGTAAGTCCGTCCAATGCACCAAACCTGCTTCAGGCAAAAAAAATCAATCTTTCATTTGTTAACTTAAAACCTCTTTTTATCCGCTATAATTTCGCAATTTCAGCGTGTTTTCGATCACGCGACTGACTTCGTTTTTCTCATCTCAACGATTTAAACAAAACTTACTCAATTGGCCTGGATCGACCCAAGATCACCATTGGCAGGCTCGTCTCAAAGGGACACATTTTATGTCATTTAACACACTCGGACTTTCAAAGCCCATTTTGCGTGCCGTCGCCGAAGAGGGCTACACCACGCCCACACCCATCCAACAGCAGGCAATTCCCGTTATTTTAGAGGGCAAGGACATCCTTGCGGGCGCCCAGACGGGCACCGGTAAAACCGCCGGTTTCACACTACCGCTCCTGGAGCGTCTCGGACGTTCAAAACCGCTCGGAAAACACCCCAGAGTCCTCATTCTCGCCCCGACGCGGGAACTGGCGGCTCAGGTCGGCGAGAGCGTCGCCACCTATGGCAAATATCTGCCTTACACCTCTGCCATTATCTTTGGCGGTGTCAATCTCCGCCCGCAGGTCACGGCACTTCGAAAAGGCGTTGACATCATCATTGCCACACCCGGAAGATTGCTAGACCACGTCAACCAGAAAAACATCGATCTCTCAAAAATCGAATGTCTTGTGCTTGATGAAGCCGACCGCATGCTTGACATGGGCTTCATCCACGACATTAAAAAAGTACTGGCCCTGTTGCCTAAAACGCGTCAGAACCTCCTTTTTTCAGCCACCTTTTCCGATGAGATCAAACGTCTTGCCGACGGATTGCTCAAATCTCCCGTGCTCATCGAAGTGGCACGCCGCAACACCACCGCCGAACAGGTAACACAGATCGTCCATCCGGTTGACCGTGAGCGCAAACGCGAGCTGCTCTCGCATCTCATTACGACGCAGGAGTGGAAACAGGTTCTTGTCTTTACACGCACCAAACACGGAGCCAACCGCCTGAGTGGACAGCTTGAAAAAGACGGTATTACCGCCGCGGCCATTCACGGCAACAAAAGCCAAAGTGCCCGTACCAAAGCACTCTCGGCGTTTAAAGAGGGGAATGTCCGGGTACTGGTTGCCACCGATATCGCCGCACGCGGCATAGACATCGACCTGCTCAGCCATGTCGTCAATTTCGAACTCCCCAACGTCGCGGAAGACTACGTGCACCGCATTGGCCGTACGGGTCGCGCGGGCAATACGGGAGCGGCCATCTCGCTCGTCTGTGTGGATGAGCATGAGCTGCTGCGCAATATTGAAAGACTCATCAAACGCGACATTCCCAAAGAGACATTCAAAGCCTTTGCACCCGACCCCTCCATCAAGGCTGAACCGATTCGCCAAAAAAGCGGTTCGCAGCCACAGGGACGTTCACGCAGCCATGCAACAAAACGAAGCAATGAAACCCGGACACCACGTGCCACAACCCGCTCAAACTCCGGCGGACATCGCAGCAGTTCCAGAGAAGGCGCCACGCAGCGTCAGAGAACCTCAGGCGGCAACCACCGCTAAAAGTTCCCTTCCCTGCCCGGGCCACGCTCCAAATTCGCCTCCGATAGCACTTATAATCCTAAATTAACCGCTTTTTGGCTAAAATAGCCCAATTTTCTTTAAGGTACGAAGCGTAATGATTGATGTAGTTGAAATCCAGAAAATTCTCCCCCACCGCTTTCCCTTTTTACTGATCGACAAAGTCACCGGTCTGGAAAAAGGCGAAAAGCTCGTCGGGTATAAAAACGTCACCATCGGTGAACATATTTTTCAGGGACACTTTCCCGGTCATCCGATTTATCCCGGCGTCATGATTCTTGAGGGCATGGCCCAGGCAGGCGGTATTCTCGCGTTTAAAAGCATGGACGTCACCGAAGAGGAGATCGCCAACAAAGTGGTCTATTTCATGAGTATCGACAAAGCCAAATTCCGTAATCCGGTACGCCCCGGCGACCGTCTTGAGTATCGCGTCAGCGTTATCAAGCACAAAGGGAGTATCTGGGTACTTCAGGGGGAAGCGTACGTCGATGACGTCCTTGTCTCCGAAGCCGAACTCAAAGCAATGATCGTTGACAAATGAGTAAGATCTCTCCGCTTGCCATCATTGAAGATGGCGCTGTAATCGGCGATAATGTCGAAATCGGACCCTACTGTTTCATCTCGTCAGAGACAACCATCGGTGAAGGAACCAGCATTGCACAGGGTGCATGTATCTATGGAAAAACCACCATCGGGAAACATAACCAGATATTCTCGCACGCAGTTCTGGGCTCCATTCCGCAGGATCTCAAGTTCAACGGCGAAGATGTCGAACTCATCATCGGTGATTATAACCGCATCCGCGAGTTCACCCTTTTTAATCCCGGAACCAAGGGCGGCGGGGGAAAGACCATCATCGGATCGCACAACCTCTTCATGGGCTATGTGCACCTCGGTCATGACGTCATCATCGGCAACCACTGTATTCTTGCCAATGCCGCTACGCTTGCGGGACATGTCGAAATGGGCGACTACGCCGTTATTGGCGGTATGACTCCGGTACATCAGTTTGTCCATATCGGCGACTACGCCATGATTGGCGGGGCCTCTGCCGTAGCGCAGGACATTCCACCCTATTGCATGGCCGAAGGCAACCGTGCCATTATCCGCGGACTCAACCTCACCGGCCTGAGACGCAACATCGAGAGACAGGACATCGATACGCTTAAAAGTGCCTACCGGGATATCTTTGAATCCGGACAGCCGGTCAAAGAGATGGCGGCCGAACTGCTTGAGACAACCAAAAGTCATCATGTCATCAGTCTCTGCAACTTTATTATCAAAACCAAACGCGGCATTCCGTTTGAAAGGAAACAGCACAATGATTCATAGAACCTGCAGCTTCTGCGATGCCCACGAAAGCGAGGAGAACCCTCTCATTGCCGGTAACGGCGTCTACATCTGTAAAAACTGCGTCTTTTCTGCTTATAAAATCATGTTTGGCGACTCGGAAGATGTCGCAACCGAACATGAATATACAACCGAACTGATGATTCCCAAAGAGCTCAATGCCTTTTTGGGCGACTATGTCATCGGGCAGGAGCGTGCCAGAAAGCTCCTCTCCGTTGCCGTGTACAACCACTACAAACGTATTTTCCGCAGCCAGCATGTAGAGGGTGACGATACCGAGATCACCAAGTCAAACGTTCTGCTGATCGGTCCGACGGGAAGCGGCAAGACGCTGATGGCCCAAACCATTGCCCGCGTCCTTAACGTACCGCTGGCCATCGCCGATGCCACCAGCCTGACCGAAGCGGGCTATGTAGGCGAAGACGTGGAAAACATCCTGACCAAACTCCTTCAGGCAGCAGACGGCGATGTCGAACGCGCCCAGCAGGGAATCGTCTTCATTGACGAGATTGACAAGATCTCCCGTATGAGCGAAAACCGCTCCATCACCCGTGATGTATCGGGCGAAGGCGTGCAGCAGGCACTTTTGAAAATTATTGAAGGTGCCGTGGTCAATATTCCGCCCAAAGGGGGGCGCAAACACCCCAATCAGGACTTTATCCAGATTGATACCTCCGGGATTCTCTTTATCTGCGGCGGTGCTTTTGACGGACTCGGACAGATTCTGGAGAAAAAACAGGGGAACAATGTTCTCGGTTTCGGCCATGAAAAGAAAAGCAAATCCGAGAAAAAGGCAACATTCGATCTGGTGGAACCGGATGATCTGGTCCATTACGGCCTGATTCCCGAGCTCATCGGACGGTTGCCGATTATCGCATCCCTCGATGAGATCAGCGAAGATGACATGGTGCGTATTTTGACTGAGCCCAAAAACTCGCTCATTCGCCAGTACACCAAACTTTTTGCCATCGATAACGTCACCCTGACTTTCGAAGAAGAGGCGACCCGCGCCATTGCCCACAAGGCTATCGAGCGAAAAACCGGTGCACGGGGCCTGCGTGCCATTCTCGAAGAGAGCATGATCGAGATTATGTACGAACTGCCCGAATACGAAGGGTACGAAATCGTCATCACTCCCGAAGTGATCACCGACGGCGACAAACCGGTTTACGTCAAGCGCAGCGACAAGAAAATCGCATAATTCCGGTTTTTACCGGATTTTTGAAACAGCAAGCCAGCAGGAGCACATATTATGATATTCAACAAACTGATTGGTCTCTTTTCCAACGACCTCTCGATCGACCTGGGAACTGCCAATACCCTTGTCATCGCCAAGGGACGCGGCATCATCATTAACGAACCTTCCGTTGTCGCGGTCAAAACGGAGCGCTACGGGCAGCAGCGCGTTCTGGCTGTCGGCCATGAAGCCAAGGAGATGGTAGGGAAAACCCCCGGCAACATCAAGGCGATCCGTCCCATGAAAGACGGTGTCATCGCCGACTTCGACATGACCGAAAAGATGATCCGCAAATTCATCGAAAAAGCCCATGGTCGCAGTGCGCTTATCAGCCCTCGCATCATCATCTGCGTCCCTTACGGGCTGACGCAGGTGGAGCGTAAAGCCGTACGCGAATCGGCGCTCTCTGCGGGTGCCCGCGAAGTATTTCTCATCGAAGAGCCCATGGCTGCGGCTATCGGTGCGGGTGTCGATATCCGCGAACCGCAGGGGAATCTCGTCGTTGATATCGGCGGTGGTACAACGGAAATCGGTGTGGTCTCGCTCGGCGGTCTCGTCCTTTCCAAATCGATCCGCGTCGCCGGTGACAAAATCGACCTTGCCATCAGCAACTACGTGCGCAAAAAATACAACCTGCTCATTGGGGAACGTGTCGCCGAAGAGATCAAAATCAACATCGGTACCGCGATGACGCTTGATAAAGAGCTCACCATGACCGTCAACGGACGCGACCAGGTTGAAGGCCTGCTCAGCTCTGTCGAACTCACCAGCGAAGACGCCCGTGAAGCGATGAAGGAACCTATGAAAGAGATTGCCGAAGCCCTGCGCGACGTTCTTGAGCAGATGCCGCCGGATCTGGCAGGCGATATCGTCAACCACGGTATCATTCTTACCGGCGGCGGCGCTTTGATCCGCCAGCTTGACAGATACCTCTCCGATATCGTCAAAATCCCGGTATTTGTTGCTGATGAGCCGCTGCTGGCCGTCGCCAAAGGTACCGGACGCGCCCTCGAAGAGATTGACCTGCTCCAAGAACTCTTCGAAAATGAGTAAAGAGCGTTTCAGTTTTATTCTTTTTTTGGCACTGATTATCGGTGCCATCACCTATTCACCGACACTTCAATCCCCGTTTCTTGATCTTTCGCACCGTATCAAAAGCTTTTACCTCGATTCCGTCACTGCCATAAGCAACCGTATCGAAGAGCATTTTTTACAGGCCGAGACCATTGCCTCTCAGCGAAAAGAGCTCGAAAAATATCAGCGCAGCCACCTGATCTCGCTCCAGTTTGCCAATGAACTGAGTGCTTTGCTTGAGGAAAACAACGCTTCTATCGCCCATCATCCCGACGTCATCCTTGTTCGTGCGCTCTCGTATGTCAAATTTGGTGACATCAACAAAGTCTGGCTCGACTTTGATGACTTCAATGCGTCACGCGTTTACGGTCTGGTTCACGCCGGCACAGCGGCAGGTATCGCCATTGAGCGCAGCGGAAAACCGTTGGCCCTGCTCAACAGCGATCGCAAAAGTGCCTATGCCGTCTTTGTCGGCCCCGAAAAAGCGCCCGGTATCGTTCACGGCAACGGAGGGAACGAGATGATGGTAGAATACATCCCGATCTACAAGCAGATCAATATCGGTGATGAAGTCATCACATCGGGGCTCGATCATCTTTTCTTTGCAGGAATGAAAGTCGGGAAGGTGACATCGGTCATGCTTTCTCAGGGGTATCAGACCGCAGTGGTACACCCCTATTATGATGCGACACACCCCCAATATTTTCATCTTATAAAAGCCGTTCGATGAGAGTACTGCTTCTTCTTTTCAGTGCTTTCATGCTCCATGCCGAATCCACCCTCTCCGTGGGTTTCGGGCCTTACATGCAAACACAGCCCTATACAAAAGCCGATCCGCTTCTGCTTCCCTCTCCGGTCATTTTTCTTGAGTATGAAATTTTTTATGTGAGCTGGTCGCGCATGGGCGTCTATTTTCTCGGCGGCGACAACTGGGGTGCGTCATTGATGGTGCAGCCGAGAACCTACGGCTATGAGAGTTCCGATGCGCCCATTCTTGAAGGGATGCATCAACGTGAACGCAGTTGGGAAGGCGGTGTTTCGCTTGCCGGAAAAAACGCTTACGGATTTGCCGAAATCGCCTATCTGCATGACCTGCTTAACAGTACCAACCGTTCTCTGGTACGTTTTGAAGCGGGGCATACTTTTGAATCGGGAGCCTGGAGCATCACGCCTGCCGTGATGGCACTCTGGTTTTCTCAGGGCTTCAATGATTACTATTACGGCGTCTCAGAGCGTGAAGCGACGCCACAACGTCCTGCCTACCGCGCAGATGCCGGAGTTAATTGGGCCGTTGAAACCTATATCGACTACCGTATCAATCCGCAATGGAGTGTTTTTGCCAACTTCCGGATCGACTGGTTCGATGCCGCCGTTACGCAAAGTCCCATCGTCAATCAATCGACGATGATCTCAGGACTCGTCTCCCTGCTCTACCACTTCGATTTTTAGAAAAACTGCCCTTTACATGTAACCCCGTTTTAAGTGCGCTCCGAGTAAAATAACAAAATTTTTATGACAAGGGAAAGCATGCCAAAACGCGACGATATCAAAACGATTCTCCTCATCGGGTCAGGTCCCATTGTTATCGGTCAGGCGTGTGAATTTGACTACTCGGGTACGCAGGCCGTCAAGACGCTCAAAGAGCTGGGCTACCGGGTCGTACTCATCAATTCCAACCCCGCCACCATCATGACCGATCCCGAGTTTGCCGATCGCACTTATGTTGAACCGATCAAACCTGAAGTGATCGCACAGATTATCAAAGATGAAAAAGTCGATGCCATCCTGCCCACGATGGGAGGCCAGACCGCACTCAATGCCGCAATGAAAATGTACGAACAGGGCATGCTCGAGAACATCACCTTCCTCGGCGCCAATCCCGAAGCGATCAAAAAAGGCGAAGACCGTCAGGCATTCAAGGAAGCCATGATCAAAATCGGTATGGACCTGCCGCATTCACGTTACGCCTATAACATGGACGAAGCGCTTCTCGCCGCCGAAGAGATCGGATTCCCGCTCATTATCCGCGCCTCCTATACCCTTGCCGGAGGCGGATCGGGTGTCGCGTACAACATCGATGAGTACAAAATGCTCGCGCAGCGCGGTCTGGATGAAAGCCCCATCAACGAAATTCTGATCGAGGAATCCCTGCTGGGCTGGAAAGAGTATGAAATGGAGGTCATCCGCGACCGGGCGGATAACTGCATCATCGTCTGTTCCATCGAAAACTTCGACCCGATGGGTGTTCATACCGGTGACTCCATTACCGTTGCTCCGGCGCTGACACTGACCGACAAAGAGTACCAGCGTATGCGTAACGCCTCTTTTGAAATTCTGCGCGAAATCGGTGTCGATACCGGCGGTTCGAACGTCCAGTTTTCTGTCGATCCCAAAACCGGACGCATGATCGTTATCGAAATGAACCCGCGTGTGTCACGCTCTTCGGCACTGGCATCCAAAGCAACCGGATACCCCATCGCCAAGATTGCCACCCTTCTGGCGGTGGGCTACACGCTTGATGAGATCGAAAATGACATTACCGGCACTCCGGCGAGTTTCGAACCGGTCATCGACTATATCGTTACCAAACTCCCCCGTTTCACCTTCGAAAAATTCCCCGAAGCCGAATCCACACTCACTACGGGTATGAAATCTGTCGGTGAAGCGATGGCGATCGGGCGTACCTTCAAGGAGTCCATGCAGAAGGCACTCTGCTCGCTTGAAACTGGGCTTTCCGGTTTTGACGTCATGGCAGGCGATCAGGAGCATATCGTTCACGAAATCCGCCGCCCCAATGCCGAGCGCATGCTCTACGTGGCCGAGGGATTCCGCCGCGGCATGAGTGTCGAGGAGATCTTCGAACTCTCCAAAATCGATCCGTGGTTTCTCTATCAGATCGAAGAGATCGTTGCATTTGAGAAAACGATCGACATGGATATCCTGAACGATCCCATCCGCTTCCGAGAGGCGAAAACCTACGGATTCTCCGACAAGAAAATTGCCGAGATCATCAGCAACAACTGCCCGACCAAACAGAGCGAAAACGACATTTATGCGGCGCGCAAGCGTCTGGGCATCTCGCTCGAATACAACGAAGTCGACACCTGTGCCGCCGAGTTCGAAGCGCTCACGCCCTACCTCTACTCATCCACCAATGTCACCAAACTTGAAAACATCCCCAGCCGCGTGAGCGACAAACGCAAGGTGATGATTCTCGGCGGCGGTCCGAACCGTATCGGTCAGGGTATCGAGTTTGACTACTGCTGCGTCCACGCCGCGTTCGCGCTTAAAGAGATGGGCATCGAGACCATCATGTACAACTGTAACCCCGAAACCGTTTCCACCGACTACGACACATCCGATGTACTCTACTTCGAACCGATCGACTTCGAGCATGTGCGTGAAGTGATCGAACATGAACAGCCCAACGGCATTATCGTCCACTTCGGCGGTCAGACACCGCTCAAACTCGCCAACCCGCTCACGGCTATCGGCGCGCAGATCGCCGGAACGCCTGCCAAGGTAATCGATCTGGCGGAAGACCGGGAAAAATTCGCCAAATTCGTTCGTGAGCACAACCTGCGCCAGCCTGAAAACGGTATTGCCGTCAACAAGGAACAGGCGGTTGCCGTGGCTACGTCACTGGGATATCCGGTGCTGGTACGTCCTTCGTTTGTTCTGGGCGGACGCGCCATGCGCATTGTCTACAACGAAAGCGAACTGCGCCAGTATATGGATGCAGCCGTCTCGGTCAGTCATGATGCGCCCGTTCTTGTTGACAAATTCCTCGATCAGGCCGTCGAACTTGACGTCGATGCCATTTGTGACGGCAGCGAAGTCTATATTGGTTCGGTCATGCAGCACATTGAGGAAGCGGGTATTCACTCGGGTGACAGCGCCTGTTCACTCCCGCCGGTCAGCCTTTCGGATGCCCTCAAAGAGGAAGTCGAGCGTCAGACCAAAACAATCGCTCTGGGTCTTGGCGTTATCGGTCTGCTTAACATCCAGTACGCCATCTATCAAAATGAAATCTACCTCATTGAAGTCAATCCGCGCGCGTCACGAACCGTGCCGTTTGTCTCCAAGGCAACCGGCATGCCGCTGGCCAAAGTGGCGACACGCGTCATGATGGGTGACACCCTGCGCAACGCGCTCAAATTCTATGACCGTTTCAACATCGTTCAAGAAGGCAACGGCGTCCTCAAACCGCGCCTCAAAAACCATGTAGCTATCAAAGAAGCGGTCTTCCCGTTCAACAAACTCTACGGTGCCGACCTGGTACTCTCCCCGGAGATGAAATCTACCGGCGAAGTCATGGGTATCAGCACCAACTTCGGTATCTCCTTTGCCAAAAGCCAGATGGCGGCAGGCAACAACATTCCGACCAAAGGAACCTGTTTCCTCTCTTTCATTGAGATGGACAAGGCTCAGGGTGTCGAGATTGCGCGCGGACTTCATGCGCACGGCTTCAAACTCATCGCCACACGCGGCACCCAAAAAGCGGTTGAAGCTGCGGGTATCCCCTGTGAAGCGGTACTGAAAATCTCCGAGGGTCGTCCCAATATCGAAGATATCATGAAAAACGGCGACGTGGCCATGGCCATCAACACCTCCGACAACAACACCTCCAAAAAAGATGCCGAGGTGATCCGCCAGATCGTCCTGCGCCGCAACATCCCCTACTTCACCACACTCAGTGCGGCCCGAGCCGCGATTGATGCGCTTTCGCAGATGGGCAATCCCGACTGGAACCGTCCGCGTGCCCTTCAGGACTTCCTGAACGAATCATGAATCCCGAAGCGGTCTATCTGGTTCAAACCGACACTACGGTCGGTTTTCTTTCCCAATCACGCGAAAGACTCTTACATGTAAAGCAGCGGCCGAGCGAAAAACCTTTTCTGCGGGTCTTTGACTCCTGCCGCGAATTTAAAAAACAGATGCGCGTTCCCAATGCCCATAAAAATCGCTTCCGCCGCTCCAGAGCCACGACCTTCGTCGTTAAAAACGAAGCCTGTCGTCTGGTGTCACACCCTCGGCACACCCGTTTTCTTGAACCTTTCGGATGGTGTTATTCGACTTCGGCGAACGCTTCGGGAAGCAGCTATGACGCAACCTTCGCCCACATTCACGCCGATATTATCGTCGAAGATGAACGCGGTCTTTTTGAAGCCGCACCCTCGCGCATGCTGCGTATCAGCCACAAACGTCAGGTGCGCCTGCGATGAGCCGCTTTTTTCAGGCCCTGCTCACAGGGATGTTTTTCACCTTTATTCTTGATTTTCTATTTCTGCTGGCGGTGCAGCTGCACTATCTTGACCGCTACGGCATCAAGGAGTTCTACAATGTACTCTTTGCGGAGCATCAGGACCTACTCTATCTGCTTCCGCCCGTACTCATTCTGGGCTTTGTCCTGATCTATCTTGATAACCTCAAAATTGCACTCTTTACGCTCATCCTCGCTTTCGCACCGATTGTTGCGGGGCTGCTGCTGAGCGACGTCGGCGAATACTACGGCCGCATCCTGCTTCAGAAGGAAAATGTCCGCTACAGCGACGGACGCTTTGTCTATCAGGGCACGCTCTATTATGAAGGCAGAAAGCAGGTGACGCTCTTTGACGACGAACTGCAGCGTCTTATCACACTAGAAAAAAAGGATCTCAAACCATGAAGCATATCAGTACCATCGGTTCGGCAGCCCTTCTGGGAAGTGTCGGCATTGCCGTCATGCACATACTCACCGGATGCAGCGCCGAGCAGCAGGAGCCGCAAAACCGTTTTCTGGTTATAGAGCAGGAAGCAAACGGCGGCTACAAAGTTGTTGAAGAGATGCCTACCGAAGGTCCCAACCGTGCCATTATCCGCGAACGCGACGAAAACGGGAACGTCACGGAACGCTTCATGAACGAAGCCGAAATGAAAGCGCTGGCCGAGCAGGAGTACGCGAAAATGCAATCAGGGCAATCCGAGCTCAATGCACCTCCGAGCGACGCGGGAATGGGTCTTGCCGGAACCATTCTCGCCGTTGCGGCAGGATCGCTTCTTGGCAATATGATCGGTAATGCATTGATGAACAACTCCAACTTCAAACGCCACTCCGACAGTGTCAACCGCTCTGCCTATCATGCCAATAAAACAGGTGCTTCGGGCACCAACAGCAATACCAAAAAGAGCTATTTCGGCGATACGAAAAAATCGCCCTCTACTGCCAAAAGCACCACCTACGGAGGATAACAGATGGTCACACTGCAACAGGTCATTCCCATTGACGATGCCGCGCTTGAAGCGCTCGGTTTCAGCTGGCACACCGACAGCGACGGCAGCAAATATGTCGCGGATCAGCTCTTACATGTAAGCGATGAAGAGGCCGAAGCCTATTATGAAGCGGCCAATACCCTCTATGACATGTATGTTGAAGCAGCGCAGTATGTTATTGACAACAATCTCTTTTTTGAACTGGGAATCCCCTTCAATCTTGCAGAGAGCATCAAAAAAAGCTGGGAGAACGATGTCCACTGGCACCTCTACGGCCGTTTTGACCTTGCCGGAGGCATCGACGGCGCTCCCATCAAACTCATTGAGTTCAATGCCGACACGCCGACCGGACTCTTTGAAACGGCGGTCCTGCAATGGGCGCTGCTCAAGCACAACCGCATGGATGAAGCGCGGCAGTTCAATAACATCTATGAAGCCGTTGCGGAGAATTTCCGTCGCCTGATTACGCTCTTTGACGATACCGATACATTTGATGAGCTCTATGACGGCTGGAAGATTCTTTTCTCTTCGGTAGAGGGCAACGACGAAGAGGAGACCACCACGCGCCTGCTGCGCCAGATTGCGACCGATGCGGGCTTCAATACCGGTTTCGAATTTCTCGACCGCGTCAAGTTCGACGAAGAGGGTATCTTTGACGCGCACGAAAACCCCTACGAATACTGGTTCAAGCTCTATCCGTGGGAAGACATCGGAACAGATGAACCCGAACTGGCGATGCTGCTGGGCACCATTATGACCAACCAGAAAGCGATCATTCTCAACCCCGCCTACACCCTGCTCTTTCAGTCCAAAGGGATGATGAAGATTCTCTGCGATCTTTTCCCCGACTCGCCCTACCTGCTCAAGACTTCATTTGAGCCTTTACATGTAAAGCAGGTGGAGAAAAAGGTTTTCGGACGCGAAGGCGCGAATATCAAAATCATTGAAGCAGACGGCAGCGTTGCTCTCGAAACCGAAGGACCCTACGGCAACTACAGGAGTGTCTATCAGGAGTACGTGCCGTTTATGCAAGACGCCCGTGGCAATGCCTATCAGGCAGGTGTTTTTTTTGCCTATGAAGCATGCGGACTTGGCTTCCGCCGCGGCGGCGACGTCATGGATAACATGAGCAAGTTTGTCGGACACGTGCTGGTCTGATTCTATTTTTCACCTGTTCCGAGCATAATGGCGATCCAGCGTGTGTTGGGCTGGGCATCGAAGGCGATTTTCGCCATGATGGTGAGCGGAATGGAGAGCAGCATCCCCACCGGGCCAAGCAGCCATCCCCAGAAAATTAACGATAAAAATACCACAAGTGTTGAAAGTCCCAGCCCTTTTCCCATAATGCGCGGTTCAAGTACTGAGCCTACGACCGTATTGATGATGACATAACCAAGAGCAATCCAGAGGGCACTGCCGAATCCCAGCTGGACAATCGCCAGCAGTACCGCCGGAACCGCGGCAATGAGTGAGCCGATATTGGGAACGTAATTGAGAAAAAAGGCAAGAACACCCCACAACACCGCATAGTCAAGTCCGAAGAGCGCCAGAATGCACCAGACTAGAAAACCGGTCAGCAGTGAGACTACGGTCTTGAGCATCATATACTTCTTGATCTTTTCAATAATCTTGTCAAGATGTTTGATGGTATCTTTTTCACCGTCCGCCTCATCGATCTTTTCGGAAAGCTGTGTCGATTCGAGGAGCATAAAGACGACGGTGAGCAGGATAACAAAGCCGTTTGTCAGCATGCCGCCCAGACTTTTCAGACTGCCCGCCGCAAATTGCATGATACGGTCCGTGTCAAAAAGTGCACCGAGCTCTTCACGCGGCACATCGATGCCCCATGTTTCAAGATGTGAAACCAGCGTATTGAACTGTTGTGAAAGCCGCTCATGATACAACGGAAGATTGTTGCTGAAATCCTGCGCGGAAGAGCCGACGAGTATGCCCATCAAGGCAATGACCGCAACAATCGCAACCATAACCAGAGAGAGTGAAATAGCCTCATGCAAACCGCGGCGATTCAGCCAGCCAAAGAGCGGCGCAAAGATGATGGCAATGAATATTGACAGTAAGAAAGGCTCGACAATCACTGCCGCAGCCTTGATACCGGCAAGCACGATGACCACGGCGGCCATGGTAATAAAAATGAAGGAAATAGAGTGCTCCTGTTGCATTCATAGCCTCTTAATGTTATAGTTGTGTCATCTTAACATAATACCAACCACCATTAACTATAGCAACGCAAGAGTAAAAAGAAGCGTTTGGCTGCAAGGAAGTGATGTGAAGCCCTGCTTGTTGCAGGGCAAACAGCACTGACGCCTCAGATGAATGCTTCTTTTCACTCCCGAAGGGCACCATGATCTTCGGCGTCTTTCTGCGTTGTCACGCATCGGCGTAGCTTTGGCTACGCCTCTTTGTGACGCCTTGAAATACTTGAAGCTGATGGTGCTTGCGTAGCCATAGTTAATAGTGGTTGGTATAAAAGGTATTTTGATATGGATACCCCGCAACATTATGAAATTGAAGCGTATGATTTTTCCGTTTTCGGATTGATTCAGGCAGCTTGGGAACGCATTTCCGGTGTCAAATGGATTTTTCTTGCAGCACTGTTTGCGTATCTGGTCATTGCCGTTGTGCTGACATCGATTATCAGCATCTTTCTCCCCTCAGGTGGCACGGAAAACACCATGGATATCAGCACTTTTGCGGGTTCTCAGCTGCAATCGCTTTTGGCATCGCCGGTACTGGTACCCGTCATGACAGGAATTCTGATGCTCTCCATCAGACATGCCCGCAGCGAAACACTCGAGTTGTCATCGATTTTCAACTATTTCATTATCGTGTGGCCGCTTGTCTTTGCTTCCATAGCCATGAACGTTCTGATCATCGTCGGATTTCTATTTTTACTGCTGCCGGGCATCTACCTGAGCGTCGCGTATGCTTTTACCCTGCCCCTGATGGCCGATAAAGGTCTGGGTATCTGGGAGGCCATGGAACTCTCGAGAAAAACCATTACCAAGCGCTGGTTCAAGGTATTCGGGCTTAATATAGTTCTGGCTTTTTTTATCGTACTCAGTGCCATTCCCTTAGGAATCGGCCTTATCTGGAGCATACCGCTGGCCTATGTCGCTTACGGCCTGCTCTATCACCGTATTTTCGATGACAGTGCCGAAGCGTCAGAACCGGAACTTCAGGATTGAATCTGTTTCCGGTTGGTCTGCTGCTGTAAATAGTTGGAAATATTCATCAGTGAGAGTGTCACCAGAAAGATCATCAGTCCCGGAAAAAAACTGACCCACCACGCGATATCGATCACCTCTTTACCGCTGCTGAGAATCGTACCCCAGCTCATCTGCGGCGCCATAATTCCCAACCCCAGAAAACTCAGGCCCGACTCCGCCAGAATGGCACCGCCCACGCCAAAGGTAAAACTGACAAAGAAGATGGGAGCCAGCAGTGGTGCGTAATATTTCAGAACAATTTTAGAGCGGTTGACACCTGCAATATCGAGAATCTTGATAAAAGGCTGCTGCGAAATGGCAAAGCTTTCCGAACGGATCAGTCGTGCCGTCGTCATCCATCCCGTGATGGAAATAATGAAAATCAGTACCAAGGTGGAGGCATTGACATAACTGACCAGTGCCAGCAGCAGAAAAAAAGTGGGAAAGGTCAGAAACAGGTCAACGATCACAACAAAGAGCTTATCGACTTTGCCGCGAAAATATCCGGCCGTGGCACCGAGTACCATACCGATAAAAGAGGCGATCAGCGCACTGCCTACACCGATGATCAGGGAGATTTTACCCCCTTCAATGACACGGGCGAGCAGATCGCGGCCCAAACGGTCGGTGCCGAAGGGGTGCTGCCATGACGGAGAGAGCAATATGGCATTTTTATCAAACAGGTATGGATCGGTGCTATAGAAAAACGCTCCCGTAAAACTTAGCAGCACGATACATAGAAGCAGAAGCAGACTAAGACGCGGCACGTCGCTTCCCGCTACTGTTTGATACCCAGCAGCGTCGTCATCATCTGATCGACAGTACTGATAACTTTGGCGGCAGCTCCGTATGATGTCTGATAGCGGATCAGGTTCGTCAGTTCTTCGTCAAGACTCACCTTGGAAATTGACTGGTATTCCATGGTAATCGTATTGTACTGTGCCGTGAGTGCATCGTTACGGACAATTTCGGCATTGGTTTTCGTACCGACAGAGGTCGCAATTGAATCATAAAAACCATAGGCTGAATCGGTATAGGAAGCCGTTCCGTTATAAAAACTCAAATCCCTGAACTGCATGTCCACCATCTGGGTTGCCACGGCATTGTCACCGGAAATCGGAGCTTTGGCAGCAGAAATTTTTGATGTGTCGCGTGCCAGATCGTTGTTCAGACTGATATTTTTGGCACTTGTTCCATCAAAAAAGCGGTGAATACCCATGGCACCTGCAAAGTTGGTGCCGTTGTCCATAACGGAAAAGCTGTAGCCCTGAGACGCCATGCCTTCTTGAAGATTGAGTGAAAAGTATCCGCCACTGAAGTTGGGGATGATAAAATCATCCACATCATTGATACCGCTGCCGTCACTGTTATCATCGGCATTTTGGCGCAACTGTCCCAAAATTGTCGTAGCGTCAAAAGAGGGATTGCTCGGATCCAGCGTGGGGTCATACGCCGCATCAAGCGGATCGTACAACGCACTGTGCGGATCCGAAACCTCATTGTAAGATCCCATCGGTGTCGAGGCATCGATTGTCACGGTACGCGTAGCTACGGGATTCCCGGCATTGTCATACATGATCAGATCAAAGCTTCCTTCGAAAATGTTCAAATCAGTGTTGAGCAGTTCGGTCGATCCGTTAAAATCAACTTTTGTCGAACGCATCTGTGTCGTAGCACTCTGGGCATAGATGTTGTTGGTATTTTCGATAAGACCGGCAGCAAAAGCGTCAAGCATATTGATGGTATCTTGCAAAATCCCGTTTTCAGGTTCATTGGTCAGTGAATTTTGATCGGTACCGCGCATTTCCAGAATCGCGCCGATCTTTCCGCCCTTGATATCCTGCTCGAAAGGAATTTTTACTCCGTCCTGACGCTCATAGTAAAGATCATGAAAACCGCTTGAATTCGAAGCATTGGTCACGCCGATAGGGTGGAATCCGCCGCCGTCGACAATATTGAAGCCCGCGACCTGCAGCGAATAGTTTCCACTTTCGACAGCAATGTTCGTACTGACCGGCGTATTGGTCTCGATAAGCCCTTCAAATGCCTCGCCGCCGATGAGCTTGGCAAGACTCTCTTCAAGCAGACCGCGCCGGTCGCGAAGATCATTGGCGTTATTGCCCTTGATACTTTCGATCTCGTTGATCGATACGTTGAGCGATGCGATCTCTTTGGCGATCTTGTTGACTTCATCCACAAGTGAGACCATTTGAGAATCAAGAGATCCCTGTAAAGTACTGATCTGATTACGGGTCTGGCTGATGTTTTGTGAAAGTGTCTGTGTCTGCTGCGCCAGTGCGATTTTCATCGCTTCGTTGTCCGGATTGTCGGCGAAAGATTGCCAAAGGTCAAAGTAACTGTTCAAATCCGCCTTGATACCGACACCGTCGATTTCCGGAAAATAGGTTGAGAGCTCTTCAAGCGTATTGCGTTTGAAATCGGAGTTGGCCTTGTCTTCACCGACTGAAACATAGCGGTCAAATACGAACTTGTCGAAAACCCGGGCAATTTCGGTAATTTGCACGCCGTTGCCGGAAACGCCCTGTACCGTGCTGACGGGTACCTGAGCCTGTGTCACGACACGCTGGCGGTTATAGCCTTCGGTTTCGGCATTGGAGATATTATGCCCCGTCACATCAATGCCTACCTGCGCGGCATTAAGTCCGCTGTAGCCGATATGAAGTGCATTAAATATGGAAGCCATCAGACCCTCACTTTCAAAAAGGAAGCATCCTGCGATGCCACTTTTTTATACCCCTGCATTTCGGTAGGAACGACACGTTCGAGAAGGGAGTTGTAAAACGCTCCGACACTGATCACCATTTTCGCATAACGCTGATTGACCTCACGCAGTGCGGAGAGATTGACTTTGAGTTTTTCAAGTGCCTGATGCTCCTGCGGAGAGAGAAGCGCGGCGAGTTCGAGTTCGGGCTGTGCACTCATCTTTTTTGAAATCTCATGATCGATCATCGCTTTTTTTGATTCGAAACTTTTAAGTCGTTCCTCTTTCATTCCGAGTCTGGCGAACTGATCGTCATGCCGGGCCAACTGGATGTCGTCAATATCGCTTTGCGATATGGCAATCAGATCCTGCAGGTCCTTGATGGCGCTGTTAAGATGGTGTTCTAGCATCATAAACTCCTTGAAATCCCCCGGTTCGGGGTTACATTAATTCGTCGGCAATCTTCTCGGCCAGAGCCTTGAGATCGACTCGGTATTCCCCTCTTCCGATCTCGGCTTTAATCTGGTCGATCCGACTGGTATCACCCTGTTTGGTGACACTGCTGTTCTTCTGCACGTTTTTGTTTGCGTCCTGATACAGGACGGCGGCTTGGGCGTTGACTTGAGAAATCATCTCGAATCCTTCTAAAAAGCCCATTTTCAGGCTTTGATTTATGTCTATGATGTCTAAGCATTATATCGACCAAACCTCTTAAAACTTTAACGCTTCTGCTCACTCAGGTAATCAAAAAGTAACTGTGAAAATCCGAAACTTCCCGCACTTGCCCTGGAGAGTTCGTCACGATACATGGACTTGTAAATCCGATCTCCGGGGTCCTTGCTTCCAAAGAGCCCTTTCTCGTCATCTTTAAGCGCATTGTCAAGCATCATCTTGATGATAATCGCTTCAAACTGGTCGCTCTTCTCTTTGAGAACCGCATCGTCGCTTTTGGGATCAATGGTCGGTGTGGCACTCGCATCACGCGAAAAAAGTGCCTGGCTTATGGCTGTGGCGTTCATCAGATAATCTCCAGTTCCGCTGCGATGGCACCCGCGCTCTTCATCGCTTCGAGAATTGAAATAATGTCTTTGGGAGAGGCCCCCATCTTCTGCAGTGACCTTGTAATATTGGCTACCGTCGTCGTACCTGCCTTCGTATAAAGCTCGTTCTGGTTCAATCCGATGACCATGTTGTCATCCACCTTGACACTGCCGTCAGGCTGCGGTACGTTCTCTTCCGCACGTATCTTGATGGTAATATCGCCGTGCGTGATCACGATGGGTTTGACTTCAATATCAACGCCAGAGACAATGGTTCCAGTCCGTTCATTGACAATAATTTTTGAAGCCGGCGTATAGTTGATATCGGTGCTTTGTATCTCAGCCAGAAATTCGATCATCGACCGGTTGGCCGGACGCTGCAGCCGAATGGTGCGCGGATCCATCGCCACGGCGATCTGCGTCGAGTAGGCTTCATTCACCGCATTTTGCACCGCAATCGCGTTAGCAAAGCTCGCCTCTTTGAGCGAGAGGGTGATGGCTTCCTGATGGTACAGGTCATGAATAATCTCGCGTTCTACCAGACCGCCGCCAAACACGACGCCGGCTGTCGGATGCGACTCGGCACCGCCGCCGCGTTCGTTCTTGCCTCCGATACTGACCGGTCCCTGTCCGAGTGCGTAGATTTTGCCGTCCACCCCTTTAAGCGGCGTCATGAGCAGCGTACCGCCCTCAAGCGACTTGGCATCACCGATGGAAGAGACGGTAATGTCAAACTTGTCACCCTGACGGGCGAAAGGTCCGAGTTTGGCCGTAACAACGACCGCCGCGACGTTTTTGGACTTGATATCCGCAGGCGTCATGTCGATGTTCATTGCTTTGAGCATGTTGGCAATGGACTGCAGCGTGAATTTTGAAGTGGTCCCGTCCCCCGTTTTCTTCAGACCCACTACCAGAGAGTAGCCGATAAGCTGGTTGTCACGAACACCCACGACACTGGCTACATCGCTGATTTTGGTCGCCTGAAGCGAAAGGGTAATGAGAAGAAAAGAGAGCAGAAGTTTCATTCACCGTCCTTGATATGATTCAAGAACCTAGCAAATGGTGTTCCAAAGATTACATGTAATAACTCAGCGACGTCTTTCCAAATTTTTTTCGCTTTTTAAGCGTGAAGGGGCCCATGGTGTCTTCGAGTGCCAACGTGCTCATGTGTTCGATAATAATCATAATCACATTCTCGCTCGGCAGTGCCGCGATAAGCGACACCGTCTGCTCGTAAATGGATTCCATCCCCTCACGATAGGAAAACGGCGGATCGATATAAAAATAGGCCCTGGTGCCGCTTTGCTGCAATCTTCTGACAACCCCGCCGATATTTTCAAAAGTATCGCCGCGAATGACGCTGCATCTGGAAGGGTCGGTCTGGGAAATGTTGCGTTCAAGCGTTTTGAGCGCGTCGCGGTCCTGCTCCATGAAAATGACCGTCCCCGCACCGCGGCTGAGTGCTTCAAGCCCGATGGAACCGCTTCCTGAAAAGAGCTCGACAAGAGTCGCGTCGATGATCTCGAACTGAATGGTGTTGAAAAAAGACTCCAGCACCACCCCTTTGGAGCTGCGCGTGGTCTCTTTGGAGGGAAGGTATATCTTTTTGCCTTTATAGGCACCTGCGACAATGGTTTTGAAGAGCGGACTAGTTTTCATAAAAGGCCCGAACCGCTTTCATGACATTTTCCTGATACTCGCGCGTCAGCTGCGTGATCCGCTTTTCAAGCAGGGCAAAACCCTCGGGCGAAGATTTTTGAACCACTTCGGGTTCCTCCATCATCCGTGCCGTCTCCATGGCATCGCGTCCGACCTGACGATCCTGCATGAATTTTTCCAATGAAAGCAGCAGCTGCGATTTGGAAAAGGGTTTTTCCAGATGCGCACCTTCGCGGGGTCCTATGAGAAATTGCGGGTGTTCTTCCCCGGCACGCGGGCGGTCCCGAATGACAAGATCGCACTGTTTGTACGAGCTGAGGCGGTCGTGCAAAAAGAGTTCAAGACTGCGCTGCAGCAGCGGCGAGACGCATTGAATGGCCACTTTCATGATTTCCCCTCGTTTTGATAAATGACACTATAACGCATCTTGCTTGTATCAACTCTGAGCCAGATAGTGCTCGAGAGAATAGCGCAGGTCCTCATCGATATCGACCATACTGCCAAGCATCCACTGCAGATATCCCGGTTCTTTGAGCGCGATCTCCTCGATATAGCGCCCCCGGTACTTTCCAAACGGAAAGCGGGTAATGAGCGCATGCGTACAACTCATTTCAATCAGGGCTTCAGGTGTCGCACTCTCAAGCAGATACTCATAAAGCATCTTTACATGTAAGGCATCGCTGAGTGCATCATGGGGCGCAATACACACACCCAGAGCATCAGCGGCGGCGACCTCTTTTTTATAAAGTTTAAGCTCGTAGCGCAAAAACTGAAGGGCATACTGTTCACACTCGCCAATGATGTGGCGGCTGCATTTGAGGGTATCGACAATGCTTCCCTGCCAGACGATCCCCTCTTTTTGAAGCATCTCCAGCTCAAAGGGCGCATTGTGGGACACCAGCACCACATCGCTCCTGTTAAGCTCCAAAAGCGCTGCGGCGCTCTGCGATGCTTCAAAAAGCGGCCGATCCGCCACCATCTCGTTGGTGATATGGTGCAGGGCCGATGCGGAGGGCGGAATCTTGCGCGGCGGCCGGATGAGCTCATGGTGCGTTCTGACGTCACTGCCCTCATGAAGAATCCATCCGATACTGCAGATGCGATCTTTCGTTTCGAGTCCCGTCGTTTCCAGATCCAGAAAAATCAGCATTGGCTCACCCGAATCCGTTTGCAGCGGGTTCCAAGAAGCGGCAGTGAAATCCCTCCGGCGATCATCAGTGCGCCGTAAAGCCAGTAGCTATCAAACCACGTATCAAGTGCCGTCTCGAAACCAAACACCATCCGTATGCCTGTCATCAGAATCATCTGTGCCGCCACGAGCCAGATCAGCAGCATCATCCAGCGCCGCCACAGCGTCACGATATCGCCATGCCCGACAGGCGTAATGCGTTCGTCACCCTTACATGTAAGCAGAATAAACTTCCGATGCGCGTAGCAGCGTTCCATAATACGGCGCACCGAAATAAAAAGCGCCCACAGCAGCGTCAGGCTCCAGAGAATGCCGAACCAGAAACCGGCAATCTCCCAAAGCGCTTCCGCGACGGAAGCATTCAGCGGCGGTGCGCCCCGGTAAACATAGAGTGCGGCGGTCACGACGGCATCGGCAAGCGCCGCGGCGCCAAGACTGAGAGCGCTGACCTGAAAAAACCAGAAAAGCCAGAGCCTAAGATAGAAGCGGATCATTACGCTCAAGTGCCGAAAGCAGGGTATTGTAGTGTTCGAGTGTGCGGAAACTCTTCTCAAAACGCCATGAGAGTACAAAGGTGACAATCTCGTTTTTCAATTCCGCATCGATCTTTTCAGCGCGGCCGAAATATCCCAGCGAGCTGTTTTTATTCTTGACGATGGCATCGGCATCGTAACTGATGGCGATCATCTGCACATAGCGGCCCTCCTGTATCTCACCCAGATGCTCCGTAGTGAGCGAGAGTCCGGTCAGATTGATCGCCTTGAAATCAAAGAGATCCTCAAACGTCGGCACCTTTGCATCGATATGGAGTTTGGCGTAGAGGGTTTCAATCCGCCGCAGGTTCTCCTTGCGTGTCAATTCATAGCTGGAGATTTTTGAAGTCAGATCCTTCAGACGGTCCAATGCGGAACTCACGGCAACTCCTTGTTTTTAGGCCTCTATTATAGCAGTTTGACTATAATGGCGCAATTTTCCGTCGCAGGAGCATCATGGATTTTTTACGTATTGAAGGGCCCGGGTCACTCAAGGGCACCATTCCCATTTCCGGAGCCAAAAATGCGGCGCTGCCGCTTATAGCCATGACGCTGCTGGCAAAAAACGATGTCACCATCCATAACATCCCCGATGTGAAAGATATCAAAACCCTGCTCAAACTGCTGGAACATCTCGGTGCCACCTACAGCTTCAGCTCCAACAGCGCAACGATCAACACGTCCAATATCATTCATACCCGGGCCCTTTATGAGATCGTCAAAACCATGCGCGCGTCCATTCTGGTTCTCGGACCGCTTCTCGCCCGCGAGGGGCACTGCGAAGTCTCGCTTCCGGGAGGATGCGCCATCGGACAGCGCCCCATCGACCTGCATCTCAAAGCGCTTGAAATGATGGGAGCCGCCATTACCATCAAAGGCGGATACGTTTACGCCGAAGCCCGCGAAGGGCTCAGGGGTGCGCACATCATTTTTGACAAAATCACGGTGACCGGAACGGCCAATATCGTCATGGCTGCGGCACTGGCCAAAGGCAAAACCGTCATTACCAATGCGGCGCGCGAGCCTGAAGTGGTGCAGCTGTGCGAAGTGCTGCGACAAAGCGGCGTCGGTATTGAAGGCATCGGAACTTCCGAACTGGTCATTTATGGTACTGACCGGCGTCTCATCGAGATCGAACCCTTTTCCATTATTCCCGACCGCATCGAAGCGGGAACCTACCTCTGTGCGGCCGCCATTACACGCAGCAGTATTACGCTGGAGCGTGTGAGAGCGGATCATCTCGATGCCGTCATCGCCAAACTGCAGTCCATGGGCTTTACGTTTGAGATCACCAAAGAGCGCATCACCATCCATCCCGCCGCGAAGATCAAACCCGTCACAATCGTGACACAGGAATATCCGGCATTTCCTACGGATATGCAGGCGCAGTTTCTGGCACTGGCAACGCAGGCGGAGGGCACATCCACCATCGAAGAGCGTCTTTTTGAAAACCGCTTCATGCATGTCAGCGAGCTGCAACGTCTGGGCGCGGATATCAAGCTCAGCGGCAATCTTGCCACTGTTACCGGGCCCACACCGCTTTATGGTGCCGATGTCATGGCCACCGACCTTCGTGCATCGAGCGCTCTGGTTCTGGCAGGTCTGGTCGCAGAAGGTACTACGGATGTCCATCGCATCTACCATCTCGACCGCGGATACGAACGGCTTGAAGCAAAGCTTCAGGAGCTCGGCGGTGCAATCACACGCCTCAAAGAGTAGCGCACTGGCTACTTTGTCACATCTTCAAAAATGATCATCTCGTAAATGCTTTTTTTGGTCACCAGTGCTTTGTCCGGCGGTACACCTTTGGAGTTTTGGGCGCTATGAAGCGCATGACGCAATTCCGCTATCTCATGCTCCATTGTTTCGAGCTGATCTTTGAGCCGCAGCACCACATCAACACCGGCGAGATTGACTCCAAGATCACGGGTCAGCCGCAAAATCAGCTTGATCTTGTCAATATCGCGCTGTGAATAGAGGCGTATCCGTCCATTCGAGCGGGAGGGTTCAATAAGGTTTTCACGCTCATACTGTCGCAGTGTCTGGGGGTGGATGTCCAGAATCTTTGCAACGATACTGATCAGGTATACCGGTTCGTCATAGTGGTGGTGGTTCATCATCTACTCCTTGGGTAAGCGTTCTTGCATCATCTCAGAGAGGTCATTGTCGAGTCGATCAACGTCAGGCAGTACGATGTTCGCTTTGAGATACAGATCGCCGCGCTGTGACGTCTTACGATCCAGTACCCCCATCTCCCTGACACGGAAGCGTTGACCGTTTTTACTGTTTTTCGGCACCTTGAGCGTGATCTCTTTCTCAAGCGTCTGCACGGTCACCTTACCGCCGAAGAGTGCGGCATAAAGCGGTACATCAAAAGTTTTTACCAGATCATTCCCTTCGCGCACATAATCCTGACTCGGTGCAATCTCGATTTTCAGATAAAGATCGCCGCTGCGGCCCTGCATGCTTTTGCCTTTGCCGCGCACACGCATCTTCTCTCCGGTTTTGATACCTGCAGGAATCTTGATGTCAAAACTCTCGCCCTGAAGCGACACTGAGTGCTTGCCGCCGAGTACCGCGACACTAAACGGCACCGTAACACTGGCTTCAATGTCAAGGTTCACGCTCTGCTGGCCGAAACCGCCACCGGCTCCGCCAAAACCGCCGCCTCCGAAGCCGCCGAAGCCTCCTCCGCCAAATCCGCCGGCGCCTCCGAAGCCGCCACCGCCGCCGAAAATATTTCTCAAAATATCATCAAGATCGACATTCGAACCCTGTCCGCGAGCGAAATCATGGAAGTTCTGTCCGCCGAACATCTGATCGCCGAAACGGTCATATTTGGCCCGTTTCTCTTTGTCGCTGAGAACTTCATACGCGGCGTTGACCTCTTTGAATTTCTCTTCGGCACCCGCATCTTTATTGACATCCGGATGGTACTGGCGCGCCAGCTTGCGATACGCTTTTTTAATTTCCGCTTCGGAAGCTCCGGAATCAACACCCAAGGTTTCATATAAACTTTTACTCATGTTTTTGCTCTGTTACTATAATGTTTTTAACAAAGATTTTATCAAAAACTTGAGTCTATGTCAATCAACTTTGTTTGTAACTTTTTAATTCACAGTGAAATCGATAGACATGATACAATATCATCAATAGCTCAATCAGGCGGTTTGAAATGCGATACTTCTTACATGCGATTTTTCTTTTGTTCCTGACTTCTTTACATGCAGACTTCTATGTCATTCCTGTATCAAAGTGCCCCGTGAACATGCAGACATGTGAAGGTGTCTGTACGGATACACAGAACAACCCTCTACACTGCGGTTCTTGTACAAATGCCTGCGGGGCTGACGAACTCTGTAATCAGGGTTCCTGTCTGGCCGTCTGCGAGCAGGAAAGATCGCTGTGTCCGAGCGGATGTGTCGACCTGCAAACCGACCCGAATAACTGCGGGGTTTGCAATACACAATGCGAAGCCGGCGAAATGTGCCAAAACGGAAACTGCACGGCATTTTTACCACAGGGATATGCCTGTACACAAGGCAGTGAATGTGAAACAGGTTTCTGTGTGGATGGTGTCTGCTGCAACAGCGCCTGCAGTTCGGGATGTGATGCTTGTATTGGTGAATATACCGATTCATCGAATGGAACTTGTGCTCCGGTAATCTACGGCCTAGATCCCCATGCTGCATGTACGGAACCCTTTACATGTAATGGAAGCGGGCTTTGTACGAATTGATTTTTATGATCTTTTCGAACTGTACCAGCAGATCATTATGAGCGTTACAGAATCATCTGAAACATCATTGAGTCTCCGAAATGTATGATGCAAAGAGGGTGCCTATGCGCTAAAGATTATAGAGTGAGCCTAAAATTTACATTTTTTAAGCTTTGTCCCTCTATAATTCCCCTCCACAAATATCGGGATGTAGCTCAGTCTGGCTAGAGTGCTACCTTGGGGTGGTAGAGGTCGCGTGTTCGAGTCACGTCATTCCGACCATTGTGGAAACTTTTTTATTCTTGCTTATTTTTTTGCACTTTCAATGTTTTTTCTCCCTGCGAAAATCTGATACACTCTCAAAAAATGGAATCAGTTCAGGATACACCATCATGCAAAATCACGATAGACCCGAACTTGTCATTATCGGCGCTGGCCTGAGTGGTTTATTTGCAGCCTATCTTCTGCAAGAGCACTACTCCATCGTTTTGCTCGAAGCACGCGGACGCATAGGTGGACGCATCGAAACAACACCCGAAGGCATAGATCTTGGGCCAACATGGGTATGGCCACATCATAAGCTCACGCTTGAACTGGCGCAGCATCTTGAACTGCATCTGTTCAAACAGCATGCTGAAGGAGATGCACTTTACGATGATCCTGCAGGTGTTCAACGCTTTCAGGCTCCTCCGGCTGCACCCGCTTTTCGTTTTGTCGGTGGCGTAAAAGTCCTCACACATGCTCTCTATGACAAACTTCACAATGTCACTTTACATGTAAACACACCGGTCGATGCCCTGATCGATCATGATGATCAGATCTGTATTCAAAGCGGTACGCAACAGTGGAACGCGCCGCTGGTCATCAGCACGCTTCCACCGCGTCTTCTCAACCAAAGCATCAGCTTTTCGCCGCCGCTTTCACATGAAGCTGTTACTGCCCTCTCGCATATACCAACCTGGATGGGAGGTTCTGCCAAAGCGGTTGTCTTTTATGAACGCCCTTTTTGGAGAGAGGCTGGCTTAAGCGGTTTTTGCTTCAGCAATCACGGAATACTCGGTGAAATTCATGACGCATCACAAGAAGCGTGTCCGGCTCTTTTCGGCTTTTTTCACACACATCGTTTCGCCAACAATCCAGAAACCGCAATCGTCGATCAACTCGTACGTCTTTTCGGTCCGCAAGCGGCACATCCAAAACGTGTTGTCATCAAAGACTGGGGCAGCGAACCCTATACCTCAGTTGCCGAAGATATTCAGCCGCTACGGGAACATCCGCACTACGGGCTGAACATACATCTCCTGAACAACAAATTCCACTGCATCGGTACCGAATATTCCTTCATCGAAGGCGGTTACCTTGAAGGTGCGCTCTACAGTGCCCTGCAACTGGCCAACACATTCCTTTCACCCGCAAACGCCTGAAATGCCCATATATTTATACTAAATAAAGTTTTCTTATTTTACAATCGTAGTATTTTACTCATAATCATATTTTCACAAAACCGAATAAGGAGCATGAATGATACCACCGAAACCTACCGGGGAAGCCATTTTTTTTGACAAAGGCAATGTCATTTATGAGATCGATACGCAGGGTTATATCACCTATGCCAATCGTACTTTTATAACTGTCTCGCAATATGATAAATCGGAACTATTAGGCACCCATTACACCAATATCATCGATCCGCACATGCCAAAAGCACTCTTTACATGTATGCAGGAAACCACGGCAAAAGATCAGGTCTGGCAGGGCTATGTCAAGAATCTGCGCGCCGACGGTGCCCACTACTGGTCCGTCGCTTACGTGACGCCGAAAAAAGATGACAGCGGAGAGACCATCGGCTATACGGCCATGTATCAGAGTGTCAATCCTTCGGTAGTGGACGAGATCAATCAGACGTATGAAAAAGTCTATTTACTGGAGCAGCGCGGGGAAGATACCTGCGGCATTATTAAAAACATTCACGTAGAACGCTAGAAGTTACATGTAAGCCATTTCGGCTTACAGATGTTAGTGCAGGAAGTGTCTTGTTTCTGAGAAATAAAGCGCCATACCGTGCTCGTTTGCCGCGGCAATGACCTCATCGTCACGAATGGAACCGCCCGGCTCAATTACGCTTTTTACACCCGCTGCCGCAGCAGCGTCGATGCTGTCACGGAATGGGAAGAACGCTTCAGATGCAAGTGCAGCGCCTGTAACGTCAAGACCCATATCTTTTGCTTTTTTAAGGGCACACTGGCTTGCATCGACACGGGATGTCATACCCATACCCACGGCTACCATCGCAGAGTTTTTAACGTAAACGACACAGTTGGATTTTGTAAGAGACGCCACTTTATAAGCGATCTCCATATCTTTTAGTTCCTGCTCACTCGCAGATTTTGCACTTACGAGCTTCGAGTTTTTCACCTCATCCTCGCCTACTTTGTCAGCGTCCTGGAATACAAACCCGCCGTCGATGTGTTTGAAGTCGTAGGTATCGTTTGCAAGAACAAGCTTATCACTTCCGTACTCAAACAGTTTGATCTTCTTTTTAGCAGCAAAAACATCTTGAGCTTCTTGTGTAATAGTCCCTGCAATAAGAACCTCAATGAAGATCTCATTTATCTTTTCAGCTAGAGCTTTGTCAACCGTACCGTTAACTGCAACTACACCGCCGTATGCAGAGATAGGGTCACATTTAAGTGCCTCTACATAAGAATCTAACAGTGTGTCTTTAATGGCAAAACCACAAGGGTTTCCGTGTTTTACGATACAAACAGCGTTCTCATCGCCAAACGCCGCAGCTATTTTTACAGCGCCGTTGATGTCTGTAAGGTTGTTAAAGCTTGCTTCGCCTTTAAGCGTTTTGAAGTTTTTAGAGAAGTATTTGTCAAACTCGTAAAGCGCGCCTTTTTGGTGCGGGTTCTCGCCGTAACGGGTATCCATTACCTTGTTTCCTACGATGAACTGCTTCTCGCCCATTCCGCCGTTGAAACGGCTGTTCATATAGTTTGCTATCATAGAGTCGTACGCTGCGGTGTGTTCGTATGCTTTTATCATCAGGCTGCGGCGATACTCGAAACTGTCACTTCCGCTTTTGATTACATGTAAGACACCATCATAATCCGCAGGATCGGTTACAATCAGCACATCGGCAAAGTTTTTAGCAGCAGAGCGCACCATTGCCGGACCGCCGATATCGATGTTCTCGATGATCTCTTCAAAATCATCCGTACGCTCGATGGTCGCTTTAAACGGGTAGAGGTTGACACACACCAGGTCGATTCCGACAATGCCGTGTTCCGCAACCGTTGCACGGTGACTCTCAAGGTCGCGTCGGTAAAGAATACCGCCGTGAACGTAGGGGTTAAGGGTTTTAACACGTCCGTCAAGGATTTCCGGAAATTTCGTCACTTCATCGATCTCGATGGCGTCAATGCCGGCCTCACGGACCATTTTATAGGTGCCTCCGGTAGAGACAATTTCAAAGCCTGCCGCCACAAGTTCTTTGGCGAAGGCTACAATGCCGCTTTTATCGCTGACACTGAGAAGGGCACGTTTCATTATCGTTCCTTATGCAAAATATTTTCGGAATTTTAACAAAGCAGAGCTTGGGAAGCGTTGAACAGCTTACATGTAAGCTTTAATAAACGACTCGAACCCACTGTGCTACAATTGCGCCAAATGAAAGCACATGTAAAAAAACTTCTTGTTATTTTTCTCTTTACGCTCAGCACCATCACGACGGCACTGCATGAAGTAAGACATACCCATGCCCATGACAGCGGCAACTGTCCGGTCTGTATCGTGCATGACCATACGGCAAGCGCCGATATCATCGTACCGCCGAGCCTTGATGTGCCCCTGCATTTTGCGCATATATTCAGCCTTACATGTAACCCTTATTTTGCTCCTTCATTTTCTAACAATCAGAGCCGCGCACCTCCTAAAGCCTAGTTTTCCTCTTATTTCAATCCAACTATTTTTTATACCCAGGAATAACGATGCAAAAAACCATTCTACTCTCTACCCTGCTTTCGACACTGCTTTTTGGGACTGCTGCCGAGGTGCTTCCGGCATCACAGCGTACCTTTTCACAATCACAATTCATACCGGATATGTCCCTCATTCTCGATGCCTCGCTGGTTAACCGCAATGTCGAAGACAATGAAGTCGCCCATCTGGAAATACCGGGTATCGCACACGGTCTCATTGGTGAACACTCCCATGGAGCAGCCTCGCACGCCACCTACAATGCCAACAACGGTTTCAATCTCAATTACGCCGAACTGGTACTTTCAAGTTCGGTTGACCCCTATTTCACGATGGACGGCGTCCTCCACTTTTCTGAAAACGGTGTCGCCGTTGAGGAAGCCTATTTCACGACGACCTCACTTCCTGCAGGCCTCCGGCTTCGCGGCGGTAAATTCAACTCCAATTTCGGCCGCATCAACGAACAGCACCACCATTACTGGGATTTTGGCGATATGCCGCTGGTTTACGACGCATTTCTGGGGATGCACGGTCTGAGCGAAATGGGCGTGCAGCTGCAGTGGGTCGCCCCGATGTCACACTACCTCATGTTCGGTGCTGAAGTGCTTCAGGGAGAGAATGAGCGCATGTTCGGTACTTCGGCTCTGGGTGATACGGAAGATCCCTACGTCAAGGCTGCCGATGTTCCCGCCCTCTTTGTCACCTACCTCAAAACGGCCCATGACATCGGGAGTACCACCATCATGCCCGGAATCTCATACGCCAGAGGCACCAGCCGCATCGACCACAGTGCCGATGAAGAATCACCTCACACCTTCGCGGGTATGAGTTCGCTCTATGGTGCCGACCTGACCGTGAAGCACTATTTCGACTCCTACAGTTTCCTTGCATGGCAGAGCGAATGGCTCATGCGTACCATGGAGGGGCGTACCTACGCAATTGACGCCGCCGCAGAAGTAGCCGGAAGCGCCGCAACCGAAAAGGAGCAATCGGGTTACTACACCCAGCTCGTTTACGCCATGAACCGCAACTGGCGCATCGGAGCGCGCTATGACAGCATCTACCAGAACGATGTCAGAAAAAATGACGTGTTGCAGGAGATGCCGGACAATCTTGACCGTCTCAGCGGCATGATCGAATACCACCCCAGCGAGTTCAGCCGTCTGCGTCTGCAGTATAATCACAACAGCGCTCTTTTTAATGAAGAGGGGGAACGCCAGAATATTGATACCGTCATGCTTCAGGCCAATATCTCCATCGGGGCACACGCCGCGCACGACTTTTAAAGGAACCCTATGAAGCGGCTGATACTTTTCATCCTGCTGCCACTCTCGCTTTTTGCAAAGCTGAATATTGCCGTCAGCTACCCCTACATCGGGGCGCTGAGTGAGCGTGTCGGGGGTGAACACGTCGATGTCACGGTACTCGCGCAGGGGAACTGGGACCCACATTTCGTGGTCCCCCGCCCTTCGCTCATTGCCAAAATGCGGCAGGCGGATGCGCTCATCATGAACGGAGGTCAGCTTGAGATCGGCTGGCTGCCGCCGCTGATCCGTCGGGCGAACAACCCAAAAACGCGTCCCGGTGCTCCAACACTGCTAAACCTTTCCCATCAGGTGGAGCTCATTAACAAACCCAAAAGTGTCGATCGCTCCGGCGGTGACATTCACCCCGACGGTAATCCCCATTTTCACCTCGATCCCTACAACATTCCCGTGCTTGCCCGTGCCATTGCCGGTTTTCTCGGCCGCATCGACCCCGAACATCAAAACGACTACACCAAGAACTATGATCAGTTCGAACAGTCGTGGCAGCTGGATCTCAAACGGTGGGACGACGCGATGGCATCAAAGAAAGGGCTCAAAGTCCTTCAGTTTCATGACAACCTCGCCTACTTCAACCGCCGCTACGGATTACAGAACATCGGAACCATCGAACCGCTTCCGGGAATACCTCCCTCTTCGCGCCATACGCTTGAGATCATCAATCTCATTGAACGTGAACACCCCTGCTGCATTTTTCACGACGTCTATCACGCCACCAAAACGGCCGAGTTCATAGCCGAAAAAACGGGCATCCCCATTGTCATCATGCCGCACGATATCGGAGCACTGGAGCAGATCGAAGACCTGCGCGGCCTTTTTGACTATCTCACCGGAGCCGTCAAATGATGGAAATTCTTGCTACCCCCATTCTTCTGGTCATCATTCTGGTCATGCTGCATGCCTGGTTCGGTATGGGCATTCTGGAACGGGGCATCATCTTCACCGATCTGGCCATCGCACAGTTTGCCGCGTTGGGCTCGGCCATCAGCCTGGGCTATTTTCATGAAGCGTACCTCTACCCCATCACCCTCGCATTCGCGCTTTTGAGTGCGCTCATCATTGCCTACGCTTCGCAGCGCAAACTCCATCTTGAAGCGTTTATCGGGCTGCTTTACGTCCTTGGGGCAAGTGGTATTATGATGGTACTGTCGCATTCGGCGGAGGGGATGGAGCACTTTAAATCACTGCTGGCAAGCGACATTCTCTTTACCCCGATGGAAGATGTCATCAAAAGCGCGGCTATCTACGCCTTCATTGCACTCGCACTCTGGAAACTCTATCCACGGCTTCACGGCTTTTTTCGGGAACTGCTTTTCTTTTCACTGCTTGCGCTGACAGTGACCTCTTCGGTACAGCTTGCCGGAGTTCTGGTGGTCTTTGTGCTGCTCATAGCCCCCGCGCTGATCGGCACGGCACAACACCGCTTCAGACCTTTACATGTAAGCTTTGTTTTCGGATGGAGCTTTTCGATAGCGGCCATTTTTCTCTCATACCACTTTGACCTGCCCACAGGTTACAGCATCGTTTTTCTCGGCGCGCTGCTGAGCACCCTCATACTGCTGTTTCGTTCGCGCGCTCACTCCTGAACAATCGCCCTGAACGCGCTTTCGAAGTCGGGGTAGGTAAAGGTAAATCCTGAGGCTTCAAGCGCTTTGGGATAGACCTCTTTTGAATCGAGCATGACGGTCGCACCCTCCCCGAAAAGTAACTTCACGGCGAATGCCGGAACACCCAGAAAAGTCGGACGGTGCAAAACGCTGCCCATAATCTCGGTTTGACGTGCGTTGCTCAGCGGCTCCGGTGCCGTGAAGTTGAAAACACCCGAAAGCGTCTCATGCGTTATGAGATGTTCCATGGCGCGAATCAGATCATCGATATGAATCCACGAAACCATCTGTGTTCCATCCCCCAGTGCTCCGCCTACGCCGAGTTTGAAGGGTGTAAGCATCTTACTCATGGCACCGCCGCCTTTGCCGTAAATGACACCAAAACGCATAATGGCAACACGCACGCCCAGATGCGACGCCTGCAGTGCTTCGGCCTCCCAGTCGCGGCAGAGTGCCGAGAGAAAATCATACCCCAATGCGCCATGTTCATCCACGGCGATATCACTCTCGTAAATTCCAACCGCCGAAGCGTTCAAAAGCAGTTTTGGCGGTACGTTGAGTGTTTTCATAACCTTCACAAGACGCTGCGTCGTGTGAATGCGGCTGCTGTAGAGCGTCTGCTTGTAGCTCTCGCTCCAGCGTCCGATAATAGTGGCACCCGAGAGGTTAATCAGCACATCACACTCTTTGAGTGCCTCTCTGATCGCATCATCGGAAGTGCTCGGGCGGATGCCCAGTCCGCGAACATCATGGTTTTTGAAATGGCGGCGAATCGCACTGCCAACAAATCCGGATATTCCGGTCACAACTATTTTCATTGGAGCTCCTTTGCAAGGGCATTTGTATCATTGTAGGTTTTTGAGAACGTTAAAGAGAAGCGATGGCGAGAGAAAATATTTTTTGAAAGGAAGGTTTAAGAACAGGAATCAGATATCCTGTTCAATGACCTTTTTGAAGGTTCCGTAGTAGACCGCATCAAGCTGCGCCATCGGCATCGTGACATCGTTACATGTAAAGGCGTCACCGCCTACGGTTCCAATTTTCACGCATGGCAGCGACGCACTCATCGCTTCAAATGCCGCGGCATGCTCGGGTGATACTTCGATGACGGCGCGTGCCATGGATTCGGAGAAAATATCACGCGCATCGCCGAGATTGACACTGACGTCACAGCCCAGAGCGCTGGTTGCGGCCATTTTTGCCAGTGCCACGGCAAGGCCGCCGGAACTGAGGTCTTTAGCACTGCAAAGCAGCCCTTTTTTATTCGCTTCGATGACCAGATCCCAGAGTTTGAGCTCTGAGTCGTAATTGATGGCAGGCAAGGTCCCGCCGACCGTGTTGCAGATCTGTTTCATGTAGAGTGATCCGCCGAATTCGCTCATTGTCTCTCCGACCAGATAGAGGAGGTTTCCGGCTTTTTGGAATGAAGAGAGTAGCACTCTGTTCTGGTCATCGTTCACACCGACCGTTGCAATGGAAGGCGTCGGGAAGACGGAAACGCCGTTGGTCTCATTGTAAAGCGATACGTTACCGCCGATGACCGGGGTGTTCAGCGCCGCACACGCCTCTTTGATTCCCAGACACCCCTGTCCGAACTGCCACATTACTTCAGGATTTTCAGGGTTACCGTAGTTGA
Source organism: Sulfurimonadaceae bacterium (assembly GCA_050305515.1). Lineage (GTDB taxonomy): Bacteria > Campylobacterota > Campylobacteria > Campylobacterales > Sulfurimonadaceae > JAFGUB01. Next base: position 55,346 of record JBNLFL010000020.1, read on the forward strand.
GACAGTCGGTGATCGCCAGTGGACGCGCCCCGCTCATGGCGACGTTGCGTCCCGCTTCGATAACCGCAGCCGCCGCGCCGCCTTTGGGGTCAATGTAGCAGTAGCGCACGTTACAGTCCGAACTCATCGCAAGCGCTTTGCCGTTCTCCTTCACGCGAATCACCGAAGCGTCAAGCATCCCGCCTTTTTTCACGGTGTTGGTCTGTACCATCGAGTCATACTGCTCATAGACCCATGATTTATCCACCACTTCCATCGCGGCAATCATCTTCTCAAACGCCTCCTGATTGGAAGGGGTTTCGAACTGATCGATGCTGATGCCCGCAATGGTGTCAAGATAGGCCGGACGACTCATCGGACGCTCCAGTACCGGAGCCTCTTCGCTTACGGGGTCAACCGGAACATCGGCCACTTTTTCGCCGTGCCAGAAGAGTTCCATGTTTCCGGTCGCAGTGACTTCCCCGATAACGGCTGCATCAAGGTCCCACTTCTCGAAAATATCGATAATGGCCTGTTCGCTCCCTTTTTTGGCGCAGATCAGCATGCGTTCCTGTGATTCGGAGAGCATGAACTCATAAGGCTGCATCCCCTCTTCACGCGCCGGAACCTTGTCGAGATGCATGATCATACCGCTGCCGGAGCGTCCCGCCATTTCAAAGGAGCTTGAGGTCAGACCTGCCGCACCCATATCCTGAATACCGACGACGTAATCGGTTTTGAAGAGTTCCAGACACGCTTCAAGCAGCAGTTTTTCAGTAAAAGGGTCACCCACCTGAACCGTCGGACGCAGGCTTTTGGACTCTTCGGTAAAGGAGTCCGAACTCATAACCGCCCCGCCCAGACCGTCGCGGCCGGTTTTGGAACCGACATAAATGACCGGATTGCCGATACCTTCCGCGCGGCCGTAGAAAATCTCGTCACTTTTGGCGATACCGAGGTTGAAGGCATTGACCAGAATGTTGCCGTTGTAGCACGCATCGAAACTGATTTCGCCGCCGATGGTTGGAACCCCCATGCAGTTGCCGTAACCGCCGATACCTTCAACAACGCCGCGTACCAGATAACGCTGGTGATGCGCCGTTTTACCATCACCGTGGACATCACCGAAACGCAGCGAGTTCAGACTCGCTACCGGACGCGCCCCCATCGTGAAGACGTCGCGCATGATGCCACCGACACCCGTGGCCGCTCCCTGATAGGGTTCAATAAAACTGGGGTGATTGTGGCTTTCCATTTTAAAGACCGCCGCATAGCCGTCACCGATATCGATAACCCCTGCGTTCTCGCCCGGTCCCTGAATGACCCACGGCGCTTTGGTCGGAAAACCGGAAAGATGCACCTTCGAAGATTTATAGCTGCAGTGTTCCGACCACATTGCCGAAAAGATGCCGATTTCGACCAGATTTGGCTCACGGGAGAGAATCTTTTTAATATGCGCATAATCGAGCTGCGAGAGCTTGTGCTGTTTTAAAACCTCGTCGATATTCTCTAACGGTTGGGTCACGGTCAATCCTTACATGTAAGAAAAATTTGAGGCAATGATTATAGCCAAGGCTTGCTATGGATAACGTTAAGGTTTTCAAACTTGTTTTGGCTGCAGACGATATAATGCTCCATAAAATCCGTCAGTATCGGCAAACAAAAAATTGAAATCAACACTTTATTTCGCCTCTCTTTTTCTATTCCCGCTACTGCTACTGCTTGCAGGCGTACATGCCCTGCTGAATGCTCCGGATCTGGGGTTGACGTTCACGCAGGCAGAGGGGCGTTATATTATTGAAAACGTTTCAAAGCGGCACCCTTTACATGTAAAAGAGGCGTTAGAGTCGCAGCAGATCACTACCATTGAAGGGACGCCGCTCACTCCTTTTTCATTGATAAGCGATCACGACCGCATCGTATCCTATGAAGCATTACGGGACTATGCCGCGTTTCAGGAACGGATGTCCCGTCTGACACCGGAGCGTCCGGTAACGCTAACCCTCTCCGGCAGCAAAACATTTGAGCTGATGCCGCTCACCTACGACCCCGTGCAGCTGTTACAGGAGCTGCCACTGCTGCTTGCCGCCATAGTGTGCTACATCATAGCACTGGTGCTTTATCTCAAAAATCCGTTGGACATCCGTGTACGTCTCTTTGCGGTATTTATGGTGGCGACGGCAACGATTTTTATCTCATTCGGGCTGCTATCGCTGCGCAGCATCAGTATCGACCCCGTTACGACTCTGTTGCTCTACGCATCGAACTATCTCGCTTTTTGCTACTTCCCCGTACTCTTTTTGCACTTTTTCCTGATTTTCCCCAAGCCTTTTGCTTTCGCACTGAAATGGCGCTTCATCATCGCACTCTACCTTCTGCCGCTGCTTGTCGCTGCAGTCCATAGCAGCCGTCTTGTGTATGAAAGCCAGCAGCTGCTTTTCCTTCTGAGTCTGATCGGTGCCGTCATAGCGGTCTTTGTAAACTACCACCGCAGCAGTGCCGTCGAAAAAGCGCAGATCAAATGGATCGTCTGGGGAACGGCGCTTTTTATCATCATCATGCTCTTAAGCTATGTGCTCCCGGTACTCGGTATTTTAGGCGAATACTACAGCTACCAGATACCCGCGCTCGGATTTGTCATCGTCCCCGTAACTATCGCGTTTGCCATCTCCAGACACGCCCTGATGGACATCGATACCCTGATCGACAATACACTGATCTATACCGCCACTATCATAACGCTGCTCGTGGCGGACCTTGGGATCATCTATGCGATCAACGCCACCGTCTCACGGGAGATCAGCGGCAGCGTAGCATCCGTACTCGCGCTCTGGATCATGATTTTACTCTATGCGCCCCTGCGCGACATAATTGCAAAAGGGGTTAAAACGCTGCTCAAACGCAACCGTTACGATATTGAAAAAGTAGCGCTCTCACTCTCGCGCGCCCTCATTCCCCTACAGCACCGCCGCGAGGTTGTCGAAACCTGCCGGAGCATGCTCTCAAACACCCTGCACCCCGTCTCCACAAAGGTCATCACCGCAGAGACGGACACGCCCGATTTTTCGCGTGCCGCGCTTGATGCCATGGGGCTAATCCGCCCCAGCTACCTCTATACACTCGACATCCCTTCCCTGCCCAGAGCGTTTCAAGACGGCGTTGCCATACCCGTCAACACCGCTACCATGTGTTCGGGCTATATTCTACTCGGTAACAAGAGCAACGGCAGGCTCTACGAACGCCGTGATCTCGACCTGATGGAGATGGTTGCCAATCAGGCCGCGGTCGGAATCGAATCGGTCACGGCCAAAGAGCGTTCCAAAGCCAACAACGACAGGATGATCCGCGAAATACACGACGGCATCGGAGGGCTTGCGACCAATATCGGTCTCATCGCCCAGATTGCCTCGCGTAGCGATATTGCGGAGACGCTTCAGAAAAACATCGCCTCGATCGGCCGGCTCTCCGAAGATATCGTCTTTGAAACGCGCAGCATCCTCCAGAGCATCGATATGAGCAATGCCCAAAGCCCCGCGCAGATGGTAAGCGAGATGAAACGCTACTGCGCCACGATGCTCGAACCCCATCATATTGCCTACACGTTGCACCCGTCGATAGCACCGGAAAGCCCGGTTCCTGCACCGCTTGTCGTTCTCACGCTCTTTCGCATCACGCGCGAAGCGCTTTCGAACATTGTAAAATACGCCGAATGCGACGCAGTTACCATTACCTTCTGCCTGAATGCGCACGCCCTGTCGCTTGACATTGCCGATAACGGCAGAGGTTTCAGCGAACCGGTATCGGGCCGGGGAATCGGCAATATGCGCCGTCGTGCCGAAGAGGTTGGCGGAACGTTTCATATAGCATCGGAGCGTTCCGGCACCCATTTGCATCTGGAGGTACCGCTGTGAACACCCCTGAAAACGTCCTGCGCATCTTTATCGTTGAAGATGATCCGCTACTGCTGCAAAATCTCACGCTGCTGCTCGAAGGCGAAAAAAATATTGAGGTCCTCAGCACCGCATCGAATGCCGAAGATGCCGTTGAAGCACTCAAGCAGCTCCAGCCCCATATTTTGCTTAGTGACCTCGGATTGCCGAAAATGCCCGGAGTGGAGCTGATTCGCCATGTGGCATCGCACTATCCCGATATTCTGATTATTGCGCACACGATTTTTGAAGAGAGCGATACCGTCTTTGAAGCCATCCGTGCAGGCGCATCGGGTTACCTGCTTAAAACCGCCTCGCCGCGCATGCTTGTCGAATCACTTTTCGAGCTTTTTGAAGGGGGTGCGCCCATGAGCCCGAAAATTGCCCGAAAAGTGATTGCCGCGATGCAGCAGGAGCGCATTGAAGAGCAGTATCTGCTCAGCCACAGGGAACTTGAAGTGCTGAAACTGATCGAAAAAGGGGAGAGTTACGGCGAATGCGCCAAAGCCTTACATGTAAGCGTGCATACCGTCAACAGCCATATTAAAAACATCTATAAAAAACTCAACGCTACATGTAAGAGCGAAGCCCTGCTCAAAGCGCGTCAGAAAGGGATTTTGTAACCCGTTAGCCTCACCCTGCATCCCTTAAAAATCACTAACCCATGCGATTGAATTCTACGGCTCAATTACCTAAAATGGTGTCAATTTACCATATAACAGGAGTCGTTATGTCTTTTCACACTTTACGCGGAGCGCTTGTGCTCCTTGCAGCCCTTTTTCTCGTCGCCTGCGGTAGCAGTGGCGGCAGTTCAAACAATACGCCCTCAGGCTCAAGCAGTTCGCAAACGTCGCAGGCCGCTTCAAGCAGCTCGCTTCCGGCCAGTTCGTCAAGCTCTTCAAGCACTCAGACCAGTTCCGTTGCATCGAGTTCCAGCAGCTCCGTCACATCATCAAGCAGCAGTGCGAATGTCTCTCAAAACACCCTGACCGACGTGGCAGCCGCCTATGCCCTTGCCAGCATTACAACCGCTACGAATCTGGGAATGTCCGCAAGTAACCAAAGCGCCGCTGCGCCTAAACTCCGCATTTCTCCAAGCATCCCATGTGAAGGTGGCGGTACGATCGACATTGGCGCCGGAGTCAGTAACACGACCATGACCTTCAACAACTGTACCCAGGCCGGCGTCACCAAGAATGGCTCAATTTCGATTTCGAGCATCCAGTACAATGCGACCTACACCTCATTTTCAGCAAGCTACAGCTTTAATGACCTGACCATAACCGACGGTACACGCATGACCTATCTCAACATGACGGGAACGGCAAGCACCACCATCAGTAACAATACGATGGCATCTTACGACGCCACACTCTCAGGACGCATCGAAATTACCGAAGGATCGCAGCTCTACCGTTTTGATCTGAGTAATTACCACTGTCAGATGAACAACAACGCTTTCACAATCAACGGCACCATAGCGATTTCCAACGATCCTGATCTTTGCGGCGCGAACGGCACCTACACCGTCACCACCAGCACACCGATCACGGTTGATGGCAACGGCAATGTAACCGGCGGCGTGCTCGTCATTAACGGAAAAACCTACACGTATAACAGCAACGGCACCGTCACCGTCGACGGAAAAACCGTCTCCCAATCCGACCTGCAGGCCTGTCAGGGCTGAGCCGGGGTTTCTCTCCTCAATTACTTTACCCGGTGCGAAGCTTTTTTGCTTTGCACTGACGGCATCATGAAATCATCGACGTTCCAGCCGTAACCGATGCGTATATTTTTTTGACAGTTCACGCTATAATAAACGATATTTTATAAGATGGTTTAAGCAATAATGAAAAAAATGATTTTAATGACAACCAATGAGCCAAGTGACAAAGAATTAAGCGCGCTCATGCATGAAGTTGCCACAGATGCAAAGAATAAAGCTACTATTTTCAAAAAACAATTACGTGAAACCATTGCAACTGAGATCAATAAAGCTCGTATTAAATTGCATGCTATGAAAGTATGAAAAAAACCTGTTTTAATCATCCCTATTTGCAATTTGTGACCCGACCCCTATCTTTCGACCCCTATCTTATCTTCATTTTGCTACTAACCGTCCAGAGTTTAAGTCAATTATATTTGTTTGCCTATCAGATTCATATGAGCTTGATCGAAGTGCATTATAGATTGTTTTAACTATATAAACAAATGGGCTTTCTGTTTCATGCTCATGATAATTTTCTAGAATATAATCAGCTAATTCCTCTCCCCACACTTTTCCTTTTTTGATTTTAGAAAGCTCAGTATTTAGCTTGTAAAAAGAGTTAAACATTTGTTCGGCAGATTTAGAATCTATGGATGCTTTTACTAACTCTTCTTTACCGATATATATCTTATGTCTGACAGCGATATGATGTACAACAGTGCATAATTCTTCTAATGAAAGATGACCAAATTCAAAATCTGGATTTGATTGTGCAAATGCCCCAAAAAAATCTCCATCCAATACAGCTTTTTTAACTGCCCGGACATTATCATTAACATCACCATCAAATAGAATAAAGCTGTACACTTGGGCTTTTATGTCATTTCGTAGACTTTCTCTAAAAGCCAAACCTTTGCCATTTTTTTCTACAAAATTTCCTCTTAAATTGATAACTGCAACTCGACTATCATACTTGAAAACAGACTGTATCGCACTAAAGTCTGTATCACCTTCAACATAAACATTTACTTTTGTACCAAAATCAAGTCCTTGATCTCGTAAAAATAAATTTGCTGCTGTTCTATCACCATCGAGGAGTCTAGAATTTCCATATGCTTGCATTTTGTATCGTTCGTTAGGTGTGGAAAACCCACACCCATCCTCTTCAGGAAGTTGCTTTTCATAAATTTTTTCCATTAGTCTACGAAAGCCCTCTGATGCTTCTTTCCATTGCATAGCAGCTGCTATTTGCCCCTTGAGATTTTGGCGTTCGCTATCATTCATCAATCGGATAAGAAAGTGTATATTGGAATTTCCATCAATTAAATGCGCAGCGAGGCAAAACTCATCTTTGAAGTAAGTTAAATATTGTTCGCCAATTTCTTTCATTAAATCAATGACTTTGGTTTCAAGTTTGCTCAACTCCTCCTGGGTTTGCTCTAATGTAAAATTGAATGTATATGTTATTTTTTCATATACAGTGTAATGCGTTACTGGTTCAATAATGGCTGCCAAAGACACCAATGTGTTCAAATAACGTATGACAGGTATCGAATTCCCATTTTGTAGACTTTCCTCAAATCTCTGTAAATGCTGCTCGGTAACTTTTAAATATCCGTCTGCATTTTGCATTAAATACGACGGTACAGCCCCGGAACGAAACCATTTTGTTGCCAGTTCATATAAAATGAAACATCGATAGGGATGAAAATAAAGTTTGAAATCTTTTTGAGGTTTTGGTATATCTAAAAACGAGCTGAGATATTTATCCAGTAGAACTGGTTGTTTATGATCAATATAGAGTTGGTAACCATAATAGTTATCCCCAATATAGCTTATACCGTCAATATCCAAAGCTGTTTCGGTACGTATTGAATCTGCATTAAGAAAACCCAGAAACCAAAGTTTATAAATATCTGATTCTGAAAATGAAGGTAATTGATACTTATTCATCATATCAGAAAGACCTCTAGAATCTAACAAGTTCAATTGTCTTAAATTATTGATTTCAATATAGCCGTTTAGCTCAGATATTTGATCAATGATATTCTGATTTAAAAGATGCTCAGTTCTACTCAAAGATAGTATTTTCCTTTTCGTGGTTAATTTCCAACGCTTCAAGAGAGCATCTAAATGAGTGTTTCATGCCAGTACTCCAAAGAAAAAACGGGGACAAGCAAAATAAAAAGTGAAAATCCAATCAAAAGCAACTTTACAAAATCATGGTATTACAAACACTTTATTTGCCGAACCTGAAGTTTCAAAAGCGGTAGTTTCTGCTTGACGATATCCCAAATAATTTCATTGTCTACACCGAAGTATTCATGCGCTAGAACATTTCTGAAATCTTTGAGCATGCGCCATGCAATGTCGCTGTTTTGTTCTTTACATGTAGCGGATATTTTGCCCGCCGCTTCACCGATCACTTCAAGCTCGCGGAGGGTCGCGGAGAAGACCATGCGATTTGAAACAAAGGCTGCATAATCAAGATCTCGGCAATATGACTCTACGGCTTCGATGCACTCCAAAATATCATTGACATACAAACGGTCGCTGCGTTTAGACATAGATAATATCTTTTTTAATCTGCTGTTGCACGGCTTCTTTGAGCGTCGATTCGATGCCAAGATCGATCTTTACATGTAAGGCATCTTGTAAAAAGTGCAGCAATTTGAAGTAGTTGTCTGCCTTGTTTTCGCGTTGGAGCTCTACGGCAATGTCAATATCGGAGGTGTCACCGGCTTCGTCACGGGCCACGCTGCCAAACACTCCGATACGAATGACACCGAATTCATTCACGAATTGCTCTTTATGTGACGTCATGAAGTTGAGTACATCACTGCGCGTCATGATTGGCCTCCTTGCTGTTTGGAGAAAATTTTATCATGTGAGCCAGTTGAAAATCCCCAAAGAATCCATTGAATTTCAGGTTTATGAAAGTTTAAAAAAGGCTCTTAAAAGGCGGTGGTATCACTGTTTCCGGTAAAATTAGCGTACGAAAACATTCAACAGAAACAGGATGGTCCCGATGAATAAAAGTGTACCATCCCTTTCAAAAAGGTAGCTGAAAGTCTGCAATGCCCTGCTGGAGCATTTACGGGCAGACAGACTCCTGCGAATAATCTGCGGATAGTATTATCAAAACCAAGAAGCCATCCGGGAATAAATGACACACTTTAAAGCGAAGAGACGGCTTTAAGTGCAAATACCCTCAGTTTCATTGAAAACCTTATAAAAATCCTTACATGTAACAGTTATCACTGCAAGCGGACACCAGTCCATTTATTTCAAAAAACGAAGTTACCATTTTCAGCTACAATCACTCTTATGAGTCTTCAAAAACATATTGCACATATCACTGAAAATGTTGAACGGGTCATTGCGGGAAAACGCGACAAGATCGAACTTGCCCTTGCAACGTTTCTTGCAGGCGGGCACCTGCTTATTGACGATCTGCCGGGAGTGGGAAAGACCACGCTTGCCAAAACCCTTGCCACGGCGCTGGGGCTTGAGTACAGCCGGGTGCAGTTTACCAGCGACCTGCTCCCGAGCGACATTCTGGGCATGACCTATTTCGATGTTCAGGAGAGCCGGTTCCGTTTCAAAAAAGGAGCGCTCTTCAGTCAGTTTCTTCTGGCTGATGAGATCAACCGGGCCAGCCCGAAAACCCAGAGTGCCCTGCTCGAAGCCATGGAGGAGTCGCATGTCACGGTTGACGGCGTCACCCACGCGCTGCCGCAACCTTTTTTTGTCATCGCCACGAAAAACCCTTTTGAAGAGATCGGCACGTTCGAACTTCCCGGATCGCAGCTTGATCGCTTCATGATCTCCTTTTCGCTCGGATACCCCGACCCCGCAAGCGAACGCGCCATTTTGCAGCACTCCCGAAACGAACCAGATCATGCGTCTCCGCCAAAAATTGAAACGCTCTTTGCGCTCCAAAAAGAGGCTATGGCGGTGCACCTCTCTTCAAGCCTGCTTGATTACATGCAGGAGATTCTCGCTTTCAGCCGCGAAAGCGGTCTTTTTCAAAGCGGTCTCTCCACCCGTGCCGCCATCGCATTATCTAAAATCAGCCGTGCTTACGCCTATATTCAGGGCAGAGATTTCGTCACTCCCGAAGATGTCAAAACCCTCTTGCCCTACGTGTGTGCCCACCGCCTGCGTTTCAGGGCCCAGAGTCACCAGAGTTCCCCCAGTGAATCCATTCTCGCTGCCGTTCATCCGGATTCATAAAGAGGTCACCTCCCGCCATACCTCATGGCTGTGGCTGCTGATTGCGTTGATGGTCGGCCTGTTTTTACAGGCCTATATGCACAACTTCAACATCGTCTACATTACGCTCTTTGTCCTTTTCGGTGTGGCATCGAGCAGCTGTTTCTTCGGGAGGCTCAACCTTTTCTATCTCGAAGCCTCACCCCTTCCGAGCGGACGTATTTTTGCCAAACAGACATCGCCTTTGCGATGGCAGATTCACAACCGTTCCGACCAGACGCGCTACAATCTCAGGTTTACATGTAATAACGCTTCCGTGACCCTCAAACAGCTCGAACAGAGCATGATCGTCACGCTTCCGCTGCGCTTCGAGTCTCGCGGGCTTCAGCCGCTTGGTGCACTTGAAGTCGCCAGCAGTTTTCCGATGCCCCATGTCCGTTTTTTAAAAACCCTGCTGCCACCTGACACCTGCATGGTCTATCCCTCCCCCGAAGGCGTTCCGCTTGAGCACCGTTTCAGGGTGCACGAAGCCCTTCAGGGAGAACGCCACGACTTCGAAGGTCTGCGGCGTCATGACAGCTCCGATGCGCTCTCACTCATTCACTGGCCTTCACTGGCAAAAGGCGGCGAACTGCTCAGCCGCCGCTACTCTTTCACACAACCCAATACAGCACTCCATTTTGATTTCAAAACGGCGGGGGAGCATGATGAAGCGCGGCTGAGCCAGCTCTGTCTCTGGGTACTTGAATGTGAAAAAAGCGGCCGTCCCTTTACCCTGTCATTGCCGCAGAAGCGTTTTGACTCTGCAAAGGAGGGCATCGATGCGATTCTCACGGCTCTGGCCCGATACTAGCGCCCCGCCCTCGCAGCAGCGGCTGCTGGATATCGCACTCTTTTTTTCGCTGGTTCCGCATCTGCCGCATCTCAAACCGATGATGCTGCTCTACCTCGTTTCGGCACTTCTCATGCTATTCAAAAAAAAGATCACCGGGCACCACCTTTTTGCTTTTGGACTCTGGGGCGGCGTGGCACTCTCGGTGTCGTTTTACGACTCCATGACCTATCTGGGGCTTTCACGTCTCAATATTTTCGTCTCTCTTGTTGTCGCCCTGCTGATTGTCGCCGTCGTGTTGCAGCGGCTCAGTAGAAAGATCAATTTCTACATCCTCGTCTCACCCGCGCTTTTTCTGGCCCTGTCATACTTTTTCAACAACTCGATCACCATGCTTTTTTATGCCGTAGCCGTACTTTTCCTCTTTACGCTGCTGCTTCTGTGGCAGCGCATGGGCGGCACATTCATGGCTGCGGCGAAGATGGCACTCACCTTCTTCGGTTTCTCCCTGCCGATGATCGTACTGCTTTTTCTGGTCTTTCCCCGCATCTCATTCGAAACCCGCGACTTCGGGTTCAAAGGTGAAGAGACCATCAGAACCGGACACGACGGCTTAATGCATCTCGGCGGCGAAGCGCTGCTGGTTCCCTCTCACAGGGTTGTAATGGAAGTATCCTTCGAAGGCGCCCTGCCTCCCGAATCGATGCTCTATTTTCGCGGATCGACCCTCTATGTCGACAAAACACTTCAGTGGGAGCCACTTCCAAAAAGCATTGAGAATATGCCTTCCGATGAGAGTGCCGCCAATGCCCTCGCCTACCGCGTTACGCTCTATCCGCATGAAAAAAAGTGGCTTTTCGCCCTTGATTATCCGCTGGATCACCCTGACAAAGCAACGCGCAACCGTGATGCCATTTTGATCTCCGATGAACCGGTTACGGAAATACGGCGTTATGAAAGCCATTCACTGCTGCGTGAGAGTTTGTCAGAGCCAAAACTCTCTGAAACGCGCCGCGAAGCCGCGCTGGATTATGATAAAACGCGAGATGAACGCATCTGGCAACTTACGGCTCCTTTGCGGGAGATTGCAGCGCCGCAGGAACGTCTCAAAGCCCTGCTGGAGATGTTTGCCGCGTTTCAACTGCGTTACTCGCTTCAGCCGCAGGGCATCAACCCCGAAGATCCGGTAGATTCATTTTTGCTTGACGCCAAAAACGGTTACTGCGTGCATTTTGCCGGAGCGCTTGCGACCATGGCGCGTATGGCGGGCCTGCCCTCCCGTATTGTCACGGGATTCAAAGCCACCTATGCCAACGGATACGGAAACTACCTCATCGTCCGCGAGAGCGATGCCCATGCGTGGGTGGAAATTTATCTTGAAGGGAGCGGATGGCAGCGCGTCGAGCCAACACGTTTTGCCTTTTACGGCACAACGCAAAACGCACCTTCGGCAACCGCACTGCTGCAACCGCAGCTTGAAACCGGCCTTTGGCACCGGATACAGCTCTATTACATGTACGGCCGTTATACGCTGCAATCGTGGGTACTTGACTATAACCGAAGCAAACAGATGCAACTGCTGAACAGCCTGCTGCACGACATCATGGCATGGCTGAAACTCTTCTCTGCGCTGGCATTTTTGTTCTTTTTGGGCTATCTCGCACTGAAACTGCGTCATCAGACCCATGAGCCGCATGAAGCGCTTCGTGTGCTGCAACCGCTGCTCTATCAGCTTGAGAAACAGGGATTTGTTCGTGACTCGAATGAGAGTATGGAACATTTTTTAAAGCGTGTGTCAGAACAGAATAAAAAAGAAGTGTTGGGAGAGGTCAGTGCTCTGTACCATGCCGTACGTTACGGTGATGCCCGGCATCTGCTGCCGCAGTTGCGCCAGGCCGTGAAACAATCTAGCGAAAACTGAAATCCGCTTCCGTACGTATCACTTTCTTGAGTGAAAAAAGCGGAATGTAGCGTATCTCGACAACTTCATAGTCGCGGGTACCGGCAGGCAGTGCCACCCGAAACTGATCCCCTTCATTTTTTCCCATCATGGCGCGGGAGAGGGGAGCATGCACCGAAATGAGCCCGTTGTCAGGCTCGCTCTCAAGCACGCCGCAGATGGTGTAGCAAAAGGTCTCTTCGGAACCAAGATCCTCTATCGTTACCGTGGCTCCGAAATGGACGCGGGAGTGATCGAGCTCTTCGGGATCAATAATCAGGGCTTTTTCAATCATGGAATTAAGATAAAAAAGCCGTTTGTCGATATGACGCAGTTTCTCCTTGGCAGCGTGGTACTCCGCATTTTCACTGCGGTCGCCAAGTGCCGCGGCTTCCTGTTTCTCGTGGTTTACCTGAGGTTTTTCGACCTCCTTGAGAAACTTGAATTCACGAAGCAGCAGATCGTACCCTTCACGGGTCATCGGTTCGTTGTAGGTCAAATTATTTTTGGAATCCCATAATATAATAGGTCTGTTTGCCTTCAACTTTCTGAAGCGCGACTTTGTACTTTTCGGAAAAATGCTCAATTTTCTCAACAGCTTCGTCAATCATGGCCTGACTGTCGGTTTCAACCTTGATTTTAAGACGGTCGTTACTGTTGGACATGGCGACATATCCGAGATCAACCTTGAGGGCGTGGTGCAAATCCACAATGTGTTTTTCAATTTTCGAAAACTCGGGAGTATTTTCGATTATGCGCCCCATCTGATTCAGGAGCGCGTCGTTAGGTACGTAACCGAGCTGGTTTAACATCGCCTCGCGCTGCATAGCAATCCTCTTGTATATGAAATTTTATAAGAGGGTATGATATCAAAAAAAAGAGATTCAGTCACGCTTTAAATTCTTTCATCTATAATGACAATACTTAATATCCAGGGAATGCATTCATGAATGACGCTATTTTGAAGCAGATCAAACAACTGCCTCCGCTCCCCGAAACGGCCATAAAAATCGAGGCTGTCTACCAAAATCCCAATTCCACTTTTGAAGACATGGTCAAGATTTTGGAAAAAGATCCCCTCCTGACCGCAGATATCCTCAAATCGGCCAACTCACCGCTGTACGGTTTCAGCCGCGAGATCACCAGCATCGCCCAGGCTGTCAGCCTCTTTGGAATGGGAACCATTCGCGGCTTTGCCCTTGCATCCATTATCAGCAAAAGTTTTACGCTTGATCTTAGCCCTTACAATATCTCCACGTCACAATATTCTGAAGCTGCAAAACTCCGTAATGCCCTCATCACGGGATGGTATGTCAGAAAAAATCCGAAGATACTCGGCATTCTCTCCGCCGCCGCTTTTTTAGTCGATATCGGCAAGGTGCTCATTGCCAAGATGCTCAAAGAGAACAATCAGGCTGAAACCTTTTCCAAAGCCCTTGCCGCAGGTGCAAATCTGACAGAAACCGAGCTGGAGTATCTGCAGACCAGCACAGCATCTATCAGTGCCCAGATCTTCGACCACTGGCGCTTTGAAGAGGAGATGGTGCATGCCATCCGGGACTCCGACAATCCGGCCGAAGCTCCCGAAGCCGTCAAACTGGCGGCACAGAGCCTGAGCGTTGCACGCCGTGCAATCAACATCAACGGAACTGTGACACCCCAAAGTATGGAAGAGGCGCGACTTCTTGTCAGCAACTACGGCCTCGATGCCGAGTCGTTTGAAAAGGCGCTGGCCAATCTGAACGAATGAGATCCCTGCTACTGCGTCTTGCTCTGGGACTCCATGAGCAGGACATCCACAATGATGAACGCGATCCTATCAACCGCTGGCTCGAAGCGGGTATCGTGGTCAAAGAGGCTACAAAATACCGTTTTAATTCCAAATACCGTCCCGGAACCCTCTCCGCCATACAAAACGGCATTGCCTATTTGCAGGCTATCGGACTCTACACCCGTGATCTGCTGATAGAAGGTGAACATCTCGGCGCCGCCAAAGAGGGCGATCTCGTCATCGCCATGCGTTTGATGGGGCGGCGCGGAACACCGCAAGCCAAAGTGGTCGAAATTGTCGGGCGTGCGGAAACCTATAGTGTCGCCTATGTCGCCGAACGCGACGGCATACGTTCTCTGCTTGAAATTCGTACCGAGCATCCGGCAGGCGTTCCCATGACGCCCGAAGCGCTTGGAAGCTACCGCGTCGGAGACTGTCTCCAGATTAACAACCAAACCAATGAGATCATGGCGCTACTGGGCAATCTTGATGATCCTGCCGTGGATGAAAAAATTGTTCTGGCACTCTACAACAAGCATGACGCCTTCTCTCAAGAGGTACTCGCCCTTGCGGAATCTTTTGACAAAACGGTTGACGCCGCACGCTATCCAAACCGAAAAGATCTGCGTCATCTTCCGTTTTGCACCATAGACCCTGTCACGGCCAAAGACTTTGACGACGCCATCTATTTTGATACAAAAGCACATACCCTTTATGTTGCCATTGCCGATGTCAGCGAATATGTCACACCTTTCGGGCCCATCGATGCCGAAGCGATCTACCGCAGTTTTTCCATCTATCTGCCGCACCGCTCCATTCCAATGCTCCCCCGGCAGCTGAGTGAAACGCTCTGTTCGCTGCAACCCCATGTGGATCGTCTCGCATTTGTTTTCGAGATGCAGCTCGACCCCGACACTTTAGAGAACATCCATTCAGAAGTCTATGAAGCGATTATCCATTCACAGCGCCGTTTTACCTATGAAGAGGTGGATGCGATTTTTGAAGGGCAATTCCGGATCACCGACCTTGAAAAGCCGGTACTCGCATGGCTGATGCCGCTGCGTCCGATTACCGACCGGCTTAAAGCGGAACGCCTCAAACGCGGTTACGACTTCCGTTCCAATGAACTGGAGATGGAAGTTGATGCCGGACAAAATCTCATAGCGACCCACTTTGCGCAGGAGACACCTTCTCATGCTCTCATAGAAGACTGCATGTTGCTGGCGAACAAGGCTGCGGCGGCCATGTACGAACGCGGTGTCTTCCGAATACACGAACCGCCTTCGCAGGCCAAGCTTCAGAATCTCTATCAGGAGCTGGCAAGCATCGGTATCATGATCGAACCGCAGGCTTCCATGCGCGAGACCATTCGCTTCATCCAGGAGCAGGCACGGGAGCGGGGACTTGAGAGCGAAGTCGATACACTCATCATCCGTGCACAAATGCAGGCGCGTTATGCTCCGGAAAACTCAGGGCATTTCGGTCTGGGATTTGAACGCTATACCCATTTCACGTCACCCATCCGCCGTTACAGCGACCTGATCGTTCACCGTCTTATCAAAGCCATCAAAGCCGGAGACACCGAAGAGGGTTCCTATGTCCTGCGAAATATCGACGCGCTCACGATCAGTATCAGTGAAAAAGAGCGCGAAGCAAGCGATATCGAGATCCGCTACATGCAGCGCAAATTTGCGCGCTGGGCCTCTTTACATGTAAACGAAACATTCAAAGCCCGTATTATGGAAACGGAAAACGGGTTGCGCGCCGAACTTATCGACGAGATCAAAGGTGCAAAAATCGAGATCACCAATGCCCTTCCGCTCATGCTTTTTGACGACGTCGGCGTCTGCATCGAACAGGTAAATCTAGCCACCGCAAAAATCTACGGCCGGGTCGTCGAAAAAGTGGAAATCGAGTGAAACGCCACGAACTCGATCAGGCAATCAGACAGCAAAGTCTCCCCGGTGCCATCATGCTCTATGGAGAGAGCCATTTTCTGATCGAACGCTACATCCGGCTTCTTACACGCATCGAAGATGCCAACCTTCTCTCACTCTATCATGACGAGTACCAGAAAGAGCTGGCAAAAGAGCATCTCTCACAGGGATCGCTATTCGGCGGGCGAAATGTTCTGCTGATCAAAAGCGAAAAGAAGATTCCCAAAGCGGACCTCGACCTGCTGATTGGCCTGTGTCAAAAAAATCGTGATAACATTTTTATTTACGCCTACTTCGGCGACGACTTCAAAACTTCTTACAAATCATTCGGGAAAGCTACCCAAAGCGACTCGGTACGTCTGTTCAATCCTTTTTTCAATGAAGCAAAGATGATTGTTCAGGAAGAGGCCACGCAACTAGGCATGCAGATCGATGCCTCAGCATGCGCCCATCTGCTTGAGAGCCAAAACGGTGATCTGGGACTCGCCTGCAATGAGCTCACAAAACTGGCACTGCTCCAGCGCCCTATTACGCAAAAAGAGATTGAAGAACATGTTTTTGGTCTTGCCGAAGTCAAGCTTGAAACCTTTATCAAAGAGCTGATTGAAAAACGGAACTTCCGCCACTCGCTGCATCATCTGCTTGAAAGCGGTGAAGACGAGATCCGGATTCTTACCGCTATCAGCACATTTATTACCCAGCTCTACCTTTTCAATACCCACATCAAACTTTCCGGTTCACCCGATTCTGCAGCAGTACTGGGTTATAAATTGCCTCAAAATGTAGAAAAAGAGCGTGCGGCACTCTCTATCAAGCTAAAACCGGCACTCTATAAAGAGGGACTGGCATTACTGCTTCAAAGTGAGCTTCAGATGAAATCAGGGAAGCCGTATGATAAAAATGCCCTGTTACTTTCTACTTTATTGCGTTTGCAGACAATTTTATAAGCCATTTCCAACTTTTTTTGCTACAATGGTCGATAGTAAAGCGAATGTGGGCATTTTTGCACCCAAAAAAAAAGGAGTAGATGGTGAGCAGTCTATTAAAAAAATCGTTGACACTTCTCTCGCTGGCAACACTGTTGGGATCTGGCAGTGTCATGGCAGCAGAGTACAGCGTCTTAGTAGAAGTTATGCCCGGCAGCGTGCTGCTGAGCTCAGAGTTTGGTGACTACCAGACAATTAAAACCGATGATGGTACCCAGAATGTTTCTGAAGAGTACAAAAACGGAGCCGCATACCTTCCGACGGCATCCGTAGGTTTTGAAATTGATACCGACTACTGGCGCTATCAACTGCTCGGAGGTATCGGGCAGATACAAAATGAAGCATACAAGGCTACCGTATTAAAATATGAAGCAGCCATGTTTTATACAGGTGGCTTGCAGAGCGGATTTGCTTTCGGTCCTCACGTCGTCAACTACAATATTATGTCTCCTTCGTGGGAAGGTGACACCGAATTTAGTCTTTCCGGTACCAACGCCATTGCGCCGGGACTTGCTTTCACTGTTGGTGACCGTTTCGTCATCAAAGGTTCGGTGGACTACCTAATGGGTGCAACAATGGATGTGCAAGCCAAAAACGGTTACACCCATGTTGTCGGCGATGACTTAGAACTTGAAGGTATCGTGGTACAGCTTGGTGCCATGATGCGCTTCTGATGAAAGGATACGTATGAAATCATTTGTAAAAATCACTCTTTTGTTTCTGGTAGCCGCTATCGTTATCGGGGGCTGTACCCGTAACCGTATTATGCGTGCACCGGATCTTCCAAGTTCGGTAACGGCGCTGACCGAAGAGCTGACACAACGTGCTAAACAGCGTGAAGCGATTACTGATCAAACGATTATTCTCACATCTATGGTCGACGTCAATAATCTGCAGCAATCTTCAAATTTTGGTCGTCTCTATTCCGACTCTATTATGACCAATCTCGAACGTTTCGGATGGAATGTTATTGATTACCGGGGTGTCGAAGTCATTTCCAAAGTCAAGGGTGGTGAATTTTATCTTGACCGTTCCAAACTCAAGCAGTTCGGTGACGACTACCTGATTGTTGTCGGTACCTATGGAGAATATGATGACGGGCTCCTTGTCAATGTCCGCATTTTGGAGACGAGCAACAATCGCCTTGTCGTCTCTTCTAACGTTCTCATCGAAGATAAAGAGACAATCAAACTTGCCCAGAAAGACAACTGCAAAAGTCTCAACTGCAACAGTGATGAAAATGCTTTCAATATGATGATTAAACAGGATGACTGTACTAAAGCAGGAAACTGTGACGGGATCAAAAAATGAGCACATTACATCATCTCGGCACCACATTTATTGCCCTCTCGGCGCTGATGCTCGGAGGATGTTATCAGAAAGTTGTCAGCTATAATCCTCATCATGATGAAACCTGCTATATTGAAAAAGATCAGCGCAAATACACCCTTTCCGAAGGACGTGTCAATTATCAGCTTCTGACCGACAATGCGGTAGATACTATTTTTGATGACTTGGAAGTCCTTCCGGAGCGGGTTATCGTCACAGAGTTTGTTGATTTAACGTCCCTGGAAAATCATTCCAAATTTGGCTATGTTCTCTCCAACAGCATCAAAAACTCAATCATCAACGATATTTCGGCTGAAGTTATTGAAGCCGAAGTTTCAAAATACTTCAAGATTTCCGGCAACGGTCTGAAAGTGCTTTCGCGCGATGTCAACAATATTCGAACCGATAACCTGAGTGTCAAACATGCGGTTGTCGGCACCTATACCTACACGGAGAAAGAGAGCGTTGTTTTCGTCAAACTCGTCAATCTCGAAACCGGAATCATCGAAGGTTCCTATTCTAAAACCCTTCCGATGAACTGCGCCATGCTGCAGCTGCTCAAAGAGCAGTAAGCCGCATTGCCTCTTCGATCTTCTTTTAAACTAACATTAATTTAAGCTTTTTTTTATTATAATTTCGAGTTCCTTTCTCTTTGTACACACCGGGTGTGTATATTTATAGCCAGAAGGGGTAAAACCACAAGGAGACCATACTCTATGAGACACTACGAAAACCTCGTAATTGTTAAACCAACATTGACAGAAGAAGAGATCAGAAGCAACCTGAATGCAGTTGAAGAAGTCATCACGTCAAACGGCGGTGAAATCGCTGTTCGTGACGACATGGGCATTCGCAAACTTGCTTATCCGATCGAAAAAAGCCCACGCGGTTATTTCTACGTTATCTATTACACAATGGATCCAAAAAACATCGCTGAAGTTGAGCGCCGTTTTCGAATTAACGAAGAGCTCCTTCGCTTCGTTACCATCAAATACGATTCCAAACGTGAAGTCAAAGCGTGGAATGAACTGGTAGAAAAAGCGAAAAAAGGCCCGCTCAAAGCTGAAGAACCAAAAATCAAAGTCGCCGCAGAAGAAGAAGAGTAATTAAAATAAGGAACTCCTGATGTATAACAAAGTCGTACTGGTCGGAAATCTTACACGTGATATCGAGCTGCGTTACGCGCAAACCGGCACCGCAATAGCAAAAACCGGACTGGCCACAAGCCGCAAATTCACCAGCAATAACGAGCGCAAAGAAGAAACGATGTTTATTGACATCACATTTTTCGGACGCTCTGCCGAGATTGCGAATCAGTACCTCCGAAAAGGAAGTAAAATCCTTATAGACGGACGACTTCAGTTAGAACAGTGGGTTGACCAGAATGGTCAAAAACGTTCCAGACACTCCGTGATCGTCGAAAACATGCAGATGCTTGACAGCCGTAACGACAGTGCCGCTTCAGGCGCGAGTTACAACAATGTACCTGACATGAGTGACGGTTATGATTCTCAGGCATCATCCTATCAGGCTCCTCAGCAGTCGTATCAGGCTCCAAAACAATCCGGATACACACCGCCGAAGCAAGCTCCGAAGATGCCGGAAAACAATCTTCCGGAAATTGACATTGATGAAGATGAAATTCCATTTTAGAAATTAGAAAAAAGACAAGGAAATATCCATGGCAGAAAAAAGAAAATACAAAAAACGTTACTGCAAATATTGTGAAGCAAAAATCGATTTCATCGATTATAAAGATGCTGCTTCTTTGAAATATTCGCTCTCTGAGCGTTATAAAATCATGCCACGTCGCCTGACCGGAAACTGCAAACGTCACCAGGACATGGTAACGATTGCTATCAAACGTGCACGTTCCGCTGCGCTAGTGCCTTACACGGTATCTCGCAAAGAAGTGGTTACAAACCCTTTCGAAAACATTAAATAAAGCTATCCGGGTAATACCCGGATGCTTTCTCTTCCTGCAAAAACCTTAGTTTTTTTACTTAATCAATCTTCGACGCTCCCCAATTTTCTGATCTTATGCTACCATTGTTCATTATGCCATAAGGAACTAGATAACATGCCGTTTCTTGAACGTCTTCAAAGTGCCATGATTCTCAAAACACCCATGTTTCATCATAATGAAGCACACATCGTCGAGCATCTTCATGCACCGTTTTATGAGGCGATCCGTCAGGGGGCTCTGGAGCAGATCATACAGATGATCGACGAGGGATTTGATGTCGATTTTCATGAAGCCGCCCATATTCCTCCGCTGATTTACAGTATTTTGCGTCAGCAGTATCGTATCGCGGAATATTTGCTTGAACAGGGGGCACATGTCAACATTACAAGCTTTCAGGGTGATACGCCGCTACATATCGCCATGAAGCTCAGGCTCCCCGAAACCGTATATCTGCTGCTGCGCTATGGTGCGGACCCTGACCGAAAAGATGCAGACGGCAACACGGCAGCGACACTCGCCAATAATGATGACACCCTTTTAGGTCTGCTCCACGAGACACAGGCCATGCCGCACAGCGGATGCAGCTGCTTCGAGAGTGCCAAAAACGGCAACCTCTATGAACTCTCGCTTACATGTAATGCCGATGCGGCACTTTTTGAGACGACGGAACAGGGTCATACGTTGCTGCACCTTGCAATTTACAGCGGTAATAAAGCGCTCGTACGGTATCTACTCAACAAGGGTCTCGATATCGATGCTGTCGATAACAGTGGTAATACGCCGCTTGGGATCGCCGTAAAATTCGAGAAAAACCTTGATATTGTCTCACTTTTGATCGATCGCAAGGCAACGCTTGATCATCGCAATGCCCAATCGCGTACACCGCTGACCAGTGCCCTGCGCAACGGTCATACCGACATCGCCATGCGTCTCATCCAAAGCGGTGCCAACATTCACGTTGTTGATGCCCTGCATACACCGCTGACTCTGGTTCACGAAGGCATTGAAAAATATCCTGCACGCGCCAACGCTATGAGGCAACTGGAAACCGAGCTGATGATTCACGGCGCTCATGTTGATATTCCCATCAACAACCTGCGCTGGACTCCGCTCTATTTCACCATTTCAAAACTTCAAAATCATGCCATGCAGGAACATTTAAATCTACTGATACAGCTTGGTGCCGATCTGAATTACCGTGACACCAACGGCCGTTCGCCGCTTATGATCGCCGCATCACTCGGTCGTTATAACGCCGTTGAAACACTAGTGAACAACTATGTCAAACTCGATCTCATCGACACCTTTGGATGGAGTGCGCTGATGCTTGGCGTCTACTACAACCACTACAAGATCGTACAGTTTCTTCTTGAGTCCGGTGCCAACGCCAATCTCGTTTCCACAACACAACTGAGCGCCCTTAAAATTGCCAAAGAGCATCAGCGCGATCATATCGTCACGCTTTTGCTCGATTACGGCGCGAAAGAAGAAAAAGAGAGGGAATAGCTTTTGCTTTGCCAAAGCATCACAGCAAAGGGCCCTCATGCACATACTCTGGCTTCTGCTGCTGCCGCTTCTGTTGCCGGCAGCCCCCTACTCCATTCTTGTCGACAGCGGTTTTCAGGACCGTTGCTATGACATTACCGAAGATCATCACCGGGACATCAGCGCGGTAGGTTTTTCACAGCACTTCCAGACCAAAGCGGTTACGGAACATACCGCCTATTCCAATGCTTTTGACTATCTTCAAAGCGTTAAAAAGAGTCCGGGTGAGCAGATCCGTCTCGTCCGTCTCAACGCTGATGGAAACGTCACGTTTGATTTTTCTAACAATCTTTCCCGTTTCAATCGCGCGGTTTCTGTCGTTAAAACGGCTGATAACGGCTATTTTATCGGTGGCTACACGCAGGAGGGAGCGCTGTTGCTGCTGCGACTCTCGGCATCAGGAAGCATCCGGTTTGAAAAAACATTCGGAACCCGTAACTTCGACCGCATGAACCGGCTCGTTGCGCTGCGCGACGGCGGTGTTCTTGCCGTCGGTTCTTCCATGACTTCAAGATCTCACAGTGATCCGCTTTATAAACAGGGACTGGGTCTCAATGATATCTTTCTCAGCCGCTTCGATCAAAACGGCAGAGTGCTCTGGAGCAAAAAATACGGCACCCTCTCGGATGATCGCGGCATGGATGCAGCCGAAGCCTTCGACGGATCACTTTTGATACTCTCAACCAGTTCGGACGAGAAAAATCGTTCCATCACACTGATGCGCCTGAGTGAAGAGGGTGATAAAATCTGGCTCAAACAGTATGCCAAAGCGGGAGTGTTGAGCGCCAAACGTCTTATAACACTGCGTGATGACCACTTTATTGTCGCCATCTCCAATTATGATGATAAAAAATCGGAGCAAAGTCGTCTGATAAAGTTTGATCTGCAGCGCAATATCCTTGATGAATCCGATGTTGAGGGGTGTCTGATAGAAGATATCAAAGAGCGCGCCGACGGGGCCATCATTGGTGTCGGTTCTGCGAACACATCGTCTCAGACACAAGCCTGTGCCGCTGCATTTAGCCCGTCCCTGCATCCGCTTTGGCAACGTCATTTCAGCCGCTATGAGCGTTCATCGTTTCATGCCCTGAGTATCTTGCATGACGGCATGATTGCTGCGGGAGGCGAAGCGATTCAGACGCCTTCGCAGGAGAGTGATATCTGGATTGTAAAACTCAACAGTGACGGTACGCCAGCCTCTTTGCCTCTGCCGCGTCACGGACTTTATGCGGATTTGCACCGCGTGCTGCTGCCATTCATTACCAGCCATGCCATCACAATGGACGAAAATCTGAATATTCTCTTCTCCGGTGAAGGACTGCAGTACGCACAGGGAGTCGCGACACTGAGTACGGCGCAAAAAAAACTGCTGGACCAACTCGTCGCACCGCTACTGGAGACCCTCTACCGCTACCGCGACCGAATCGATACCCTGCAGGTCAACGGGCACGCCTCAAGCGAATGGGGCAATGCTGCGCTGGAAGCACGCTATCTGAACAATCTTTCGCTCTCTTCCGCACGTTCCTATCATCTGCTGCGCTATCTTTTTACGCATCATGACGCAGCCCCTTACCAAAAATGGCTTACTGCCATACTCAGCAGCAATGGACACAGTTTTGCCAATCCCGTCAAAGAAACTGGTGAAACAGAGAATGAGATAAAATCAAGAAGAGTCAGTTTAAAAGTAGAAATGAAGTAAAAAGCGGGAGAGAAAGCCCCTCTCCCGAAGAAATATTGCGGTTAGCCGATCAGCCGCAAGAAGGAACGTTACCAGAGTCTGAACCGTATTCGTAAAGGAAATCTTTAAGATCCGGTGCCATTTTCTGGAATTTGTCGCCTTTGAAGAACGCTTCAGATTTGTCGCCTGCGTGAGCTTTAATCATGCCTTCCGCATTGTTTTCAAAAAGTTCTTCCCACTCGT
Source organism: Sulfurimonadaceae bacterium (assembly GCA_050305515.1). Taxonomy (GTDB): domain Bacteria; phylum Campylobacterota; class Campylobacteria; order Campylobacterales; family Sulfurimonadaceae; genus JAFGUB01. Next base: position 79,403 of record JBNLFL010000020.1, read on the forward strand.
CCTGTGTATGCATCGCGGCACCTTTAGTACCGTTACCGTGACATTTTTTACAGGTTTTCAAGTAGGCTTTCTGGCCTTTTTTAATATCGGCGTTGGCAGCTGTGCTGAGCATACCAAGTGCAACAAGTGACGACAAAAGAACTGAAGTAGTTTTTTTAATCATTTATTTCCCCTTTCATATTGGTGAAGCTTATACTACAGGAATCACACTAAAATCACAATTAAGATTCCGGATTATCTTCCAAAGGGATCTGTTCCCGTGTCGGAGCGACTGCTTTACGCAGCTGACCGTCCCGAACCTTGCGGTATGCTTTGCGTCCGAGGCCATCAAGCGCGTCACTGCTGACATGTAATGCTTCGGCAATTTCGGCATTGCCGATATGCGCTTCTTTCATAATAAAGTAGCGCAGCTCTTTTTTGGTAAGACGTCGTTTGAGCTCTGCATAGAGAAAAATCTCGTCATCGCTGATAGCGGCGTCACCGCACTCATGGATTCTGACCAGCAGGTCATGGATGGTTGCTTCGGGGTGGTATCGAAACCACAGAGAATTTTCAAGGCTCACAGCAATCTCCCCAGAATCTCGGTCAGATCTTTCTTTTCAATAATGATGTTCGCCTCTTTTTTAAGAACCTCTTTAGCACAAAACGCTACCCGGGTTCCGGCATGTTTGAACATGGAAAGATCATTGGCACCGTCTCCTACGACCATGGTTTCCTCTTCACTGATACCCATCAGTCCCTGCAGTCTACTCAACATATCTCCTTTGGAGTAATTAAACATCATATCACCGCCGACAAGACCCGTCAGAATGCCCTCTTTGGCATGCAAGATGTTGGAGAAATCGGCATCAAAACCGAGCTTTTCTTTGGCATAGCCCGTCGCACTGCGAAAACCACCGCTGAAACAGACCACACGCAAACCCGCTTTTTTCAATTCTTTGATGGTCTCTTTCGCACCGGGCATGTAGGGCAGACTCCGGCTGATGGCTTCCACTTTGGAGTATTCAAGCCCTTTGAGAAGGCCGACTCGCTCCTGAAGACTCTCGAAAAAATCGAGTTCCCCGTTCATGGCACGTTCCGTAATGGCGCTGACCCGTTCACCGATACCGAGCTCTTCGGCAAAAAAATCGATTGTCTCGCCGTCCATGAGCGTCGAATCGAAGTCAAATACACACAATTTCATTTTTATGGCTTTCTGGATAAAATTTCGAAATTATATCCAAAGGAGGTGCCCATGTTCGAAGCGCTGATCGACAAACTTCAAAACGGCAGCTATATCACGCTTGAGACGACTCCGGGGCACTCCCCGCAATTCGCACCTACCATTGACAAAATTGCCGAGCTGGGATTGCATGAACTCGTCGACGGATTCAGTACCACCGACAATCCGCTGGCAAAACTCAAATACAACCCGCTCTTTGCTGCGGCCATGCTGCAACAGCACTTCAACAAGCCAGTCATCGCCACACTGAGCATGCGCGACCGCAACCGTATCGCCCTGCAAAGCGACCTGCTCGGTGCCAATGAAGCCAATGTGCGTGCCATTTTGGCTTTGACCGGCGATCCTGCGAAAATCTCCGACCAGCCGCATGCCAAAGGAGTCATGGAAGGTGACAGTTCGCTGCTCCTCGATATCATCAGCTGCTTCAACAGCGGCATCGACTATGCCGGGCGTCCCCTTACATGTAAGCCCGAAACGCTCTACCCGTTCGCGGTCATGAACTCCTACGCCAAAAATCCCAATACCCTGCTCAAAAAGATGCAGAAGAAAATGACGCATAAAGCGCTGGGTATCATCACCCAACCCGTTTATGACATCCAAAACGCCCGAATGCTGCTTGAACTGCGTGACACCGCACGTGCACAAAGCGGTTCGGAATGCGAACTGATTCTCGGAATTTTCCCCATCACGAAACTGCGAACCGCGCAGTTTCTTTCCGCACACGTACCCGGTATCAATGTACCCGCCTACTGGCTGGACACGCTGCGCGATGCAGCGGAAATTTCACCCGAAGCAGAGTATGAAGCCGGTTTTGCCCTGAGCCGGAAACTTTTTAACGATATCAAAGCGCTGCACCCGAAAATCCATTTGATGACAGCCAACCAATTCGGTCTTGCCAAAGCACTTCTGAGTCAAACTTGACTTTTGCAGTGCAAGTAAACTATAATTTCGATCACAAATCCAACATAAATTGACTTTCCTGTACTTCTGCCATTTTAAAATCCACTTTATTCCCAAGGTAATACATGAGCGAAACCGCACCGCGTAAGAACACGACCAAAAAGTCTTCTAACGGAAGAACACACACTCCTGTCAAAGGCCACAGCATTGAAGATCTCCGCATGCAGCCTATTGACGTCCTGGTCGACATCGCCACTGAACTTGAAATCGAACATCCCAATGAGCTCAAACGCCAGGATCTGATTTTTGAAATCCTCAAATCTCAGGTAGCCCAGGGCGGTTTCATTCTCTTTACCGGTATTTTGGAGATCATGCAAGACGGCTACGGCTTTCTGCGTGCGATTGACCAGAGCTTTTCCGACTCCCTGCACGACGCCTATGTCAGCAGCACCCAGATCAAACGTTTCGCCCTGCGTAACGGTGACACGGTTACCGGACAGGTACGCGCGCCCAAAGATCAGGAGCGTTACTACGCCCTGCTCAAGATTGAGGCCATCAATTACCTGCCGCCTGAAGAGTCCAAAAAACGTCCGCTTTTTGAAAACCTCACCCCGCTCTATGCAGCGGAACAGCTTAAACTCGAATACCTGCCGCAGAACCTTACCGGCCGCATGATGGACCTTTTCTGTCCTATCGGTAAAGGGCAGCGCGGCCTCATCGTCGCACCCCCGCGCTCGGGTAAAACGGAACTGCTCAAAGAGATCGCGCACGGTATCAGTTCCAACCATCCCGAAGTCGAACTGATGGTGCTGCTCGTTGACGAACGCCCCGAAGAGGTTACTGACATGGAACGCTCCGTCAAGGGTGAAGTCTACAGCTCCACGTTCGACATGCCGGCAAAGAACCATGTCAAAGTGGCGGAGATGGTTATTGAACGCGCCAAGCGCCGTGTTGAAGTGGGCAAAGATGTCGTCATTCTTCTTGACTCCATCACCCGTCTGGCACGCGCGTACAATACGGTCACGCCAAGTTCGGGCAAAGTCCTCTCGGGTGGTGTCGACGCCAATGCGCTCCATAAACCCAAACGCTTTTTCGGTGCCGCACGTAACATCGAAAATGGCGGCAGCCTGACCATTATCGCTACGGCGCTTGTCGAGACCGGAAGCCGAATGGATGAGGTTATCTTCGAAGAGTTTAAAGGAACCGGTAACTCCGAGGTCGTCCTCAGCCGCAAAATCTCCGACCGCCGTATTTTCCCGGCTATCGACATTCTCAAATCCGGTACGCGTAAAGAGGAGCTGCTCATCAGCAGCGACATTCTGACCAAAGTTTACATTCTTCGCACCATGCTACATAAACAGGATGATGAAGTCGAAGCACTCAAGTTCCTCTACACCACCATGAAGAAAAACCCGACCAATCAGGATTTTCTTGACAGCATGAACGACGGCAACAACTAAAATGCGCGTCGGGGTCTTTGACAGCGGAATCGGCGGTCTGACCGTCGTCAAGTCGCTTAAGGAACACGGCCTCTTCAGCGAAATCATCTACTTCGGCGACACCGCCCGCGTTCCTTACGGCGTGAAAGATCAAAACACCATCATCCGCTATGCGCTTGAAGCCCTCGAATTTTTCAAAAACTTCGATATCGACCTGCTCATTGTCGCCTGCAACACCGTCAGTGCCTACGCCCTTGAAGAGATGAAGACCCATGCCACGTTCGATGTCGTCGGCGTGGTTGAAGCGGGCGTTCTCGCGACCCGAAACGCCATGCATGACACCGATGCTTCTATTCTCATTCTGGGGACACGCGCAACCGTGCGCTCGCAGGCGTATGAAAAGCAGCTCCGTTCACTCGGATACAGCAATTTGACATCACGCGCCACCGGTCTTTTCGTTCCCATCGTCGAAGAAGGCATCTTCGAAGGTGCCGTCCTTGAGAGTACCATGACCCACTACTTTGATGGTTTGCAGACTCCCGATGCCATTATTCTCGGATGTACCCATTTTCCGCTTATCGAAAAAGAGATCGCGCGCTATTTCAATCATGAAAGCCGACTCATCCACTCCGGTGAAGCGATGGTCGAGTTCTTACATGTAACCTACGGGTTCGAAGAGCGTTTTGAAAACTGCGACATGAAATTCTTTGCCTCAGAGAATCCTGAAGCGCTCAAAGAAGTTGCAAAGAAGTGGCTTTCGCTTTGATCTGATTTGGCTAGAATGGAGCATCTTGTTTCAGGAGCCTCCATGCTGCGTTTTGTACTTTTTCTCTCACTCGCACTCTTTGGGCAAGCCGCCGATGTTGTCAAAATCGAGCGCATGAGTCTTGATCTCGCGAGCGAGATCGCCAAACGTTCTGTCGAAGCCTGCCGTGCGCAGGGCTACTGGGTCAGCGCCGTCGTAGTTGATCGCAGCGCCAATGTACAGGTGGTACTGCGTGACACCTATGCCGCGCGCTTTACCATGACGATCGCCGAACAAAAAGCCAACGCCGTCATCATGGCCGGAACCGACAGCGGCACTTTTGTTGCCAACCGCGCCGATATCCGCAATGAGCTCAACAACATCGACGGTCTTATCATGATGGAGGGCGGCCTTGCAGTCAAATCCGGTGATACGCTGCTCGGTGCGGTAGGCGTCAGCGGCGCTCCCGGCGGACACCTTGACGCCGCATGCGCCGCAAAAGCCCTGAAATCACTCGAAGAACGCCTCGCCTTTGCTACCATGGAAAGTGACGAAGACGAGGCAAAGTAGTCCCTTAGTATGCCTGTGCTACAATCTGCGAAAACTGACAAAGGCAGCGCGTGAATCCGACGTCTGAGGTACTGGCTCGAAAATACCGTCCCAACAACTTTGAAGAGCTTATCGGTCAGGAGAGCATTACCCAGACGCTCTCTCTGGCGCTTGAGTCCAAACGCCTCTCGCATGCCTACCTCTTCTCCGGACTGCGCGGATCGGGCAAGACATCGACGGCGCGTATTTTCTCAAAAGCGCTGGTGTGTGACGAAGGGCCGACTTCCAAACCCTGCGACGTTTGTCCCAACTGCGTTATGGCGAAGGAAAGCCGCCACATGGACATCATCGAGATGGATGCGGCATCGAGCCGCAAAATCGATGACATCCGCGATCTCATCGAGCACACCAAGTATAAACCCGCATCGGCCAAATACAAGGTCTTTATTATCGACGAAGTCCACATGCTCACCAAAGAGGCTTTTAACGCCCTGCTTAAAACGCTTGAAGAGCCGCCTTCCTACGTCAAGTTCATTCTGGCGACAACCGATCCGCTCAAACTCCCTGCAACCATTCTCAGCCGGACGCAGCATTTCCGTTTCAAAAAAATAGCCACGCACAACATCGTCGAACATCTCAAACACATCTTACATGTAGAGAATATCGATTTTGAGAATGACGCACTTGAGATTCTTGCGCGCAGCGGTTCGGGAAGCCTTCGCGATACCTTGACCCTGCTCGATCAGGCGATCATCTACTCTAAAAATTTTGTCGATGTCGCCACAGTGACTGAAATGCTGGGTCTTGTCGATCCCAATTTCATTGAAGAGATTTTCAACGCGGTTTTTGCCAAAGACCGCGCGCGCCTTATCGGCTATGTCAAAACGCTTTCGGAGTATGAGGCTGAGATGGTCGTTGATGAGCTTATCGCCTACCTTCAGGAGCGTCTTTATGCACAGGACCCGCAGTTTGGCACACTGCTGCTGGAGCGTTTTTTCCGGATTTTGAGCGATTCGAAATCACTCTTTGCCCTCAATGCCGAGGGGAGTTTCGTACTGGGGCTGATCTTTTTCAAAATGCTCGAAGCGCTCAAAGTCAAAGAGATTGATCATATGATCGAATCGCTCGAACGCGAGATTACGCGTCCGGATAACCTCTCATTTGCTCCACAGCGTGCTGAACAAACCCCAGCGGTACCGGAACCGCAGGTCACAGAAGCGCACGCCGCACCCGCAGAACCCGAAACCCTCAAGCACCAAAAGCTTTTTGCCGCGCTGACTGAACGGATTATGGATCGCAACAGCGATCTGGGGCGCTGTTTTGCCGAACAGATCCGCTTTGTCGGTTTTGAGGACAATGTTCTCAGCTGGGAGAGCTGTGCGGACGATGCCTGCAAAAAGCAGCTGACACAGGGGTATGGCATTATCAGACAATTTGTCAGAGAACTCTTCGGCGTCGATACCCAGATCAAAGCGGTTCCCTGCATAAAAGCTCCTCAGAGCGAACCCGAGCCGCAAATTTCCGAAGAGGCGGCTATGGAACCGGAAGTGCCGGAGCGGGAAAATGCCCCGCAATCACACTCCATGACCGAAGAGGTTGAAACCGGCTCCGGCAGCTGTGTTACCGGATGCGGCGATGAGGATATGAGTTCGAAAGAACTTGACGGAAACACCATTCTTGAAGAACCCATCATCAAAAAAGCGGCAGAACTTTTTGAAGCGCGAAAGATTACTATTCAGTCCAAGGTCTGAGACAGAAAGCGCACCAGGAACATACCACTGAACTTCTCATCTTTGTAAACCTCGACGCGATAGGTCGTACCCGAAGTATCGACTGAAAAACGTGACGGCATCAACTTTTTCCGAATCTGAATACCCGTTTCGATATCTTTGCTGTTGGTATAGCCGATAACATTGACACGGTATCCCTCTTTTGGAAGTATGTTGAAGTAGTCATTCACCTCTATGATGGTGCCGGGTTCCAGCTGACGCACCTTCCCATCGACTTCAACTTCCACGCTTCCGAGCGAATCATCATATTTGAAAAATTGCGGACTGAGCGTCGTCACGCGGCGATTGCCGTAATGAATCTGATAGCTATCTCCCTCTTTAACCGCGCAGATAAGCGGATTGGAAGAGCTGAAAAGCAGCTTGTTCTTGTCTGTGGGAATGTAGCGCAGATGCGACCGGACATCTTTTGTCGGCAACGTTATCTTTTCAAACAGCGTGACCGTATAATCGGTATCGATAATACGTTTGATTTCCTGAGGATTCAGTTCAAATTCTCTCTCGAACTCAATGCCCATGTAGGTCATATAGGCTTCGAGTGCCAGCAGATGGTAGTAGGCGCGGTAGTGAGTATCGAACTCTTTGCTTCCCTCGTTTCCGAATGCGGGTTTACCGTGATTGATGGCATAGTAGGTCAATGTCTTGGCCATCTCCGCATCACCTTCGCGGGTACGGGTGTTCTTGACGTGGTACTGATGCTCGTCGCAGACCAGCGACGTATTGATATGCTTCGTCACATACTCCGCGATCTCCCTGAGATTGCCGTAACGGCCCGTATCAATCGATTCCTGGTCGATGATGCTGCTCTGTCCCCAGCGATAGGGGTTATGCGTGGCATCAATATATTTGTTACGGTAAAAACCGCTGCCGTCATGCAGGTTAACGATAAGATCGACCTGATCTTCCGTAATGATCGACTGGATTTTTTTGACCGTCTCATACTCCGGGTCTTTTTCATCAAGCGAGGCAAATTTGCGGTTCATATCACCATAGAGACCGCGGGAACGGTTGATGATGCTGAGAAAGTTCAGATTGGGCACGATCCAGACATTACCATGTTTGATCGTATAATGGGTGCTTAGCACCGCTGCCGCATTAAAACCGCCGGGCTCATCGCCCTGAATACCGCCGATCACCAGAAGCGTCGGCTCGCTGGCGTTATTCTCCTTTTTTATCAGGGAAAAATCAAGCCCCCACAGCGTTGCATGCGCAAGCAGCAACACCACCGCAAAAAACTGTTTATACAATCAGACCACCTTAATATGCCACGGCTCGTATCGGACGCCAAAGGGATTGGATTCGGGATAGCGTATGGCGACAAATCCAAGATCCATCAGCCGTTTAAATTCATCAGTCGTTTCAAAGTCCCGCGTGAAGTTGCGGTAACCGTACCCCACTTTGCCCACATCAAAATCGCCGATGCCATGATAGGAATAACCCGCCGGAGCAAGTGACGTCGAAGCGAGCGAAAGGTTACCTTCAAGAGAAAGCGCCTTGTTAAGAAACAGGTACATCTGCTTGATAACGCTACGGACCCCCGATGTCAGAACAATGGAACCGCCGACACTCTTTCGAATGCGGTCATAATGCACCATCGCCTCGCCTTTGTAAAGAAAATGCCCGGTTCGCGGTACTTTGAACATCTCGGCCGTATTGAGTTGCGAGGTCATATCAAGAATGACTTTCTCACCGTAAAAGCCGTATTCCGAAGCATCGAAATAGAAGAGTTGCTCAAAAAGCGTCATTTCCGCCACGGTGAATTCGCCGACATTACTGTAGCGCCTGGCTACGGAGATGGCATCATCAAGCCCCAGAACATTAAAATTTCCGTATCCGACAGTTGACTGTATCCGTCGCAGACGGCCATGGAGCCCTTTGGCGATACGCAGTTCCGAAGGTGAGAGAAAAATAGGGAGCATCGGCATTTCCGATACGGAAGCATGGCATTCGGAATCGCTGCTGCTTAATATCAGCTCCAGCATATCCGCCGATGCCATCGGAGCAAGAAACGGCAGTACGGCAATGTGTTTTAGAAACGACCGACGGTGTATCATGAAGCGACTCTCTGCTCGAAATGTAATCGAAGATTTTACCTGAAAAAGCTTCATCAAACATCTATTTCAGAGTTTTGGCGCAACAGCGTCCCGAAAAGGGAGTCAATGTTACATGTAACGCGTAAAACTATCCCGCTGCGTTCAAAGCTTCCAGGGAGACCTGACGCGCACGGCTGTAGCGTTTGACATACTCCACGATCATGCCGTGATAGCGCGCCGCATACGCCGCGTCGTCCACCTCAAACCACGCCTGAAGGTCATCATAGCTTTCAAATTCATATCCCAGCGCGCCAAGCAGCCGGTGGGTATAGGCATCAACCACCATGACCTCCCGAGCGCAGGTGTAACAGAGGATGGAATCGGCCGTCTCTTTGCCGATGCCTTTTTGGGAAAGCAGCCAGGAGCGCGTGACGTTACATGTAAAGGTTTCAAAATCACCGAACGTTTCCGTGATGGCGCTGCAGAGTTGCCTCAGTACCCGCGTTTTATTGACAAACAACCCGCTCGGACGAATGCATTCGAGCAGTAAATCTTCTTTACATGTAAGCATTCCCTCCAACTCCAGAAGCCCGTACGTACGAAGATTTTCAAGTGACACCTCCACCCGCTTCCAGTTGGCGTTTTGCGTTAAGACCGCACCGACAACGACTTCGAAGGTGCCATAGGCGGGCCACCACAGTTCGGGTGTATCGGAAAGAAGGTTCAGTGCGCTCAGAGACTCATAAAGATCACGGCTTGTTTCAATACGCATTGCCACTCCTTTTAAAGCATTGAGAGCGCATCAAGGTCGCCGCCTGCTATCGTCTGCCAGTTGGCTTCGATCTTTTCAGATTCCCAGTCCCACCAGCAGATACGCTCCAACGCCGCGATTGTCGCATCGTCAAAACGCTTGCGGATGATGCGCGCGGGGTTTCCGGCGACAATCGTGTACGGAGGCACCGCTTTGGTCACCACCGACTTTGCACCGATAACGGCACCGTTGCCGATGGTGACACCGGGCATGATGGTGGCATTCGTCCCGATCCAGACGTCATTTCCCACTACGATATCGCCGCGGTTTCCGGACGCTTCGAACATGGCGACGATATCCTGTGACGTCGTTGTCTCATTCATCATGAAATTCATGAACGGATAGGTCGAAAACCCGCGCATGTCATGGTTGGAAGAGCTGGTAATAAACTGTACGCCATGTGCAATTTGCACAAATTTCCCGATGATCAGCGAATCCAGACTCAAAGGAAACAGGTAGGGTGCGAGTGCCATCACGTAATCATCGAGTTTGTCGAAGTTGTGATAATAGCTAAATTCCCCGACACTGATTCTGGGATGATCGAGCACCGATTTGAGGTGCACCACCTGCTCGATTACCGTACCGTCGGGCATCACCATCGGGTGCACCGCATCACTGTTCAAACGTGGCATGCGTTATCCTTTTATTACGGCAACGGTTTTCAGCAAGCTCTGCGCGCGTTTGTCACCCAGCGCGCCAAACACCGTATCTGCCACTTCGGCAGCACTTTGAAGCACATCGTTATAGAGTGCCTCTCCGGCACCTGAGAGTCTGACAAAACTCACACGCGCATCTCTGGGGCTGAGCTCTTTTTCTACGATACCCAGTTTTTCAAGCGGGGCAAGCATTCGGGTAATGCCCGATGCGCTCATGCCCACCGCCTCCGCCAGATCGATACGCCGCATTGTTTTAGACGCATGCTGCGCCAGATGGTGCATCACCAGAAATTCGGCAAAACTGACGCCGTGGATGCTAAACTTTTTTTCCACTTCCCGGGACATTCTGGTATAAAGCGCTGAGACCTCAAAAAGAAGTTTGAGTGTTTCGCTCACAAATACCTCCTTGCAATTTATTTGATTTCGCAAGTATATTGCAATTATTACCGCATGTCAACACAACAAACACTTTTCTTCATTTCCCTTTTACATGTAAAGCGCCGAACCATCCACTTGGTATAATGCCTGTCACTACAAAGCCGAAGGAGTCATCATGGGAAAACGCTTTGAAAAACTCAGTGAAGCCGACCGGGCCTTCATTGCCGCGCAGCATCTTTTTTTCATCGCCAGTGCGAGTAAGGGCGGTGAAGTCAATCTGAGTCCACGGGGTTATGACGTCTTTCGCGTCGTCAACGCCAATGAAGCCCTCTTTCTCGATTACGCGGGCAGCGGCAACCGCACCGCGCGCGACATAGAAAACGACGGCGAAGTCACGCTGCTGTTCTGCGCTTTTGAGGGTGCACCGCTAAACCTGCGCCTCTTTTGCAAAGGAGAACTGGTAGACAAAAACGACCCGGTGGCACGAAGTTATTTCAGAAATACGGACTTCACGGGAATGCGCCGTTTTATCCGGCTTACTATCTACTGCGTGGAACACAGCTGCGGCATGAGCGTACCGCGTTATGATTATGTCGAAACGCGTGAAACCCTGCGGGAATGGTGCGTGGACGGCGAACGCGAAGGCAGACTGGATGCTTACAGTGCCAAACACGATACGCCGCCCGATCTCTCCGAATTCCGCGCCAGAGTTCTCTAGGTATTCAAGATGACTCCCCGTTTCTGGCACACTGTTTCAGAACAGGAACTCTTTGAAGCACTGCATACCACACCGCAGGGACTCAGCAAGGCGGAAGCTGTTGTGCGCCTTGAACGTGACGGTCCCAACCGCATTGCTCCGCCCCGGCCAAAAAGCCTTGCTCTGCGTTTTGCCCTGCAGTTTCACAATCTGCTTATCTACGTGCTTCTCGCTGCAGGTACTCTCACGGCTCTGATGGGGCACGGAATCGATGCCGGAGTCATTTTTGGCGTCGTGGTTGTCAATGCCCTTATCGGCGTGATTCAGGAAGGTAAAGCCGAAGCGGCCCTCAACGCCATCTCAAAGATGCTCTCCCCGCATGCGATGGTACAACGCGACAAAGCGTGGATAACGCGCGATGCCGAATCGCTGGTCACCGGCGATCTGGTCATGTTGCAGGCCGGAGACCGGGTTCCCGCCGATCTCAGGCTGCTCTCTCTCAAAGAGCTGCGCGTTGATGAATCGTTGCTTACAGGGGAGTCGCTTGCCGCTTCCAAAGCTGTCGGAATGCTTCCTGAAACCACCCCCGTAGCCGATCGTACCAATATGGCTTTTTCAGGAACACTGGTAACTTACGGAAGCGCTACAGGAGTCGTTGTGGCAATCGCCGATGCAAGTGAAATCGGTAAAATCGGCAGTATGCTGCGCCGTGTTGAAACGCTCACAACACCACTGCTGCGACAGATAGCCGCTTTTTCAAAATGGCTGACAGTGGCCATTTTACTGTTGGCAGTACTGACATTTGCGACCGGAGTCATTCTGCACGGCAACACGCCCATGGAGATGTTCCTTGCCGCCGTCGGCCTTGCGGTAGCCGCAATTCCCGAAGGGCTGCCTGCCGTCATGACAATTACCCTGGCCATCGGAGTTCGACACATGGCTGCGCGTCGGGCCATTATCCGGAAACTGCCCGCAGTCGAAACACTGGGCTCGCTCAGCGTCATCTGTTCGGATAAAACCGGAACCCTGACCAAAAATGAAATGACGCTGCGCTCCATTGTTACAGCGACACGACATGTCACGCTCAGCGGCAGCGGTTACGACCCTCACGGCAGTTTCAGCGACACTTCGGGCAACATCGATCCTGATTCCGATGCAGTACTCAGTGAGCTGCTGCGCGCCGGGATGCTGTGCAATGATGCCTCCGTCAATCTGCATGAAGGGATATGGCAACTTAGCGGAGATCCGACCGAAGGGGCGCTTATTGTTGCGGGCATGAAAAGCGGACATGATCCGCATCGGGAGTCGGAGTGTTTTGTACGCACGGACGTTATCCCTTTTGATTCCCAGCACGGCTGGATGGCAACGTTGCATCACGATCATGAAGGGCATGGTGTCATCTATCTCAAAGGGACGCCTGAACGACTGCTTGAACTCTGTACAACCCAAAGAAACGGCACTGCCGCAGTACCGCTCGACACCGCTTTCTGGAACCGGGAAATGCATGCGATGGCGTCGCGGGGTGAGCGGGTGCTTGCCCTTGCCAGCCGGGAGGTTGCACCTTCATTCACCCAGCTGCGTTTTGAGAGCGTACATGAAGCGCTTAGCCTCCTGGGTATCGTCGGCCTGATCGACCCGCCCCGTGACGAGGTTCTAACTGCAGTCGCAGCGTGTCAAGCGGCCGGTATCCGGGTAAAAATGATCACCGGTGACCACAAGGTAACCGCCATGGCCATTGCCGATACACTGGGTATTTCCCGTGAAGGCCGGGCACTCGAAGGCATCGAAATGGCGCAGATGGACGATGCGGCGCTCAAAAGCGCCGTAGCGTCCGTTGATGTTTTTGCACGTACGAACCCCGCACAAAAGCTGCGTATCGTGACGGCATTGCAGCAACAGGGGCATGTTGTCGGTATGACAGGGGACGGTGTCAACGACGCTCCGGCTCTCAAACGCGCCGACGTCGGCATTGCCATGGGCATGAAAGGAACGGAAGTCTCCAAACAGGCTGCCGAAATGGTGCTCGCTGATGACAACTTCGCCACTATCGTCAACGCCGTTGAAGAGGGACGCACCGTATATGACAATCTCAAAAAGTCGATTCTTTTTATTCTCCCTACCAATGGAGGTGAGGCACTTACCATTCTCGCGGCAGTCGCCATGGGAAGGATGCTGCCCATTACCCCGGCGCAGATTCTCTGGGTCAACATGATTACCGCCGTCACGCTTGCACTGACGCTTGCTTTTGAACCTTCTGAAGGACGGGTCATGCAGCGGCCCCCGCGCGACAGCGCCGAACCCCTGCTCTCGCCGCTGCTGTTATGGCGTACTTTTATGGTTTCTGTGATTCTCATGCTCGGTACCTTCGGACTTTTTGTCTGGTTCCGAAACCATGGCAGCACGCTTGAAGAAGCGCGTACCGTCGCACTCAACACCCTTGTTTTTTTTGAAATCTTCTACCTCTTCAATACCCGTCGCTTTACCGCATCGTCCTTTATCGGCATTACCGAAAACCGCTATGCCGTAGCAGCCACACTGCTACTGATATTTTTTCAACTGCTGCTCACCTACGCACCGCCGTTACAACTGCTTTTTGAGACCCGTCCGCTGAATTTTTCAACATGGTGTATTATCATTGCAGTCGCGTCAAGCGTCTTTTTTCTGATTGAAACCGAAAAATGGCTGCTGCGTCGGCGGGAACGCAAGCAAACAGCATCATGAACAGAGGAGCAAAAATTGCATAAAGCATTTGATCTTAAAGAAGACCGCTACGACGGTGTTACCATAGTCAATGAATCCCTAACCTGCTCCGCCACAGAGTTTGAAACGGCGCTTCTGGCACTGCTGCCGACGCTTCAGAACAAAAAACTGCTCTGGGTCACTTTGACGCTGGATCGTTCCGAACTCGTTCCCGTCCTTGCACGCCACGGTTTCGTGTTTCACCACTGCAACGCTACAGATGTCACGATGGTCAGGCAGCTCCTTGAGGGCGCGACGATTCCCACGGCGGTCAACCATACGCTCGGCGTCGGTGCCGTCGTGCTTGAGGGCGACAATCTGCTAATTATTAAAGACCGCATCCACCAGACCTACAAACTTCCCGGCGGCTTTATTGACGACGGCGAACACATTTCACAAGCCGTCGTGCGCGAGGTTTTTGAAGAGACCGGCGTGGAAGTGGTGTTTGAGTCGGTGGTGAGTCTGGGACATTTTACCCCGGCGCAGTTTGGCGAGTCGAACCTCTATGTCATCGCTCTCGCCACGCCACGCACTACCCGCATTGAAATTCAGGATTCCCATGAAATTATCGAAGCACGCTGGATGAATGTCTATGAGTACCTGGACCGCGAGGACGTCCTGCCATACAACAAAGCCATTGTGACCAATGCGCTCTCGCGCATCAAAGGACTTCAGATCGACAATGAAATCGAGTTACATGTAAGAACGCAGGTGCGCTATGAGCTCTTTTTTTAACTCCAAAAATTTTTAAAGGATTTGAGATGCTATATGACTTTTCAACATTGAATGAGACTAAAAAATACACCATCATGAGCAATACCATCTTTCCCCGTCCCGTGGCGTGGATCGGTACGGAAGATGAGGGCGTGTACAATCTAGCCCCGTTCAGCTATTTCATTCCACTCAGTTCCGAACCGCCGCTGGTAATTGTCTCCATCGCCCACAAAGAGAACGGCGAACCCAAAGACACCCTGTCCAATATTTTGAAGCATAAAGTCTGTACCATCAGTTTCGCCCATAAGCCCCTGCTCAACGACCTCATTGACACGGCCGAAGCGCTACCAAAATCGGTCAGCGAAGCGGAGTATTTCAACATTGCCACCAAGCCGCTGATTGAGGGCTTTCCGCCGATGGTTAAAAACGCCCGATGCGCCCTCTTCTGCCGTTTTGTTAAAACACTCAATCTGGGAGCGCGTTACGAGCCTGTGATTCTCGAAGTTGTCCAAGCGTATGTGGACGATGCCGCCGTTGATGAAGCAGGCCATATCACACTGGAAAATATCGGCCGGGTGGGTATGGAGTTTCTGGTTGATGCCCAGAGAATCTCTCACTTATAACGACTCAGGAGCGCAGCCGTGACCTCACAGATTATCAATTACATCGAAATCACGCCACAACTCTCCACTGCGGGCAAACCCACCTATGCGCAACTTGAAACGCTCGGAGATTCGCGGTTTGAAGTGGTTATCAATCTTGCGGTGGCACACACCACGCTCAAATACGAAGACCGAGTTCTGGCACGTCAGAATATCTCCTACTTTCACATTCCCGTGACCTGGAATGCACCGGAACCGGAACAGCTGGAGCTCTTTTTGGAGGTGATGAAGAGCCTTTACGGCAAAAAACGGGTATTGGTTCACTGTGTCATGAACTACCGCGCATCCGTTTTCGTCTACCGTTTTCAGCGCGACGTTTTGAAAAATGGCGCGACGTTCATCGCGCCGAAGGGATATCTTCCTGAAGGGCCGTGGCGGGAACTGTTCGAGCGCTAATCCGCTTCTTCATCCAAACGCGCGTCAAGCGCCACAACCACCTCACGCATCTTTAGCAGCTTAACAAAGTGTTGCACTTACTACTTGAAGGAGCGTTCAAAAAGGTGCCAATTACTGTGCCTCTGAACATAGACGTGAGTAAGATGGTTATTTTACACTCAAGGCAAAGCCATGACTGCATATATAACTCCTAAAGAACTTAAAGTCGGTATTGATGTTGTGAGCTGGCCCCTATTTTAGAATTATCAAGAAGGAAAAGGAAAACGAGGTATAGGTATCAGCCGACCTCCTAATTCAGTAATTCGGGAAATTCTCTTTTCATTGTTTTCTCCATGTTCTGGTTGACATGATCGCCTAACGTTTAACTTGATGGATAACTACCCGTTAGGGTATGTTATTCATCATCCGAGGTGTTGTTATGTGTTTTTTCAAATTGATTCTTCTAGTGCTTTTTGAATAGTTTTTTTGAATACTTCCGGCGGTTGGGCTTCAGAAATTGCATATTTTTGATTTATCACAAAAAAAGGTACCGAATGTATGCCAAATCGCTCTGCATCTTCTTCATCCATTCGTACCTCTTTAGCAAATCTATCACTTTTTAGAATCTTTTCCACCTCGTTTCTATCCAGCCCTATTTCGCAAGCACTTTGTAACAAAATATCACTATCACTTAGGTTTTGATTATCCATAAAATAGGCTTGAAATAGTCTCTCCGTCAACTCGTTTTCTTTAGATGTACTCTGGGCGTATTTGGACAATCGATGCGCGTCAAATGTATTGGTGTAGGAGGCTGTTTCATAACGCATCTCTAACCCCACATGTACAGCATGCTCCGTGATCGAATCTATCATATGCTGAGCTTCTGCTACACTCATATCATATTTTTTCATGAGTCTATTTTTGGTATTCATGGTCACTTCAGTACCGGCAGTTGGATCTAATTCAAAACTTTTGAATACAATATGTAGATCTTTCAACATAGGAAAATCTTTTAAAGCTTCTTCTAGATTTCGCTTGCCTATATAACAATATGGACAAGCAAAATCTGACCAAATTTCTATTTTCATACTTTATTTCCGGTTTCTTATTGTCATATGCGTTTAGAAAAAGGGGACATTATGCCTCTTTCAATCTTCATGATAACGTTTAAAATGAGCCGATGAATTGCCCGCAGGGTAATTTATTGGCTCCACTGATTTGTTATCACTTGTTTGCCAAAAGACTTTCTTTAGTGATGCCTTTTTTGAAAATCGATTTTTTAGTTCCTTTTTGCAGGTATTCAATTACACCTATGAGTTCTTTTGAAAAATCAATAACCATTTGCTCAATGTGTGGCTCAGATAAGATATATTCTACGTTGTATCCTTTAAGTTTGTATCTAAAATTTGGCCCACTTATAAAAGCCTCGTCAAACAACTCTTGTTTTGAAAATTTTCCATATTTATCACCATTTATAGGTGCCAAACGAGAACTTAAATCCTGAAGAGAATATTTCTCAGCAGGTATTTCTTCAATGAATATTTCGTTATTTAGTGCAGATAGGTTTAATGGAGAGTTTAAATCTAGATCAGTGTTCTCTTTAATCCAATTTGCATCAATAAGAGGATCAAACTTTGTAATTGTTGCGGGTAGTAATATATGTGTATTGATTACTATTTCTTTGATATAGGGTGTACCATCAATGTCTTGCCAATCAGAATCATTTTGTTCTCGAACAATGAGAAGATCAATTTTGTTGTGTTCGGCTTTTTGTTTTGCACCTGATTGATAACCTTTTTTTGTTGCAAAGACAGCTCTTATATCAGGCAAGTCCCTTGTCTTTCCGATTAGTGCATCAATTTTCTCAAGAGGAATTTTTGAATTATAGTCTTTACATTCAATAACTGTTTTATAAGTAATACCAATCAGCTCATATTCCCAATAAAGGTCAAATTCTCTTTCAATTCCACACGCATCTATGATTTTTTTGTTAAGTTGTATTTCTATATTTTTCTGGTCAGTTATATTTTCAGCATTAAGCAACGCCTGATGTAGCAAAGCTACAAATTGTTCATAAGCTCGTCCATTATTATGCATAAGAAAGCACCTTTATATATTGAGATAACTATTTATTGATCCCCACAATATGCCCTTTTACCAGAAATCCACCAGATAATCAGACATCCAAAATGTCCTGATATTAAAAATCTGCCCTCAAAATTTCACAAAATGACATATTTTCATAGATTTTACGCTCTTTTCCTTGAAATTATCTCCGTTTTTATGTCCTTTTGATTTTGATATACGGACATAATGTCCTGATATCAGGTGAAAAACGTAATAAAAGGACATTTTGTCCTGTGTATTGAAAGAAAGTGAAAGCGGCTGTTTTGTCAGGGAGCAAGGGGTCGGGTCACAAATTGCAAATAAGCAACGATCAATAAACCCTTACATGTAAACCCAAGACTAGCCGTGACGTATGATATTGTTATGGCGTTCGAATATAATTTCAATCGGAGAAGCCGGGAACTGTTGCAGCGTTAGTCCGCTTCTTCATCCAAACGCGCTTCAAGCGCCACAACCACCTGCCGCATCTTCAGCAGCGAATCGGGATTAAGCGAAATGGAGTCGATGCCATTTTTGACAAGAAACTCCGTAATCTCGGGGTAATCCGAAGGGGCCTGCCCGCAAATTCCAATGTACTTGTCCGCTTTTTTACAGGCGTCAATGGCCATTTTGAACAGCCGCGTCACCGCTTCGTTGCGCTCGTCAAACACATGGGCGACCAGAGCGCTGTCACGGTCCACGCCGAGTGTGAGCTGTGTGAGGTCATTACTGCCAATAGAGTAGCCGTCAAACACTTTCAAAAACTCCTCGGCAAAAATGACATTGGAGGGAATCTCGCACATGGCGTAGATCTCAAGGCCGTTTTTCCCCTGCACCAGGCCGTTGTCGTTCATGATGGCGATGACCTTGCGCCCTTCACCCGGCGTCCGCACAAACGGCAGCATGATTTTTACATTGCTCAGGCCCATCTCGTCGCGGACGCGTTTTAAGGCTTCGCACTCCCAGACAAACGCGTCGCGGTAGGCGTCAGAGTAGTAGCGGCTCGCACCGCGAAACCCGATCATGGGGTTTTCCTCTTCGAGTTCAAACGCTTCGCCACCGAGCATGTGACGGTATTCGTTCGATTTAAAATCGCTGGTGCGTACAATCACCGGTTCGGGGTAAAAGGCCGCAGCAATCATGGCAATGCCCTGAGAGAGCCTTTCAATAAAAAAATCTTTTGGGGTTTCATATCCCGCAATAAGCGTGCCGATAGCCGCTTCATCCTTGACCGAGCGCCCTTCATTCATGTTGAAAAGTGCCATCGGGTGCGCCTTGATGGCGTTGTTGATAATGAACTCCATGCGCGCCAGCCCGACACCGCCGCTTGGAATGGTCGCAAAGGCAAATGCCTTGTCAGGGTTGCCCACGTTCATCATCAGCCGGGTGCGCGGCTGTGCAAGTGTCTGCAGGTCGATTGTTTCAATATCGAAATCGAGAACCCCTTCATAAACGATTCCCTCTTCTCCTTCGGCGCAGCTCACACTGACCTCCATGCCGTCTTGCAGCACTTCGGTGGCGTTGCCCGTTCCCACCACGGCACTCACACCGATTTCACGTGCGACAATGGCCGCATGGCAGGTACGCCCGCCTTTGTTGGTCACGACGGCCGAGGCCTTCTTCATCAGCGGTTCCCAGTCGGGGTCGGTCATGTCGGCGACCAGCACTTCGCCCGCATGAAAATGCGACGCCTCCGAGAGCGAGCGGATAACCCGCACCACACCCGTGCCGATCTTCGAACCGATGGCGCTGCCTTTGAGCAGCGGCGTACGCTGCCCGTTGCCCCTGAATGTGTACTTCTCGATGCTCTGCTGCGCGCTGCGTCGGGAGTGCACCGTTTCGGGACGGGCCTGTACGATATAAAGTTCGCCCTCATCCGCATCTTTGGCCCACTCGATATCCATAGGCTTGCCGTAATGCTCCTCTATGGCCAGAGCATAACGCGCCAGTGTCGTTACCTCATCATCCGTGATTGAAAACTGCGTTCTCTCCTGAAGCGTGGTTTCAATGTTGCGGGTTCGTGCCTCGACATCGTAAATCATTTTCAGCGCCTTCGAGCCGCATTTGCGTTTGACAAGCGCACGCCGGTTTGCCGCTACCGCCGGTTTGAAGCAGAGGAATTCGTCGGGGTTGATCCGCCCGCCGACAATGTTTTCGCCAAGTCCCCAAACGGAGTTGATGGTAATGACATTGGCATTGCCGCTTTGGGTATCGAGCGTAAACATGATGCCGCTGCTCGCGCGGTCGGAGTGCACCATTTTCTGCACCCCTACGCACAGCGCCACTTTACGGTGGTCATACCCGCGGCTGTAACGGTAACTGATGGCCCTGTCGGTAAAGAGCGAAGCGAAACACTGCTTTACATGTAAGAGCAGTGCCGCTTCGCCCCGAACGTTAAGAAAGCTCTCCTGCTGCCCGGCGAAACTGGCATCGGGAAGATCTTCGGCCGTAGCGGAAGAGCGTACCGCGACATCAACGCCATCGCTGCCATAACGCTGCGACAAGGTGCGGTATGCATCAAGAAGTTCACGCTCCAATGCCTCAGGCAGGGTTTCGGCAAGGATCATCTCCCGAATGCTTTTGCCACACGCCTGCAACTGCGTCACATCACTCACATCATGATTTTCCATGAGTGCATCGATGCGTTCACCCAGCCTGTTTTGCTGCAATAACAGCGCATAGGCATCGCGCGTTGTGGCGAATCCCGACGGAACCGTGACGCCACTTTGGGACAGATGGCGCACCATCTCACCCAGATTGGCGTTTTTGCCGCCGACCAAACCGACATCACCAATACCGATCTCTTCAAAAAAACGTAACAGAGACATGGACGACTCCTTGTATTTTTCTTGCATAAGAATAGCACGAATTAACACTGCTTCCGCTATTTCAGACCAGTAGTGTACCATGCCCTCAAGGGAGTCGGAATGGGAACTAAGTCCAACAATACATAACCTTTTTAGGAAAAATAAAATATACTTATGAAATGGACCAGCAACTGATATCACCCGATTTTCTGCTCAACGCACTTGATACAACACATGATGCCATGTATCTGATTGACCCGGATTTACGATTTCATTATGTCAATAAAGCTGCCTGCAGAATGTTGGGTTACAGCCGTGACGAGTTGCTGAAGATGGGGGTTCTTGACATTGACCCGAGCATAAATCTCACAACATTGGCAACGCTTGACAAAGAAGCGCACGGCGGTACCTATCCGCCTTTCGAAAGTGTCCATATCACCAAATCCGGAGTGCGGATTCCCGTTGAAATCACCCGTTCCATCCTCAATTTTAACGGGCACATCTATCGCATGTCTATCGTACGTAACATTCAAGAGCGCAAAGCGGCAGAGGAAAAACTGCGCCTTTCGGCAAGCGTTTTCACCCATGCACAAGAAGGCATCATCATCACCGATTCCGATGCCCGTATCGTCGATGTCAACGATGCTTTCTGCCGTATCAGCGGTTACAGGCGCGAGGATATCATCGGGGAAAATCCGCGGCTGTTGCAATCCGGTCGCCAGAACGCACAATTCTATGAGTCAATGTGGGCAAGGCTCCAGAAAGACGGCCTATGGTCCGGAGAATTATGGAACCGCCGAAAAAACGGTAATGAGTTTGCAGAACATCTGACAATCTCAGCCATTTCGGATACGCAGGGGAGCCCCAACCATTACGTCGGACTGATCGCGGATATCACCAAATCAAAACGTTACGAGCAAGAGCTGGAAAAAATCGCCCATTATGACACACTGACCGGTGTTCCCAACCGTTTTTTACTCATCGATCGTCTCCGGCAGGCAATGGCACATGCGCAGCGTCATAATGATCGCATTGCGGTTGTTTACCTGGATATGGACGGATTCAAAGAGGTTAATGACACTCACGGACACGCTGTCGGAGACGACCTCTTAATAGCAATTTCAAGAAGACTTCAGGAGGCCCTGCGCGATGAAGATACCCTCGCCCGTCTCGGAGGTGATGAATTTATTATTATCCTTCGGCATCTTGACGATACCTTTGATGTTGAAATAATCCTGCAGCGGATACTGGCAAACGTTTCCGCCATGGTTCGGATTCATGATTATGCCATTACTGTTTCCGCAAGTCTCGGAGTAACGTTTTACCCCCAGAAAGAGACCGTCGACGCCGAACAGCTGATTCGCCAGAGCGACCAGTCCATGTACAATGCCAAGCAGTCCGGAAAGAACCGTTATTGCTTTTTCGATCCGGAGCATGAGTATGCCGTCCGTACCCGGCACCGTGTCATTCAGCGCCTGACACAGGCTCTTGAAAATCAGGAGTTCGTTCTTCACTACCAGCCCCGTGTCAACCTTAAAACCGGAGCGGTTATTGGCGCAGAAGCCCTGATTCGATGGAATCATCCGGAAAATGGCCTGCTGCCGCCTGCCCATTTTCTGCCGATTATTCATGAGCATTTTCTTATCGTCCATCTGGGAAAATGGGTACTTGAATCGGCTATCGCTCAAATTGCAAAGTGGCAGGCCGGCGGTCTGTCGCTGGTCATCAGTGTCAATGTGGATGCCATGCAACTTGCGCAGGAAGATTTTAAAACGCATCTCGTCACGCTGCTGGAGCACTATCACGTCCCGACGTCAAGCCTGGAACTTGAAATACTCGAAACCAGCGCCATTGAAAAAATTGAACGCATCTCCCGCGTTATCGAAACATGTCAGGAAATCGGTGTGCTCTTTTCTCTGGATGATTTTGGAACGGGGTATTCCAGTCTGAAGTACCTCAAACAGCTTAAGGCGCACATCCTGAAAATTGACCGCAGCTTTGTTTCCGAAATGTTTGACGACCCGGGCAATATCGCCATTATCGAAGGTATTATGGGCCTTGCCGCCGCTTTTGAGCGAATGGTTGTGGCCGAAGGGGTAGAAGATGTCGAACACGCAAAGCGGCTGCTGGAGCTGGGATGTGAACTAGCGCAGGGTTACGCCATAGCCAAACCGATGCCGCCTGAAGCCCTTCCCGGCTGGATAGCGAGCTGGTATGAGCATAACGGTAATGAAAGTATCCGGTATTGATCATCATAAAATGCGTATAAAACGCTTTCACCGGTCACGAAATAGCTGAGTCGCTCCACGCTTCGGTAATCATTTCGCGGCCGTCATCGAACGTTTTGATTTTGAATGCGTTGGTACACACTCCGTTTTCAAGGCTCATCACCGCCATCTGCAAAATGCTTTTGCATTTATCGGGGACTTCATAGCGGCCCGGTACACCCGTCATAAAACGTGCTACCGGGGTTTTTGCATCCATACCTATGACATTGTCACGGCAGCCGGTGAGGCCAATGTCGCTTAAATACGCCGTACCCGAATCGATCTGGAAGTCGTCGGTTCCCACATGGGTATGCGTGCCGATAATGGCACTGACTTTTGAGCGGAACATCATCAAAAGGGCCCGCTTTTCGCTGGTTGCTTCCGCGTGCATGTCAATGAAGATATTTTTGACACCCTTTACATGTAACGCCTCGATCTCGCGTGTGGCACAGTGAAAGGGGTTGTCCACCATCGGCATGGAGAAGTGGCCCATGAGGTTCAGCACTGCAAGGCTCTCGCCGCCAACTTCATAAAGTTTCAGCCCGGTTCCGGGCACACCCTGAGGATAGTTGTGGGGGCGCAGCACTTCGTAGGTGTCAAAAAGAGGGATGATATCTTTTTTATCCCACGTATGGTTGCCGCCCGTCATCACATCGATTCCGCTGGCAAAGAGCTCTTTGGCACTCTTTTCCGTCAGCCCGAAACCGTGCGAGGCGTTTTCATAGTTGGCAATGACGAAATCAATACCATGGTGCTCACGCAGGCGTTTGAGGTGGGTTTTGATCATCATGCGTCCGGGACGGCCGATAATGTCTCCGATAAATGCGATTTTCACGATGTGCAGCCTTTGAAAAACCGAATCATAACATGATGTAGGTTATACTTTTTTTCCAGTTTTTCTTTACACCAACAAGGATGTTGAATGAGCGATCGGCTCTTTGTCGCCTACAAGCCTACCGGAATGAGTTCCAACCAGTTCCTCGGACGTATCAAACGCCGCTACAAAACCAAAAAAGCGGGCTACTCCGGTACGCTTGACCCTTTTGCCAAAGGGGTGCTCATTGTTGCCACAGGCGGGCATACGCGGCTTTTCCGTTTTCTGGACAAAACCCCAAAACGCTACCGCGCCACGCTCTGGCTGGGCGCGCACTCGCTCACCCTTGACATCGAAGCGGTGCATCAGATCGACACGCTCGAACCGTTACATGTAAAGCACGTCGAAGATGCTATCAAAAGCCTTGAGGGCACGCTGACCTACGAGCCGCCGCATTTCTGCGCCAAAAAGATCGACGGGCAGCGCGCCTACGATCTGGCGCGAAAAGGCAAGGAAGTTACGCTCGAACCCATTACCTCCGAGATTTACGAAGCCACGCTGCTGCATTATTGCCACCCGTTTGTCACCTTTGAAGTCTCCGTTTCCGAAGGTACGTACGTCCGCTCGCTCGGTGCCATCGTCGCACAGCGACTGGGAGTGAACGGGGGAATTTTAAGTGCGCTGGAACGTCTGAGCGAGGGGATCTTCCGCTATAATGATGAAAAGGCCCTGAATATCAAGCAGGTATTGAACCTGCCGCAAAACCGTTTTCTGGGCGACATGAAAAAACTGGAACTGGGTCAGAAACTCGCTCTTGACGAATTCGAGACCCAAAGCGACGGACGTTACTGGATCGATGCGGGTGCTACCATCACCATTATCGAGATTCAGGAGGGAATTGTCAGCTATCTACTCAACAAGGTGAACGCATGCTAATACTTTCACGAAAAGCCGACGAGTCCATCGTCATCAACGACAACATCGTCGTCAAAGTCGTCTCCATCGAAAAAGGGGTTGTCAAACTGGGCATTGACGCACCTTCCGAAGTCAGCATCCTCCGCTCGGAACTGACACAGGCCGTGACGCAAACCAATAAGGAAGCGTCGTTTCATATTGATGCTTCGATTCTGAGCCGCCTGACCGACAGCCTGAAGAAATAGGACGCGCATGCACGAATACAGGGCATATGCCAAAGTCAATATTTTTCTTAAAATAACCGGTACACGCGGCAACTACCATGAGATTCTTTCCCGTTTCATGCGTGTTCCCGAGCTTTACGATACGCTGGAATTTTTTGCCAAAGATACGCCCGCCTTTGTGCTTGAGGGTGACTTTACATGTAAAACGGCGCATAACACCATCTACAAAGCCTACCGTGCACTGCAAGATGCCACGGACAACGCCCCGGCACTCGAAACCCTGATGGAAAAATTCGGAATACGGGTCACCAAACGCATTCCCGCTTTCGCGGGGCTCGGCGGCGGCAGTTCGGACGCCGCTGCATTTTTGCATATGTGCAATGACGCCGCGGCGCTGGGACTTGACACCGACACCCTTGCCGCCATCGGGGCAAAAGTTGGCGCGGACGTTCCATTTTTTGTTTACGGCTATGACTCCGCCAATGTCTCGGGTATCGGAGAGGTGGTTGAAGCGTTTGAAGAAGATCTGCTGGAGCTGAAGATTGTAACGCCAAAGCTTGAGATCTCGACTCCGAAGGTGTACCGGACCTACCGCGAGCATTTCTTTGCACCCATTGACGCGCTTACATGTAAAGCACTTGCCGCGACACCCTCGCGTGATATTTTGAACAGCATGGATGCCAAAAGTGCCAATGATCTTTTTGCCCCGGCGCTGCATGCGTACCCGGGATTAGCCTTACATGTAAGAGACGGCTGGTTCTTTTCGGGTAGCGGCAGTTCGTTTTTCAGACCCAAGGAGTCCTGATGGGTGAACCTATCGCCAGAAATAAAAAAGCCTACCACGATTATGAAATTATCGAAAAGTTCGAAGCGGGCATGGTACTTAAAGGAAGCGAAATCAAAGCGCTTCGCGCCACGCGTGTGAACCTCAAGGAGAGCTTTGTCAAAATCGTCAAGGGCGAGGCCATTCTCTTTAACGCCCATATCGGCCTGCTTGAGACGACACACGCCTACTACCGCCACGAAGAGCGCGGCAGCCGCAAACTGCTGCTGCACCGCAAAGAGATTGGCAAACTGCAAGAAGCGGTAGAAAAAGAGGGACACACCATTGTCCCGCTGCAAATCTACTTCAACCGCAAGAACATCGCCAAGATCCAGATCGCCATCGCACGGGGTAAAAAACTCCACGACAAACGGGCCGATCTGAAAGAGAAGGATATGAAGCGCGATATTGAACGGGCACTTAAAGGGGAGTAATCTACCTGAGATGATTCATCATTTTGGAGCTTGCGTTCAAATGGTGTCGTTGAATCCTTACATGTAACGCATATTACTTCCCGAAGATAAGCTACAATACGTCACTATGCAACGCGAAAAAATAAAAATAACCGTGGCAGTCGCTTTTGCGCTGTCAGTACTGGCCGCCTACAGTATCTGGAGCTATCTGCGTGAAGAGCACCGGCTCATTGCACAGATAGACGAAGCGCTTTACGCCGCCGCTGCCGCCGTGCCTTTCGTACTCGAAAACGATTTTCACGACCGGGCTGTCGGTGCCCGGAGCATTGATACGAAAGAAGACCGTCGCAATATTGAAAATCTTTCAGGTCTCAACAACCGTCTGGGAACAAAGTTTCTCTACACGGTGATAGAGGATCAAAACGGCACCTACCGGCTGAGCAGTTCAAGCGCACTCAGGGAAGAGTTTGAAAAAGGCACTGAAGTCCGTTATTACACGGAATACTCCGATATCCCCGTCATGCTCAAAGAGTATTTTGAAAATGCCGGAGCAACTTTCAGCGAACGTAACGAAACCTATCATCCGCTTTACATACCGATCTTCAGCGACCGCTGGGGAACCTACCGGTCGCTCTTTCTTCCCATGCGTTCGCCCGATGGACATCGCTACGCCGTCGGAGCCGACATCGATATTTCCCATGTCAAAGCCCTTTTACGGCAAAACACCCTGGAGACCCTGCTGGAATTTTTTCTCTTTTTGCTGGCAATTTTCCCGATTATTTATGCGTACATCAGTATGCTTCAACGAAAAGACAGAGAATTTCGACAGGTACACAAGCTCTATCTGGACTATTCAAAACGTTCAATCACCGATTCTCTAACCCATCTCTACAACCGCTACAAACTCGATGCGGAACTTGAAATGGCATATTACATGTATCGCAATGAAGGCAAACCTTTTGCACTGGTGATGCTCGACATTGACCATTTTAAAACCATCAACGACCGCTACGGACATCCGGTGGGTGATACGGTATTACGCCATGTTGCGGAGATTTTGCTGGATTCCACACGTGCGACAGACACGGTCGCACGCTGGGGCGGAGAGGAGTTTATGATACTTTGCCACAATACCAATACTGAAGGCGCGCATCATATAGCTGAAAAGATACGCCTCGCAATCGAGCAATTCGTTATTGAAAGAACCGACCATATCAGTGCCAGCTTCGGTGTTATAGGAAGCGCGCCCGGTCTGACACTTCAACAACTGTTACAGGAGGTGGACGCTGCCCTGTATGAAGCCAAACGGATGGGAAGGAACCGTACGGTCAGGGCTAACGCTAATTGACTGGTTTTGCCTCTTTAAAGACGACAATGCCATCTTCATCCCCGTACAGAAACTCCCCTTCGCGAAACGCGATACCGCCGAAGACCACTTCGACCCCGCGCTTTGCGGTTGATTTTTTTGGACTTTTGTAAGGACAGGTTCCCAGCGCGTACAGGGCCACAGGTACGGTTTTGGTCACATGGATGTCGCGCACGTAGCCGTTGACGACAATGCCCGCCCAGTTGTTTTTCGCGGCAAACTTGATGAGGTTTTCTCCCACCACCGCACAGTAGTCACCGTTAACGTCCACGACGGCCACATGCCCCTGCCCGTCTTCTTGCAGCATTGCCACCAGATCGCCGTTGTGCTCGTCAAGTTTGATGGTGCGGATGGGGCCGCTGCAATGGGTCGCGCCGCCATAATTTTTGAAAATACTCTGCGCAATCTGCGCCTCATCGCCGTAACTGTCACACAAATCTGCCGTATAAAAACTCATTGACACTCCTTGCTTTGGCGACATTTTACATGTAACGCGCTAAAATTTCGGATTCAATTCACGGGATCGGTTCATTATGAAAGTAGTTACGGGAGTCGTGGGCAACGACATTCACGTCGTCGCCAACCGGCTGATCGACATCTCGCTTCAGGAGCGGGGGTTTGAGGTGTTCAATCTTGGCGTCAACACCTATCTGGAAGAGTTTATCGACGCCGTCATCGAAACGGACGCCAAAGTCCTGCTCATCTCCTCGCTCAACGGCGAAGCGGAGGGGTGGTGCCGCGACCTCTCCATTCTCAAAAGCCAGTACGACCTTGAAGGCGTTGTCTTCATGATCGGGGGCAACCTCAGCGTCGGTGAAGATACACCTGAAGTACTCATCCCGAAATTCAAACGTTACGGTTTTGATCTGGTATTTCACCAGAGTGATCTGGGCGAAGGGCTCGACCAGCTCGAAACCTACCTGAAGGAACACGCATGAGCCTGCTCCAGCGCGACCGCGAAATCATCGTCTCCAACGAATACGTCGATCACTTCGATTTTGACGAGGTCGAATCGTTCATCAAAGGGGCGAGCAAAAACCTTTTCATCTCCCATGCTTTCAAAAACAACAGGGGAAAAACGCTTGTCCAGCCGCGCGGCGGGTTTCCCACCTATGACAAAGTGTTTGCCCTTTACAAAGAGTTTAAGGCGGCCAATGTCGATGTTTTGCCCCTGACCATCGACTCCAATACCCGTCTTAATGACTATGCGATGGCCAAAAAGATGCTCGCGCTCTCCGAGGAGAATGACGTCAACATGCTCAACGGCTATCCGCTCGTCAATCAGGGCTACCGTACGACACGCAAGATGATGGTGCACTACGACACGCCCGTGAGCCTGCGCCACGGCACGCCGGATGCACGTCTGCTCATCGAGATGGCGCTGGCGTCGGGCATTTTCGAGATCGAGGGCGGGCCGCTTACCTACCTGCTGCCGTATTCGAAAAACTTTCCGCTCGACAAGGCGTTTTTGTACTGGAAATACGTCGAACGGGTCTGTGCGCTCTACTCAACCCTTAACGAGCCGATCAACCGCGAATCGTTCGGGCCGCTCTCGGCAACCCTGCAGCCGCCTGCCATCGTCATCGTCATCCAGCTCATTGAAATGCTGCTCTCGCTCGAAGAGGGGGTCAAGTCCTTCTCGGTGAGCTTTTCGCAGACCGGATCGGTAATGCAGGACATCGTCACCGCCAACGTGCTTAAAAAGCTCGCCCGCCACTATGCCGAACGTTTCGGCTACGGCGATGCGGAGATTCACCTTGTTTACCATCAGTGGATGGGCGCATTCCCGCGCAACAAAAACCGCTCCGACGCGCTCATTACGACTGCCACGATCATCGCCTCCATGGTCGAAGCTGACAAAATCATCACCAAGACCCGCGACGAGGCCTTCGGCATCCCCACTAAAGAGGCCAACGCGCAGGCGGTCGACTGCGTGCAGTACACGCTGGGCATGCTCCGCGGCGTCCCGAAAATCACCGATGAAGCCGAAGAGGAGAACCTCACCCTGCAGGTGAACGAAATTCTCGAAGCGGTTTTCAACGACCCTGCCGACACGCTCTGGCGCAAGGTCTTCAACGCCATCAAGGCCGGATACATCGAGATTCCCTTCTCGCCGCATATCATCAATGCCAACGAGGTCATCACGGTGCGCGACGATGACGGCAACATCCGCATCTACAACAAGGGCAAGCTGCCGCTTTCCGAGCGCAGTTTCGCCTTTGACCGCGATAAAATCCGTATTCCCGAAGGCCATTCGGTGGTCGATAAAATCATCCACGACATCGGAGTGATGCTATGAAAAAACTCTTTATCGACATCGGCAGTACCTACTTCAAGGTTTCCGAAGCGGGAACCATCCAGCAGCATTTTAGAAATTTCGACCGCAACATCTTCGATGACCTGCGCAGCAAATGCGGCGATATCATCGAGCGTTACACGCCCGAAGAGGTGCAGATTTGCAGCTCCGCCAACGGAGGCCTAAGTACCCTCATTATCGGGCGGACTCACACCTTCAGCCTTAAATACGCCACCAACATCGCCTACAACTCGGGCATCAACATTATTGACACGGTGCTCTATTCCAAAATAGATCAGCACACGCCGCCGATGGGCATGATTGACGTCGTCATCATTGTCGGAGGCATCGACGATTCGGCCAACAGTTATGACATGCGGCTTGTCGAATACCTTAAAAAAGTGCGCTATCACAATATTGTCTACGCGGGCAGCCAGGCCGCTGCGGCATTCATCACGTCAAATCTCGACAACGTGCGGGTGATGGAAAACATCATCAGCGACAAACTCCAGCTGCGTGACGAAGCACTTAAAAACTTCCTGACGCATCTCTATCAGGAGGACATCATGGGCAAAGAGGACATCAAGAGCCTCTACGCCCTCACCGCCAACCAGATCTACCCCACGCCCTACATCGTCAATCAGGCGATGCGCGCCATTCCCGAGCACTTCGCGGTCGTGGACCCCTTCATACTCGTTGACATCGGCGGCGCCACGACCGACATTCACTACAGCCGCGATCTGATCATGGACAATCTGGTGAGCGAAAACCCCTACGACCGGCTGGTCTTTAAAAAACTCGGTGTTTACAAATCACGCGAAAACCTTGTCTTTACGGCGCGCCACAACGAATATGTCTATGAACTGCTCGCCTACCTGGGTGTCACCGAGAACATTCTGGATGAAAAGAGTGAGAAGGCAACGCGCATTCTGATGCAGCTCTCCATTTTTCTGGTGCTTTACAAAGTCTCGCTGCACCACAACCGCTACGTCAACCTCTATTTGGAAAAGCTCAACTCCATCGTACTGACCGGGGGCATTACCAAGGTGCTCAACATGGAAGAGTGCGAACAGATCATCAGCTTCTTTTACAAAAAACTCTTGCACTTTCACCAGATTCCGACTATCATCATGGATAGCGACTATATGATCTGGACTATGAGCATGAAGGAGGATTCCCATGTCGGTTAACGCCATTCGCCACCTGATCGAACGCGCGAGCGTGAACGTGCCTGAAAAAACGGCGCTGCGCTGCGCTGCGAAGGAACTCAGCTACGCTGCGCTGCTGGAACAGGTCAATAAAGTAGCCCACTACCTGAGTACGCTCAAGCTCCTCAAGGGAAGCCGCATCGGAATCTACTCCGACAAGAGCATGCATCAGGTCATCGCCATTTTGGCCCTGCTCTCGAGCGAACATGTTTTTGTCCCCATCACGCGGCTGCTCAAAAACGAGCAGGTACGCCACATTATGAACGACTGCCAGATGGCGGCCATCATCACCGATGCCGCGCATGTCGAGACGGTGCTGCAGACCGGATTCGGGGGAAGCATCATCACCTACACGCCGCACGAGAAGAGCGCGGTGGCGTTTGAGGAGATCTTCAAATGTTACGACGGCAGCTTTACATGTAACATTCACGGGTTCGACAATGCGGCCATTACCTACAGCTTCGGCTCGTCGGGAAACCCCCGCGGTATTGTTATCGACCACCGCAGCCTGATGGACGGCGCGCGGATCGTCACCAACTATCTGAACATCACCTCTGATGACGTCATATCGGGCATTCTCAGCTTCAACCTCGACTACGGGCTCAACCAGATTTTCTGCGCGCTCTACGCACAGGCCACGCTCGCCCTGCACCATTTCGTACTTGCGAGTGACTTTTTCGACCACCTTATCAACGACGAGGTGACGGTTCTCGCACTCATGCCGATCCACATCACGAAAATGTTCGACATCGAAACCCAGAAGATTCCCAACAGCGCCCATCTCAAAGCATTGCGCGCCATCACCTCATCGGGCGGGAACATCACCAATGTGATGCTCAAGAACATCAGCACCTATTGTCCCGCTTCAAAGTTCTACGCCATGCACGGCCTGACCGAAGCGTTTCGCTCCGCCTACCTCGACCCGATGCAGATTCAGATCCGCCCTGCATCCATCGGCAAAGCGATTCCCGACGTGGAGCTCTACATCATCAACGAAGCGGGAGAAGCGTGCGCGCCGCGTGAGATCGGCGAACTGATCCACCGCGGTGCCGGTATTTACAAAGGGTACTGGAACGCCCCCGAGGAGACCGCAAAACGGTTTAAAAGCATTAAAATTCTTGAAAAAGTCATCCCGCTGGAAAATGGTCTCAATGACGAGATTGTCGTCGCCAGCGGCGACTATGTGTACAAAGACGAAGAGGGCTACCTCTACTTCGTCTCACGCAAGGACGACATGATCAAAACGCAAGGCTACCGCGTAAGCCCGTTCGAGATTGAGAGTGTGCTTAACAACGCCGTTCCGGCCATCACTGCATGTGCCGTTTTCTCGATTCCCAACAGCGAGATCGAAGAGGAGATCATTCTGGTCTATAACGCAGACCATGAACTCTCGAAAAACGAGATTATTTTCGAACTCAAAAAGCATCTGCCGCACTATATGATTCCTTCGCAGATCTTCTACAACCGCGACATGCCGCTGCGTTCCCTGCACGACCGCGCCATCAACACCGACGAACTCAAGCGCCAGATGCTCGAGAGTCACCTGATTTAAAAAATCGACCCGCTATCGGCCTTCGGACACAAAAAGAGTGTACCCGCCGGTCGGAACGCCCCTAAAAGTTTTGGCTACCGTTTTGCCAGCGTTGCCGCCAATGCATTGCTGATCAGTTCATACTTATCCTGAATCTCCTTCCCCTGTTCGATGACAAGCTGCAATGCTCTGATTTCATTATTCAATTTTTTCTCATGGCGGGACAACTCTTTTCCAAGATTCTCGCATTTATTCTCAATCAGTTTAATTTCCGAACTTCGTGCCTTTTTTGCATCCAGTTTTTCATCTATGGATTTCAGCAGTTTTGTAAGATTTAGCGATGCTTCCTGATTCTGTCTGTCCGATTTTACTTTAAGTTGCAGGGCCTCGGCTTCATAGCCGAGTTCTCTTACTTCCTGATCGAGCGCATCGAGTGTCTCCCTACGCGCCGACAAATGCTCGCGTTCCGCCTCATACAGTTTCTGCGTATCGGCCACAACGTCTTTGGCATTGTTAATCACCAGCTGCTGGGAAATTTGACGGTTCAGAAACTGTTTGTACTGCATCATGACCGAGAGCAGGCTGCTGAAGTTCCAGGTACTGCCATATTTATCTTCTATCGCATATTTTTTTACTTTTTTGCCCGAAGCATCTATGATGCTTTCATCGGCAAAATACTTGATGAACTTTTCGGCATTGGAATGGCGCTCCTGAAGATGCTGCAACAGATTTTGTGCCGTATGGAACATGATCTGAGGAAAATGGATTCGCAGGACATATCCGCAGAGCCCTTCAGCTTTTTCCTCTGCCGCTTTGTCAAGATGTTCGGACAAGATGACATCTACCATGACACTGAACACTTTTACAAAATTAGCCGTAAAATATTTATTGGAAATATGTGCGAAATTCAGATCTTCGCGAAGAACCCCCTCAATCATCGGCTCAATATATTGCCATGCGCCCTCAGGAAAGGTTTGATCATACAGCGCTTTCATCTCCGCCTCCGATTGACCGGAAAATCGTCTGTCCGCACCTGAGGGAAGTGGTTTTGGCGGGACAAATTCACGCAGGTAGATTTTTTTATTCAAAAACAGGACAATACTGCGTTCATGGAGATCATACATCCCGTGCACAAGGCTCCGTGTGCTTTCGCGAAAAAGTTCGTCTTTATTCTCATCATCGGGATAGAGCTCATACAGTTTGCTTCTAAAGGATTCGGGAAGCGTGTACAAGTACGGCAGAACCCTGAATGACTCCAGTGTCTCTTTCGTTTCATGAAGAAGCAGCGCATTACGGTGCAGCAATCGATCGAAGGACTCTCCCCTTTCAGGGTAAAGAAAATCCTTATGCAATTTGATGCCATCTTCGAGAATTGTCAAAATAACCGACTGATGATGGTGCGCGAAAAAGTTTGCGATCCCCTGCTTCATCGCACCTTTATGCTCGTCGGCATCAAGATCGGGAAATTCCTCGGAAAGTTTTTGCCGTAACGCATTGTAATGTGTCTGATTAAAGTCAAGCGCATAAAATCTTTTGCCTAGCAGATCATCCAATATCGCCGTTGCCCGAGTGAGAATGTTTTGATTTATCGGAGATCCCTTATGGAAATTTTCATGACATGGAACCAACTGCCATATTTGCTCCTTTTTACATGTATTCTATCAAAATGCCAAAATCAGTAACAACCCTACAACTATCAATGCGCCGTACTCCAGCCACTTCAGCTGCCGGTACTTCGCCTGCAAGATATCATCGTTCAAATTCGAAAAACCGCGTTTGCGAATGTAGTTCATGGCGTTACGATAGCGCGGGTCTCCGAGCTGAAATCCGAACTTCGGTTTTCCCAGAAATTCCCAGACATCGCTATGGGCTTCGTCAAGGCGGCGGAAAAATGCCTGAACAATCATGAGATAGATGATGACTCCGGCAGCAAATATCATGACCAGAATAAATGATAACAGTTCCGTATGCATCAGTCCCCTTCATAATTCAAAGGCATATTATATCCTTTGCGGGGCATGGGAATCGGACGCTGTCAGATTTTAAGGTCTATTTCCCCAATCGTGCCGCCACCACCGTTGTCACTCAGAAAAAGAGAAGTGGCCCTGAGCTTCGCCTCAATGCCGCCGTTTTGATAATAATCAAATGCCGTATCGATGGCATCGAGATAGATGGCGCCCACCCCTTTCTCTTTGAGGTGATACAGCGCCGTGCCCTCATCCGTTTTTGTCCAGATCAGCAGTTTTTCAAACACGGAGTCGGCTTCATCGATCCAGCCGTTGCCGTCTTCATCATACTTTGATAACTCCTCAAACCCGTTTCCGCTCTTTGGCCCGAAAAGCTCGCTGCCGTCATTGATGGTGCCATCATTATTGCTATCGAGTGCCAGGAAACCGCTGTTACTGCCTACAAAAGCTATCTCGTCCTCTTTGCCGTCAAGATCAAGATCGAACCGGTGACGGACATCACTTAGTGTTATCAGAGTGCCGTCAAAACTGATGGCGAGCGGATCGATCAACGCGTCACCGGCCTTGATGCTTATGCGTTCATGCTGCACGATGTTTTGCGAAAGTGAGAATCCCAGCACCAGATCAAATCGGCTCCCGTCATCCAGAGTGACACTGCCCTGGGCACTGACATCAAGTGACTGCATCACAGCAGTCTGCTTCTCAAGAAGATACTCAAGACCCCATCCCTGCAATTGAGCGTCACGTGCTTCCGGTCTACTCTCAGGAAGCGGCGTTCGGTGCAGGATGTCTCCATGCAGCCGTAATGACTTCAGATCGATTTTTTTACCGCTTAACGCTTCAAGTGCCATGATGATGGCGCGTAATTTGGCATCGGGCAGTATCTCTGTCTCTTCCTTGAAAAATTGTGCTTTGGCAATCCTGTCATTTTGAGAATCATGGAAAAGTTCAATCATTTTTCGTACCGGCTGCCGTTGCCTATTATCCCACTGATGCAGGGATTCATTCTGATTTTTCGTGACCTGACTCGCATATTGTGAAGAGAGCGCTATGCTGCTTGAAATAATTTTCATAATCCCTGCCTTTCTCTTTTTATCGAGATAAAGATCGGCTCTGACAAAAAAAATTCAACCTGCTTTACATGTAACTTTTTTAGGCAGTAACGTTGAAATTTCAAGGTGAAATCGTGCTACAATGTTTTCAGGTACATTAATAAAAGTACTTCTCTTACTCCTCGTGGCAAGGACACTATGTGATAGAAGAAAATACTCCGACAACCCAAAAGTTCTGGGATCTTTTTTCCAAACAAAACCGACAGAAAATTGAGCAGTTTGAATCGTATATGGACAAATTTGCTGTCAATTTTAATTTGTACAAAGACGGCAATTTTATTGAACGCGCACTTCCGTTCGATGTTGTTCCCCGCATCATCGAAGCTCGGGAATTCGACAAAATCGAACGCGGGCTTTCCCAGCGTATCATGGCACTCAATCTTTTTCTCGAAGATCTTTATACCGACCGCAAAATCATTAAAGACGGGGTGATTCCTCAGGAATTTATTGATCAGGCCAAAGGCTTTTTACATGAATTTGTAGGCTTTTCGCCGGCTAAAAAAGTACGTACCCACATTAACGGTATCGACCTCGTCAAAGACACCGTCAGCGGCGAATGGATGATTCTTGAAGACAACCTGCGTGTTCCCAGCGGTGCCAGCTACCCACTCTCCATCCGAAATACCTACCGCAAGATCTATCCCGAATTTTTCGAAAAGATGCAGATCCGTCCCATCTCCAACTATCCCGAGATTCTGCGTGAATCCATGAACCATGTCAACCTCGGCGGTATCAACGTGGTACTCACTCCCGGACGTTTCAACTCGGCCTATTATGAGCACAGCTACCTCGCGCAGCAGGTGGGGGCCGAGCTGGTACGCGGCCATGAACTGGTCGTAGAGAACAAAGTACTCTACTTCAAAAACTATAATGGCAAAAAAATTCGCGTCGGAGCCGTGTACCGACGTCTGGATGACGAGTTTCTTGATCCGCTCCGGTTTAATGCGGAGAGCCTCATCGGGGTTCCGGATATCATCGATGCCTACCTCGCCGGCAATGTCGCCATTATGAATGCCATCGGAAACGGTGTGGCTGATGACAAGGGTATCTACTACTTCGTGCCGAAAATGATCGAGTACTATCTGGGCGAGACCCCGATACTCTCCAATGCGCCCACCTATCTGCCCTACTTTGAGCAGGATAAAAAATATATTTTTGACAACATCGAGAAACTTGTTATCAAAGATGTCGCCGAAGCGGGCGGTTACGGGGTACTTTTTGGACATACGATGAGCAAACTGCAGCTTGAGGACATCGCACGGCTTATCAAAAGCGATCCGCGCCGCTTTATTGCTCAGGAGCTCATCGAATTTTATGATGAACGCTGCTACATCAACGGCAAGATCGTACCGCGCAAGGCAGACTTCCGCGCCTACGTCGTCATGGCAGATGAACCAAAGGTCTGGAACTGCGGTTTGACGCGCTATGCCATGGAAGAGGGAAACTATCTGGTCAACTCTTCGCAAGGCGGCGGATTTAAAGACACCTGGGTGATCGAGGAGCACAAATGAATCAGTTACTGACCGCCAACACTGCGACCAATCTCTACTGGTTTGGCCGCTATATCGAACGGATGGAAGCCATTTTGATCGAACTCTCCGATCTTTTTGACGCCATCGTTGATGTCGATGCCGATGCCGGTAAAAAATTTTATGCCAATCTCGGTATTGATATCAGCTATGAAGGTGCCCGAAATTTTCTGAATGAAGCCGTTTTCGGAAAGCATGACGTCAATCTGGTCGAGATGGCGTACAATGCCCGCGAAAATGCCATTATCAGCCGCAGTTTCATCGATACCGAAGCCTTCGGTACCGTTATTGAACTCTACCGGACGCTCGAACATGAGAGCAAAAGTGTCTTTGAAGTCGATTTTGATTACGTCGATGAAATACTTACCCGTATCAGTGCTGTCTGGGGTGGTCTCAACCATCACATGCAGCGCCGCAAGAGCGATTATTTTATTCGGTTGGGAAAACTGGTCGAAAAGGTTGACTTTAATCTCAGACAGGAGTGCGAAGATACCTTTCTTAATGTGATTTTAGAAGAAATCGATACAATTGCGCAAATACTCGTCCCCGAATATGAGCGCATCGACTTGGGCAATATGGATCGTGACACCCTTATCGCCGAGGTTAACACAAAAATTCTGCGCATCATAGTGGACGAACCAACACACTAGTACGAGGTCTCCCATGACGACTACCGAAATCTTCGCTTCCGAACTGCCGGTTCAGGAGCGGCTCTCCATCAAACGTACCCGTTTTGGCCCCAGTAAACTGAAAAAGGGAGCCAAACGCATCAGTATTGTCAGCGGCATTCACGGTGACGAACTCGAAGGGCAGTATGTTATCTTCCTGCTGGCCGAGTGGCTGAAAAAGAACCCCTATGCACTTCAGGGCACTGTAGATATCTATCCCGCCGTCAATGCACTCGGTGTCGATGCCATCATCCGCTCGTTTCCGCTTTATGAAGTCGATCTTAACCGTACCTTTCCCGGCGGTGCTGAAGACTACCTTCCCGGACAGGTCGTTCATGCGCTGGCAGAAGATGTCAAAGGGAGTGACATCGCCATCGATATTCACTCCAGTAACATCTTTTTGCGCGAGATCCCTCAGATACGAATCAATGAAGAATTCGGCGACACCCTGATTCCACTGGCCAGGGAGCTCAATTGCGATTTTATCTGGGTTCACAGCGCTGTCACCGTACTTGAAGCCACCTTTTCGCATACGCTCAACGCCATGGGCACAAAGACGCTCGTTGTAGAAATGGGCGTCGGCATGCGTGTCACGCAGGAATATGGACACCAGCTGCTTGCCGGTCTGCTCAACCTGATGAAAAAAGAGGGTATCATCGATACGGATGAGACCTTCGACATACGGGAACCGTACCTGAGCGAAGGCGGCGAAGTGATGTACCTCAACTCGCCGCGAAGCGGTCTCTTCGTACCTTCGCTCGAACACTGTTCCATGATTAAAAAAGGAGAGCTCATCGGCCGTATTGTCGATCCGCTCTCGGGAAGTGTCCGTGCCAGCATCAAATCACCCGGAGACGGAATTCTCTTTACCCTCCGTGAGTACCCGGTTGTTTATGAAGGATCGCTGATAGCACGGATTTTGGGAGGCGTTCATGAAGAAGATTGAAATTTTACGCATCGAATCGCTCAGCCGCTCTCCGATGATCGTGGAGGGATACCGTTTTAAAGGGCAAGACAGCAGCGCACCGAGCGTTGCCATTGTCGGAGCACTCGAAGGCGCGACGATTCTGCCGCTGTATGTCGCATCAGCACTGGTCGATTTTCTTAAAAACTCTCTCGCATCCAAACGGATTCTCGGTGATATATTAATCATTCCCTCCGTCAATCACTATGCACTGAATATCAGGGAACGCTTCTGGCCGCTGGACAAAACCAATCTCAATATGATGTTTCCCGGTTACGATCAGGGAGAAACCACGCAGCGCATCGCCAAACGTCTTTTTGACGCCCTCGAAGGGTTCAGTTACGGTATTTCGCTGGAAACGCGTCATGATCCGGCTACATGCCTGCCGCATATCACACTCTTTCAAAGTGGCTATGAAGATCTTGAAGGCGCCAAACGCTTCGGTTTTGACTTTTTATACCACAAGCCTTTAAGCTCTATCGATACGGTCACGCTCCAATACAACTGGCAGCTTTGGGAAACCAAAGCCTATTCGCTTATGTGTCCCGGAGATACGCAGGTCCATACCGAAACTGCGGACAAAATCTTTCACGGGATTCTCAGATTCTTGAGCCAAAGCGGTATTATCGATTACCACATGTTCGGCGGCGCCCAGACCGACATCATTACGCGCGAAGAGATTGAAGTGGTCAAGGCACCCCGCAGCGGTATCTTTGTTCCCGAACGCAAACCGGGCTATTACCTCAACAAAGGCGAAAGCATCGGACGTATCATTCACGCCATGACCGGAGAGGTAGCCCACCATTTCAGGGCACCCTGCGACGGCGTCATTACATGTATGAACAATCAGGCCCTGATCTACGAAAAAGCCGTCGCCTTCCGGATTGCCCGCAGCGGGTCAAACTAGGGAACGGGGCGGACATCCACCATCACGCTGACGCGGCTCTCCCCGCTGCTGCGGACAACGCCCTGAAGCGGTGCGATATCACTGTAATCACGCCCCCATCCGAGCACAATATGCCGATGCGCCGGCAACACGTTATTGGTCGGATCAAAATCAACCCATCCGCTTCCGGGAATGTAAAGTGAAAACCATGCATGAGACGCATCAGCTCCAAAGAGTTTTTCTTCCCCCTCAGGCGGTTCTGTTTCGATATAGCCGCTGACATAGCGTACGGCAAATCCCAAAGAGCGCAATGCGGCAATTGCCAGATGAGAAAAGTCCTGACACACGCCCTGACGCGCTTCAAAAACTTTTTCCACAGGTGTGCTGATATCGCTGAATCCCGGTTGAAACGTAAACTCGTCATAAATACGCCCCATAAACTCATAGACCGCTTCGAACAGAGGCCTGCTGCCGGGAAACGATTCCAGGGCGTACAGACGCAACGCATCACTGACCAGAGGTGTCATCGGAGTTGGAAAGCAGTACTGCTTGACATCGATTATCTCAGCCGAAAAAAGGTTCAGCCGCTCCAAAGCTTCGGAAACGCTAATGGTGTTGGAACGGACCTCCGCATAACGCTGAACAAACCATTCCGGATCAAGCGTGACCTTCGAATGTGCAATGACACTCAGAACGTCATGTGCCTCGCGAATGAGTATATGCATGATATCGTTGCCGAAATAGTCTTTAAAATAGTCCGTTTCAGCAGCTTCCGGAGTCACTTCCATCGCAAATTCTCCCAGTTTTTGAAAGGGAGTTTCCCGGGGTTTGAGACGTGCCAGATTATGGCTGAATGTCACAAGATTCTGATAGCTAAAGCTGCTTTGATGATAAATTTGATAGGTCATTGTCACTCGTCATAATGGGCAAAATAGGTTTTCCCGAGCTCGTTCGAACTCATCGACAGCAGTTTTGAAATCTCGCTCAACAGGGAATCAAGCTCTTTGCGGATCGTATCACTCTCCGAAACTACAACAAGCGTATCGGCGCGGGAACGGCGTAACAGTGAAAATGCTTCGAAAACAGGTTCCTCGTAGCGACTGAGGTAGAGCGCGTTACGTGATTTCGGCAATTCGCCAAGCAATTTTTGCAGTTCGGAAAGCTCGTAAATCAGTGATTTTGGGAAACGAATATCGAGAAGCATAAACTCAATGACGTTTTCCAGTTTTAACGATGTCCGATAATGCGCCCGGTACGCATTGAGACTTTCGCACGAGAGCAGCATGTTCTCGAGAACTTCATTCTGGATCTGCATATCCAGATTACTGCACAATAACGCGCGGGCTTTGGAAACCAATAACAAAGAGCGCTCAATCCGGTCGCCGATACGATAGAGGGTGAGTCCCTGTTCCGTAAACAGGCTCTCCTCTATCAGTTGGCGGTATGCCATCATTTGCGTCAACAGCATTTCCAGGCCATTGGAAAGTACCCGCGATGCGCTGTTCCTTGAACGGCTGAACGCGCTAAACTCGCGCATCATACGGTCAAAGATGCGCCATCCTTCCAGTGTCAGGAGATTTTTGACGTTGGCATTGACATTCGTCAACATGGAGAGCGTATGCGCCAGTGAGCCGACTCGGGAAATATCGGTCGTCACCGAGCGTATCTCACTCAGTGTCTGCCGGACATCGGCACCCAAAAAGCCGGGATAGCTCATCGTCATGTGTGTCAATGCCTGATTGAGCAGCGTCTGGGCGGTATCGCTGTAACGCTGTTCGCTGCGATAAAGATTGGCAATAAGCTTCAGCGATGTTCGAATCATGCGGGCAGTGATGATCGATCGCGTCAGATAGCGCCCCAGCCAGAACAGATGTTCCGCACGAAGGCTTGGCAGATGTTCAAATGTTCCCGCCGGAAGTATCTGGTCCTGAAACTGGCTCTGCGGTTGGGCAAGCACCGGTTGGTCATTAATGATCCAGAGATCCTTGCTGCCCCCTCCGCTCTGACCCGATACCAGAAGCGAATCATTTATGGAACCGACACGCACCAGTCCACCCGGCATGACGGCATAATCAGAAGTATCACAGATGCAAAACGCACGAATAATCGCTTTTCTCGGTTCGATAGTGCCATTGACGAGACTGGGCGTCGTGGAAAATTCAACACGTTCCTGACCGGTAAAACGGTAAGGACGCTCAAGAATTTTTTTTCGAAGGTTCTCAAGTTCCGCCTTGCTGAGCGTATCTGCAATATAGGTATGACGTTTATCCGCACGATCAATACTTTTAATAATCAGATTCGGCAGGTTTTCAAGGACATAATCGCGTTCGCGTTTCTGCCCGCACCACCACGTCGCAATCTGCGGCAGCTGCAGCTCTTCATCAAGGAAAAATTTTGCGGCCGCGCTCATAAAGGGATTCAGTCCGGGATTTTCAAGCAATCCGCTTCCCAGCGGATTGGCCATAGCCACACTCTGCGACCGTATGGCCTGAACCAGCCCCGCGACACCCAGATGCGAGTCGTGACGCAGCTCCAGCGGATCGCAGAAAGAGTCATCTACCCGCCGCAATACGGTATCGACGCGGCGTAAACCCTTAAGGCTCCGAAGCCAGAGTTTGTTCCCTTTACAGAGCAGATCCTGTCCCTGAACCAGTGTCAACCCCAGAAAGGAGCTCAGATAGGCATGTTCGAAATAGGTTTCATTGTAGGGTCCGGGGCTCAGCAGGACATTGAGCGGACGTTCGCTGCTGTGCGGGCCAATACTGTGCAGCATGCGTTTAAAGGCATCGAGAAAACCGGAAAGACGCCGAATCTCGACACCGGAATAGAGTTCGCTCATTGCACCGTTCATGGCCAAACGGTTTTCAATGGCATAACCCAGACCCGAAGGTGCCTGCGTGCGGTCATTAATGATCCACATCTTTCCATCGGGCCCGCGCGACATATCTGCCGCATAAATTTTCAGCGCCGCACGCTTGTCATTTAGAAGACCCTGTGCCGGACGAATAAAGCCCTGATGGGCAAAAATGACTTCAGCCGGAACGATCCCGTTTTTAAGCACGCGCTGCTCGCCGTAAAGATCTTTAAGAAGCAGATCAAGAAGACGGGCGCGTTGCTGCAGGCCAGCTTCGATGCCACGCCATTCACCACTGTCAAGAACCATTGGAATCGGGTCAAGCCGCCAGGGACGGTTGAGCCCCTCCGGGTCATCATAGACGTTGTAGGTAACCCCGTTCTCTTCCAGACGCCAGTCAATATCTTTCTGTCTGGCACGCAATCCTGAGAGATTGAGTGTTTCAAGCACGTTATGCAGCGAACTCCAATGCGCACGTACCTGATGCTCGGCATCAAACATCTCATCATAAGCCGAACGCGCTACGTAAGTATCAAACAGGGACGCCATCAGACTCCTTGAGGCGGCATAGGACTTTTACGACGCAGGTCAAGCGTGTGCGGGTACTCACGGCTCTGAGGCACTTCCTGATACATAAAGTGCGTCTCTTTGACATGCGGTATCACGACACGCCCTTTCGCCTCGGTTTCATGCTGCATCTGATGCTGTTCGCGAATAGGAGGGGTGATGTCTTCAACCTCTCCGGGCGTATGTCCGAAATTCCAGAAACGGTTGATGCGACGTGACTCCGCTTCATAACTGTTGACCGGGAAGGTATCATAAGAGCGGCCGCCCGGATGCGATACAAAGTAGGTAAAGCCGCCGACACTGCGGCGGTTCCAGGTATCGACCACGTCAAAGACCAGAGGCGTATCGACTCCGATGGTCGGATGCAGTGCCGACCAGGGCTGCCACGCTTTGTAACGGACACCCGAAACGTATTCGCCTTCGACGCCCGTTGAGACCAGCGGTACTTTAACACCGTTACATGTAAGCACATAACGCTCGCTTACAAAGTCTTTTACTTTGACCTGCACCCGTTCCAGCGACGAATCAACATAACGCGCCGTGCCCTGCGAGCCCGACTCTTCACCCAGAACATGCCACGGTTCAATGGCGGCACGCAGTTCAAAGTC
Organism: Sulfurimonadaceae bacterium; assembly: GCA_050305515.1. Lineage (GTDB taxonomy): Bacteria > Campylobacterota > Campylobacteria > Campylobacterales > Sulfurimonadaceae > JAFGUB01. The sequence continues at coordinate 123,035 of JBNLFL010000020.1, forward strand.
CATAGACGCCACCCGTGTCATACCGTAAAGCGGGAAACGGAATTCAAAGAAGGGATCAAACCAGTCAAGTTTGAAAGGGTATCCTTCCGCATTCAAAAACTCGACGATATCGCGGATATCCTCTTTGACATAGTGCTCAAGCAGGAACTTGTCATGCAGCTGCGTTCCCCACCGCACCAGTTTCTGCTCGTAAGGTTTGCGCCAGAAGAGCGCCACAAGTGTCCGTACCAGCAGCATCTGCATCAGGCTCATCCGGGCATGCGGCGGCATATCGAATCCGCGCAGTTCCAGAATTCCCAGACGTCCGCTTGACGAATCGGGAGAATAAAGCTTGTCGATACAGAATTCGCTGCGGTGGGTATTTCCCGTAATATCGGTCAGCATGTGGCGGAAAAGCCTGTCGGTAAGCCAGAAGGGAACCGGTCCGTCTTTTGGCATCTGTGCAAAGGCGATTTCCAGTTCATACAGATTTTCAAGCCGCCCCTCATCCACACGTGGTGCCTGAGACGTCGGCCCGATAAAGGAACCGGAAAAGAGGTACGAAAGTCCCGGATGATGCTGCCAGAAGGTAATGAGCGAACGCAGCAGCATCGGGTTGCGAAGCAGCGGACTGTCCGGCGGTGTCAATCCGCCGATTGTGACATGATTGCCGCCTCCGGTTCCGGTATGCTTGCCGTCAACCATGAATTTTTCGGTTCCCAGACGCGACTGTCGCGCCTCCTCATAGAGATCGAGGATCGTATCGCTGAGCTCCTTCCATGTGGAGGTCGGATGGATATTGACTTCAATGACACCCGGATCCGGCGTTACGCGGATCTTCTCGATACGCAGGTCATTAGGTGGTTCATACCCTTCAAGCATGACCGGAATCTTCAATGCCGCCGCAGTGGTTTCAATGGCTGCCATCAGATCCATAAACGCTTCCGCAACCTGAAGCGGCGGCAGGAAGATAAAGAGTTTTCCCTCGCGAACTTCAACACTCAAAGCGGTACGGACAAAAGCATCGTAGGCATTGAACTGCGTGGTTTTGTTTGAAACGCTTTTGGCGCGCGCTTCGACCGCATCATGATACGTTCCAAGCGCCGGGAAACTGGCAAAAAGATCAGGTTCGAAACTCTGTTCGAGTTCGACATGCGGTTTGTGCTGTAGCGAATCAAGCGGCAGCCGGAGTCCCACAGGCGAATTCCCGGGTATGAGAAAAAGGCTCTGACGTCTGAAAGACCAGCTCGACGTGATCCAGCGCGTGCGTCCCCATCCCAGAGGGAGTACGAAACCGCGAGGTGTTTTCAGGCCCCGCGAGAGGGAGTCCGCCAGTTGACGGCGTTCAAGCGAGTCTTCCAGTTTGGCCTCAAGCGGATTGACATCTATCGGCAGCATCGCCTCCTCCAACAGTGCCGCGATCGGATCTTCAAATGCCGGAATGATATTTTTCTCGCTGATTCCCAGATTAAGACTCAAGCGCTGCAAAAATGTTTCGGCATCGGATTCACTCAGATCGAAATGCTGATCCATGCCGCAAAGCAGGTCCGGATTTTTCCAGATCGGCTTGCCGTCTTTGCGCCAGAAAATCGTCTGCATCCAGCGCGGCAGCGGTTCGCCGGGATACCACTTGCCCTGCGCATGATGCAAGACGCCGCCGGGACCGAATTTGTTCAAAAGCCGTCGAGAAAGGACCGTGGCGCGTTCACGCTTGTGCGGACCGTCCGCATCGGTGTTCCACTGCTCGGATTCCATATCATCAACGGAAACGAATGTCGGCTCCCCGCCCATGGTCATACGGACATCATTGCGCTGCAGCTCTTCATCCACATCAAATCCCAGCTGATAGATCGCTTCCCATTGATCATCACGATACGGTTTGGTTACCCGAGGAGATTCGAAAATACGCGTTACCGTGTTCGAATATTCAAACTCCGTTTCGCATTTGTCCATCAGCCCCTCTACCGCTGCGGCACTTTCGGGATTGGGAGTACACGCAAGCGGAATATGCCCTTCGCCGGCAAAGAGACCGCTGGTAGCATCAAGACCGATCCAGCCTGCTCCGGGAATATAGACTTCCGTCCATGCGTGCAGATCGGTAAAATCGTTTTCGGGACCGCTGGGGCCATCAAGCGATTTGACATCGGCGCTCAACTGCACCAGATAACCGGAGACAAAACGTGCCGCCAGACCGTAATGACGCAGAACCTGAACGAAGAGCCATGCAAAATCGCGGCAGGAACCAAGTTTGTTGCCCAATGTCACTTCACAGGTCTGAACACCGGGTTCCATGCGAATCGTGTAATTCAGATAGGTATTGATCTTCGTATTAAGATAGACCAGAAAGTCAATAATGGGCAGTTCTTTGGCGTGCAGCGTCTTCAAAAATCCTTTGAGCTTTTTACCCTCTTCTACGATTTCAAGATAGGGGAGCAGCTCTTTTTTAAGTGTTTCCCTGTATTTAAACGGATACTTCTCCGCATAATCTTCGACAAAAAAATCGAAAGGATTAATCGTAACCAGATCGGCAATCACTTCAACATCTATCGCCAGCTCACGCGTCTTCTCCGGAAAAACGATACGGGCCAGATAGTTGCCGAAAGGATCCTGCTGCCAGTTTATGAAATGATCTTTAGGAAGAATTTTCAGTGAATAAGACTCAATCGGTGTTCGCGAATGCGGTGCGGGACGCAGACGTATCACGTGAGGTGAGAGCGATACGGGACGATCAAATTTATAATGTGTTTTGTGCGAAAGTGCGACGGTCATTGCCATGAAAGATCCTTTGTGCATGCCTGAAAAAAAAGTAAAACAAGCATAACACATTTCATATCTTAAAACGCCAGAAAAACGCCTTTTTTATAATCAATGAAACGTAAAAACAGAGGGAGAAAAAAAGAGGGAGTTTTCGCACTGCAGAAAGCAGTACGAAAGAAATTACTTGCGAAGTTCTTTAATACGTGCAGCTTTACCGGCAAGGTTGCGAAGGTAGAAAAGTTTTGCACGGCGAACACGTCCGCGACGTACTACGGTAATTTCATTGATGCTGTCACTGTAAAGAGGGAAAACACGCTCAATACCAACACCATTGGCACCAATTTTACGTACATTGACGGTACGTCCGGTTCCTTCACCGCGAACCGCGATGCAGACACCCTCATAGTTTTGAACACGTGTTTTTTCGCCTTCTTTAATATTAACTGCAAGACGAAGCGTATCACCTGCGCGGAAATCGGGAATTTTTTTCTCAGCGATCTGCGCTTTTTCGAAGTTTTCGATGTACTTATTTCTCATAAGTGGTCCTTTTTATATGCTGAATCAGCTGCCCCGGCCTGAAATATTGCGTCTTGGCGGTTGAGAGGGCAATTTTGAGTGCCGTGATTTTACTGTGGTTTCCCTTTAATAATTCTGATGGCGTAGACATTTTTTGAAATTCTGCCGGTTTTGTAAAAGAGGGTGCTTCCAAAAGAGGCGTTTCGAAACTCTCCGTATCCAGCGATTCACTATTACCCAGAACACCGTCAATATTACGGGCAATAGCATCGCTCATCACCAGTGAGGGAAGTTCCCCTCCGGTAAGTACATAATCCCCGATACTGAAAAGTTCGTCCGCAAAGGTTTCGATGACTCGTTCGTCTATCCCTTCATAACGTCCGCTTACAAACACGATATGCTTTTTTTTCGCAAGGCGTTTCGCATCGTTTTGCACAAAAGGCTTTCCTACCGGTGTCGTGAAAATAATATGGGCGTCCCGGAACTGCTCAAGTGCATCAAAGAGCGGTTGGGGCATCATGACCATACCGGCACCGCCACCCGCAGCCGTATCATCGACTTTTTTGTGTCTGGAAGCGGCAAATTCGCGCGGATCGCAAAAATCATAGGAGAACAAACCGTTATTCCGGGCCCGTTTTAAAATGGAGTCCTGAAAATAACCTTCAATCAGCTGGGGAAAAAGTGTAACGTAGGTAAAGCGCATCAGGAAGCCTGGAGCAGATCCAGACCACCCTGAACATCGATACGCCGATTTTCAATATCGGTTGAAACAACAAAGGGCGGTTGGTAGGGAATGAGGAACTTTTTGTTTTCGCCCTGAAGCACCAGACCGACATCGGTTTTGATCTGCAGATAATCCACCGCTCCAATGCGCTCGATCTCTTCAACGCTGCCAAGCAGCAATGAACCTTCATAGATGCTGCAACCGACAATGTCGAACCAGAAATATTCACCCGCTTCAAGCGTGATGTTTTGGCGCGTCGCATCATAGGTCGTATAAAGTTTCTGATTTACAAAACGCTGTGCCGCTTCCGGAGTTGCAACCCCTTTGAGACGTACCGTGCCGCGTTCGTCATTGACGGTTTCGAGGATGATAGCCGTGCGGTCTTTACTTAAAAATTCCGCACCGTTGCGGAATTGTTCAGGAAAGTCGCTTTCGATATGGAGCTTCATATCGCCTTTGAGTCCTACGGTCTTTCCGAGGGTGGCGACGGGGATCAGTTCAGGCAACGGGTTCGACATTGATACGGTAACTCTTGCCGTCTTTGGCCTTGCAGCCGGATATTACGGTTTTGATCGCGCCGATCATCTTCCCCTCTTTGCCGATCAGCTTGCCGACATCGGCCTGATTGGCATAGAGCGTAATTTCTGTGACTTCATCGCCTTCATGTGCAACTACCGAAACATCCTCGGGATGCGCGGCAATCAGGCGGGCAAAACCGGCGACGAAATCTTCAACCACGATTAACGGCCTGTGATTTTTTTGACGCGGTCGGACATTTTAGCACCGACGCTCAGCCAGTAGCCAAGACGCTCGTTGTCAACTTTCAGTGTTTTCTCTTCGTTCATCGGGTTGTAGTGACCGATCAGTTCGATCCAGCCGCCGTCACGACGTTTACGTGAATCAGTTACCGCGATACGGTAGAAAGGCTGTTTTTTGCGTCCCATACGGGTCAGACGAATTACTGTCATGTTATTCCTTGGCAATATAATTAAATTTTGGGTACATGAATGCGGCAAAGAGTGTCAGGTAGTGATACTTTGCCTCTAAACCGTCATTCATGTGGACGTCACCTGCGCCTTAGGGAAGGCGCAACCATCTCTTAGCACAGAGGTATTGTTTAAGAGTGGAAAACGATTGGCGAATTATGCCCTGTTTTTCATAAAAAGTAAATATGCTCCGCCATACGCTGGCAAAAATGCCTGAACTCTTTAGCGGGGAAGGCGTCCGAGCGCACCGCCTTGCATCTGGCTCATCATGTTCTGCAGATCCTGCATCCCTTTCTTGCCGGAGAATTTTTTAGCCATCTTCGAAGCGTTTTTAAACTGTTTGAGCATCCGGTTGACCTCGACCTGAGAAACGCCGCACCCTTTGGCAATACGCTCTTTGCGCATATTATTGAGCAGATCCGGATCTTCACGTTCTTTGGGCGTCATGGATGTCACCATGGCCTTGATGACCTTGATCTCCCTGGAATTTTCGAGATCGACGTCTTTAAGGGCATTGGCCATACCGCCCATGCCCGGAATCATGCCTATGAGCGATTTCATGTTGCCGAGTTTTTTCATGGACTCCATCTGCTCGACGAAATCGTTGAAATTAAACTTCCCTTTTTTGATCTTCTGCGACATCTTTTTGGCGGTCTTTTCGTCAATGACGGATGCCGTCTTCTCGGCCAGACCTTCAATATCACCCAGTCCCATGAGACGATTGACGATACGCTCGGGGAGGAAAACCTCCAGATCTTCCATCTTTTCGCCGCTTCCGATAAAGCGCAGCGGCACCTGAACGATGGAGGCGATTCCCAGAGCAACACCGCCTTTGGAATCACCGTCGTATTTGCTCAGGATCACCCCGTCAATACCGATACGTTCATGGAAGCTCTGTGCCGTACGTACCGAGTCCTGACCGGTGAGTGAATCGGCCACATAGAAGATCTCATCCGGCTTGGCAACATTGCGCACCGCTTCAAGCTGTCCCATAAGCTCTTCATCAATCGCCAGACGTCCCGCCGTATCGACCAGTACGACATCATAAATGCCGTCATTGGCTTTTTTGAGTGCGGCAGTAACGATCTCAACCGGATTTTTAGTGGCATCATCGCTGTAGAGCTCCACATCGATCTTTGCACAGATCTGACGCAGCTGTTCGACCGCTGCCAGACGCTGCAGGTCCGCCGCGACAACAAGCACTCTCTTTTTGCGGTTTTTAAGATAGAGTGCGAGTTTTCCGGTCGTCGTCGTTTTACCAGAACCCTGCAGACCGGTCATCAGAACAACGGTTGGCGGTTTCGAAGCAAATACGAAGCCCTGATTCCCTTTGGTTTTAAGGGTATCGTAGAGGCTTTCGCGCATGGCGTCCATAAACTGGTCTTTGCCGATACCGGAAGCTTTTGTTTTATGCTCGACCGAATCAATCAGGGTTTTCACCACTTTATGGTTGACATCGGCTTTGAGGAGGGCTTTTTTGAGTTCGGCCAACGCTTTCGTCAGAGCCTTTTCATCGTCCTGAAAACGGATTTTACGGAGTGCATTCGTAAATGACTCGGTTAGTGTATCAAACACATTCTCTCCTGAGTCCGGTTTCAAAAACCGGGAGTTATCGGGCGAATTCTACCCAATCTTTATTTAAGCCTGCGGTAAGAGTCTCTTGAGACTATGATGCGAAATGTGCAAACGCCTTGGGTTCGGGAACCTCAAAACGAAGTCCGAGCAGTTCGATCACACGGGCGTGGAGCATCACCCGTTTCGAAGGGCGTCCGCCATACTGTTCGTCACCGATAATCGGAAAATTGATCGAACGCAGATGGGCCCGGATCTGATGGGTGCGCCCATGATGGATGACAATTTTGAGCTTTGTCTTTTTGCCGCTGATGATGTCAGGCGTAATCTCGGTAATGGCGGGTTTACCCTGCTTGGAGATTTTCGAATAGGCCTTGCCGCCGCGCTTTTCGGTGATGATCGGTTTGTCAATGACCTGCGGTTCCGTAATATGTCCTTCGACCCAAGCGCTGTACTCTTTATAGACTTCATCGTTTTTAAACGCCTTGATTGCCCGCGTCCGGAACTCTTCGTTTTTTACAAGCAGCAAGACACCGCTCGTCTCCCGGTCGAGCCGGTGCAGGAGTTGCGCCCCCTGAAACTGCCGCTCAATCTCGTCGGAGTTCATGAATGCCGGTTTGTCCACGACGATCAGATCATCATTTTCGAAAATCGGCCGGATACGCTCGATCTTTTCAACCGTAAAACGGGTTTTGGCATCAATTTCACCGCGTGCGATCACCACTTTTTTGTTATTGGCGTAGACCATACCGCGGTCAATCAGCTCTTTGGCGGCACTGTTGGAAATTCCTTCCTGAAGGGCGAGAAGCTTGTAGGCTTTTTCTGTACTCATACTGGACTCTTTACATGTAATAAAAATAGATGTTCCGACGCGCTAAGCCATGTGTCACGCGTGCCTCATTTAAACGCATTGTACCCACTTCCTCTAAACCGGCCCCTTATAAAACGGCCCTCTGGCAAAACCACCGGAGGTTTCTGCTTTGATATGTAGTGCCATAGCGCTCAGCGCTTTACTCATGATGCGTTCATGCAAGAACTCTGCAAGAACTCTCGTAGTATGCTTTTGTTTTATCAAACACTACTCCATAGAAAGGTCGCAGCCATGTCCCCTATTACCGATACTGACAGAGCATTTCTTGAAATCGCCTATGAGGAAGCCAAAAAAGGGTATGAAGAGGGCGGGGTTCCGGTAGGTGCCGCCATGAGTATCAACAATGAGCTTCTCTCACGCGGACACAACAAGCGCGTGCAGGAAGGTGATCCGCTCGCCCACGGCGAAATGGATTGCATCCGTCACGCCGGACGCAGACCCGGCTATAAAGGCATCACCCTCTATACGACACTCAGCCCCTGCATGATGTGTTCGGGCACGATTGTACAGTTTGGAATCAAACGCGTTGTCATCGGTGAAAACAGAAACTTTGATGGCAACATCGATTTTCTGAGAAATCACGGTGTTGAAGTCCATGTTGTCAATGATCAAAAATGCATGGATCTGATGGAGACCTTCATTCAGGAAAAGCCGGAGTTATGGAATGAGGATATCGCCGAAGAATAGACGCCTGCTTTTCTAGATTGTCATCACGGCCCAGGTCTCATCTTTGAGCGCTTCGGTCAGAAGCTCTCCTGTATGCACGCAGGCAATACCAAGCACTTCAAGTGCTTCAACCGCTTCATATTCCTGCGCGCAAACAATGCAGGAGCTAAATTCAACACCATCATCCTGCATGACAACCACCTTTTCACGAACCTGCATGTTGTCGCGAACCGCCAGTATGGAAGCGCCCCAGAACATGATATGAACCCGTTCCCAGTAACCCCGCGGCAGCGACACACCGCCATAGAGAAGCGGAAATTTCATAATAGAATCGACATTGTCGGTCGAAATAACGATAAGCAGACGGGTTTTCATGGAGGCTCTTTTCATGTGAATTGCATTTTCAAATTGTAGCGATTTGTACCGCGTTTTTTTCATCTCCTACCAAAGAAACCAAAGTTAATTTCCGCATGCAAGCAGCCTTTGTGACATCTTAAATATAATGGCTTCATAGAGGAGCATAGTGATGGAACTGATTACTGCATTCTGGCAGGCCCTGTTCGAGCTGAGCAATGCCATGGCACCTTACATACTCTTCGGACTTCTGTTTGCCGGGGTTTTGCACGAGCTGGTTCCCGAATCGCTTGTCAGCCGCCATCTCGGCCGCGACTCCATCGCTTCGGTGATCAAATCCACGCTTTTCGGAATTCCCCTCCCCGTCTGTTCCTGCGGCGTGATTCCTCTCGCAACGGCTATTAAAAAAAGCGGTGCCAGCAACGGGGCGACGCTCTCGTTTCTGATCTCGACGCCCATCACCGGAGTGGACTCCATTCTTGCCACTTACGGGATGTTCGGATGGGCATTTACCCTCTACCGTGTCATGACTTCCATGCTGCTTGCGATGATCGCGGGGATCCTGACCAATCTCATGGGCAGCGATACGCCGCAACAGCAGGCACCGCGTTTTTCCATGCAGGCACCGCAATCCGCCCAGGCACAGACCTTTACACTTCGCTCTGCGGTGATGGAAAACCGCTCCGTTCAACGCCCGCGTTTTTCCATACGCAACATGCTGAGCTATGCTTTTGTCACCCTGCTTGGCGATATCGCCAAACCCCTGCTTTGGGGGCTCATTATCGGCGCGCTGATTACCATTGCCGTTCCCGAGAATCTGAGTGAAATCCTCAAAAGCTACAGCTGGCTCTCCTACCTCATCGTCATTTTAATTGCGCTCCCCATGTATGTCTGCGCCACGGCGTCGCTTCCGATTGCGGCGGGGCTCATCCTCGCCGGTGTCAGTCCGGGTGCGGCCTTTGTGTTTTTAACCGCGGGACCGGCGACAAATACCGCCACCATCGGTGTCGTTAAAAAGCTTTTGGGAATGCGCTCCTTGATGATCTATCTCGGCAGCATCATTATCGGGAGCATACTTTTCGGAGTCGGGCTTGACTGGCTTTTTGACGTACAGGGCATCGAAGTGTCACATCTGATTCCCATGCATGAAGAGGCAGGCATATTGGCCATAGCGAGTTCTCTCTTGCTGTGGACGATGGTCTTTTATCGTATCGTCAGAGAATTTTCTATGAAAAAATCTGCTTGACGCGTCCCACTTCGCCACTGGCAAGACGTACCTTGATGCCGTGCGGGTGCGTTGCGGAATTGGTCAAGATATCACGCACGACGCCTTCGGTCAATTGACCGCTGCGCTGGTCCTGCTTGAGAACAATCGCCACGCGTGCTCCGGGGTGTATGTTTTTGCGCGCTTTTCCATCCATCCTATCTACCTTTTCAGATCATCCAGAAACGTTTCCAGATCGATTGTCTCATCTACCGTTGAAGGCGGCAGCGTTCTGGCGTTTTCCAAGGCCCCGGCAATGGCTTCGGGTGCTACGAACTGCACGTGATGCACGTATTTGAACAGCTCTTTCTGATTGAAAAAATGCGTCCCCGTGATGATCTTGCATCCGAAGTGTGCGGGTTCGAGCGGGTTGTGACCGCCCACATCGCTTTTAAAGGCACCGCCAAGCACTGCCACGTCACTGATGGCGTAAATGTTATTGAGTTCCCCCATGGCATCGACAAGCAGCACGTCAGTCGCAAAATCACGTGTTTCACTCCAGCGCGCGCAGGAGAGGTTTTCGGCGTTACATGTAAGGCCAATCTCTTCCCACACGCTACCAAAACGCTCGGGATGGCGCGGCACCACAATCAGCATGGCATCGTGCGTTTTTCTGTATGCCGCAAAAGCCGCCAGTATGGCACGCTCTTCGCCCTCATGCGTGCTTGCCGCGGTAATCACTTCGCGCCCCGCTTCCGGATACGCCCTGGTCACTTCAATACGCTGCGCCAGTTTGATATTTCCCAGCACCTTTACATGTAAGGCTCCCAATGCCACAAAACGGTTCTTATCGGCCTCGGACTGCACGTAAATCGTCTCGCAATAAGAGAGCAGCCTGCGATAGAACCACGCAAACCTGAGGTATTTTGGAAAACTCCGCTCCGAGATACGTGCATTAAGCAGAATAACGCGTGCGCCGCGGGCATGTGCCAGATGAAAGAGCAGATACCAGAACTCCGCTTCGAGCACAACAAGCACTTTGGGCTTTTTGATCCAAAACGGCAGAAAAATCTCAAACGGAAGATAGCGCACCTCGCAGCCGTAGCGCGACGCTTCGGCATAACCCGTATGCGTAATGGTCGTGACGGATACGTTCTCTTTTCCCAGCGCTTTGATTAAAGGTGAGAGTGCCCGCGCCTCACCCAGAGAGCAGACATGAAACCAGATGTTATCGGCGCGGAAACGGGGATTCTTCCAGAGAAAAAAACGGCGGGGGAGTGACTCGCGATATTTGGGTTTGAAGCTGAGAACAAGGAGTAAAGGCAATGCCGCCACATAGAGCAGCAGCGCCAGAAAAGTGTAGAAAAGCGTCAGGAGGCGCACCGAAACTTAGGCGCTCGCCTCATCGCTTGGCTCAAGATAGAGCAGACGGCCGCAATGCGGGCACGTTGTGATCTCTTCGCCGCGGATGACTTCCGAGTAAGTTTTGTCGTTGATAGCCATAAAACAGCCCATACACGCCTGATGCTTCACCGGAACCGCAGTGGTGTTTTTTGCCCAGCGGCGGATTTTTTGATAGAACGCGAGACCTTTTTGGTTCATCTGTGAAACCAGCGCCTCTTTTTTTCCAAACACGATCTGGCGCTGTGCTTCGATTTTTGCGAGTTTCTCATCGACCTCGCCTTTGATGTCGGCAAGGTTGGCGTCGATCTTGGCCATTTCCGCTTCAAGATCTGCGATTTTGCTCTGCTTGTTGGCAATCACGCGTTCAAGACGCTCGATCTCTTCATTGGCGAATGTGACCTGCTCTTTGGCGATCTCTTCTTCAAGCTGGAGCGATTTCATCTCGCGCTCGTTTTTGACTTCATTGCTTTTGCGACTATTATCGTCAAGTTTCTGGGAAAGCTCAGCGAGGTGCAGTTCGTTTTTCTGCTTCTTGATCTGCTCGTCTTTGGTTTCGTTCTGGAGCTGCTCGATCTGCGCCTTGATGCTGTCCTGAGTTGCCAGGATCGTTTCATATTTATGGTTGGCCTCTTCGATCTGAGGCTCGAACGCGTCAATCTCTTTGTCGATGGCGGAGAGTTCTATAAGCTGTTCGAGGTGTTTGTTCATCGGTTTCCTTGAATCGGGATTTATCATCTTAAAATGACGTGGTGCGGCTGTTTTTGGAGGCGTGACGCTCTCAAAGGCTCGCTACAGATAGGTGAACGGGTTTTTTGATTTTGAAATTATAACTTCTAAATCCAAATTTTTCAAATGCTTTGCAAGAATCTCGCCAAAATAGCACTCACTTTCATAGTGACCGATGTCAATCATACTCATGCCGATACTTTTGGCTTCCATCGCATCGTGGTACTTGATATCTCCCGTCAAAAAGCACTCCGCATCGATCTGACGCATCAGCGATGCCCCGGAACCGGTTGTGAGTGCCACCCGGCCCACCGTTTCATGACACTGCACCATTCGCAGGTGTTTGAGTCCGAAGGCGTCGGCCACATGACGCGCAAACGTTTCAAACGGCTGGTTGACGTCCATATAGGCAACGAAACCCTCTTTACATGTAATCGCGTATCCGAGTATTTCAGTCGCGACATACGCATTGAGATGGGTCTGGTCGAAATTGGTGTGCATCGCGATATTAGCGATATTTTTCCGGATCATGCCGCGTAGCAGCACCGCCGGATACTGATTGAACTGCAGCTGCTTGAGCCCGCCGAAAATCAGCGGATGGTGCGTAATGAGCAGCGTTCCTTCATCGAGACTTTCAATCATGCCCTCATCAATATCAATGCTAAGGACGATTTTGGAGATCTCCTGCGTGAAATCACCGACAATGAGGCCCGAATTGTCCCATTTTTCCTGCAGTTCAAACGGGGAGAGTGCATCGAGATAAGTGTAGATTTCAGAGAGTCTCATTTGAGTTTTTCCAGTTCAAATTTTGCCTGCGTAAAATCCGGATCGAGCGCAATAGCCTTCTCGTACATGGCACGGGCGTCGTCGCGCCGATTCATGTCGAGCAGCAGATTGGCATAATTGAAATAGGTCACGGCGTATGTATCATCTATCGCCAGAGCCGCTTCATAGTGCGTTTTCGCGGCTTCAAAATCTCCCTCACTCCGGTAAAGCGATGCCAGTGCACTGTGAAGCACATCATCGTTGTCACGTTCGAGTGCCGCTTTGTAGAGCGATTTCGCTTCATCGGCATGGCCCGTTTTGGCCAGAACGAATGCCAGCTTGCCCATAATCTCGCTGTTTTCCCGCTCCGTTTCAAGCGCGTCGCGAAGCAGCGTGGCACTCTCGTCATAACGGCCCGCTTCATACGCGGCATCGGCCTGAATGACAAGCGATGCGGCTTCAAGCGCTTCCGGCTCGGGCTGTGAAGGTGTCGCCGGATTGGAAGGGTCTTCGAGATTTCTTACATGTAAGATGATCTGGTAAGCAAAAAAAAGCGCTGCGGCCACCATCAGCATTTGGAACAGACTCATCGGGCACTCCCTAAGTGAAGATTGAAATTCAGCAGTTATTGTAGCCAATTTCACTGAGTCCTCAAATGCCCGCAACCACAACTAAAGGTTACAAAAAGAATTCGAACCGTTAGCGCTTTATCAGCCCCGCACTGCTATAATCGCGGCTTCTAGAAGCCTTACATACAGGGAAATGCCATGCCACACAATCTCAAAGATCCAAACCTCTACAACAATCGTGAGCTCTCATGGCTGCAGTTCAATACCCGTGTTTTGAAACAGGCCATGGATGAAGAACTGCCGCTGCTTGAGCGTCTGAAATTTCTGGCCATCTACGGTACCAATCTCGACGAATTCTATATGATCCGCGTTGCAGGGCTCAAAAAGCTCTTTAATGCCGGTGTCATCGTCTCGGGAGCCGACCGTCTCACACCGCTGCAACAGCTTAAAGAGATCCGCCATTACCTCCATCAGGAGCTGCAGGTCGTCGAACACACCATGTTGAAAATCCTGGAAAAGCTTGAGGACGAAGAGATTTACGTCAAACGTTTCAAGGATGTCACCCCGTCACAGCAAAAAAAGCTGCACGAGTACTTTTACCACCACATCTATCATGTCATCGTACCCATTGCCATCGATGCGACGCACCCTTTCCCGCATCTCAACAACCTCAGTTTCGGAATGCTCATGAAGCTTGCCGATACGGAAGACCCAAGCGTCGAACGCTACGGCATCGTTCGCATTCCGCGTGTTCTGCCCCGTTTTCTTGAAGTCGACAACGGCATTTTCGTCCTTATTGAGAGTATCGTTTCCGAACACGTCAATGACCTTTTCCCCGGCTACGAACTGGTTGCGGACTCCTCCTTCCGTGTCACGCGCAATGCCGATATCGCCATTGAGGAAGAGGAAGCCGATGACTTCATGGAGATTCTTGAAGAGGGTCTGAAACTTCGTAAAAAAGGGGAAATGGTCCGACTGGAGCTCGGGCGCGGCGCCAATGACGAGCTCATCGGCTTTTTTAACCGCCATGCCAATATTTTCAAAGACGACATCTACCGTTTTCACACTTTTTTGAATCTGAGCAGCCTCTGGCAGATCGTCGCGAGCAAAGACTTTGCCCATCTGCTGCTGCCCTCTTTCAAGCCGCGTACCCTGCCGCCGCTTTCTGAAAATGAGAGCCTCTACAGTATTCTGGACAAGCAGGATCTGCTTCTGTTTCATCCCTATGAAAGTTTTGAGCCGGTCATCCGCCTGATCCAGACCGCCGCAAAAGACCCTGACGTCGTGGCCATTCGCATGACGCTGTATCGCGCGGGCACCAACTCGCCCATTGTCCAGTCGCTTATCAGTGCCGCAGAGTCGGGCAAACAGGTCACGGTCATGGTCGAACTCAAAGCACGTTTCGATGAAGAGAACAACGTACTCTGGGCCAAGGCGCTTGAAAATGCGGGTGCCCACGTTATTTACGGCATCAAGGGGCTTAAAGTCCATGCCAAAGCCGCCCTTGTTACACGGCGCGTCGCCAACTCCCTGCGCCAGTACGCACACCTCGGAACCGGAAACTACAACCCCTCGACGGCAAAAATTTACACAGACATCAGCTATATGACGTCCAACGAAAAGATTACCAACGATATGACCCGTTTTTTCCACTTTTTGACGGGATTCAGCAAAAAAGGTGCACTCAACGAACTCTACATGTCCCCCATGCAGATCAAACCGCGTATCCTCTCGATGATTCAGCATGAAGCGAGCATGGGGAGTGAAGGACATATTATCGCCAAAGTCAATTCGCTGGTTGATGAAGATGTCATCCGCGCACTCTACAAAGCATCGCAGGCCGGTGTCAAAATCGAACTGATCGTACGCGGTGTCTGTGCCCTGCGCCCCGGAATTTCGGGAGTGAGCGAGAACATCCGCGTCATTTCGATTATCGGAAAATATCTTGAGCACGCCCGTATTTTCTACTTCAAACACGCGACGCCGCAGCTCTATATTTCAAGTGCCGACTGGATGACACGCAACCTCTCCCGTCGTATCGAACTGATGACCGGCATCGACACCCAGGACATTGCCGACCGGCTGCTGCGTATTTTAAGGCTGCAATGTTCAGACAACGTCCTCGCACACGAACTTCGAAATGACGGCAGCTATGTCAAGGTCAAAACCGATTCCGAAAGCCATATTGACAACCACGCGATGATCGAAAGCCATATCGCCAAGCTTGAAAAAGCGGTCAAAAAAGAGAACGGCTCCCAGATTCAGCAACTCACCAACCGACTTTTCAAGGACAGCTAATCATGATCTACCCGTTTAAGAAATGGCAGCCTGCCCAGGGCAAAAATTGTTGGATCGCCAACAGTGCCGATGTGATCGGCAATGTCACCATGGGAGAAGATGTTTCCATCTGGTTCGGATGCGTCGTACGGGGCGATGTGCACCGCATCACCATCGGCGACCGTTCCAACATTCAGGATCTGAGCATGGTGCATGTCACACACTATAAAAAAGAGGATATGAGCGACGGGAACCCGACGGTGATCGGCAGTGACGTCACCATCGGCCACCGCGTCATGCTTCACGGCTGTACCATCGAAGATGCCTGTCTCATCGGTATGAGCGCCACCATTCTTGACGGTGCGGTGATTGGCAGAGAGTCTATTGTCGGTGCCGGTGCGCTGGTCACGAAAAATAAAGTCTTCCCGCCCCGCTCGCTCATTATGGGTTCGCCTGCCAAAGCCCTTCGTACCCTGAGTGATGCAGAGGTTCAGGAACTCTATGACTCCGCCAAAAGGTATGTCGCTTTTAAAAACGAATACCTTCACAGCTGATCTTTACATGTAATGCACGATCTCTTTCTTGCAGCCGATATCATCGGTATCATCGCCTTCAGCATCAGCGGTTTTCTGGTCGGACTGCGTCATCAACTCGACCTGCTGGGAATCGGCATCGCCACTACGCTCACCGCACTTGGCGGCGGTATCGTCCGCGACCTCATCCTGGGGCGGACTCCCTTTGCGTTTGTCGAATATTACCCGGTAGGTACCGTTTTAAGCGTACTGATCCTGATCACTATTTTTAAACTCTATCGCCGTGAGAAAATTGAGCGAGGATGGGTCTTTGTCATCAGCGACACCATCGGGCTGGTGGCCTTTAGCATCACTGGAGCCCTGCTGGCTATCGGCGCGGATTTTAATTTTTTCGGGGTCATTGCACTGGGGTTTACAACGGCAGTCGGAGGCAGTCTGCTCCGCGATACGATGATCAATCAGATGCCATCCGTGCTTATCAGCGACTTTTACGGCTCTATTGCACTGATCGTCTCACTGCTTCTTTACGCCTTACATGTAACATCAAGCATCTCTAACACCACCCTGATGGGTGTCGCCCTCTTTGCCATCGTATTACGCCTGATCGCCTACTGGAGAGGATGGCACCTGCCCAAGCTGGAACGTTGAGCTGATCCACCCGCCGCCGAGCATCGTATCGCCATCATAAAAGACAGCGGCCTGACCACTCGCAACACCGAATGCCGGCTCTTTAAGCGTCACAATGCCCTGATTCCCGTCGATGCGAACATGACACGCTACGCCGGCATTGCGGTAGCGCAGTTTGACGATACACTCAAACTCCCTGCGCTCATCAAACAGATTTACCTGATCGATCATCACACCGTAGCACTCCAGCGCCTCCCTCGGGCCCACCACAATCTGGTTTGTTTTAGGGCGGATTTCTACAACAAAATGGGGATCGTGCGCGCCGTGAACGGTAAAGCCCTTGCGCTTGCCGATGGTGTAATGCATGTACCCGCGGTGCGTGCCTACGACCTTGCCTTCAAGATCGAGCACTTCGCCTTCCTGATCGACGTCGGTGTACTCTTTGAGCACATCGGTATAGGTCGTCTCGACAAAGCATATCTCGCTCGATTCCGCCTGTGACGCGAAACTTTCAAGCCCTTTAATTGAAGCGGCACGGGCTTTGATATCGCTTTTGTGCTTTGTTCCCAAAGGAAAAAGCAGACGGGGCACAATGCTTTTGTCAATGTAAAAAAGAAAATAGCTCTGATCCTTGCTGTCATCCTCTGCCTGAATCAGGTACTGTCCGTCGCTCTTGATGTAGTGCCCCGTCGCCACATGATAGATTCCAAGAGAATCGGCGAAACGCACCATGGCACCGAATTTGATATTGCGGTTGCAGAGCGCACAGGGGTTTGGCGTGTGCCCCTCTTTGTACGTATCGATAAACGGTAAAAAGACTTTGGCTTCAAACTCGTTTTGCAGGTCGAGTACATGTAAGCGTACTCCGGCAAAATCGGCCGCTTTGCGCGCACGCTCCAAATGAATTTCATGATAGCCCGGTTTGGAGTGCAGCTTCATATAGACGCCTTCCACCTCATACCCCTGCTCTTTGAGCATCAGTACCGACATGGTTGAGTCCACGCCGCCGCTCATACCCACAAGCACACGATTATTGGGAGTCACTTTGAATCCTTCCCTTCATCAATATTACGGTTCAAATAATAATTTGAAAGCGTCTGGTAGTACTTGGTCTGTTCCAGTCCGACATCTTCAAGTTCGCTCATCTGGTTCTGCAAAGAGACCTCGATCTGACTGACGATATAGTCGATATCATCGGTCAGACAGATCATCTCCATATCAGAGTACGAAATCATCCCCTCGCGCAGCAGCGAATTTTGCAAAAACTCCACCAGCGGACGGTAAAACTCTTCACCGACGATATAGATGCGGCTGCTGATCATTTTACCCGTCTGCGTCAATGTGAGCGACTCAAAGAGTTCATCGAGCGTACCGAAACCTCCGGGAAAAATCACGTAGGACATCGCATACTTGACCAGCATCACTTTACGTGAGAAAAAGTAATCAAAACGGAGCGCCTTGGTCGTAAACGGATTGGCAACCTGCTCTTCGGGCAGCTCGATATTCAGACCGATGGAATCGACATAATCCTTATGTTTGATCGCCCCGCGATTGGCCGCTTCCATAATACCCGGACCGCCTCCGGTAATAATGTTGAATCCGCGTTCGGCCAGTTTGCTGCTAAGCTCCATGGCTTTTTGATAGTAGGGATCATCCTCTTTGGTGCGTGCGCTTCCAAACACCGTAACGGAAGGGCCCAGTTCTCCGAGTTCGTCGAACCCCTGCACGAAATCGGCAAGAATTTTGAAAACACTCCAGACATCACCGGACTTGATATCCTGTACATAGCGCCTTGTATTGGCTTTTCTGACTGCTTTACGGCGTTCCATAGCAGCCCCCTTAAGACTTTAATTTATTGAGGCGATCACGTTTGGTACCGATAGAGGTAATCTGGACACCGAAGTTTCCATCCACGATGACGACTTCACCCTGGGCGATGACATGATCATCCACCAGAATATCAAGCGGATCATTGGCCAGCTGGTTAAGTTCGATCACCGAACCGATATCCATGCTCAGAACATCCTTGAGCAGCATCTTTTTCTTTCCGATACGCACGCGAACCGGAAGTTTGACATCCATAATAAGACCGATATTTTTCATCTCGCCATCATCAAGCTGGGTTTCCGGAATAAAACTCTCACCACCCGAACGTCCTTTTCCGGTCGAAGCGGAGGGTGAAGGTACCGCCGCCGACTCTTTTGTCATATTGAGTGCATCAATGACGGCCTTGTCCAGTACCAGCATCATCAACGAGTTAATGGAGCCAAGCGCAAAGTTATAGACCTCCATCTTCGAAAAACCGTCGATGTTGACTTCCTGATCCTCCGGGATAAACTCGATACCCTCAATTTTGAAACTCAGTTTTGGTATTTCGCTTTGTGCCGTCAGCGTTGTCGAAAGGGCACCGAGAATGTTCGAAACAATCTCTTTGGCGGCATCGAGGTCTTCATCATCCATCGTCTCCTTGCCTTCACCCTCTCCTCCGAGCATCAGATCTCCAAGTGCGGTTGCGAGGGTTGGCGGCAGTACCACGATTGCCCTGCCGTCAGTCACACCGCCTACCGATGCACGCACCAGAGAGGTAGGTGCGATAATGTTGGAGACGACCGTGACGTCTTCTTCCTCTTTGAACGTCAGCGACGGGGCCTGTCCGGTCAGACTCTCGATCGTGGCGACCGTCTCACTCTCAAATATCTTTAAAAAATCCGAAATCACGCCTCATCCTCCTCATCGAAGAAGTCATCTTCTTCCTCGACATCAAATATCTCTTTTGCACTGCTGATCTTCTGTTTACGCCTGATTTCAAAATCTTTCAAAGCCCGTTTGACCGCATCTTTTTCCGTATCGATCACCTCGGTGATCTGAATCGATTTTCTGAAACGGCGCAAACCGATTTCACCCCGGAAACGCTCTTTGCCGTCAATGCTGAGCGTCACGATGTCATCTCCCGGCGCTTTGAGACGGACAATATCGCCGTTACTGAGCTCCAGAACTTCCCGAAGGGAGAGTTCCGCATCACCCAGATTGGCTTCAACCGTAACCTGAGCCCCGCCAAGAAGTACCTGAAGCTCCTGATTCCGGCTCTTTTTTGAGCTGGTTTCATTGAGCATCAGATCACGGCTGGCGAGTTTTGGCAGTACCGGTTCGAGTGCGATAACCGGGTAACAGATGTTCATCATTCCCGAAGAGTGCCCGATGATGATCTCCATGACCACCATAACGACAATCTCGTTTTGCGCGACGATCTGAACGACGTTCGGGCTTGATTCCTTGTTTTCCACTGTCGGATAGAGGTCGGTAACCGGGCCCCAAGCCTCTTTGAGCGTTCCCATCATGACCCGCAGAATCGTCTCAAAAAGGCTCAGCTCGATATCGGAAAATTCCCGGTTAGTCTCAAACGGTTCGCCTTTACCGCCGAGCAGACGGTCCAGCATCGGAAACGCAATGGACGGGTTAATTTCAAGAACCCCGCTGCCCTCAAGCGGCTTCATGGAAAAGACATTGAAGCTGGTCGGATTGGGAAGCGACATCAGGAACTCCCCGTAGGTCATCTGATCCACCGAATGCAGCTGAATCTCGACAATGGAGCGCATGATCGAGGAGATTTGCGAACTCAGTGATCGCGCCATCTTGTCATGGATTCCCCGAAATGCCCGAAGCTGCTCTTTGGAGACACGGTTGGGGCGTTTAAAGTCATAAAGCGTAATCTGGCGTTGCGAAAAGAGCGAATCGCCCTGATCGTCATCTACGCCAAGGGCATCTTCCCCTTCATCATCGACAACATCAAGAAGGGCGTCAATCTCTTCCTGGGACAGAATATCAGCCATCAGACTCTCCTATTGCAATGCGTATTTTTCGGATTACCGATTTATGAATCTGGGAAATTCGTGATTCCGTAATTCCCAGTATATCACTGATCTCTTTGAGCGTGAGTTCTTCAAAATAATAGAGCTGGATAATGATCTGCTCCCGCTCGTTATAGGTTCCCAGAACGCTCTGTATGACATCTACCAGCTCTTCGCGCTCCACCCGGGCCAGCGTCGCGCCTTCATCACCTTCTCCGAGCTGATCATCAAGCGGCATGACCGCATAGATATCCGAAGCAATCCGTGCCTGACGGATTTTCTCGATATCTTCGCCGATCATTTCGGAGAGTTGTGCATCGGAGGGCTCTTCATCATGTTCGCCCATATACAGATCAATCGCCTTGCCGATCTGTTTGATCAGCTTCCGGTTTGAACGGCTCACAATATCGAGTGATCGCAGATAATCGAGCATCGCGCCGTAAACACGTGTTTTGGCATAGCCCCAGAACGAATCGTTCTGTGTTTCATCATAGCGGCGGGCAAGCTTTACCAACTCCTCCGTGCCAATGGCTGCAAGGTCCATATAATCGACTGAACTGGGCAGACGTTCCTTAAGCCGGAATGACATCGCCTTAACTGCCGGAAGATACTGCAGTGCAAGCTGATCCTGCTGATGCCTCAATTCACTGGAGTAACTTTCAATACTCATTTAGCCACTCCTTTAAACGAATCATACTCCGAATCAATCACCAGTTCGCGTTTATTGATCTCCCGAACGAAATAATCCAGATCTTTTTCGTGTCCCATCTTCGGAAAGAATGAGGGCTTCACTGTCAGCGTGTTGACATAAAATGCCACAAACAGGTGCGCGAAAAGATAGAAAAAAAGCGTAATCAGGAAAATATAGGCCAGCAGATCGTAGGGACCACTCGATTTAAGCAGGCCGAAAATAATACCTACAAAAAAACCGCTGACTGTAAAAAATGAGACGAAATTGGCACCGCGCACGTTCACTCACTCCTTACATGGTCGCTTAAAAATGCTCCATCAAACGTTTAAAAAGGCCGCTAAGCCCGCTGTCTGAGGATGTTACAAGCACGTTATGTTCCAGTTTTTTAGCTATATTGGCCGCAATCTCTTCAATCTCCCGTGTCGGGAGTGCCGAAGGAAACTCGCGGCTGAAAAGCAGCCTTTTTTTAACACTCAGCGCCACTTTGGAATCGAGTGTGATTTTACCCAGAAGTTTGAGCTGCAACTGTTCTCCGATATTGGCACGCGCCACCGCCTTGATCTTGTCAAACACCGCAATGGCCTCTTTGGCACTGTGCACCTGATTCATGATCATGTCAATCTGATCACGCAAGCGCGCGGTCACTTTAATCGTCGCGTAGGCATCGGTAATCGCGGCCGGGTCAGGCACCGTCACCACGATAACATCATCTGCCGCCTTTAAAAAGAGCTGCGTATGTTCTCCGATACCGGCGCCGGTATCGATAATCATCACATCAACGGCATCAAGTACATGCGCTTCTTCCAGAAAGCGCTCAAATAAGGAAGAACTGGCGTATTTAAGGATCTCTTCGCCGCTCTCTCCGGGTATCAGGACAAGATTCGGTTCAATCTGAATCAAAATATCCCGCACTTCCGCTTCGCCCTTGAGTACATGTAAAATGTTTTTCTTGATCTTGACGTTGAACATGACATCCAGATTCGCCAGACCGATATCGGCATCAAAAATGGCTACTTTCAAGCCGCTTCTCGCCAGAATGTAGGCCAGATTGGCACTGATCGTACTTTTACCGACACCGCCTTTTCCGCTGGTTACGGCAACAAAGCGTGTTTTCCGGCTTTCCGATTTCTGATGCGATTTTACCAGCGCTTCAAGTTTGCTTGCCTGATGATTCATTGCACACGCTCCCGACTGAATCCGTTGAGCAGGCAGTCTATGAGAAACTCGCTGCTGGCTACGACCAGATCTTCAGGCACTTCCTGTCCGACCGAAAAATAGCTGATCGGGACATGCGTCTCATAGGCCAGCGAAAAGATATTGCCAAAACCGCGTGTTTCATCCAGCTTGGTAAACATCATCGTATCGATTCCCAGAGTCTCGAAATTCTCGTACGTTGCCTTGAGATCTTCGTATTTAATCGAACTGGGCATAACCAGAACCACGTCAATGTCATAGCTGCTACCGCTGCCCTGGAGACACTCATAAAGGGTCTCGATTTTCGCCTTGTCATAGGGAGAACTCCCCATGGTGTCAATAAGAATATAGTCGCAATAGTGCAGCGATTGCAGTGCCGAAGCAAATTCGGGAGGGTCAACGACCGTCTCAATACCGAGTTTCATCATCCGCGCATACTGCATCAGCTGCTCAACCGCGCCGATGCGGTAGGTATCGAGAACGACCAGCCCCACCTTGTAGCGCTTCTGCATCAGATAGGAGTAGCGTGCGGCCAGTTTGGCTATCGATGTCGTTTTTCCCACCCCGGTGGGACCTACCAGCATGATGACCTTTTTCTGTCCCGGTTTGAGCTGATTTTCAACACGCACCGGTATCATCTTGCGCAACAGCGTCTGAAAGTAGCGTTTGACCGTCTCGCTGTTTTGACGCATACCCAGCGGCATGTGTTCAAGGGTGAGCGCCATGATGGTATCAAGATGCTCTTTGTCCATGCCGCTCTGAAGCGACAGGCGGTAGATTTCGGCAAACTCGGGAGGAATGATCGTTTGCAGATCGGGGCGCCGCTCTTCCCAGAACATGTTCTGGATCACCTTGACCTTGTCGCCGAGCTTGCTGATCTCATCCTTGATCAGTTTCAGCTCTTCGGGCTCTTTTGAAGGTGCGGGCGCGCCGCTTTCGGTCACATCGGCAATCTTCGAGATCTGCTTGGCCGCTTCGGAAATATTGAAGAGGACATCACTGCTCTTCTCCGTCAACGGCTTCTGCTCATGAAGCGGCTGGCGCACTTTTTTCGGCTGGGGGCGGATGGCGTTCTCATCAATACCTACGACAATCTCATACAGGGCGCTTTTGCCGAGCGACTTTTTCTGCAACTGCCGTGTTTCAATCAAAACGGCATCATCGCCGATGGCTTCCTGCGCTTTTTTGAGTGCTTCCGCCGGAGTCGTACCGCTAAATGTCAGAATTTTCACTCATATACCTCTTACATGTAAGGTTGACATCGGGATCACCACGCTCTGGCGTTCCTGCCAGTGCGGGTGGGGAACACTCAGACGCTTTGTACTGATGGTGCGTCCGTCAAAAAAAATGATATCCAGATCGAGTGTTCTGGGGGCATTCGCAAAACTGCGCCTGCGCCCAAAACGCTTTTCCGTCTGCTGCAGCAGTCTGAGCAGCCGATGCGGTTCGAAGCGTGTGCGAATCTCAAGTACTGCATTGTAAAAAAAAGGCTGCTGCAAATACCCAAACGGCGGATTCTTCAAAATGGCGCTGCTGCGCACCACATCGACACCTGCCGCACGTTTGAGTGTGACGAGCAGATGCTCAAACCGGCGCATCACGTCGCCGACATTGCCGCCAATGCCGATGACTGCCCTAAACGGCAGATGTGAAGATGCAAACGATGCCGGAAAGTTCCGGGTTTTAAAGAGACTCAGACGCTCATCCATGCGTTTGCAGCGCATCATGATATTACTGCGCAGCCTTCTGGGCAGCCTGCTGTTCGCGGATGGCACGGATTTCATTGAGAATCTGTGTCATTCCGATCATGGCAAGATGATAGCCAAAGGGGCCGAAACCTACGATCGAAGAGGCACAGACCGGAGCAATCATGCTTTTTTGACGGAACTCTTCACGACGGTAGATATTGCTGATGTGAACTTCGATCGTTGGCAGGCCTACGGCTGCAATCGCATCACGAATAGCAATGGAAGTATGGGTATAGGCCGCCGGATTGATGATAATGCCGTCGGCATCGCCGTAACACTCCTGGATTTTATCAACCAGTTCGCCTTCGAGGTTGCTCTGGAAAAATTCGATTTCCAGATTGTTCTCTTCGGCATACCCTTTCATCTGGGCATGGATCTGCTCAAGTTTCATCGGTCCGTAAATATTCTGCTCTCGCACTCCCAGCATATTGAGATTGGGTCCTTGTACTACAACAATTTTCATCAGTTTCCTTACGCGTATAAATTTTGGCACTCATTATAGGTCAAAACCGATTTTAAAGAGCTAAAGTCTCACGGGCGCTTTTGCTATAATCACATCCAGCTATTACATGTAAGGGATGCGCGATGACGCTTTTAAAACCGCACTATCTTTTGACTCCGCTAACACTCCTTGAAAATCAGGCACTCGTTTTCGATGAAAAAATTGTTGCGATCGGCGACTTCGAGACACTTTCCAAAACGTATCCTCAGGCGGAGATTGTTGAGGGAGGGACAAACTCGCTCGTCATGCCCGGTCTTATCAATGCCCACGTGCATCTGGAGTTCAGTGCCAATAAGACCACACTGCAATACGGCAGCTTCATGCCGTGGCTGCGCAGCGTGATTGCCAACCGGGAAGCACTCCTCGGCAACTGCGACAATGCGTGCATGCGCCGTGCCGTTACCCTGATGCTGCAAAACGGCATTACCACCTTCGGCGCCATCAGTTCCAACGGCTTCGACCTTGAGGTTGCGGCAGACGCCCCGCAAAACGTTCTCTTTTTCAATGAACTTATCGGTACACAATCTTCCGTGGCGGACATTCTTTACAACGACTTTTTGCAGCGGCTTGATGCCTCCAAAGCAGTCTCGCGCAGAGGTTTTTACCCGGCCATCGCCATTCATTCGCCCTACTCCGTGCATCCCGTGCTGATCCGGCGCGCACTCGAAGTGGCGCAAGCGGAAAATCTCAAAGTGAGTGCGCACTATCTTGAATCGAAAGCGGAGCGGGAATGGATTGAGAGCAACAGCGGCGACTTCGAGCCGTTTTTCAAAGATTTTCTCAAACAGGAGCACGCCGCCAACACCTCATTGGAATACCTCGACCTTCTTCAGAAAACGCCCACGCTCATGACGCACGTCGTCCATGCCGATGCCAACGAACTTAAGAGGCTCAAAGCGGATGGCCACACGGTGGTACACTGCCCGATTTCCAACCGCCTTCTCGGCAACGGCGCCATTGACCTCGATGCCCTCGAAGATGCCGGAATCACATGGCTGTGCGCTACCGACGGGCTGAGTTCCAACTATACGCTCGATCTTTTCGAAGAGATGAAAATCGCGCTCTTCATGCACCACGGCGCACCCCTGCTTCCACTGGCGCAGAAGCTCATTGAAAGCGTTACATGTAAAGCAGCTGACGCGCTCGGTCTTCCTACCGGACGCATTGAGGCCGGCTGCAATGCGGACCTGCTCCTCTTAAGACTGGATGAAACTCCCAACGAACAGCTCCCGATTCATCTGCTTCTGCACCGTTATGCGATAGAATCTGTCTATATTAACGGATCAAAGGCTCTCTGACATGGAAGGACTCAAAAAACTCTTTTTGCCCATTACGGCGACACTCAAATTTATCAACGACCATTTCAAGGCGATGCTCTTTCTGCTGCTACTCTTTCTGATTTTCGCGCCGGCTTCCGAAGAGGAGATGCATCAGCCGAATCTGCAAAGCATTGCACTTGAAGGCCCTATTTTTGAAGTAAGTGAACTGCTTGAACAGATTGAAGAGGCGCAAAACAACGATGCCATCAAAGGCGTGTTGCTGGAGGTCAACTCGCCCGGCGGCGCCATTGCGCCCTCCATCGAAGTCGCCTACGCCATTAAACGCCTTGCAGAAACCAAACCCGTTATCACCTACTCCAGCGGCATCCTTGCGAGCGGCAGCTACTACGCCTCCATCTGGGCCGATGCCATCATTGCCAATCCCGGTACAATGGTCGGTTCTATCGGCGTCATCATCGAAGGGGCGAATTTTGAGGAGCTGATGAAAAAAGTCGGCATCAAATCGCAGGTGGCCAAAGCGGGAAAATACAAGCAGATCGGTACGGCGGAGCGCGAATGGACCGACTTCGAACGCGCCGAGCTTGAGAAGGTGATTCAGGGCAACTATGAGATGTTCACCAAAGACGTCGCCGAAGCGCGCGGACTGGAGCTTGCCAACCGCTCCCTCTACGCCGACGCGCACATCTTCACCGCAGAGCAGGCCAAAAACGTTGGGCTCATCGATGCAGTGGGTGTCCGCCACGATGCCATGAAAGCGCTTGAAGAACGCTCAGGCGTCAGCGAGCCGCACTGGAAACAGGAAGACAAGTTCGAGAAGTTCATGAAGCAGTTTGCAGCGGAGGGGGTAAGCCTGCTGCATGTCTATTTTCCTTCGATAACGCTGCGCTGATTAACGGAACCGATTATCCCAACGTCGCTGCAATTCAATGTAGCGATGATCTTTTTTGAGCTCTGGTGCTTTTTCAACAATCTCCTTGAGAATCTCTTCGGAGTTATTCCACCACTCTTTAGCATCATTTGGCAATATTACATGTAAAAACTGCAACACCTCTTTTGGATAACATTCAACGATTTTATTCTCTTCTTTGCGCAACTGTCTGATCGCAACACGTCTTATTTTGACGTCACGCACCAACTCGATGACATTCAGATACGAACCTATAAATAGCGCGCCATCGGCAAGCAATACGTCACATAAGTTGCCTAAAACATTTGAGGTCTGGATACTTTTCTGACGCGGCCAAACATCGTTAATGAATTTTATGGCTTTGATGTTCCACTCATATTTTCCATCATAAACCCATCTTCGCAAAGTCACGAGCATCTCGTTTCGGAATGCTTCACTCCCTTTTAAAATACAACTGCGCAGTTCATCATCTGATATGACTTTTTTCCCTTCAAACGGCACCCAACCGAGCAATAGAAAGCCTGCCAAGCTTTGTAACTTATTTCGGTTCTTTTGTTCTTCAAGAAGCTCAAACAGCATAGGTTTCATTTGTATAAAAAGCTCATTTCGAGGCACTTTTGCACTACGGAAAACTCCCGCTATAAATGCTTCTTTATCTTCGCGCTCTTTCGATTCAAGAAATGACATCAGATTTTTTTGAGTCCATCCGGGATTGCAATGGTCAAACCAACCCAGGTTATATTTCAATAATGCCACTAAAGCATAACGATGTGACCGTCCCGGCAAGTTTAATAGCTGCTCAAGATATTCAAGCCACCAATCATAAAACTTGCACTTTTGTTTCGTCTCTTCGGGTGCAATACACATTGCTATCTCTGCCAAATGACCGGAAGGCGAATTAATAGTGTATGTTCCCCAATTATCAATGTGATCGGGCAATCCACTTACCCCTGATTCTCCAGCATCAGGATTTACATGTAAGAACCCAATCACACGATTCCATAAAATATTAAAGCTCTCTATATCCCCATCAAAAAGCTTTTTTGCAATTTTCTCAAACCAGCGAACAATCTCATGAATATTCCCTACGAGACCTTCATCTCTCATTTGAGCCACTCTTCGCGTTATCACCATGATAAATCGCAAGTTGTCTTCTTCGCGTTTATTTGCAGTTAAAAAATCACTCCATGCCCATCGGGGATATTCATTGGACTTTGCAGCATGGGCTAAAGCCAAAAATGCTTTGACGGGTTTTTCTTCCACCAATCCTTCAAAAGGATTGTATTCCAGTGTCACCTCATCCTTTTGTGTACGTATTTCAAGTGATTTTGAGAGTATGTCTTTTATTGGAATCTTTAAAAGTACGTCGCAATCTCGATTTTTACGAACAAAGCCTCCTCTACCCTGCATGGAACGATCCGCTTTCTCTGCTTTTGTCTCATCAAATTCGGGATGAAGGTTTCGTAGCGGTTTCGCCTTTTTCTCCAGATCAAATGTAAATACACAGCCTTGAATTTTTAACCAGTACAAGCGCTCTAATATCCACCATGCATTATGACTGATATACTCTTCTTCACTCTCAAATTCATACTTTTCGCGACCTTTTAATATTCGTTCTTCAATGGCTTTTTGCTCTTTTTGAGGATAAGTACGCCATCGATTTTTCAGCGTAATTAAGAGGTCTCTCTGTATGTGAGAATCCCAAAATAGATCATTGTTTAACTGCAAAATAATTTCTGCCGCTTCCGTACCATTAAAAAGTTTTTCATTTCCACAAATCCAAACCGAGAGATGAGCAAACACTTCATTATCTTTAACATTCCATCCTCTGTACTCATCTTTTGCTTTTTCCATATCAAGATCAATAAGTCTTTCCATTACTTCCACAAAATGATGGGTATATTTTGATAAACCATCGTCTAAATGTATTTCATTGTGTAGATCAGGTTCTGGATAAATTGGATCAATTTTATTAGCATCATATTCTATGTAAACTTGTTCTATTTCAGTCGCATCTTCAATCAGATACCGAAAACGTCTTACGTAATCTGGCAACAATGCATCGGGAATCTCGTTTTTCAGGATGTCCCGGTATTCAACTTCAAAGCGTACCATGTCAGAAGGTTTGTAACTGCTTGGACCCAGTGGAGGGTTTCTTCCTGTGGTATACCCTAGCTCCTCTTTAAGTCTGGGGTGGTAATAAGCGAACAGAGTTCCAAATAATTCGGAATTCAAAGTTCTACTTTTAAATCTATCCTCAAACGTATAGCGGTAAAACTGATCTTCTTTACCCCTCCACAAATCAGACAAGGTATGCCATAGATCTTTTAATTCCGTTTCATCATCTTTTAAATCTCTTAAAATCCAATCGACTATCTGTGGATGCAAACCACTCTGTTTGACCGCCCACCACACAACTAGAGCCTCTCTTGCATGACTGGCTATCCACCATCCCAAACTCCATAAACGCGGAAGTAGAGATTTTACATGTAAGGCGTTATATCCCGATACTGTTGCGCCACCTCCCAGATGCAACGCATTTTTATCCTGCGGCGTTAATTCAAAAGCACTCCATGAACCTTCCGGAAACTCCCGTGTATCGTCATTCTCAATGTATGTGTCACTATCCAAACCGTATCGCAAAAACGGTGTAATGGTTTCACTTTTTCTTTCCTCATCCCACCAGTTGGCCGTATAAGGTTTTAGAAGTCTAATAGCCGGATCAAAAACACAAAGCCACTCAACCGGTAATTGTTTTTTGTATTCTGAAAAATACTGCATTCCTATAGTGGTCGATACGATATGTGCTACTTGTCCCCGCTCATGTGCCAACAATGCAGCCGGTCCGCTTTTGGCATTTTCCAGTACATTTACACGCCACTGCCTCGGATCATCGGCACGATCTGCCCAACATTCAAGCGTTTGCCACAACGTTTCATAACCTTGATATTCAATAGCGTTTACACCTTTGGAACCCCATGATAGCTGCGCATCACCTTCGGCAGCATTATGAAACGCGTACATGCCTTTTAAAGATTTTTTACGTTTGTTCAGTGCTTCAAGAATGTATCGTATCGGAGGATCGTCTGCGTTATAACCTACAAAAACAACTATGTATTCATCCAATACACTTTTAATAAACTGCGTTGCCCAACCCTCTGCCAAATAAGCATTGCCAAACTCCGAACTTGAAAGCACAAAACCGTTGCCGTCACAACTTCCATAGTCTTCATTGACTACGCCGTGCAGATGAATAATGCCTTGAAAGTCATCACTGTTTTTAGGATCGGGAAGTTTCGGCTGGCTTCTTACATGTAACGTTGTATCACATGCTTCAAACAGCCTGTCAAAGTTTGTAGTGACGAGCCTTGTTTTACCGTAAGAGGTTGTTGAAAGGCGTAATAACGTCTTGTGCGCGGTGAGTTCCACCGAGCCATCAGGCTTTAAAGCATGAGCAACTTTATTAATGATATCTTGCTCACTAAAATCTGTTTCCAGAAGTCCGAAAATCCGATCCAATGAGAGTAGAGAATGTCCGGTCTTATCGGCATCTAACAATTGATATATCGAATCATTGGGCTCTACATGTAACGATTCAAGCACCTTATGTGTTAATGTCAAAAAATCCGGTAGTTGCGCTTTTGCTCTAGAGACACCCGCTCCGCAGAAGAAGATCACCCGATCTTCATCACGCGCATTTAATAGTTCATCAGGAATACTGGGACCATCTGCCGTAAATCGCATAACTCTTTTTATCCTAACTCAAGCAAAGCTTTTAAACCCTCATCAATCCGGTTCATCTCATCTTCTGAAACATGGCACAGATTTTCGAGAATCCGTTTTTTAGAGACGCCGCGAACCTGTTCTATCATTGCTTCGCACGCCTGATCCAGTCCTGTCCGTAGAGGCAGCGCGATTCTGAAAAGTCCCTCTCCGATGCAATTAGTCGTAAGGGGGACAATTGTTACCAGTTCAAGAATTTCATTGACTTCGCTGCTGGAGACAATGACGCAGGGACGGATTTTTCCGGCTTCGTTATTACGCTGGGGATTAAGGTTAACCAGAACGATCTCGCCTCGATTATACTGCATCGAGACCATCTTCCAAACTTCCTTCCAAAAGTTCATATTCACGCTGAGCATGCGCTTTGATGCGTTTGGCTTCTTCTACGAGACGGGCATTTTTTTCATTAACATGTGTAATAACGACTCGGTTGTTTTGTTGGGAAATTTCAATTTTATCCCCTACATGTAAAGCCAGCGCATCCATAATTTCTTTAGGCAAGCGTATGGCGGCAGAATTACCCCATTTTGAAATTTTGGCTGTCATGACATACTCCAGTGTTGTATCTACATAAGTATATCATTTCTTGTACTGTTCGGTTTTCAATACTTTGGCTTCAATCGCAACGGTATCATCCATTAACATAATCGCGTCGTTTACATGTAACCTGTCAAGGCCTACAACTTTTCCTTCACGGCTCACCTGCGCATACCCACGTTTGGAGCGGAGTTTCGGATCGGCACTTTCGTAAGCGCTTTGAAGCTGTTTCAAACGGTTCTGTGCTAAAGATAAATTTTGCATCACTGCTTGATTCATACTCGCATTTAAAGGTGCACACTCACGTGAAAACTGTTGGAACTTCAATGCAATCTGTCGTATAAACTGTTCCTGAAACTGTGCAATACTTTGCCGGTGCAGCCGCAGTTTCTGTTCGATGGAGTGGCGTTCGAAGCTCTGGCGAAGGTAGAAAATATGTTCCTGCTTCTTTGAAAGTATATGCCCCATCTGTGTCGTAAGGCGTCCCATCATGATGTCAATGCCCTGCAGCAGTTCGTTCTGATCGGGCAGAATCATCTGCATGGCAGCACTCGGTGTCGGTGCGCGCAGGTCGGCGACGAAGTCGCTGATGACACTGTCAATCTCATGGCCTACCGCCGAGACTATCGGCGTTACGGCGGCGAAGACGGCGTCGGCGACAATCCGCTCGTTAAAAGCCCACAAGTCCTCTATGCTTCCGCCGCCGCGGCCGATGACAATGGCGTCATAACCCGCAGCATCGGCTTTTCCAATGGCCGCAGCGATGGAGGCCGCCGCACTCTCACCCTGCACCAGAACGTCATAAAGGCTTACATGTAAGAGCGGCCAGCGCTGCTGCGCTACGCGAAGCATGTCCTGAAGCGCCGCACCGGTCGCCGAAGTGACAAGCGCGATCTTCATGGGGTATTTCGGCAGATTTTTCTTGCGCGAGAGGTCAAAATAGCCCGCCGCTTCAAGCTCGCGTTTGAGCTGTTCAAAGGCAAAAGAGAGCGCCCCATGACCTGAGGGTTCCATGCCAAGCGCGCGTATCTGATATTTACCGCTGGGTTTATAGAGGGTGATGCCGCCGTGAATGATTACTTTAAGCCCCTCTTCAAGGCGGAATTTGAGCGACGCCGCATTGCCGCGGAACATCACTCCCGAAATGGAAGCGTCGGCATCTTTGAGCGTAAAGTAGATGTGCCCGCTGTTGTGGTAGGTAATTCGGGAGAGTTCTCCCTCGACACTCACCTGAATGAAGGTGGATTCGAGAAGATTTTTGATCTGTTCGGTAAGTTCACCGACGCCAAGGGGGCGCATCACAGCTTTTCGGCAATAATCAGTGTGGAGATGTCCATCGAAAAACTCTCGGTAAAGCGAATGCCAAATCCTGCATTTTCAAGCTCTTCCTGCATTTTTTCAACGGTCAGGAATGATTCGATGGAGTTGGGGAGATACTCATAGGCTTCAATGTTTTTTGAGATAAAACCACCCACTTTCGGCAGAATACGGTTCATGTAAAAATCGCGGATGCGCCCCAGCAAAGAGGGGTTCTCGTTTTTCATGAACTCCAGAATCACGACCATGCCGCCGGGCTTGAGGACACGGTAGAACTCTTTGAGTGCCGCTTCGCGTTCCACCACGTTGCGGATGCCGTAGGTGATGGAGAGAAAATCGCACGATCCATCTTCAAGCGGAATTTCTGTCGCTTTGGCAATATGGTAGGTAAACTCGGGAAACTTCTGACGCCCCACACCGACCATGCCTTCGGAAGGATCGACACCGACAATCTCGCCGATGGCGATACCCTTGACTTTTCCCTGCCGCCGCCAGTAATCCATCATGTCACCCGTACCGCAGGCGACATCCACAATACGGTCAATCTGCGATTCACCATAGAATGCGTAGGCTTTGTCGCACCCTTTTTTACGCCAGCTGCGATCTACGCCCATACTCATAACGCGATTGGCCCGATCATATGTCGGTGCGATCTCGTCGAACATCGATACGATTTTTTCCTGTTTTTCCATCTACCGCCTTTGCATCCAGAGTGTCAGATCATTATGATTACGGCTTACATGTAAGCATTCAAATGCCGATTGAATACCGTTTGCTAGCGACATTGTACCACCCCCGCTTTGCAGCGAGATAAAAGCAAGGTAGAAATCGATCCGATCAGAGGTCGCATCAAACATTCCCTTTCCCCCTTCAACAAGCACGTTGCGATAGTCTGACATGGCATCAAGCGAATCCGAAATCATCACCTTCCTTCCGGGTACATTAAAAAGAGGGATGGTTTGCTCAAAGTTTTTCTGACGCGAATAGATCAGGACATCGGGCGCTTTGCCCCCCACCATCCGCGCATCGAGCGTCGGGCGATCCGTCCGTACCGTATTGCCTCCGATAACAAGCAGATCACACACGTTGCGAATCGCATGGACATGCAGGCGTGAAGCCTCGGATGAGATGATACCGCCATCCATGGTGCCATCAAGCCGCTGTGCCCATTTAAAGGTCACGAAAGGACGCTCCTGCCAGCTCAGAAAAGGGAGCAGCAGCTTTTGAGCCGCCTCCGCTTCAACCCCTTCAAGCACCTCGATGCCTGAGTGTCTCAGACGTTCCGCACCGCCGTGTGCCAGCGCATGCGTGTCTTTCATTCCAATGATAACCTGCGAGAGACCGAGCGCTGCGATTAATGAGGCGCATGAAGGGGTTCTGCCAATATGGGCACAGGGTTCAAGGGTCACATAGATACGACAGTTTTTGAAACAGTTCTGATGATGGGAGAGAAGATATTCATGCAAAAAAGCGGCATCCATCATACCTGCAATACTGTTGTCACCGCTTAAAGTCATATAGGCATCACGAAGCGCCAGCACTTCGGCATGCGCTTCTCCGGCTTTGCGATGCGCACCGACACCCAGCAGGACGTTATGTTCTGAAACGACACAGGCACCGACAGCGGGATTAGGAAACGTAAGAAGCTGATACTCCCACGCCGCTTCGAGTGCGCGACGCATCCAGAGGGCGTGATCCATTACCACTCGAAGTAGGTTTTTGCCTTGCTGATATCGCCAAAAGCGACGCTGGTTTCACCCACTGCTGCATCATCGATACGAATCGTTTCACCTTCGACACCGAGAAGCGTTCCGAGGTATTTTGTCTTGTCACGCAGGGTCATGGAGACTTTTTCGCCCAGAGAGCTTTCAAAGTGCGCGAGTTTGGTGAGCTTGCGCTCAATTCCCGGTGATCCGACTTCGAGGCGGTATTCGCCCGAAACCGGAGGCGTGACATCGAGCAGCGGCGAAATAAGACGGGTCGCTTCGACGACCTGATCCATACTGACACCGCCCGGCGCATTGACACTCACCCGGTAAATGGTTTCGCCGTGTTCGCTGGTAATTGCCGTATCGTAAAGACTCAGCCCCAACGATTCGACCATGGTTTTAATATCGTGTTCAAGACTCATCGGATGATTCTCCCGAAGAACGCTCTTTGGCAATCTGCGCAAAGAGGTCCTCTATTTTCTGACTTTTTTCAAGCTGATCGTCAAAGACAAAGGTCAGTTTGGGACAGCGGAACCATCCCTGATCCCGCAGGCAGTACTCTTCAATCACCGGACGTGCTTTGGAAAGCTGTTTCAGCAAAATACGGCGCTCGTCATCGCTATAGAACTGTGGATCGAGATAGACCTTGGCATCGCTGCGGCCGCGGGAGCATTGCACTTCAATGACATCGACCTCATGCAGACGCGCATCGCTGAGTTCGCTGAGTGCTTCGGGAATCAACTCTTTGAGAATCGATTCGGTACGTTTGACCTTGATTTCTGCCGGTGTCACAGTGAAACTTTTTGCTCAACTTTGACAAAGGTTTCAATAACGTCGCCGACACGGACATCTTCATATCCGTTGATAACGACACCGCACTCGTAGCCGTTACCGACCTCTTTGACATCATCTTTAAAGCGTTTGAGCGAGTCAAGTTTCCCTTCATGCATAACGACACCGTCGCGAATAACACGAACCAGTCCGCCGCGCACAAGTTTACCGTCAACAACGACACAACCGGCAACGACCCCTTTGGGGATCTTGAAGGTATCGCGAACATCGGCCTGACCGGAGTGCTCTTCCGTATATTTCGGAGCCATCATACCGGTAAGCATATTGGTGATATCGTCAATGATCTGATAGATGATCGTATAGGTACGGATCTCAACGCCGGTCTGTTTCGCCAGCGCTTTCACGGCACCCGTCGGACGCACGTTAAAGCCAAGCAGGACACAGTTTTCGGAGTTATTCACCAACTGCACGTCATTCTCGGTAATACCACCGACACCCGAAGAGATGATATCGACTTTGACCTCTTCATTACGCAGTGCCATAAGCGATGAACGAATCGCTTCAAGTGAACCGTGAACGTCAGTTTTAAGAACCACTTTGAGCGTTTTGAGATTTCCTTCGGCAATCAGCGAGGTCAACTCGTCAAGTGTGGTTTTCGTTGAGTGAGAGAGCTCTTTATGACGCTCGTACTCATAACGTTTCTGCGCATATTCGCGGGCTTCCTTGTCGCTGTTCATAGCGATCATGGTTTCACCCGAACCCGGTACTTCATTCAAACCTACCACGACGGCTGCTTCACTCGGCCCGATCTCGTTGATCTGACGTTTCAGATTGTCGATGAGGGCGCGCACGCGTCCGTATGCGGCACCACAGACGACATTGTCACCCACTTTGAGCGTTCCGTTTTGAACAATAACCGTAGCGACGGGACCGCGTCCTTTTTCAAGAGAACTCTCGACGACAACGGCTTTGGCCATCGCTTCGGGGTTGGCACGCAGCTCCAGTACTTCTGCCTGAATCAGAATGTTTTCAAGCAGCGCGTCAAGTCCCATGCCGGTCTTCGCGGAAATGGGAATAAACTCCGTATCGCCGCTCCAGTCAATCGGTGTCAGGCCGTGTTCTGCCATTTGGGCTTTGACCATATCCGGATTGGCTGATTCCTTATCCATTTTATTGAGCGCTACAATGACCGGTGCGCCCGAGTCTTTTGCCAGCTTGATTGCTTCGAGTGTCTGGGGTTTGACACCGTCATCGGCTGCAACTACAATAATGATGATATCGGTTACCTGCGCACCGCGTTCACGCATGTGGGTAAACGCCGCGTGACCCGGAGTATCGATAAAGGTGATTTTCTTGCCGTTTTGCTCGATGGTATAGGCACCGATGTGCTGTGTAATCCCACCTGCTTCGCCGGCAGCGACTTTGGCATTGCGAATAGCATCAAGGAGTGACGTTTTACCGTGGTCAACATGCCCCATGATGGTAATGATCGGCGGACGCTCTACCAGATTTTCATCCAGCAGTACATCCTCTTCATAACTCTCTTCATAGTTGAAGGCATCTTTGGGGTCAATCGTTGTGACCTCTACGTCAAACTCTTCCGCAAGAATCTCGATCTCGTCTTTTCCGAGGAAATCGTTCTTCGTTACCATCATGCCGAGGTTAAAG
The DNA here is from genome assembly GCA_050305515.1 of Sulfurimonadaceae bacterium. Classification (GTDB taxonomy): domain Bacteria; phylum Campylobacterota; class Campylobacteria; order Campylobacterales; family Sulfurimonadaceae; genus JAFGUB01. The sequence goes on from JBNLFL010000020.1 coordinate 159,541, forward strand.
AGCACCTTGATGACATCCGAGAGCGGGCGTCTGACAGCGTCTGCAAACTCATAGACGCGAACGTCTTCAGGAATCTCGACGTGCGTTACGACTTCATCTGAGGGTTTGTTTTTGGCATATTTCTGACGCTTGCCGCGTGCGACCTGACGCGGTTTACGGCTTCCGGCCTGCTTTTTGTTGGCATTACGGCCTACCGGTTTTTTCTCACGCGGTTTTTGAGGCTCTTCTTCGGGAATCGTGCGATCAATCTCATTGAGATCCATCAGTACCACTTCATCCTGCTCGTAATCCATGGAGACCTCTGCCAGAGAGCCGCCGAAGATATCGAGTGTCGTACCCTGATCTTTTTTCTGGACCGGCAGACCCTGCTGCTGTTTTTTGCGCGCTTTTTTCTCTTCGATTTCGCGGAGTGCCTCGGCACTCAGCTTGCCGTAGGCAGAAACCTTTCGCAGCTCATTTTCCGCACGTTGTGCAGGAGTTTCCGGCTCATCATTTCGCGGACGTTTCTTTTTGACGATTTTCAGACCGGAACGGCGCGGTTCTTCAACCGCTACCGGTTTGATGGATGGCGCTTCAGACTGTACTGACGATGTTGCCGGTTTGTCAACTTCCTGCAATTCCACTTTGGTTTGCGGAACTTCTTCGGGAATCTCCGCAACAACATGTTCTTCCCGTACTACTTTTTTTACCGTGGTTTTGGCAGCAACGGGCTCTGGCGCGGCGCCGCTCATAATGAAATTCATAATCTTTTCCGCTTCTTCCATGGATACGGTGCTGGAAGCGGTTTTGACAGAGAGTCCAATCGAAGCTGCTTTGTCCACGACCTCCTTGGAAGCGATTCCAAGCTCTTTGGCTATCTCGTGGACTCTGACTTTATCTGACATCAATAGTGATCTCCTTTAATTGCTTCATAAGATACTCTAACTCTCCACTCTTACACTGTTTGGCGAGTGCTTTTGCACTGTTTTTGTGTTCACAACACGCGAAACAGATATAAAAACTTCTCCCTTGGTGCTGATAAGGGGTGATGAGTCTGTCCTGACACTGCAGGCGCAACAGCGTTTCTTGTGCGAACCTCTGTCGACAGACGATACACATGCGTTGCGGCTTATGAAATTTTCGTGCCATTATAGCCAATTCTTCCTTGATTTTTCAGCAACGTGTCCGGTGCTATTTCTCGACGACGAGTCCCGTATTGTCAAAATCAAGAATCTTGACATCGAATTCCGGAAATTTTTTAATAAGCTGTGCCGCAAGATTTTCAGCATCGTGATCATAAGCCATATTGAAAAATGTCGAACCGCTGCCCGAAAGCGTGCTCATCAAAGCTCCGTTTTCATAGGCTGTTTTTTGCACGTTAAAGAGTTCGGGCAGCATCTTCATACGAAGTTTCTGATGGAAGCGATCCTGTGTGGAAAGCCGCAGAAGCTCCCAGTTTTCCGTGTAAAATGCGGCAACGGTCAATGCCGTATGCGACAGGTTGAAAATGGCATTTTCTTTTGAATAGGAGCGGGGCAGTGCCGTTCGCGATCGTGCCGTCGAAATCGGTTTGTTGGGGATCACCACAATGGCTTTGAGGTAATCTGGGAGATGTTTGTTCTCGGAAAAAACCTTGTTCTTCTCGAGCGTCGCCACATTAAAGCCCCCCATGACAGCCGGTGTGATGTTGTCAGGATGCGGTTCATACGTCAACGCATAATTGAGGATACGCCGTTTTGAAACGCGAACTCCGGCCGCTTCATGTGCGGTTGCAATCGCACTGACAATAACGGCAGACGAACTTCCGAGTCCTCGTGACATGGGAATTTCATTGTAAAAAGTAAATTTGAAGTTCTGTTTCTTCTGCGTCAGACGTTTATAATGATCGTTAAAAATACTGACAAAAAGGTTGTTGCCCTTGAGTCGCGTATTATCTTCGCCTTCGCCCTTGATGGCAACACTGAAAAAACGTGAAACTTTGAACTCGACACGATTGTGAAGGCCTACAGCCAATCCGAGTGAATCGAATCCTGGGCCGAGATTGGCACTCGTCGCGGGTACGCTAATGGTCAAAAATGGTCCTTATCCGACAGCACCGATACCGTAAAACGGCAGTGTGTCGACATCAAAATCGTCGATGCAGATCTTCTGGGGCAGCATAAAGCCGCCTTGAGGCACCGCGTCAAACGGGCGCGTCTCTATCGTATCTGCATTTTTAACAAAACAGAGCTTTCCTATCGCTTTGATGGGACGGTTTTCATTGAAAAAGAAGGCATCCGTTGCACGAAACGCATAACCTTTTGCAATAGAAAGGGTTTTCAGAAAAATATATGCCACCTTGATGGCCATAAAACTACCGGGCCCTTTGGCATAAACCAGCGTACGGATCGTATAGGTTTCAAGAATCGAGGCAAACAGTTTTGGCAGCGCTTCCGAACTGGGTTCGTCACTCTGCATCTGCGCTACGAGCACTCCCTCTTTGTAAATGCCGATCAGCAAAGGGGAAGAGAGTGCAATGACTACAACGTCATGCATAGACTTTCGCCATCTCCTTGACTTTTACACTGCCGAGTTCCACCACTTCATAATTCTCACTCGAACGCAGCAGCTCCAGCGTCAACTTGTGATTCAGGTCATGACTTCCGGCAAACGCTTCATAATGGCCGATAAAGTTAAGCCCGAGAAGCGACATATCGCCAATAGCGTCAAGAACCTTGTGACGTACAAACTCGTCGCTGAAACGAAGGCCTTCGGGATTGAGGACTTTCTTGTCATCGAGTACGACAGCATTTTCAAGACTGCCTCCCAGCGCCAGACCTTTCGAACGCAGGTATTGCACTTCATGTAAAAAACCAAAAGTCCGTGCCCGCGAAATTTCGTTTTTGTAGTTCTCTTTGGAGAAAGCGAAAGTGAACTGCTGCTTATCGATAACAGGATGATTAAACTTGATGGTGAAATCGTAGGTAAGATCATCCGACGGTGCAAGACGGACATATTTATCTCCCTCTTTGACACGTACCTCTTTTTTGATACGCATCACCTTTTTCGGAAGCTCCTGAGAGACGATACCCGCTTCATCAAGGAGCATGCAAAAACTGCTTGATGAGCCATCCATTACGGGTATTTCATCCGCATCGACAATAATACGAAGGTTGTCAATCCCATAGGCATAGACTGCCGAAAGAAGATGTTCTATGGTAGAGATAAAGTGCCCGTCACGGCCGATGACGGTGGCCATCTTGGTATCTATGACATTCTCGGGCTTCAGTGCAATCGTGACATTGACATCACTGCGAAAAAAAATGATGCCGCTGCCTGCATCCAGCGGCTCAAGGCGAAGACGTACCGGATTGCCCTTATGCAGGCCGATCCCCACCAGTTCAACACTTTTTCCAATCGTAGTCTGCATCATGTGCATACTCCTTGTTCAGACGGAACGTGCTCATTAAAAAGCAAAAGTCATTCCTGCTATTATAGCCTAAATTCGGGGCTGTACTTATTCATCGTGGCCTAATAAAAGGGCAAAAGACGTTACTGACGATCAATAATCTTTTTGGCGTCTTTAATGGTGTCATAGATATTCAGCCGCAGCCATTTCGTGTCCATCCACTCTTCGGGACGGACTTCAATGCCCTGTACCAGTACTCCGAAATGGAGATGATCTCCCATGGCATAGCCGCTCATACCGGTATTGGCGATCTGCTCGCCCGAATGGACTTCATCGCCGCTTTGGACACTTGATGCCGAACAGTGCCCGTAAATCGTATACAGCCCCAGCCCGTGGTCAATCGCAGGCATTAACCCGTAAATGCCGTTGAACTCACTTGCAACAACTTTGCCTGCATTCTGTGTCATTATCGCACCCATTTTAACACTCGCAAGATCGATACCGAGATGATACGACTCACTTACTTTGTTACCCTTGTAATAATAGAGACGGTGATCACCGAAACTGGCAACTTTTTGTCCGTTTTTCAGCGGATAGAAAGGCTTGATGCTAAGGGCATCCACCTTCTCGTCTGAAACAACCGATGTCAGTGTGTGAATCTTGTTTTCATTCTTGGCCCGGATATCTTCATTGATCAGTTTAAACTGTTCAAGTCTGTCTTCGGTTTGCTGGGAGATTTCAAAGGTATCCGCCAGTTCTGCAATCTTGCCGTTGAGGAAGCTATCGGAAAGCTTGATTTTCGACACCTGGTATTTGCGATCCTGCAAACGGAAGGGGATCGTGCTTTTATAGGTATTTCCCGCTCGGTCAACAGCGACAAGCTGCGCCCGGAAACTTGGTTCCGTTACCTGCCATGCCAGAAGGGAAATATAATAACCGTCTTTATAAAAAGGTTGCGGAATAAAGCGTTTACCGTAATTGGTATCAATATAAACTTCACTCAGATTGGGATCGTCAGCGGCAAAGACAACGAGGCCGGAGCCGCCCTTATGCATATACATCGAATGTGCGACCGTACTGACACGGGGCGCTTTCATGTCGATAATAAGCGGATAGCTCTGCTCCACATGATTTCCCGAGAAGAAGTTCCAGCGGCTTCCGTCATTGGCTTCAATGCTCAACGTGGCATTTTCAGGATTAAAAGCAGCCACGCGCTTGGGAGCTTCAACGGAAATCAGCATCTCGGCTTTCGGCGTTTCGATCTGCTCATTGGCCAGAACTATGGTTTCATTGTTCGCCTGCAGTGTCACTTTGTAGGAACGGATACCGCTCTCATCACGCAGCGAAATTTCCAAAGGAGTCTTAAGATTCCAGTACCCGTTATTTTCAAAACCTGCTATCGGGGCTTCACGTTCGAATGCCGGCGAAAAGTAAATAAATATTGTGCCTCCGATCATACCGATAAAAATCAGCATGAACAATATTGATCCGAATTTATTCTTTTTTCTCAAAGTGTGTCCTTTACATGTAACATGATAGTTTCTTCCGCCGTTTCCATAGACATCGCATTCATCTGAAAGCTTGCATAAAAGCGTTCACCCGCACCGCCAAAAAACTCGGCGACAGCAGCGACATTTTTCTCTTGTGATCGCAGTACGGCGTGAATGGAATGGTCCGGTGCCTCGCATAACAACACTACGATTTCCACAGTCGGTAAATGCAGTGCTTCTGCCAAGGCGCTGTCGCAGTCGCTGCACACGGCAGCTGCTGCTTCAAGTATCTCCCGATGTGCCCGCAATACTGCCACGCGTGCATCGCAGAGCAGTTCAAGCGTGCTGAAAAGCGCACCTTTGAGGCGCAATACGTTCAACGGGATCGTTTCACATAAAAAATGTACGGCAACGTGCGCGTCGGCCCCATGCCGCATAAGATCTGCGGCCATCTCGAACAGGTGCGAATCGGTTTCAGGAGTCGTAAAGCTTTCGGAAGCGTCAAGCAATCCCGCATACAAAGCCGTAGCCATCTTCGCATTGATCCGTACCGCTACCTGCTTCAGATAGCGATATACCTGCTGTGACATCGGACGCCCGCATCCATCATCAAAGCACAGCGTGTCATGTCCCGAATCCGTAGCCAAAATCCCGTCAAAATGAATCACCAGATCACTGCCTGCGGGAACATGCTGACGTACTTTCTCTGACCAGGGAATGAAAGCAAGACGCGGGTGCACACTGCCCTTACAAAAAAGCGACACCTTTTTATGCAGTGTCAGCAGATAGGAATAAAATGCCGAGGCGCTTCCAAGAGCATCGGGACGCTCACCTGCGATCAGCGTAATATGTCGGGCTTGGGCAATTTTTTCTTCAAAGGGGTGCATGATCTCGCTTCATTGGCGGCATTATAGCCAACCGCATGTTAATCAAGCAAAATTCGCTACTTTGGCATTATCCTGCGCTGGTTCATCTTGTAAACATAGGCCAAAACCTCTGCTACCGCCGCGAAAAGTGTTTCAGGAATGGGACGGTCAAGTTCCACCTCGGCATACAGGGAACGGGCAAGCGGCGGATTCTGGACAATATGCACACCATTTTCCCGGGCAATCTTTTTAATCTGCACTGCGATATTGTCTTTGCCTTTAGCAATGACGACAGGCGAATGATGTTTCTTCTCGTCATACTTGATGGCTACGGCATAATGTGTCGGATTGGTAACGACGACATCGGCCTGCGGAACGTTTGACATCATGCGCTGCTGCGCGGCACGCATCTGAATTTGACGGATCTTACCCTTGACATGAGGGTCTCCTTCCATGTTCTTCATCTCATCCTTGACTTCCTGCTTGCTCATTTTCAGTTTCTCTTTATATTGTCGCCGAACCATTACCAGGTCAATCATGGCAAAAACAAAAAGAATAAAGAGCATGACCAGAGCCAGAATAATCTCCTTTTCATGTACCCACTCAAGCTGGTCTTTCAACCCGAACATGGCTACCGTGGGCAGTTCTTTTATAAATTCCCAAAAAATAAAAAAACCGATACCCAGCGCACTCAGCGATTTGATCGTTACCTTGAGCCCTTCAAGAATTTTCTGAAGCGAAATAAGGTTTTTCATCCCGCTGATGGGATTCAGTTTGCTAAATTTTGGAGTCAGCGGATCGGTCGTAAAGTTGAATCCAAACTGCGACACGGTACCAATGACACCGGAGAGTGCTACTACCAGTGTCAATGGCATGACGATTAAAAGAAATTCACGAATCACGACGATTGCAAGATCCACAAGGTTGGTACGCTCAAGCGGCATACCCTGTAATGAAAAGAGATAGTTCGTAAGATGAAAGAGACGCTCCTGCATATAGCCCGAAAGCATCAGAAGTGTCAAAATGGCAACAAAGAGTGTAAAGACTCCGGAAGTATCACGACTGTTGGGGACATTCCCTTTTTTCCGGGCGTCCTGAATCTTTTTTGCGGTTGGGTCTTCGGTCTTTTCCTGATCGTCAGCCATGGTTTACATGTAACCGGGGTTACTCAACCTTCATGGAGAGATCGATCCAGTTTGCCTGATGAATCAAAGCTCCGGTGCTGATGGAATCCACGCCGGTCCGGGCATAGGCTTCAATAGTCTCAAGCGTGATGTTTCCGCTGGCCTCAAGCAAAACGGCCGGGTGGTTGGCATTTCGGTAGGCCACAACCTCCACCAGTTGTACCGGTGTCATATTGTCGCACATAACAATGTCCGCACCCAGCTGCATAAACTGCCGTGCCTGTTCAAACGTTTCCGCCTCGATTTCAATCTTACATGTAAAGGGTATATTGCGACGGGCGTTTGCCATAAACGCTTCAAGATTGTCGATGGTTTTCAGATGCGTATCTTTAAGCATCAAAGCGTCATCAAGACCCATACGGTGGTTAATGGCCCCTCCGATGCGCGTTGCGTATTTTTCAAAGTTTCGCAGCATCGGACGGGTTTTCCGGGTATCGAGCAGTCTGGTGCCATAAGGTGCCAGACGCTCCGCATAACGGCGCGTCAGTGTCGCGATGGAGCTGGCATGCAGAAGCATGTTTAAAAAGGTGCGCTCAATTTTGAGCAGCGTATGCGAATCGGCATGCAGATGGGCGATCACATCTCCTTTTTTGAATGTCTCACCGTCATGCAGTTTCCAGGAGATGTAAAAAGGTTCAATCCTGCTCAGTGCATCGCAGTAGACTTGACCGGCGACGACACCATCACTTTTTGCAATGATCAGTGCCGATGCGTCAACGCTCTCGCTGACGCGGGCATACAGATCGCCACGTCCCACATCTTCGGCCAGCGTCTCACGGACAAATGCCTCGATCATAAGGCCATCATCCTCTCAAGGGCCACACGTGCCCATTTGGATGTCTCCTCTTCCAAAAAGATCTCATTGATCGGTTCCCCTTTTTCAATCGCCAGCAGCGTTGCGTAAAGATCTTCCAGCGTTGTTTCGTTCATGGTCGGACACTCCGGTTTTGAAGAAGAAAGCACATAGGTGTTCGCCGGGCGCAATCGATTGACCAGATTGAATTCGGTTCCTACCGCCACTTTCTGCTCTGCCGGAAGCTCACCGATGTATTTGATAAGCTGGGAGGTAGAACCGACGAAATCCGCTGCATCGCAGACAGCAGGATCACATTCGGGGTGCACCGCGATCAGGATTCCGGGATATTTTTTCCGATAAAACGCAACATCTTCCACGCTGAAAAGCTGATGCACCGAACAGAATCCGTCATAACAGATGATATCGGCCGCTTTGGGGTCATTGCCGTCACCAATAACACAGGATTTCAGGCCCATCTGGTTGGCAATGTTCTGTCCCAGGCAGCGGTCGGGTACGAAAAGAATCTTTTTGCCTTCGGAGAGCGCCCTGGTAATGATCATCCTGGCATTGGAACTGGTACAGACCATGCCTCCCATCTCTCCTACTTTCGCTTTGACTTCGGCACTGGAGTTGATGTAAGTAACGGGAAGGATGTTCTCCTTGCTGATACCTGCGGCTTCAAGTGAGGCAATCGACGCGTCATAATAGGAACCGTCGATCATCTTCGCCATGGCACAGCAGGCGATTTTTGGCATGACCACCCGTTTCTCAGGACTCAGAACCTTCACGCTCTCACCCATAAATCCGACACCGCAGAACACTACGAATTCGGCAGCGTTGTCTCGGGTGCGTTTGGCGAGTTCGAGGGAATCTCCCGTAATGTCGCCCATCTCGAAAACTTCGTCGCGCTGATAGAAGTGTGCGACAACCGTCACATCAAGGCGTGACTTCAGTTCTCTGATTTTTGCTTGTAACTCTGTTGTGCCTGACTGCAAAAGAGCTCCTTACATGGTGGAAATGATTAATCGGATTATAACGAACTTTAAAGTAAACTTTTTGCTTCAATTTCCCGCTTAAGGCAGACAATGGACTTTTTGTCACATATCAACGCACAGTTTTATCTTATAGCCTATCTGGTGGGGGGTATTCCTTTCGGTCTGATCCTGGCAAAACTCTTTGCCGGTGTCGATGTCAAGTCTTCAGGCTCCAAAAGCATCGGTGCAACCAATGTTTTGCGTGTCGTCAAGGAGAAGGATCCCAAACTGGCCAAGAAGCTCGGAGCTGCCACACTGGCACTTGATGCAATCAAAGGCATCGCCGTACTGATTGTCGCTGATTATATGGGGCTAAGCGATGCAGCGCTTTGGGGCATTGCCGTTTTAAGTGTTATCGGTCACTGTTTCAGCCCCTATCTCTGGTTTGAAGGCGGTAAAGGCGTAGCTACGGGAATGGGCGTGCTGCTTTACCTGATCCCGATAGAAACGGCCATCGCACTCGCCGTATGGTTTATCGCTGCCAAAACCATTCGCATCTCTTCGCTCTCTTCGCTGCTCGGTCTGGCTGCGGCGCTCATTGCGAGTTTTGTCATCCATCCGGATATGGCCCATGCCCCAATCGTGCTTATCGCACTGATTCTTCTCTACAAGCATCTTCCCAACATTGTCCGTATCCTCCGCGGAGAAGAGCAGCGGGTCGTCTGATGCAGATTCACATCGATGCACTCCGGTTTCACACCATTATCGGACTGCTCGATTTTGAACGCACCACGCCGCAGGAAGTCATCGTTACATGTAAGATCAACTACCGTTTTGAAAACGGCGTGTTTATAGATTACGTTCAGGTTATCGAGGCTATTAAACAAACTCTTATCGAGGGTGCTTTCGAACTTCTTGAAACCGCACTTCATGCGGTTGCCACACTCTTGCATCAGAATTTTCCGGCAATCGCATCTCTTAGTATTCAGATCGCAAAACCCCATATTATCCCGGATGCAGTTGTCTCTTTAAGTGAAACATTTCATTTTTAAAACTTAAACAAATTTGAATGTTTTTTTAAAGAAAATTGAAAAATAGTTTAAATTAACCTAAAACTGTGCTATAATCCTGCCCAAATTTACCACTATGAGGACATTAAATGCGTATTCTCATCATCGAAGATGAAGTCACGTTAAATAAAACTCTAGCCGAAGGCCTCAAAGAGTTCGGTTATCAAAGCGACGTTGTTGAAACACTCAAAGACGGCGAATACTATCTCGATATCCGCAACTATGACCTGGTTTTGACGGACTGGATGCTTCCCGATGGGAATGCCGTTGATATCATTCCCGATATCAAAGCCAACACGCCAAAGACTGTCATCGTTGTTCTTTCGGCGCGTGATGACAATGATAGTGAAATCGAAGCGCTCCGTTCCGGAGCAGACGATTACATTCGCAAGCCGTTTGACTTCGACGTGCTGGTTGCCCGTCTTGAAGCACGCCTGCGCTTTGGCGGCAGCAACATTATTGAAATTGACGATCTCATCATCAATCCGGAAGAGGAAAAAATCATCTACCGCGAAAAAGAGATCGAGCTCAAGGGCAAACCTTTTGAAGTTCTGACCCATCTTGCACGCCACCGCGACCAGATCGTCAGCAAAGAACAGCTTCTTGATGCTATCTGGGAAGAACCTGAACTGGTAACGCCAAACGTTATCGAAGTCGCTATCAACCAGATTCGCCAGAAAATGGACAAACCTCTGGGAATCACCACGATTGAAACCGTACGCCGCCGCGGCTACCGTTTCTGCTTCCCCAAAGAAGCCTAACCCACCCTGCCCGGCTTCCGGGCACCTCCTTTCTTTTTTTATAGTTTCAAGCCAAATCTGATACCATAACAGCATTTAAACCTCAGGAGCAAGTGCGTGGCCGCAAAAAAAAGCATCCGCAGACAGTTTCTTATCCAGCTCGTCATCGCTTCGGCTGCCCTGATACTGATTTTTTCATCGGCACTCTACTTCATGATCAAGGAGTCGATCTATGAAGAGAAACGCCAGAGCCTGATTCAGATTGCCCAGAATATCTGTTCTTTCCGTTCACTGGAAAACGCACAGCAAAACGGGACCGATGCGATTCTTGGTCTGACCATTGAGATGATCACGATCGACGATGCGCCGACAGATCAGACCTTTATCAGTGAAGTGAAAAAAGAGTCTCATATTTATCTGAGTCTGCTCTATCCCTTTGTCAATGAAGATCACAGTTTTTTGCGCATTACTACCGATATTTCAACGACAAAAAAACTTCTGGCCAAGATCCTGAACTCCATCTTTATCATCAATGCCGTAGGCTTTCTTGTCGTCATTCTCTATGCTATCGGCCTCTCAAAGATGCTTGTGACACCGGTGAGTACCCTGAGTCAGCGCCTTTCGAACATGAATGAGCATCTCATCCGGCCAATCCGCGTCGAAGAGCTTCCCGAAGAGTTTGAGCCCCTGGGCGAAACACTCAACAGGCTCATCTCGCGTATTCAGAATTTTGTCAAATACCAAAAAGAGCTCTTCATCGGCGCGGCCCATGAACTCAAGACTCCGCTTGCCGTTATGAAACTGAAAAATCAGGTCACCCTGATTAAAAAGCGTACGCCCGAAGAGTACATCGAAGCCATCAAAACCACCACCAATGCCGTGAATGAAATGGACAAGATTGTCAGCAATATTCTCAATATCGGAAGACAGGAAGGCGCGCAGCTCGACGCCCCTTCCGAAGTGGATGTCATTGCCCAGCTGCGCCAGAAAGCCAATGATTTCAGGCTTCTGGCCGAGAGTGAAGGCAAACAGCTTCACACCTCGTTTGAACCCAACCTCTTTATGGCAACCCTGCAGATCGCCCTTTTGGGGCAGATTATCCAGAACTTTCTGCAAAATGCCCTCAAATTCACCCCAAAAGGCAAAAGTGTCACCATCAAAAGCTCGCTTCATGACTATGGCCTTCTAATTGAAGTGATTGATGAGGGGTGCGGTATTGATGACAGTGTCGATCTTTTCGCCCCATTCAAACGTCAGGGAAATAAATCAGGCGTGGGACTCGGACTTTTTCTGGCGAAAAGTGCTGCCGACGCCATTGGCGGCGAAATCAACCTGAAAAACCGTACCGATGGGACTGACGGTACGGTAGCATCCTTGCTTTTGCAGTCAAAACTGTGTTGTCCCATCAAAAGACGCTGATGCCTTTTGCAAGTTAAAATTCATTCAAGGTTTGTTCTGCTATAAATCGAAAACGATTTGAACGTATCTAAAAAATAAGGTTTTTTAATGCCATTGATGATCATCGAAGAGTGTATCGCCTGTGATGCCTGTCGCGAAGAGTGTCCCACCGAAGCAATTGAAGAGGGAGACCCGATTTATGTGATCGATCCGGATCGCTGTACCGAGTGTGTCGGTCACTATGACGAACCCCAATGTATCGCCGTGTGCCCCGTCGACTGTATTGTACTTGATCCGGACAACCGTGAGACACTGCAGGAACTCGAATTCAAATATCACCAGCTGATGGAAGAAGAAGAGCAATAAATACCATCAAAGCGATCATCTGATGGCCAAACGCACCGCAGTTATCGATATTGGATCCAACTCGATACGCATGGTGGTGTTTGAAAAGACCAGCCGTTTCGCCTTTCATCTGTTGCATGAGATCAAAAGCCCGGTCCGTATCAGTGAAGGCACTTATGAAAACGGCGGCAGTCTGCAAGAGGCTGCGATGGAACGCGCCATTGCTGCACTGGGTGATTTTCTCTCCATTGCCGCTTCCTACAAAGTCCGCAAAATTCTCTGTGTCGCTACATCTGCCGTACGCGATGCCACCAACCGTTCCGAATTTCTAAGCCGCGTACGTTCCCGGCTGCACCTCAACATTAAAGTTATCGATGGTCTCAAAGAGGCCTATTTCGGCGGTATCGCCTGTGCCAACCTTCTTCCGAAAATCCGTGCGGTTACCATTGACATCGGCGGCGGTTCCACCGAGTGCGCCTGCCTCGATGCGGGCAGTATCGTCGCGACCAATTCACTCAATCTCGGAACCGTACGCCTGAAAGAGCTTTTTTTCGACAAAGATGACATCAAGGGTGCCAAAGCGCATATCGATACGATCATCGACACGCTTCCCATTGAACAGACCGGGCACATGATCGGTGTCGGAGGTACGTTCCGGGCACTCAGCAACGCCATTATGAAGCAGCAGAACTATCCGCTTGATAAACTGCACGGTTACACTTTCGATGCCGCTTTAATGATTGAGTTCGGCGAAAAAGTTCTTAAGGCTAATGAGAACGAGCTGAAACTGCTCGGTATCAAACCCGAGCGCTACGACATCATCAAATCAGGTACCCTGATTTTGTTGCGCATTATCAAGCGTTTCAATATTATCCGGCTTACAACCAGCGGTGCCGGCGTGCGCGAAGGTGTTTACCTTCATGATCTGCTGCGCCACAACAACGACCGCTTTCCTTCCAATTTCAATCCCTCCGTCCGTTCTTTGATGGATCGCTACATCATCGATACCCATCGGGCCAATCTTCTTGCAAAGATTACAGGACGTCTGTTTGATCTGCTCTCGAACCCGCTGCAGATTCCCGCAGCGCACCGAAGCGCCCTTATTATTGCCGCAAAACTGGCAAAAATCGGTGCGTCACTTCACTTCTATTCCCATCATCATCATGGGTATTACCTGATTCAAACGGCTTTGGAATACGGGTTTACCCATGAAGAGGTCATGCTTATTGCAACGCTGGTGCGATACCAGAAAAAAAAGACGCCCAAACGCATTCACAAAGACCAGTACTCGCTCCTGCTGCCCGATGACAACGTTCTCGATATACTCAGCATGCTGCTGACGCTTGCCGATACGCTGGTACTGCATCATCCGCAGCAGGCGGACTATGCTTTTGAATGGCAGGAAAATCTCCTTACCATCCGCTCGAACCTTCCGCTCTATCTGGTCAAGGAACAGCTCAGAACATTGACCTTTCCCTTTTCAGTAGAGGTGCTTCCCCTTACCTAACCCGGAATGTCTATCTCGATGCTCTCTGGCAGGCGTGACAGACGCCGCTAAAAACAACACTGGTTTCAAGCATTTTAAACTCAAGTGCTCCGGGCAGTAACGTTACGATCTGATTCATATCAATATTCACGTCTTCAAAACTGCCGCAGGATTCGCACAGAATGTGGGCGTGAGGTTCCTTGATGATCTCGTATTTTGATTTCATGTTTGGAATTTTGACCTCTTTGACGAGAGCCCTTTCCATCATGGCATTCACGTTTTTATAAAGTGTGGCCAATGAAATCGATGAGAACTGCTTCCTGATTTTCTCATAGAGATCTTCAACACTGATATGACCTTCTTCGTGCATCAGCGATAAAATACCGAGTCTTTGCGGCGTGACTTTGAGGTCGCGCTCGCGTAACATTAATTCATAATTCATAAATCGCATTATAGCCTCGGAATTTCACAAAATGACGTAAAAGAAAAAAATTATCCAAAGTAATTAGTTTTCTTTAAGAATGGCCTCGGCCGCGTCTATTACCTCTTTCGCAGCGATTCCTTTCATGCAATCATGATGCCGAAGCGGGCACTCACGCTTCATGCAGGGCGCACATTCAAGATCATGCCGTACAATGGCGCTTTTCGGGTTATGCCACTGCGAAGTTTCGAGATGGCGCGTGGGGCCGAAAATCGCCACGGTCGGAACCTGGTAGGCTGCCGCTACATGCATGGGTCCGCTGTCGTTGGTAATAAAAAGCGACAACGAGGAGAGTGCTTCTGCAAGGGAAACAATCGTTGTTTTACCCGCCAGATTCGAGACGTTCTTTACATGTAAGGCGCTTAAACGCGTTTCAATGGCCTCCGCCATCTCGGTCTCTCCCGGACCGCCGAAGATCACGATATCAAATCGCGATGCGAAATGTGCCGCCACCTCGGCGAACTTTTCGGGATACCACCGTTTTGCCGAACCGTAGGTTGCGCCGGGGTTAATGCCAAGCAGCGCGCGTGCGACTTCTTTTTTGGCGATGGGAAGGCTCAGATCTCCCACCGGCAACTTTTGCCTACAAAGCCTCTCCGCAAGAGCATGATACTGCAACACCAGATGCTGCGAACGATCCAGTGCTACAGCCGCGTCAAGCAGCAAGGAAGCATGCCAGCTTTTCCGCGCCACACAATGCGGCGTACCGCTCCAAAAGAGCAGCAGGGAGGCATGCAGCTGGTTCCGGAACGAAATGGCCGCATCATGCGCCCCGATCTCCTTGGCAAAACGGTAGGTGTTACGCAGCCGGTTACCCCCTTTTTTCGTCTCATCCACCAGAGCGCGTTCGCAACGGGGATGCTGCCGGAGTGCTTCGATTGAGACAAAAGAGCCCACAAAAGTAAAACGTGCCGTACTATGGCATGCCGCAAGCGCTTCGATGGCAGGTGTCGCCATGACCGCATCACCCAGCCAGTTGGGCAAAATGACCAGAATTCTCATAAACGCCCCCGCAGCAGATAGACGTAGATCGGTTTCTCTCCGACCGTAGCTTTCTCCATGGTCTCACGGCTCCCGTCATACTGTACGACGACATGGGGACGGCTGAAATGAATTTCATGCGTATGCTGCGACCAGAGAATCACAACCTCCCCTTTGGGTGTTTTACATGTAAGGGTGTGCCGATCATCAAAGACGCCGTAGGAAACGAAACTGCTTTCACGCTCGTCAAAGACGCCGTAATCCACAAACTCGGCGTCGCGCAGTTCATGTACCATCGTCCTGAAGACCTCATACGCCTTGCGTTTTTGCAAGCCTTCGCGACTGTCGATCAGCCCGTATCCCGGAGCAATCAGCTGATGCCAGAAGACGGCATCCACCTGTTGCGAGGCAAACGCAAGCAGGTAATAGCGCAGCATGTAAATGGCGTACGTCTCCTCATCGACACACTCATATTCGCTTGTGGGCGCATAGGGTGCGGTATTGCTGATGGGCCAGTTGGTCTCGGTAATAAAAAGCGGTGTACCTACCTGGGCGCTGAGCATCATCAAGGCACGCTGCAGGCGGATCTTCTCGAAAAGCGAAAAGCCCATCTGCGTGTTTTCGGGAGCGCCGCGCCGATCGACATAGAGCAGTGTAGCGAGACCGTCAAAAAAAACCCGGTGAAAGTTGAAAAGCGCATAAGCGGTAAAGTGAAATTCAAAGTCAATCACACCCGGACCGATGAGTTTGATATCGCGGTGTTTCGCATCACGTACCCTCTGTGCAACGCGGTAAAACCGCAGGAACTCATCAACCCCGAAAAAGCCCCATTTGGCTCGGTTGATGGTCGTACCGATCTGAAAACGGGAGACATAATTCCCGAGTGCATCAAATATCAGCGTCATGTCCCGTTCAAACAGCTCCAGATCTTCCACATGCTCACGATCCTGCATCACATTAACGGTGACCGAACGGTTTGAGAGGCTGGCAATAAAACGGGTATATTCGTCAAGCCGCTCCATCTCCCACAGCGGCAGACGCACCAGAACGCTCTTGACACCAAGATCCTGAATCAGGGCCACACTCTCATCCGCAAACCTGTCAAGATTGACACTCATGCCGCAAAAGTGATGCGCATCGATGCTGCGCCTGCGAATAAAAGGACGCAGCGCCATGGCGAGCGGCAGTACCATCAACGCAATGAGTATGGTTTTGACATACGACCATGCGTTTTTTCGGCGCATCGCCTTTTTATAGGCACGATCTTTAAGCTGATAGGGCTGGTCGGAGTAATAGTCCCATTCAAAAGGGTGTTTCATGTGTGGATTTTAGCAGGTTCTTGCGCAAAAACCGCTAAAGGAGCGCGGCTTACATGTAATACCAACCACCATTAACTATGGCTACGCAAGCACCATCAGCTTCAAGTATTTCAAGGCGTCACGAAGAGGCGTAGCCAAAGCTACGCCGATGAATGACAACGCAGAAAGACGCCGAAGATCATGGTGCC
>JBNLFL010000021.1:0-135178 GCA_050305515.1 Sulfurimonadaceae bacterium
ATAGTGTCTACAACTATTAAGTTATAGACGGTTGTGTCAGTTAATAAATTAACCTGTTATCGAAGTCTCCCCCGCAGGTCAAATCTACTTAGTTGTCAATGATCTCAAACGTTCTCAAAATGCCTTCAACCCGAAGGATCCCGAAGCTCTTTCGATGCCTCTCATCGTTTGTGGACGGGAATTATAGGAGAAATTGAAACCAATGTCAAGAGGTTTCCGAAAGAAATTTTTGGAAATTGCAAATTTTATGATTTTAGTGCTTCAAAACGTAAAAAAGAACAGTTACAAACATGGATATTCTTTACATGTAAAACATAATATATAGAATTCACAACGCTTTAATTTCATGTTTACGCTTCATTCACCGAAGGAACTTATAGTGCCAATGTAAATTCAGGTATAACTATTATGTTATAGCGCATTAAAGGAGTTCATTATGGGACTTTACGACAGAGATTATGCTCGTGAGCATACAGCTTCATCATATGAGTATGCTACACGTTCGGAATCACACATTGTCTCTTTTGTCAAAGAGACGTACAAACTATTTGCTGCTTCCATGCTTGCGGGTGCTGCCGGTGCTTATGCGGGCATGCCGTTTGCAGCTACGGTAGCGGCCAACTACTGGTTCATTGCCATTCCATGGATGCTTTTTGGTATGTTTGGATTGCAGATGGTAAAAAACAAACCCGGCGTTAATATGATTGCCCTGTTTGCGTTTACCTTTGCCAGCGGTGTCATCATTACACCGCTGCTCTCACACATTTTGAGTTTTTCCAACGGTGCATCCTTGATTGCCAACGCATTTTTGATGACAGCAGCACTTTTTGGAGCACTCAGTTTTTTCGCAATTAAGACAACGAAAGATTTTACCTCATTCGGTAAACCGCTGATTATTGCCTTTTTTATTATTCTGGCATTTTCACTGGTCAATATCTTTTTTCTGCAAAGCCCAGTGATCTACCTGATTATTCAGGCGGCTTTCATGCTGGTTATCAGCGTAATGGTTATCTTTGATACCCAGAACATCATGCGCGGTGCCTATGAGACACCCATGGACGGTGCTATCGGCCTCTATCTTGACTTCTTCAACATGTTTGTCACCCTGCTGCAGCTCTTCGGAATCTTTGGCGGCAGTGACGAATAATTCTCTCTCACCCGAACTCTATCGGGTGATCGATGCCAATCTTAACCGTCTGAAAGAGGGTATCCGTGTCATAGAAGACATTGCCAGATACGCTCAAAATGACAAAACTATCGCTTCAAAGCTCAAAACACTCCGACATCAAAGCCGTATCGAAACGCTTCAGCCGCTGCTTGCCTCACGTGACAGTATCAATGATGTCTTGAGACCTACCGTAGAGAGTGAACTGTTACGCAGCGATCTGCACAGTGTCATGGTTGCCAACTATAAACGCGCACAAGAGTCATCACGCGTACTTGAAGAAATATATAAAATAGTTGCTCCGGAGCTTTCAGAACGCTTTAAACAGATACGCTATGAGCTCTACACGCTTGAAAAGGTACATCTGCTCGAATCCTGATCAGGTATGAATGTAAAGTACCTCAAACTCCAGCGTACGGTGCGGATAGCGTGCCATTAATGCTTTCATCTCTTTATAGCCAAGCACATTCCGTCCTCCGCTGACACCGCTTCTTTTAATATATCGAAACAGCTCCCGCTTTGAATCAAACTCAAGTTCATACGTCACCCGTTCAAACTCCGGTTTAAAAAAGCGTTTGAAAATCGTTTCGATCTCATCACTGCAACGCAGGATCGGCTCCAGACCCGCCGTCTTATAGAGTGTATCAAAAGTCTTACATGTAAAGAGTGCCAGAGAAAGCGGAACCTCGAAGCGCCGGAGTGCTTCGCATACGGCTTCGAGTGACGTTGCCCACTGCAGTGCGGACGCTGAAATAATATGATCGAACCGATAGGATTCAAGCGTCTCAAAAAGCTCGGGAGTATTAAAATCACCCTGCATACATGTAATCATGACATCCTTGGGATGTTCACTTAGCATTCCGGGAGCGAAGTCGACACCAACGAACTGATCCAGTGACCAGTCAATCGCCTTGAAGACGGCACCGTTACCGCACCCCAGATCTAAAATGCGCTTGGGATGCGTCGTCATTCCGGCTATGAGTTTATCCACAACTCTGTTTTGTATCACGTTGTATGTGCCGTAATAGGAGGCGTAGCGTGAGAATTCCTGTGCTACTTTCAACGGCGGTTTACCGCCAATGACAAAATGAATATCAAGAGCACGAACATCACGATGGTCGCACCGCTTGGGAGTGAAAGATAGAATGAAACGATGATCCCAAGCAGCACGCTGCTGATGGCAAAAACGAGCGAGAGCAGCACCGTTTTGGCAAATCCCACCCGAAACCTTTGTGCCGCAATCGTAGGTATCACCATCAGAGCACCGATAAGCAGTGTTCCGACGATGCGGATCGAGAGTGCAATAATGACCGCGACAATCGTCACCAGCATGAAGTTGAGCCATGCCACACGAATACCGTTCACCTGTGCAACTTCTTCATCAAATGCAATGAAATAGAGTTCGCGATAAAACAGAAACAGAAGGGAGAGCGAAACAAACCCGACGCCCCCGATCAAAAGCATGTCCTCACGGGTGACGGCAAGAATCGAACCAAAAAGATAGCTGAAAAGCGAACTGTTGAATGCCCCCGCTAGCGATACGATGATCACGGCCAACGCCAGTGAACCGGAAAGAAAAAGCGAAAGCACCGCATCCGAATAGAGCCGGTAAACACTGCGAAGATATTCAATGATCCAAGCACTGAGCACAGAGGCCAGCACGGCCATCCAGATCGGACTGGTATGGCTTATAATCCCTACGGCGACACCGACGAGTGCGGAGTGAGCCAGCGTTTCCGTCATCAACGAGTATCGGCGCAACACCATGAAGGAACCGCTTACCGACGCCAGTATGGCAATAATCAGCCCGACGACCATGGCATTGACCATAAACTGATACTCAAAAATCTCTAACATTTCCATGCCCTAGTGGTGATGGTGATGGTTATAGAGCGCGTGGGCATCGATACCATAGAGTTTGCTCATTTCAGCGCAACTGAGCGCTTCTTGAGGATTGTTACATGTAAGGAGCTTGCGATTAACGGTAAAGAGGCGTCCGATATCGCCTGATATCACTCCGACGTCATGCGTAATAAACACTACGGTGAGTCGCTCTTCCCGGTTCAAGCGTCGAAGTAATTCGTAAAAACGATGTTGGGATGCCATATCGACACCGGTATTGGGTTCATCCAGAATCAGCATCTCGGGTTCGGAGGCGAGTGCTCTGGCAATCATGACCCGCTGACGCTGTCCGCCGGAGAGCTCTCCGACAAGACGCTCGCGCAGATGCAGAACGTCCATTTTCTCCATCGCCCGCTCGACGGCCGCGTGATCCGATGCCGAGGCAAAAGGCCACCACCCGCTGTTGGCCGTACGGCCCATCTTCACCACCTCATAAACAGTCGCGGGAAAAGCCGTATCAATCTGTACGGCGCGCTGCGGCACATAACCGATCTTGCCCCAGGATTTAAAAGTTTTCAGCGGCGTTCCAAAGAGGCGAACCGTTCCCTGAGTCGGAACTTCAAGTCCCAGCATCAATCTGATCAGCGTTGTTTTTCCTCCGCCGTTGGGACCGATGATGGCACAGTACTCGCCCCTGCGGATCAGGAGAGAGACATCCTGCAAAATGGACTGGCCGTTGACTTCAAACGAAAGATGTTTGACCTCAGCCAGTGCCGTTTCAAATATCATCGGCACACCATAGCCTGCGAGAGTGCCCGCAGATTCAGCTGCATCAGAAGCTGATAACTTTGACGCTGCTCTGCTTCAGCCCGAGTCAGGTTGGCAAGCGGCTGCAGTACACTCACTTCAATGCCGCTTTGCGTCGCAACACTCTGCAGCAGCGGACTCGGTTCAAAAGGATCATCAAAAAGCATGGTGATATTTCGATCACGCACCTGATCGCTGATCCAGGCCACCTGTTTGGCCGAGGGAAGCGCGTCAGAAGTGAACCCGCTCAGGGAAAGCACTTCAAAATCAAACTGCTTCGCCAGATAACCGTACGCGTTATGACTGACGACAATCGTACGTTTTTGGCAGCTGTCCAAACGTTTCCGGTACTGCTCTTGCAAGCTCTCAAGCATCGCAATATAACGCTCACTGCGCGCTTTTAGCTCCTGCGAGTGTTCGGGAAACATTTCGGAAAAAATCTGGCGCATCGCTTCCGTTAGTGCCCTCATGTTTTCAAAATCTAGCCAGTAGTGCGGATCAAAACCGGCCGGGTCCGTTTTGTGATCGTCATGATGTCCATGTTCGTCCTGATCCAAAGGGTGCAATGAAACAAACTGGCTCATATCTTTTGAAGGTGCATGCGAAACAAAGGCATTTGCCCAGGGCTCAAGACCTGCACCGCTATAAAGAAAGAGGCGGCTTTTTTCGACGCGAATCATATCCTGAGGTGTCGGTTCATACGCATGAATATCGGTGCCGAATGGAATCAGCATCGAAACATTCGCAATGCCATAAAGCAGATGTCCCGCAATATCGTACAGTGCGAATGTTGAGACACTCACCGTATCCGTCGGCAATTTCGGGGCGACTTCAGGCTCACGGTTATAGAGCATGACGATGGCTGCCAGAACAATGGCAATGAGTACTCCCAGCGCTTTTTTCATCCTAAAACCCCCTTGTTTGCAATCATGCCATTATACCTTGATTAGAAGTAAAAGAGAATTTCGCTATAATGCGCCACTTTTTTACTATTAAGGGAATATTATGACAGGCACGCTTCTGATAGTGCAGATTATTTTGGTCATCATGATTACCATCGCAGTATTGCTGCAAAAGAGTTCCAGTATCGGCCTTGGTGCCTACAGCGGTTCCAACGAGTCCGTTTTCGGAGCAAAGGGACCAAGCGGTTTTCTTGCCAAAACCACCTTTATTCTGGGCTTTCTTTTTGTTGTCAATACGGTAGCGCTGGGCTACTTCTACGGACAGAGCAAAAACCGCTCGGTCGTTGACACCATGGTCTCTCCAACCGATATTGCAGCTCCCGCTGCAGTAACACCCTCACTTGACATCCAGGCTCCCGCAGCCGCGGTTGAGAGCAACACCTCTTCCAACTGATGCAACGCAGCCTTCTGGCGCTGCTCTTCTGGGCCTGTGCCCTGTGGAGCGATGCTCATGTCTTTGTTTTTCACCGCTTCGGCGACGACCGCCACGCTTCTACCAATACCGATCTTGAGACACTGCAGCTTCAGTTTGAGTATTTCAAAAAACAGGGTTATAAAGTCATTCCGCTCAGCCGCCTTTCAGATGCCCTGCATCAGGGAGAGACCATCGATCCCAAATGGGTGGTTCTGACCATTGATGACAGTTATCGCAGTTTTTACACCAATGCCCTCCCCATATTCAAGCGCTACGGATATCCTTTTACGCTCTTTGTCTACATTGAGGCCACTGACAAAAAATATGGCGACTTCATGAGCTGGGAGCAGATAAAAGATGCTTCGCGGTATGGCGAAATCGGTCTGCACAGTTTCGCTCACAAACATATGGTCTCGCTTTCGTCCCAGGAGGTTGCAGAAGATACGAAAAAAGCGATGCAGCGCTTTGAGGCAGAACTTGGCAGCAAACCGCGCTATTATGCCTACCCCTACGGGGAATACTCCGCTGAGACCAAAGAACGTGTCACCTCATTCGGCTTTGATCTTGTTCTCAACCAAAACAGCGGTGCGGTTGCTGCACAGAGCGACCCCTATGATCTCGATCGCATTGCGCTCACCGGCGATGTCAATCTGGACCCGAAACTCTCGCTGCGCACGCTGAATGCGAGATGGATTGCGCCGATAAAATATCCCGATGATGGGATTCTTAAATCAATTCACGCTAAAATTTCCCCATCTGTAAGCAGTGCAGAATATTACGTTTCAGGCTATGGATGGGAACGGGTCGCTGTCATCAACGGTGATGTCAATGTTACATGTAACCTTCCGCTGAAGTTTTCCAGAAACCGGATTTTCATCAAGAACGGCTCATATCAGAGCAGTACCATTATTGTTAAGGAGTAACATGTTAGAAGAAATTTACAACAGTTGCGATGCTGCCATGCAGCACTCAATCGAGCACATGAAGCACGAGTTCAAATCCCTGCGCACCGGCAAGGTTATGGTCAGCATTCTTGACAACGTCAAAGTTGACTATTACGGGACGATGACACCGCTCTCTCAGGTTGCCACCATACTGGCCGCAGATGCGACCACCATCACCGTCACTCCCTGGGAGAAGCATCTTCTTTCCGATCTTGAAGGAGCGATTGCCCGTGCCAATATCGGTGTCAATCCCAATAACGACGGCAACCAGATCAAGCTTTTCTTCCCGCCGATGACCGTTGAACAGCGTCAGAATACCGTCAAACAGATGAAAGGTATGGGCGAAAACGCGAAAGTTTCAATTCGCAACGATCGCAAAAAAGCCAATGACGCGGTCAAAAAACTTGAAAAAGACAAAGAGATCACGCAGGATGACTCCAAAAGTGCTCAGGACAAAATCCAGAAAATGACAGACAAGTACATTGCCACGGTCGAGGACATCCTCAAGGCCAAAGAGCAAGATATCATGACGGTATGAGTATGGATATCAAACAAATCTATATGGATGCCAATGCACTGCTTGAAGGGCACTTCAAGCTCAGTTCCGGCAACCATTCCCAATACTATCTGCAATCGGCAAAAGTACTGGAACAACCCCGTACGGCAAAACTGCTTGCTCACGCACTGGCGGAGCAGATCCGTCAAAGCGGACTCGCAGTCGATACCGTCTGTGCCCCGGCTCTCGGCGGCCTTATCGCCGGTTACGCACTGGCGGAAGCACTTGATGTACGCTATATTTTTGCTGAACGCGTTGAAGGTGCCATGACTATTCGCAGAGGCTTCGAAGTCAAGCCCGGCGAACGCGTACTGATGTGCGAAGACATCATCACCACCGGCGGTTCCGCGATGGAAGCAGCGGCGGTCGTCGAATCACTCGGCGGCAAGGTCGTAGCATTTGCGGCACTTGCTAACCGCGGTTTTTGCAGCCGTGAGGAGAGCAATGTCACACGCAAAGAGAATTGCAAGCTTCCAGAGGGCACGCCTTTTTATGCACTTGCGGATTTCGATTTTGAGATGTACGCTCCCGAATCATGCCCGCTTTGCGCAGCGGGAAGTGAAGCCGTCAAACCAGGATCACGGGGTAACTGATGGCAGAAGAGACCTTCAAGCTGGACATCAAATATCTGCAGAAGATACAGCGTACCATTCGTAAAGCGGGAAACATCTTTCCGAACGAGCAACAGCTCGTCGCGACGCTTGAGGAAGAGATCATCAAAGCTCAGGATGAGAATTCGTTCAATCTCTATTACAACATGGCGCAATATCTCAAGCAGCGGCTTCGTGAGGTCAAAGCCAATCTGGATGCGCCCCAACCGGGGATCGACCAGGCCATTGAAGATCTGACCTGGTCCATTTCCTATCTCCAGTGGCTTGTGAGCGAAGAGAAGGATTTCTCCTAAAGCCTATTTTTTGGCTTTCTGGAGTTTTTTATACTCTTTTTCAAATTTTTTCCGGCGGGCATAAGAGAGTTTTTCTATAAAAAGCTTTCCGTCAAGATGATCAAGTTCATGCTGAATCGCGACGCTTAGAAGCCCCTCCGCTTCGAGCTGATGCATAGTTCCATGACGATCCTGATACTCCAGAACCACTTTTTCAAATCGCTCTACATCCTCATAAAAACCCGGAACCGACAAGCACCCTTCCTGATAGAAGATACTCCCGACGGGATTAAGAATTCTTGGATTGACTACTTCGAGCGTATTTTCAGGGCGCTGTTCACCCTCTTCATCAGGTAGATTGATAATCAACACCCGTTTCGTTACCGCCACCTGAATGGCGGCAAGGCCGATACCGTTGGATGCCATCATCGTTTCAAACATATCGTCTAAAAATGTATGCAACTCGGTATCAAAGTGTTCAACATTTCGGGAGCGTTCTTTCAATCGCTTGTCCGGATAGGTAATGATCGGCAGCAGCATTTCAGGCCCCGCAGACCGTGTAATGAACATCATCCCCCGCGTCATCGGTTCTGTTCATGGCATCAATGGTACAGATGGCCATCTCTTCGGCACTTTTATTCTGATTGACTTCGCTGACACCGATAGCCACTTTAAGATTGTATTCACGTTCCGCCAGAAAGAAATTGCTTGAAGAGACCAGATCATAAAGCCGTTCCGCTGCATTTTTCGCACTGCCTATATCTGTATGTTTAAGCATCATCAAGAAAACACCGTTACCGTAATGCGAAATAATATCACTGCGGCGCGATGTTTTGAGAAGCAGTCTGGCAATCGTGCGTGTCATCAAATGCATTGCTTTTTCATTACTGATTTCGGCTATGATCTTCTGCGACAGCTTGAGTGCGACCAGAGAGCTTTTGTGCTTGAACTCTACAATCAACTGGCGTTCCTGATCCAGCTTGTTCATGACATAACGACGGTTGTAAAGACCGTACTGGTTGTCAAAGATTGTCTCGTTTTCGACGCTCTTGATGATTTTCGCGGTGTCGTCGTAAAGCGTTTTGAGATGGGTTGTCTGCTTCTTCAAAATGCCGTTTAATTTGCCGACATCATCATCAAGACTCTTGACAATCCGCATGACCGTATGGCTCTCGGGGCTCCCCTGAAGTTCGATCTTGTGTTTCTCAAGAATCTTGGTCATCAATGCCATGTTCTTATAAAGACTGGCACCGACCTGCAAAATGTTTTTAATGGAGCCAAAACCCTCTTTCAGGCTTTTTTCAAGCTCCATGCTCTGCTCGTCACTGTTGCCGTCTTCAAGTTCCAAAATAGCATTGACCTGTTTTTTGAAACTCTCACTCTTCTCTTCCATCAAACGGTCGAAATAGAGGGCAAAATTGCTTGGGGTCGGAGGAAGATTGTCAGAAACCAGCGCAGTCAGAACCTCTTTGGAATAGACCTCCAAATCGCTCGTAGGCTCGCCAAGGGCGTTAACACTGATGCTGTTGGCTCCATAAGGGTTCTGTTCGCTGCTCACAATTTACTTCTTACTCTCTTTTTTTACCAGCACTTCATCGATCAACCCGTATTCAACGGATTCCTGTGCACTCAGAAAATTGTCACGATCGGTATCTTTCTCGATCTTCTTGACACTTTGACCCGTATTGGCGGCGAGAATCTCGTTAAGCTCTTTTTTCATGCGCAGAATCTCTCTCGCCTGAATCTCGATATCCGTTGCCTGTCCCTGCGCACCGCCAAGAGGCTGGTGGATCATGATACGGGCATGCGGAAGGGCATAACGCTTGCCCTTTGCGCCGGAACTGAGCAGGAATGCACCCATTGAAGCAGCCTGACCGATACAGATGGTCACCACATCAGGACGGATATAGTTCATCGTGTCATACATCGCCATTCCCGACGTGATCACACCGCCGGGAGAGTTGATGTAGAAGTAGATATCTTTCTCCGGATCTTCAGCTTCGAGAAACAGCATCTGCGCGATAATAGAAGACGCCACGGGATCATTGACTTCACCGCTGAGCATGATGATGCGATCTTTGAGAAGACGCGAGTAGATGTCATATGAGCGTTCACCGCGTCCTGTCTTCTCGATAACGTAGGGAATATAGCTCATAATTACGCTTTGATTTTATTATTGAGCAGTTTACTCAATACTTTGTCTTCTACCATTGCCATCTGAATGGCAGGCAAATATCCTGATTCCTGATACATTTTGTAAGCTGCCTGAGGGTCCTGACCCATCTGCATGGCTTCAAAATAAATCGTCTGCATTACTTCCTGCTCGGCGACACGAATGCCTTCAAGCTGGGCAAGCGCGTCAACAATAAACGTCGCTTTGACACTGCGTGCCGCATCGTCACGGAAGGTTTCGCGCAGCTCTTTTACTTTTTCGGCATCGTTGCGCAGTGCTTCAAGCTCTTCCTGAGTCAGGCTTTGCGCGTGCTTGTTAAGCGCCATATCCATCTCCTGCTCGACCACGAAGTTTGGCAGGTCAAACTGGAAGGTATCGACAAACGTGTTCAGAAGATTCGGTTTGAGCTCTTCGTTATAGAGTTTGCTCAATGCTTCGCTTTCAAGTTGCTCTTTCACTTTTTCACGCAGCATTGCCATATCGGCATTTTCCTGACCCGGCAGCATTTTCTTTGCCAGTTCATCATCAAGAACCACTTCGCCTTTCGTCTGGATCTCATGAACGACCACTTTAAACTGGGCCGGTTTGCCTGCCAGTTTGTCACTGTTATAGTTTTCAGGGAAGGTGACATCGATCATCTTCTCTTCGCCCTTTTTCATACCGATGACCTGATCTTCAAAGCCCGGAATAAACTGGCCGCTGCCAAGACGCAGGGAGAAACCTTCAGCTTTGCCGCCTTCAAATGCTTCACCGTCGACAAAACCTTCAAAATCGATTTTCGCAGTGTCGCCGGAAACCAGAGCGCGATCTTCTTCGACTGTAACCAGTGGTGCCTGAGCCTGCGCCAGTTCCGTGATGCGCGCATCAACATCCGCGTCGCTGATGAGAGGTTTTTCAAACTCTGCTACCATCTCGGCGTAACCTTCGGTGTTGATGTCAGGGCGCATCGCCACTTTCACTTCAACTTCAATCTTGTTGTCGCCGCGCTCGAATTTGCTGATCTGCGGTTCACCGATAATAGCACTGTTGTCAACACCCATCACTTTAAGGCCTTCGGCAAGCAGGTTACGAAGTGCTTCGGCTTCGGCATCCTGAACCAGGCGCTCGCCGTATTGTTTTTTTACCGCGCTTAAAGGTACTTTACCTTTGCGAAACCCTGCGATTTTTGCTGATTTGCTCAAATCTTTGGCAATTTTGTCAACGTTGGCTGAAATCTCGTCTTCTGTAATTGTTGCCGCGATTTCGGCATTGGCACCATCAATTTTGTTGGTTTTGATATCCATTGAATCCCTTTATTTTTCTGTAAAATGAGCGCACCATACGCACATTATAAATTTCGGCAATAGTATCAAAAAAGAGTTAATATCAGGCTGAGGAAGCTCACGGTGTCGGTACGTTACATGTAAAGCATAAGCATTTTAGTGGTAAGGTTTTAGCCATAGAACAAAGTACCCAGGGGGGCGCATTGAAATCACCCGAGCAAGAGGCGTTTGAAAGCGCCGTCATGACCATGATGCAAAGTGTCGGTGAGAATCCGCAGCGCGAAGGTCTTATCAAAACGCCCGAGCGCGTTTTCAAAGCTTATCAGTTCATGTTTGGCGGCTACCGGGAAGATCCGCAGCAGATTCTTGAATCGGCCCTGTTTACCTCCAGCAATGACGAGATGGTCCTTATAAAGGACATTGAACTCTATTCTACCTGCGAGCACCATCTCCTGCCCATTATCGGTCGTGCCCATGTTGCCTATATACCCGACGGGAAAGTCGTCGGTCTCTCGAAAATCCCGCGGGTCGTCGATGTTTTTGCCCGCCGCATGCAGATTCAGGAGCAGCTGACGGAGCAGATCGCCGATGCGATCATGAAGACCATTCAGCCAAAAGGGGTTGCCGTCGTGATTCAGGCACGTCATATGTGTATGGAAATGCGCGGTGTCGAAAAGATCAACTCCACAACGACCTCCAGTGCCCTGCGCGGTCTTTTCAAACGTGACGAAAAAACCCGCATGGAATTTTTCAATCTGATCAATGCCCCGGCGGGAACGCGCTACTAGTGTCGCTCAAGTCACTTAAAGACCGCATTTCCAAGCAGACCCTTACCATCGCTTTCGGCGAAGTCACCAAGATCAGTTCCACCATCATCATCGCACGGGGTTTACATGTAAGCATCGGTGATACCGTTACGCTCGTCTCGGAAAAAGACGGCAGCAGTACGCTCGGCATGGTCACGGAGATCGACGCAAAACAGTTTTTCATCAGCCCTTTCAGTTTTATTGAGGGCTTTCGCGTCGGTGATAAAGTCTACCTCAATCAGGGCGGTATGAGTATTCCCGTAGGCAACGCCCTGCTCGGACGCGTCGTCGATCCTTTTATGAATCCCATCGATGAGAAGGGCCCCGTTCTCTGTCATGAGAGCGAAGCGATCATGAAAGCGCCCATAGCTGCCATGCGGCGCGGTATGATCGATGAGGCTTTCGGTGTCGGCGTCAAAACCATTGACGGGTTGCTCAGCTGTGGAAAAGGGCAGAAGCTGGGTATCTTCGCCGGAAGCGGGGTGGGCAAATCAACCCTGATGGGAATGATTGTCCGTGGCAGCGACGCACCCATCAAAGTCGTAGCACTCATAGGCGAGCGGGGACGTGAAGTCCCGGAATTCATTGAAAAAAACCTCGGCGGCAACCTTGCCAACACCGTCATTGTCGTTGCCACCTCGGATGACTCGCCTCTCATGCGTAAATATGGCGCTTTTTCTGCCATGAGTGTTGCGGAGTATTTCAAAAATCAGGGCAAGGATGTCCTCTTTATTATGGATTCCATTACCCGTTTTGCGATGGCGCAGCGCGAAATCGGTCTGGCTCTGGGCGAACCGCCCACCTCCAAAGGGTATCCGCCCTCTTCACTGACCCTGCTGCCGCAGTTAATGGAGCGGGCAGGCAAAGAAGAGGGCAAGGGTTCCATCACGGCTTTTTTCACCGTGCTGGTAGAAGGCGACGACCTGAGCGACCCCATTGCTGACCAGTCGCGTTCCATTTTGGATGGGCACATCGTCCTCTCGCGCGAACTGACCGACTTCGGCATCTATCCGCCGATCCATATTCTTAACTCCGCTTCACGGGTCATGAATGACATCATCACACCGGAGCATTATGAGGCGGCCAAAAAGTTTCGCAAACTCTATACGCTGCTCAAAGAGAACGAAATGCTGATCCGTATCGGAGCCTATACGAAAGGTACCGATGTTGAACTTGACGAAGCACTCTCCAAAAAAGCAGCCATGGAGAAATTTATGATTCAGGGTGCCACATTCAAAACCGGATTCGACGAAACCCGCGATACCCTGATCCAGATTATGAGCTGATTCTTAAATCCTTTTTCGTATCAACTTTCCTTAAGGCTCCTGTAACGACAGTTGCTCTATCATCTCAAAATCAAAAGAAGACAATTTTTGTCTTTTATTCAATTTGCAAGGAACTCATAAATGCAAGTTTACATGGACAACAACGCTACAACCATGGCAGACCCGGCAGTTGTAGAGGCGATGATGCCGTTTTTCTCCGACATTTACGGCAATCCCAACTCCATCCACAAGTTTGGAACCGCATCCCATCCCGCGATCTCCAAGGCGATCGACCAGCTCTACAAAGGGATCAACGCGAGCGAGAGTGACGACATCATTTTCACTTCATGCGCCACCGAGAGCAACAACTGGGTTCTTAAATCGGTCTGGGTTGACAAAATCCTCCACGGTGAAAAAAATCACATTGTAACTACGGAAGTCGAACACCCTTCGGTGCTCTCTACATGTAAGTTCCTGGAAGATCAGGGCGTCAAAGTGACGTATCTTCCCGTCAACGATCAGGGTATTGTCGAAGCGCATACGGTCAAAAGTTTTATCACGGACAAAACCGCGCTGGTCTCCATTATGTGGGCCAACAACGAAACCGGTATGATCTTTCCTATCAAAGAAATCGGCGAAATCTGCCGTGAGAAGGGAGTCCTTTTCCACACTGACGGTGTTCAGGCTGTCGGGAAAATCCCGGTGGACATGCAGGACGTCCATGTGGATTTCATGTCCATGTCCGCCCACAAATTCCACGGTCCCAAAGGTATCGGCGCGCTTTACATCAAAAACTCCGAAGCGCTCTCGCCGCTGCTTCACGGCGGCGAACACATGGGCGGGCGCCGTTCCGGTACGCTTAATGTTCCCTATATCGTCGGTATGGGAAAAGCTATTGAACTTGCTACAACGGACATTGAAAGCAAAATGGCCTCTATCGCTGCCAAACGCGACCGTCTTGAAGACGCGCTGCTTGCAGCGATTCCCGAAACGTTCACGGTCGGTGACCGTGCCAACCGTACCCCAAACACGATCCTCATTTCCATTCGCGGCGTCGAGGGTGAGGGAATGCTCTGGGATCTCAACAACGGCCAGATCGGCGCTTCTACAGGTTCGGCCTGTGCCAGCGAAGATCTTGAAGCCAACACCGTTATGCTCGCTATCGGTGCGGATAATGAACTGGCACATACCGGTATCCGCCTGAGCCTGAGCCGTTTTACGACCGATGAGGAAGTCGATTACGTCATCGAGCATTTCCAGAAAGCGGTCACACGTCTGCGCGGCATCTCAAGCTCGTACGCCAAAGTCAAACCGACACCCGGCGGCGAAGTCCAAGAGTGCGAACTGCATCACTAACAATTTTAATTACATGTAAAGGATAGAACATGGCAAAAAATGACCTTTTAGGCGGATCACTCTGGGATCAGTACTCCAACAAAGTGACCACGCTCATGAACAACCCGACCCATCAGGGCGAAATTAGCGATGAGGAGGCATCAGAACACGGCAACAAGCTTATCGTTGCCGACTTCGGTGCGGAGAGCTGCGGTGACGCGGTACGCCTCTACTGGGAAGTCGACCCCAATACCGACACCATCGTGAACTCGAAGTTCAAAAGCTTCGGATGCGGTACTGCAATTGCAAGTTCGGACATGATGACCGAGCTGTGTATCGGCAAAACGGTACAGGAAGCCGTCAAAATCACCAACATCGACGTCGAAATGGCGCTGCGCGATACTCCGGATGTTCCGGCCGTTCCGCCTCAGAAGATGCACTGCTCGGTTATGGCGTATGACGTCATCAAAAAAGCGGCAGGACTCTACCTCGGTGTCGATGCGGCGCACTTCGAAGATGAGATCATCGTTTGTGAATGTGCCCGTGTCAGCCTTGGAACCCTGCAGGAAGTGATTCGTCTCAACGATCTTAAAACCGTTGATCAGATTACCGACTACACCAAAGCGGGCGGCTTTTGTAAAAGCTGTATCAAACCCGGCGGCCACGAAGCACGCGAATACTATCTTGTTGATATTCTCAAGGATGTCCGTGCGAAAATGGATCAGGAAAAAATGGCTGCGGCTGCCGATGCCGGTATTCACGGCGATTTTGAGTCCATGACAATGGTTCAGAAAATCAAGGCCATTGATGCGGTTATTGATGAAAACTTACGCCAGTTCCTGATCATGGACGGTGGTAACATGGAAGTCATCGACGTCAAAGACGGTGAAGAGTACATCGATATCTACATCCGCTACCTCGGCGCCTGTAACGGCTGTGCCAGTTCAACCACCGGCACCCTTTTTGCGATTGAAAATACGCTCAAAGAAAAACTCTCCCAAAAAATCCGCGTTCTTCCAATCTAAAACGCTTCGTTTCCCGCAGCTCCTGCGGGATCACAAATATATCGCTTCTGATTACCTCTTGGGCATTTTATAAATTCTGATCAAACCAGGTTGCCACTTCACTGCGGATGGTATGGCGCAGCTGAATGCCCGCAATAAAGTTGCTGTTTTGTGCTTTGTTCAGAAGGGTGACCAGCGCATTGCGGCGCCGCGAAAGAAACGGATGGTCAATCTGTCTTGTGTCTCCCATGACGACCAGACGCGTCTCATCGCCCATACGCGTGCCGATAAGCTTGAGCGTCGCATTGGTCATGTTCTGCGCTTCATCAATAATGACAAATTTGCGTGAAATCGTCGTACCGCGCATGTGCGCGATGTCCATCACTTCAATGTTATGTTTGGACATAAAGTTCACCGTGGCATTCTCGCTTTTGGTCGAGTTGACATTGCCGGTGTACTCCACGCGCGCGTCAATAGAGTATTTGTTCTGATGCTCAATCGTAAAATTGATGGCGGCATAAAGCGGGTACATAAAGTAGCCCAGTTTCTGCTCTTCATCCCCTTTCCTAAAGCCGAGTTCCGAAGCGGCATCCGCCGATGTAACGGTATTGCGGGCATAGACGATGCCTTCGACAATGCCTTCCGAAAGCAGTTCCAGCCCTGCCTGAAGCGCAATCAGGGTCTTACCCGAACCCGTAGAACCCGCTACGACCGTGACATAGTTCTGCGGATGGGTCAGAATGGAGTAGTAGAACTTCTGCTCCAGATTGATGGGGCGGATCAGATTTTCGTCAAACAGCTCGCCGAAACGTTTGTCAAAATCGCACCACTCCAGATGATTGTTGTAGGAGAGTGCGTAACGCTGGATACCGGTTTCATAAATCTCTTCCGAACTGCTTTTGGCTTCCTGTATAAAGCTGTACTGTTCAAAGTTGAACGGCTGTGCGTCCGCTTCAAGTTCCGGAATGTCTTTATAGTAGCAGAGGTGGGAAAAGTCGATTTTATCGGGATCTTCCACACTGGCGTTACGTACCGTCTGCGCCGAAATACCCTCGACTTCGGCCGCAATGCGGAATGAGACGTCGTTGGTCAGCAGCGTCATGCCGTAATCTTTGGCAATCTCCGCGATTTTGGCATCATTGAGGCCTTTGACCTCATAATAGCTACTGCTGATACGGTACTCGTCACGATAAATGGTGTAGAGGTGAATCGGAACGATATCACTGCCGTGCAGGGAAGCGTCAAAGTTGATCGTGATGCGGTAAAACTTGTCATTTTCGCAGCTTTCATCTCCGGAACACACACGCATGCACTCCGGCAGATCTTCAAAAGCAACGGTACTTCCCGCACTGTTGTCGGCAAGACGGAAAAACTCGCGGGCGCGGAAACCCGCTTCACCGCGCATGTCATCTTTTTTATTGTTGAGTTCGGCCAACACGATGTTGGTAATCACTACGGCATTTTCATTATTTTGAGAAATTCGAAGGATATTGGCTGGATCATCAAGGATCACCGAGGTATCAAGGAGGTAGCAGTTTTGCTTTTCGCCCATTTTAGAGAGCTCCTTTACATGTAAGGTGCTCTCTATTATGGCTTATTTAACCTTAAAACGATTGCCTATTCGCATCTCTGCGCACGCGACTCCGCCCAGCGGTAGAGCATGGGCAGAAGAATCAGCGTCAGAAAGGTGGAACTGAC
This sequence comes from Sulfurimonadaceae bacterium, assembly GCA_050305515.1. Lineage (GTDB taxonomy): Bacteria > Campylobacterota > Campylobacteria > Campylobacterales > Sulfurimonadaceae > JAFGUB01. Next base: position 17,118 of record JBNLFL010000021.1, read on the forward strand.
CAGACCGTTGACGACGACAATGGCCAGAGGCCGCTGCAGCTCACTGCCCGGACCCGTCGCAAAAAGAAAAGGAACCAGACCCAAAGCCGCAATAATCGCCGTCATCATGACCGGACGCAGACGTCGCAGCGACCCCTGAACTACGGCGTCACATACCGTGCTGCCGCGTGCAACCAGCGCGTTGAAGTAATTCACGAGCACCACCCCGTTGAGAATGGCGATCCCCAGCAGGGCAATAAAGCCCACCGAAGCCGGAACGGAAAGATACTCGCCCGTAAAATAGAGCCCCGCGATCCCGCCGATAAGTGCAAGCGGAATGTTCACCAGAACGATCAACGCCTGCCGGATCGACTGAAACGACATAAACAGCAGGATAAAAATAAAGAAGATCGCTATCGGAATAATGAGCATCAGGCGCATGCTCGCACGCTGCTGGTTTTCGAATTCCCCGCCGTATTCAATGGAGTATCCCGCAGGCAGGCCGATCTGCGATTCAATCTGGGCATGTACCTCATCGACAAAACCGACCAGGTCGCGTCCCTCGACGCTACACTGCACCACGCTTTTGCGCATCCCTTTTTCATGGACTACCATGACCGGACCTTCTACCAGTTCGATATCGACCAGTTCGGTGATGGGTATGGCACTGCCGTCATCGAGCGTATAGAAGAGGTTCTCGATTTTTGAAAGCGACTCCTGATAGTTACGATCCGCCCGCACCATCAGGTCAATACGCCGCAGCTCCTCCTGTACCACGCCCACACGGGTTCCCGTAACCAGCGTTTTGAGATAGAGTGCCATCGTACTCTGGTCCACACCATAAAGGCCTAACGCCGTCGGTTTATAGGTAATCTGCAGATACTGCATCCCGTTATTGGCCGGTTTATAGACATCGATACTGCCACGGGTTGCTTCAAGAATCTTTTTGATCTGCTGGGCAATCGTTTCCAGAGTACCGTTTTCTGCACCGAAAATACTCACAGCCAGATCGCCGCGTGCTCCGGTAAGCATCTCGGAAACCCGCATCTCGATAGGCTGGGTAAAGCTGCTTTCAATGCCCGGAAAATTATCGAACACCTCCCGCATCTGTGCGAGCAGCCAGTTTTTATCCGGAACACGCCATTCGCTGCGGGGAGAAAGCACCAAAAAGGTGTCCGTGTCGTTAAGCCCCATGGGGTCAAGCCCCAGTTCGTCACTGCCGGTGCGGGCAATGATGGAGCGGATCTCGGGTACGTTTTTAAGCAGGGCTTCCTGAAGCTTGAGATTGAGATTTTTGCTCTCATCCAGACTGATCGAAGGGATCATCTCCACCCCGATAATAATGTTGCCCTCATCCATCGTCGGCATAAATGTCTTACCGATCTGGGTATACATGTAACCGCTCATCAGAATCAGCAGCGCAATCACCGCCGCAACACTTTTGGCATGCCCCAGACACCATTGCAGCAAGGGATGGTAAAGCCGTTTGAGCTGTACGACGATCCACGCTTCACGCTCCTCCCGGATGCGCATCAAAAAGGTGGCGATTACCGGAATGAACGTAAGTGCGAGAATCAGCGAGCTTGCCAGTGCAAAAACGATAGAAAGCGCTACCGGTTTAAACAGTTTGCCCTCAAGCCCTTGAAGTGTAAGCAGCGGCAGGAAAACAATGACGATAATCAGTACGCCGGTGACGATGGAAGGCGCCACCTCTTTGGCAGAGCGCAGAATAACAGTTAACTTTTCGCGGGGAGCGAGCCCTTTATGCCCCAGCTCCGCACCGATGTGCTCGACCATGACAACGGCCGAATCCACCAGCATCCCAATCGCGATCGCCAGACCTCCCAGACTCATCAGATTGGCGCTCAGTCCGAAATACTCCATCGCGATGAAGCTCATCAGCAGTGCGAAGGGAAGAATGATTGCCACGGAAAGCGCCGAAGCGAAATTTCCCAGAAAGAGAATCAGAATCAGCGCAATCATCCCGACCGCTTCAACCAGCGCCTTTTTAACCGTATCGGTCGCCAGCGTCACGAGCGTTGAACGGTCGTAAAAGACATCGAGTTTCGTTCCCTCAGGCAGTGTCGCTTCTATGTCAGAGAGCGCCCGTTTGACCTCTGAAAGCACTTTTGCGGTGTCCACACCCTTAAGTGCCAGAACCAGTCCCTGAACCGCTTCACCTTTGCCGTCTTTGGTCACAAAACCCGAACGGGCGATATTCCCGATCTCGATGCGGGCGATATCATCAACCGTAATCACCTGGGAACCTTTACGCAATACCGGAATCTTGGCAATATCGTCAATTCTCTCGATCCGTCCGACCGTACGCACGAGAATGCTTTCCACTCCTTGCGTCATGCGCCCGGCACCGTCATTGAGATTATTCTGCTCAAGTGCCTGCATCAATCTGTCCAGCGTAATTCCCTGCGAACGCATCAGCTCCAGATCGGGTACGACTTCATAGGTCTTTACCTTGCCGCCGAGCGCATTAAGATCCGCGACCCCGCTGATAGTGCGGATTTTCGGTGCAATCACCCAGTCAAGCAGGGAGCGTTTCTCCTGAAGGGAGAGCGTAGGCGATTCAATCGTGAACATCAAAATGTCACTGAGCGGCGTCGAAATAGGTGCCAGACCCCCCGAAACCGACGGCGGCAACTCCTCCATCACGGCGTTGAGGCGCTCGCTGACCTGCTGTCTTGCCCAGTAAATATCCGTACCGTCTTTGAAATCAATCGTGACGTCGCAAAGCCCGTATTTCGATTTCGAGCGTACGATATTCTGATTGGGAATTCCCAAAATGGCCATCTCTATGGGCGTTGTAATGCGTGATTCAATCTCGCCGGGCGTCATACCGTCCGCTTTCATGATCACCTTTACCTGAATCGGTGAGACATCAGGAAAGGCGTCGATGGGAAGGTTCTGGTACGAACGCACTCCCAGTCCGAAAACGACAAGGGCGAGAATCATCACGAAGAGGCGCTGCGAGAGCGCGAACGTGATCAGTTTCTCAATCATCACTGCCTCCCATCATCCCCTTGATCGCCGCCACACCCGAACTGAGCAGCTTCTGATCGGCCAGAGAAAGATTGGTGCAGTAGTAAGCCTCGGCATCTTCACTCTCTACCGTAAGCATCTGCGTGCTGTAGCCCCCTTCGGTTTTGACGAATACCACATGCTCGCGGGCGATCATCACCGTCCATGCTTTTGGAATACGCACCGAGGGATTAAGACTGCTAAGACGAAACGACGCCTTCAGACCCACGCTCAGCCCGGCATCTTTAGGAAGAAGAAAACGTACCGGTACCGTCTGCGTCGTAGTATCTACAAGTGGTGCGAGGGAGACAATACGGGAATCAAGTTTCATACCCCGATACTCCAACACCACGTCCTGCCCTACGTGCAGCTGTTCCGCCTTGCTCTGCGCGATATTGGCACTTAGCCAGAGTTCGCCCTCTTCAAGCACGGTAAAAAGAATCTGGGAGGCATCGACACTCTGCCCCACCTGAACGCCGACCTGCGACAAAACCCCGGCAACCGGAGCGCGCACTTCAAATTCGCTGCGTATCTTCTTCTGCGCGACAATCGCATCGACAATCTGCGGTTCAACACCAAAAAGCAGCAGCATGCTGCGTGAACTCTCGAACTGTGCCGTGGCACTCTCGAACGATGCCTGCGAACGGATGCACTCTTTTGCCGCAATGATTCCTTCATCACACAGCAAAAGTTTACGGTCATGTTCGATGCGGCTCTCATTAAGTGCAATGGCAAGATTGATCAGATTCTGCTGCATCTGAAGCCACGCGTTACCGCCCACCCGTGCCAGCGGGGCACCCTGTGGAAGCGACTCGTACTGATTCGCCAGCAGACGCAGGATCTTGACATCAAAAGGAATGGAGATCGTATGCAGCAGACGCGTCGGTACTTCCACCGTACCGACAATCTCATCCAGAAACTGCCCTTTCAATAATTCGGGCGTACTTACCTGCAACTGCCAGTTACGCTCCTGTTCCGGAGTAATCATGACGTTTTCCGCCAAAAGGCTGCAAAGCACAGCCATTAAAATCATCAATGTTTTCATTCGAACTCCTTGCCTGTAATCGTGAGGCGGTAATACTCAAACAGCGCTTTATAAAAAGCGGATTTGGATTGCTGGATCTGCATTAAAATATCCAGAACATACTGTTGAATCGTAATCAGTTCGATAGCGGTCGATTCGCCGGACTGATAGGCGGTCTGGGTCATCTCGAAGAGCGAAATCGCCTCTTCGCTGATCGGACCCTCAAGCGCGGTATAACTGTTATAGGCCTGCTCCAGCACAATGTAACCGGCCTGAAGCTCCTTGCGCATCTGCGGTTCAAACGCCACGCGTTCATTCTCGCGCTGCAACGCCGCAATGCGGTGGGCCTCGGCATTCATACGGTGCGCATCCGAAGTAAATTCAAGCGGAACGCTCAACTCGGCCCGGAAACGCTCCACATCCATTTCGTTTTCATACGAGAGCGCGACATCGGCTTCATGAATCCAGTGCGATTCGCTTTGAATGCTCTCAAGGTTATGCTGCAGTTCCAATATCCGCGAAGAGAGCAGCTGCGGCAGCGGAACCCTCTGCTCCGGAAGTGCAAACGCATAGAGGTCGCTGCATTCAAGCGTGCTGATTTTCAGTTTCGATCCGAAACGTCCCTGCAGCGTTCGGAAAAGCTGCATGCGCTCGCTTTTTTTCCGTTCGAACTCCAGAGCGATTTTGTGCTGTTGCAGCTCCCAGAGAATCAGGTCTTTTTTAGAAATCTCACCCAGTTCGTACGCCCGGGCATTCTTTTTACCAAGCGCTTCAAGCTGCTGCATGAACTGCTCAAGCAGCGTCACGGTTTCACGTTGCAGACAACTCTGATGGTAAAGTTCCAGAAGGTCGTACATGTAAGCAATCAGCTCCCGATGCGACTGCATCAGTGCAATCTGCGCTTCGAGTGTAGCACGGTTGCCCACAAGCTCGGAAGCATGGGGCGACATAAACGTCTTGCTGATGCCTACGGCATACTCGAACGTATCGCGCTTTGCTCCGTTCTTTTCAGCTGCCTGGGCACCGCTGCCGAAAACGGCATACGGCGTTCCCGCGCGCTGTGCGGCCATCTGCGCCGAAAGGCGTTCGGATTCGAGCACAAAATTTTGTGCCATCGCATGGTTGGTTTTAAAGGCACTCAGCAGCATATCCGAGCTGATCGGCTCGTCCGCTGCAAGGATTGTCGCCAGGACAATCCCGAAAAATCGGTATAACATCCTTGGTCTCCATAAAATAAAAATTATTGGGGTTAAAAAAGGAGAATTAGACGGAAGGCGGGTGGATTAAAGGTTTTCGGGTAAGCGATTCGTAGTAAGCGGGGGTATGAAGTGGCTGAAGGGTTGGTATCCATTCGTTATAAAAAGCCACGCTTTCGAAGGCAATCGTATCGGCGTGAAGCTGTTCGTGAATCTTGATGGTTGCGCAGGCATGCGGTGTGCCATAGGGAGTTTCAATCGCGGGCGAATCACTATAATCGATCAACGTCACATGATCGTGCAGCATTAACAGCGTGACGGCCATAAAAAGCAATAGTGTCGCCAAGCGTCGCATTTTCAACTCCCTTCCAAGATTTTCAGGAATTCTAGCACGATGCTATAAATGATGTCTGAGCTCGAAATATTAGGTATGACACACCCTACAAACATTTACTTTGACATCATGTATGCTTCTCCAAAACCCGAAAACAGACCTCCAATGCAAGCCGTATGCACCGGGAATAAGCTTCCTCAGGGTTTTTTACAGACAAGCAGCCCCTCTTCCGAAAGACTCATCCAAAAGTTACACGGAAACTCCATTAATGATAATGGATATCATAATTATTAAAGCTCTTTACCGGTAGTATTTTGATATCTATTATCATAAAAGGAGCTATCATGTCCGTTCTTATTATCGGCGGCGACCGGTTGCAGTCACTTAAAACACGTCTTGAAGCACTCGGTGCGACACGTACCGAACACTGGGACAGCCGACGCAACTCAACGTCCCATAAACAGATTCCCGTCCATACCGAATGTATCATCATGCTAACCGATTTTTTAAAGCACAACTCGATGCTCTATTTTAAAAAGGAAGCAAAAAAAATGAACATCCCCTTTATCTGCACCCGTCGCGGCTGCGGATGTATCGAGCAGGAATTCTGCCGGATGCTGGAGGATCGTGATGCGTAAGATCGGTTTTGCTTCCTGCCGTAACGGCACCAAAGAGATCATCCCAAAAACCTACCGTGTAGAGGCTATGTGCGAACGGCGCCGAATGTTCTTTTCAATGTTCAACGAGCTTTTGCCCCAATCGATGCAGATGCCGCTGACACGCCGGGCACTCTTTGAAAAAGATATCCGTACGCTGTTGCACGAAAAGATCATGGCGCACTTTCCCATCCACCGCCTGCGACCCGAACGTACACAGTGCATCACGCACATCTACGCTCCCGAATCGCTGCTCTTCTTGCAGTATTTCAAACAGTGCACGACGCCGCGGGAGCGTTATCTCGCGCGCGACTGGGAGTTTGAGCGCCATTTTCACGTGCTTCTAGGCTACACGCATCCCGCCGCGCAGGTGATTTCACAGATATTCGACGGACGCGAGGTAGCGCTCATGTGCGACCTTGACACCCTCTTTGCCCAGACAGTCTACCGCCGGATGCCAAGACAGAAAGGTGCGACTATCACATTTGACGCGCCCTACATTCATATTGACGAAGGGGGACGGCGCACCCGGCTCTACCCCCGATGGAAGCAGGTCGATACCGCGCAGCTGCATCAGCGTCGTCCCCACCTCGAAGAGGGGTTTAAGCAGCTGCGCCACGAAGCGATCGATGCACTGTATCTCGTCTATCCAAAATCGGAGCGCTTCATGCGCCACGTCACCATCAGCCAGAGCGAGGAGATGCAGATCAAGATGATCCCCTACTCTTTTACCTTTACCAACCGCAAGGAGAAAACATGCAAAAAATAGGACTCTTTTACGCCAGCTCTACCGGCAACACCGAACGGATTGCCAAAATGATCCGAAACGAACTTTCCGATCTGGACGTTACCCTTTACAATCTCGACAGCTGCCCGGTCGATGCCATGTCGCACCATTCACATCTGATTCTGGGAGTCTCCACCTGGGGCGAGGGGGATCTTCAGGATGACTGGGAAAGCTTTCTGCCCCATTTTGAAGCGCTCGACATGAGCAGCCGCCGCGTCGCTTTTTTCGGTCTCGGAGATCAGGAGAGCTACAGTGACAACTACCTCGATGCCATGGGAATCCTCTATGACGTCGCACTCAGAAACGGGGCGGAAGTGATCGGTTCATGGCCGATAGAAGGCTATGAGTTCGACGATTCCGCTGCCGTACGCAACGACGAATTTGTCGGGCTGGCACTCGATGAGGACAATCAGGACGACCGGAGCGCCGAACGCGTCAAAAGCTGGTGCACAATGATACGCCCCTACTTCGCGGCATAGCACTTTGCGACAATATCTGACACAAGGAGGTCTCATGCGCTAATCATCAACACGTCCCGTCTCTATTCTCCATTTTAAGATCAAATTGATTCAAATCCATATTTCTCTCCTTCCGTTCCGTCTCCTTCAGGAACGGAACGGCTCTCTGCCATCATGCGGTTCAATGCTTCAGGCATCACGACCGGGGCCGTGCTGCTACGGACCATAAAGGCCCGTGCAATCTGACACGGTTTACATGTAAGGTTAAAACTTCAGTTCCAGACCGGCCGAAAACTGGCGTCCCGCAAGGGGTGCGGTGCTTTTGAGAAAGGAGAGGTGGTTGTACGCCTGCGCATCGGTGAGGTTTTCACCCTTGAGGTAGAGCGAATACTCCATGAAACGCCATTTCTCCCCGTAGGAGAGCATCAGGCTGACCCAGCTGTAACCGGGTGTATGGGTCTCATTGACTGCCTCGAAACGGCTTTCGTCCACGTAACGCCAGGTGACGTTTCCTTTGTAGCCGCCCAGCGCGTGTTCGAGTGAAACAAGCGTGCTGTAGGTAGGTATGCGCGGCAGATTGCCGCCCGAGAGCAGCTCGCCGCGGATCGCTTCGAATCCCGCTTCGGCGCTCAGGTTATGAGAACTGATCGCGGTGGCATAGCGCTCTTTGAACGCCGCGCCGTAAATGCGTGCGCCCACACCGCGTACCGCCCAGACGTCCGACTGATGGAAGGGGTCGACCAGCAGCGTGCCGTCGCTACCTGCGAGCGGCTCCTGATAGATGTAGTTGTAAAAATGGTAATAGAACGCTCCCAGCCGGGTACTCCAGTTCCCCAGCGTCAGAAGCGTATCGACATCGAGATTGAGCGAACGCTCGTTATCGATGTCGCGGTTGCCGAAGATGTAGCTGTCCGTGGCGTGGTGAAAGCCGTTCCAGAAGATCTCCGTCGATGAGGCGAGCCGCTCCACATATCCCAAAGAGGCCTGCAGGGAAAGAACATCGCCCAGATAACTAAACCATCCCGCCGAAGCGCTCAGCGCCGTGTCGTTGCGTGTGTCGTAGTAGTCCGCATCGATCTGCGGCGTCACCAGCCACACCTCCTGAATATTGTCGCTATCAGGCGCAATCACGCGATATTCGCCGCGCAGCGAAAGGGAAATTTCATCATCGTTATCTGTAAAACGCTTCAGTGCGAGCGACGCCTGCATCAGCGATTCGTCGATATTGGGCATCGGGTGGCCGTGGGCAAAGGGAAGTCCGAACTTCTCAAAGCTCTTTTCAAGCTCCTCTCCCACATGCGCCCCGGTACGCTCGGCATCGTAAAAATGGGTACATTTGCCATGTTCGTGGCACACCTGAAGCAGACTCTGTCGGTAAGCCAGATTGGCCTCGGCTTCCCAGTCGTCTCCGTCAAACGCGAAAAGTGAAGAGACACCGTACTGCGTCTGCCCGAAAAGGCCGTCAGCCCGCCCGCCTTCAAGTTCGGAGTGCAGGTAGTCGCTGTATTCAAGCTCCGTCTGCACCCTCGCTCCCAGAAGGTCGGAAGCGTGCCATACCATGCCGTAGCGCTCCTGCTCCATCTCGATGGTAGTGCGCTCAAGCGTGGAGTTGGGAATGCCGTAATCCTTCTTCATGGTATCGGCGTAGAGTTTGATGACGTTATCCGAATTAAGGCGATATCCCAGCACCAGATGCGACTGCAATGAGGTGGTATCGGTATCTTTCACCTTATCGCCGTTGCCATCACGATAAGCCTCGGCATCATGGTAGAAGGTATTGGCATAGAGCGATAGATTGTAGTCGCTCACCCTGGCCACAGCGCCCAGAACCGCTCCGGCACCATTGGAGCCATACGCGCCTGTCGTCTCCAGCGACATTCCCTCGCGCATCAGGGTGCTTTCATGCTCTTCGCCCAGCACCCGGATCACCCCGCCGCTGTAGTTGCCATAAAGCAGCGACGCCGGACCCTTGATCATCTCGATACGCTCGCTTGCACGTGCCATCACACCCACGGCGTGATCCTGACTCATTGCGGAGAGGTCGTTGAGAATAATATTACCGTTGGTGACTCCCACGCGGTAGCCATCCATGCCGCGTACCACAGGGCGTCCCACTGCCGGGCCGTAGCTGGCCGAATCGACAAACTGCTCGTTTTGCAAAAAGTCGCCCAGCGTCTCACCCTTGGCCGCTTTGGCCAGTTCGCCGCTTTGCGCGCTCATACGCTCCTCGATGACGGCACTCTCCGCCGCCGCCTCGATAGTGACGGTTCCCAGCGATACCGGTTCGGCATGCACCACGGCCGCGGCAATCAGTGCCGCGCCGGAAAAAACACGTCTCATTCTGCGATGAGCGGTTCGATGCCGACCATCATCTGCGCGCTTTTACCGCTGCCGATAAGGTCGGAGAGATCCCACGAATTATGAACATGGTAAACGCCGTCTTCATGCGAATCTATGGAGTAAACCTTCTGCGTTCCCGAGAGAAAAAGCAGGAGACCGTCTTCCGTAGAGCTCATGCCCACACCGTTTGGTTCGCAGGCTGCCGCCACGGCAACCGAATCGAGAAACGTATGCGCCGCATCATATACATAGACCGTACCGTTGTCGCCCATGACATAATAGAATGTCTCGCCCTCTTCGCTCTCGAACTGATGATACATACACAATCCGTTGGCTTCGGCAGGCAGGAGTGTGGAAAGTTGGGTTTTCAGCTGCTCCTGTGCGGCAAGGTAGGTGTTCAGACGAACCATGGCGCTGTACTTCGCACCGCTGGTAACATTGAACTCAGCATTGGAATGCGCCGCCAGTTCATAGGTTGTGACGTTGTTATCGTCGATATGGCCGTGGAAATGACCGAGATAATAAAAATCTTCCCATGTCGCATTGCCATCCTGAGCGAAATCGTAACCACTTCTGAACATGAGCACCTTGCCCTCGTCGTTGGCGGCATCGGCATCGCCCTTGTCATCCATCCAGACGAAGAGACGGCCTGCGGCAGAAGCATTCATTGTAAAATTGGTCAGGGTATTGAGATCGATTGTGGTTTCCGTATCGACATCAAAAGCGTACTGATTGTTGGTTGAGGCGCTGTAAAAAAGAAGCGTCTTGCCGTCAGATTCGAGCTCAAGCGGGTCGCTGCCCGCGCTGCTGCCGCCACTGCCGCCGCCACAGCCGCTAAAAGTCAAAAGTGCCGCACTCAGTGCAGCCGCATAGGTCAAAGTAGTTTTTTTCATAAGAGTATCCTTCTCGTTTTTAATTAATATGGAGTGCTGATAAAGAAAGTGAAAAACGATCAGGAGCGCGGAGGCGCGCGGATGGCATAGCGTCCCGTCGGTAGATAGAGATAAAACGACGGAGAAAAAGCTATAAAGAGAAAAGGGATAAAAAGGAGTTCAATTTCAATGGGCGTCGGAAGGTCCGAAGCGAAAAAGAGCTCTTCAAGCACATAGATCGAACAGGAGGCGTCGTGAACGTGGTCAAACTGCTTGTGGACGGCACTGTGAAGCGCCGTGAAAATGAAGGCAGCCAGCAGTATTTGCGTTAATCGCAACCGCGTTGCGCGAATCCTTTCAGCCGATGCAAGATTTTTGATAAGAAGTCTCATGTTCATTTTAGAAACGCATTATAGCGCGACATTCTTGATAGCACCCTCACATTACGGGCGTGGTTCCGTCACCAGAGCCAGATTGGTGCGCTCCTTGCGCTGTAACAGCGCCATCAGCTCGGCGATGCGCTCATAGGTCACCGCCTTGTCAATGGAGAGAACCAGCGCGGTATCCGACCCCTGTTCGAGCATCCCTTCAAGCGCTTCAAATGATACCTTACGCCCTTCGAACGCCAGAGCATCGGTGCTCAGTTCCAACCGCTGCTCACGTTTCTCTTTGGGCAGCGGTGCGGCTGCGACGTCGGGAAGCTGCAACGAAAGCGCGGCCTCCTCTTTTCGAAAAACCGACGTTACCATGAAAAAGATCAGTAAAATAAAAACGACGTCAATCAGCGGCGTAATATCGGGAGCGAGCGGTTCGCGGCGTCTCATGCGTGTACCCGAACGGCGTGACGCAGCGTCACTTCGAACCCGTCAAGCATCCCCACGATGTAGTTGTACCCGATGTAGTGCGGAATGGCGACAATCAGCCCCGCTACGGTGGTAATGAGTGCTACGGAGATGCCTCCGGAAAAGAGCGCCGGGTCGCCCAGTCCCGATTTGCTGATGGCATCAAACGATGACAGTACGCCCGCTACCGTCCCCAGCAGACCCAGCAGCGGTGCCACCGAAGCGATGATCTTGACCGTATTGAGCCCAAACTCCATCCGCTTCACTTCCAGTGCCACCGCGGCATCGATACGGGAAAGATCGGCCCCTTCGCTGCGCGCGGCCTCTAAAAGCCGGTGCGCCCTGAGCCGCGGATGCTTCGTTGCCCAAAACAGCAGCAGTACTTTCCATGCCATGATTGTAAAACCGATGACATTAAGTCCGATCAGCACGTAGACGATCACGCCGCCGCGCTCGATATAAGTGAGAAGTTCCATCTATTATCCTTGTGTTATGTCATAAAGTATGGGTACGGTAATGTGCCACCGCTCCCGCCGCAGCGTCTCCGGAATGGGATCGAAGCGCCCGATGCGTTCAAGAATCTCCAGTGCGGCGCGGTTGAGACGTTCGTGTGGCGTTGATTCGACCACGCGCACGGCGACGATCGCGCCGTTCTGATCGAGGGTGAATCCCAGCAGCACCCGCCCGCTCTGCCCCAGACGCCTTGCAATTGCCGGGTAGCGTTTCTGCGCTTCGATGGCCGCTTTGAGCCGGTCCAGATAGACGTTCTCGGCTTCGGCCCTCATGGCAGCGGCACGCTTCTGCTCCTCTTGTTCGTGCTGCGCAATCGCTTCCGAGGCGTTCACTGCTTCTTCAGCTTCCGCCTCTTCACGCTCGTGTTCAGGCTCTGACACCGGTGCAGGGAGGGGAGGTTCGGGCTGCGGGCGTGCGGCGGCAGTGCGGTGTGGCGGTGCGACGCTCACGGTTTCGCTGGGGGATACCGGTTTGGGTTTGGCAACCATCCTTGGCTGTGGATGCGGGCACGCTTCGGGTTCTTCGAGACGCGCATGCAGACGTATCGAAACAACGCGCTCTTTGGAAACTTCAGCCGCCGTGTACGTTACCCGGGCATGATGAAAAACTGCCGCGTGCGCCAGCGCTACGCCAACCAGTACGGTAAAAAAAAGTCCTCGTGAATGCATGAGCGCATCTTATCTATATATTGATAATCGTTATCTTTATTCTGTTCTCATCATTAATCTTATTTTTATTGACAATCGTTATCATTATCATGTATTATGCGCTTCGTTAAATTTATAAAAGGAGCCGCAGACGATGGCAATAGCACCCGATACGCCTGAAACGCCACCCGTGATCCAGAGCCGTGACCTGCTCGGTACGCATGTTGAAATCATCATCGTACATCAGGGCGTTGCCTACCGTCTGCGCCAGACCTCCAACAACAAACTCATACTCACAAAATAATCCGTTCCAGCCAGCCAGCCAGCACGAGCCAGCCAGCCACGAACGCATCGAAAGGAATACGATGCGTGCCATGCTGTTTGGCCTCTTTACATGTAATGCACTGCTCTGCGCCGCGGAGCAAACGCAGCTTGATAATGTCGTCGTTACCGGTACCCGCACGGAAGAGACGCTGCTTGACGTCCCCGTGCGTACCGAAGTAATCGACTCGCAAACCCTCCAAAGCCGCCACGTTCAGGACGCCGCAGACGCACTTGACCTGCTCGGCGGCCTCTACGTCAAAGCCTCCCACGGCAAAGAGGGGCAGGAGGTGTGGATGCAGGGGTTCAACTCCGACCGTATCCTGATTCTCATCGACGGGCGCCGTCCCGTCGCTTCCACCGGGGCGACGGTCGACCTGACACAGATCTCTGTTGAAAACATCGAACGCATCGAAGTGGTTAAAGGAGCCACTTCAGCGCTGTACGGCACCGCGGCCATGGGCGGGGTGATCAACATCATTACCAAAAAGAACCGTGACCCTTTACATGTAAGCTTTGACGCACTTGGCGGCAGCTGGCTCAAACGCGCCGTGGAAGAGCCCTCCTATACCCGCATTGCGGGTAGTATTCAAATGAAAGAAGCGCTCTATGAACTCTCCCTCGCCGCGGACCGCCGCGACGACAAGGGGTTTGCCTACGATCCTGACAGTTTCGAACAGGAGGGGCAGGCAGTGGAGCGCGACAACCTGAAGCTAAACGCCGCATGGACGCCGGGAGCACACCGTATCTACGTCGAGGCGGAGTATTTTGATGAGTCCAAGTACCGCCCCTCCCTCACGCTCACGCCCGGCGTAGGCTATCTTGAGCAGGTCTACGGCGAAGAGGTCGAGAGCCTCGCTCTGGGTCTCGGAGGCGAACATCCGCTGGGAGAGGAGCGTCTGCGATGGCGGCTCTGGTACCAGGAGTATGACTCGACCTCCGACAACGACATCCGCGTCACCCCGTTTGTCGAAGACCGCCGCAGGGCCGACATCGTCTATGAAGGCGGCGAAGCGCAGTATGACACCGCGCTGGGAGAGGCGCATCTTCTGAGCATGGGTGCCATGTGGCACCAAGAAAGCCTCGATCAGACCAAAAGCAAAGGAAGCAGCAGCGGCATCGTCACGACCGACGAACTCGGAGACGATGCCTCGCGCCACAATCTCGAAGCCTACCTTCAGGACAGCTGGATGCTCGGGGAAGATGCCGAACTTCTGCCGGGAGTGCGCTATCAGGACGACAGCGATTTCGGAGGCCATCTCGCTCCCAAAATCAATGCCATGATGCACCTGCTGCGTTCTCCCTTACATGTAACGCTCCGCGGCGGTGTGGGTACGGGATACCGCATCCCCACTCTCAAGGAGCGCTACTACAGTTTCGATCAGAGTCAGCACGGCTATCAGGTGATCGGTAATCCCGACCTTCAGCCCGAGACTTCACTCAGCTATCAGGCCGGAATCGAAGCGGTGTTCGAGTCGGGCTCCGCTCTGGGGCTCAACCTCTTTTACAACGACATCGACAAGCTTATAGACACCCGTTACAACGAAGAGGCCACACTGCAAAGCGGTCTTGATACTTACGACTACCAGAACATCGGCAGCGCCGTGACGCAGGGGGTCGAATTCACCGCATCATGGGCGCTGGAGCAGACCCAGTTCAAAGGCGCCTACACCTACCTGCACACCAAAGACGACACCACCGGTCTCAAGCTTACCCAGCGCCCGGAGCATCAGTTCAAAGGCTCGATCGAGCAGCGCATCGGCGACCTGCTCGCGGTTTTCGTGATGCAGGCGCAAAGCGAAGAGTATGTCGATGAAGAGAACGCGCACACCTCTCCCGGTTACGCACTCTATGACTTCAAGCTCACCTACGAGCCGAATAAAACGTGGCGTCTCTACGGCGGCTGCGACAATCTTTTCGACCTGCACCGCAACGTCGATTCCGCTTATGACCTACGCCCCAAAACGGGGCGTTTCGCCTACATTGGCATGACTATCAACTTCATTTCAAAGGATTAACATGAAACTTCTCACACTATCGGCGGCTGCGGCCCTCACTCTGACACTTATCGGCTGCGGCAGCAGCTCCGGCGGCAGTTCGAATGCGTCTTCTTCATCATCGCAAGCGACGACTTCCAGCAGCAGTAGCGGCGCGTCGAGCTCCGTCGCATCGCAGACCCGTACCGTAACCATCAACGCCACCAGCCAGAGTGATTACACTTACCTCAGTCTTGAGAGCGGTGCTACCGTGACTCCGGCAAATCCGAAAGACGACGCTTCGTGGGATCTCGCGTTTAAACGCAGCTCTTTCATCATGAACGGCGGCGACTCCGGTGCCAAGGGTGTCACCATTGCCTACACGGGTAACAACAGCGAATTTTACGACGCTTCGGGCACGGGAATCGCCGATAGTTTCAACGCCGCCACCGCGGATACGGAGCTTAATGATTTCATGGCCGTCACTGCGACGAGTGCCGTTACGGAGTTCACCGATGACGTCTTCACCCCGGCCATTACCGGAGACGGCAGCGAAGCGGGATGGTGGCTCTACGATCCGGCCACCCACAGCGTCAGTGGCAACGACGACCTCTATTTTCTGGTACGCTCCGGCGCACAGGATAACAGCAAGTACGCCTATGCCCGGCTGCGCGGAAAAAGCATTGCCAGTGACGGCACCAACCGTAACGTAACGCTGGGCATCAGTGTTCAGACCACCTCCATGGGTACGGGCTTTCTGGATGAGTCTGAGGTACTCTTTGCCCTCACGTCCGAGAATGCCATGACGCAGTGCTATCACTTCGATACGCAAAGCGTTAATGATTGCAGCGGATCATGGGATATCAAGGTCGCCAAAAGCGGTATGTCCTACGTCATTCATACTAACGGCGGCGAGAGCGGCAGCGGCGCGGGACGTGCCTTTGAAATCGGCTCCAATCCCGACACCTACGGCGGATCGGACACCCCGCTTGACGGCGACCTCTCGGCTATTGCCTCGCCCTACTGGCTCAGCGACGTGATGCAGAGCCAATACGGCAAATACAGCTCCGAATACGGATGGGGCGCTTACTCGCTCAACGGCGACCATAAAATCAGCCCCAACTATCGCGTTTACCTGCTTAAATCAGGCGATACGACCTACGCATTGCAGATTCTGGGCTACTATCACCCCGAAACTCTCGAGAGCGCCTATATTACCCTGCGCTACCGCGAAGTGCAGTAACCATGCGTACCTTGCTGCTGCTGATGGCCCTTTTCGGGGCCCTGCTCGCTTCGGAGAAACGCATCCTGATTCTCTCGACCTCCCCGGTGCTCGAAGCCAAGTTCACCCACCTTGCAAAAAGCGCTGCCAATCAGGGGCTCTTGCTGGAGGGGTATCTTGTAGAGGCTCTTCCCAAAGCGCCGCTCGATCCTGACGCCTATGATCTGGTAATCCTCGATACGCCGGGTTCGCACAATGTTAAAAGCGTACGTGAGGCGACTGCCGGTTTTCTGGCTGCCTATCGCGGCGCCCTGCTACAGACGGGACGAGAAGGCTTTAAAGCCCAAAAAATGGATGACACCGTCGCCAAAACCCTGCATGAGTACTACTTCAACGGTACGGCCCGCAATGAGGTGCCGATGTTTGCCTACATGCGCAAACACCTCTGGCATGAAGCTCTCGACGAACCCGCACCACCGTTTGTCTTTGGCAAAGTGGGCATCTACCATCCCGACTACGATGGGGTGATCTTCGAATCACGCGCAGAATATTTCAAGTGGCGCGGTGTCGGCACTGACGATTCCCGTCCCGTTATTGCCATCGCGCTGCATAAAAACTATGTCGCTTCAGGCACCACGGCACATGTGGACGCGCTGATCCGCGGCCTTGAAAAACGGGGCGCGCTGGTACTGCCTTTTTTTGATTCCGTGGTCGACCCCACCGGTATTGCGTCAATGCTTCTTGATGGCGACAGATGCGTTGCCGACGTGCTCATCAGCCTCCAGATCGTGCTCTCTCCCGAAGGACGCAAAACGAGTTTCGAAAAACTGGGCATTCCCGTCATTCATACCCTGCTCTACCGCGAAGGCGACCGCGCCGCCTGGGAGAGCGACCGTGTGGGTCTGGCCGCAGGCAGCGTTCCCTTTTTCCTCGCCAATGCCGAGTACGCTGGTATGATCGACTCAATGAGCATCGCCGTTGTCGATGCTTCCGGCATGCCTCAGCCACTGCAGGAGCAAGTTGATTCCGTTATTTCCAAAGCACTCTCCTATGCCGTGCTGCGTCACAAAAGCAACCGCGATAAAAAGGTGGCGCTGATGTTTTACAACTACCCCACAAAAGAGAGCGGCATCTCGGCGTCGTTCATGAATGCGCCCGCCTCCATCGAAGCGATTCTGGGGGCGATGAAAGCAGCTGATTACAACGTCACGGCACTGAATGAGGCGCAACTGCTTGAAAAGCTTCAGCGGCTGCTTCAGGGTCTGCACCGAGAAGGCGCCGCACAGGAGCTGCCTGGCGAGAATCTGGCCGGAATGCTGCCGATGACACACTACAAACAGTGGTTTGAAACACTCCCCGAAGCGGTACAACAGCGCATCAACGCGCGATGGGGCACACCCGAGAGCGATCCGATGGCGACACCCGAGGGCTTCATCATTCCGCGCCTGAGTGCGGGCAACATGCTCATTATGCCCCAGCCGCCGCGCGGATCGCGCAACGAAGCCAAGGAAAACGCCATTTATCACGACATGAGCGTTCCCGTCAACCACTTCTACCTCGCTGCCTACATGTACGTACGCGAAACGTTCAAAGCCGATGCGCTCATTCACCTCGGCACGCACGGCTCGCAGGAGTGGACTTTCGGGAAAGAGCGGGGTCTTAGCGTTTACGACGACCCCTTTCTGACACTGGGCGACATTCCGGTGATCTACCCCTACATCGTTGACAACATCGGCGAGGCGACGCAGACCAAACGGCGCGGCCGCGCGGTGAACATCACCCACATGACGCCGCCTTTCGGCGCTTCGGGACTCTACCGCGAGCTCAACGACATTCACACGCTCATTCACGAATACCAGAGCGCGGATGAGGGTGAGGTCAGACGCCAGATCAAACTGAAAATCCTCTCGCAGTGCGAAACGCAGGAGTTGATCTGGAACGATCTGGGATACACTAAAGAGGCGGCCGACGCCGACTTCGAGACATTTTCCGCCAAGCTGCACAACCACCTGCACGCGCTGGCCGCCACCTCGCGCCCGATGGGACTGCACACCTTCGGCCACGCCGCGCCCAAAGATCAGCGCATCCATACGGTCATGCAGATGCTCGGAGAGGAACTTCTCAAGGCGGTCGATCCCAAAGAGTGGGACGAAGCGCTCACCATCGACTTTGCCGAACTCAACCAGAGCAAGGCATTCAAGGCGGTCACGGCCTATCTGGAAGGTAACGCCACCGACACCATGGCGCTCATGGCACGCGAATATGAGCGAAACCTGCGCGAAACGCTGGAAATGCCGCGCCTGCTTGAAGCACTGGAAGGAAAACACATCCCCACCAAGTACGGCGGTGACCCGATCCGCAGTCCCGAAACACTCCCCACGGGCTTCAACCATTACGGCTTCGACCCCTCGCGCGTACCGACTCAATCCGCATGGGAGGCGGGCAAGATCGCGCTGAACCAGCTTATTGACGCCCATAAGGCCAAACACGGCGAGACGCCCAAAAAGCTCGCTTTTACGATGTGGTCGGTCGAGACGATGCGCCACTTCGGGATTTTGGAAGCACAGGTGCTCTACGCACTGGGCGTGGAACCGGTCTGGGACAGAGGCGGCAGGGTCAGCGGGGTGAAACTCATTGACGAAAAGAGCCTCGGACGCGCGCGCATCGACACCGTTATCTCCGCGACGGGACTCTACCGCGACCAGTTTCCCAACGCCATGCTGCGCATGAACGAGGCGGTCGCGCTGGTCAGCGACCTAAACGACTCCAACCCTGTCGCCATGAACACCCGCGAGAGTTTTGAGGCTCTCATAGCAAAAGGCGTAGATGCGGCCAAAGCCAAAGTATTCTCCAAAGTGCGTGTTTTCTCGAATGAGAGCGGGGTTTACGGCTCCAATCTCGAAGACGCGGCGCTCGCTTCGGACACCTGGGAAAACGAGGAAAAACTGGCCAATCTCTACCTGAACCGCATGCAGTACGCATTCGGCGAAGGGCTTGCAAGCTCGGGCGAGAAAGCGGACGCGATGAACCTCTACGCACAAAACCTCAAAAATGTTGACGGTGCCGTGCTCTCGCGCAGTTCGAACCTTTACGGCATGCTCACAACGGACGATCCGTTTCAGTATCTCGGCGGCCTCTCTCTGGCAGTACGCCATGTGAGCGGCAAAAGTCCCGAGCTTTACATCTCCAATCTGCGCGATGCCAGAAAAACCAAAGTGGACGGTGCGGCGGAGTTTATGGCCACGGAGCTCTCCACAAGGCAGTTTCATCCCGGATATATACAGGACCTGATGGCCGAGGGTCATGCCGGAGCGCTCTCCATGACCGGATCACTTGAGAATTTCTGGGGCTGGCAGGTGATGGACAAGAGCGTCGTACGGGATGATCAGTGGAAGGCGTTTCATGACATTTACGTCAAGGACAAATATGACCTGAAGTTGCGAGAATGGCTTGAGAAGACCGACCCCGAAGCGCTGACGCAGATGGTGGACCGGATGCTCGAAGCGGTGCGCAAAGAGTACTGGAAGGCGGACGAAGCGACGCTAAAAAGTCTGCTTGAGGCTTACAACGCCTTACATGTAAGCCACGACCTGCCGCCGCTGCATGAAAAACTCGATGAATTCGCCAAAGCGCAATCGGCGGGATTCGGCCTCGGTGCTGCGCTTGCGGGAAGTACCCGGGTGGAGGGGATGAAACTGGAGCAGAAAAATCCCGAAGAATCGGCGCAACACGACACGCCTCTGCCGCTCTACCTGATGCTCCTGCTCGCGCTCATCGCGCTGGGCATGGCTATTGAAACATTACATGTAAGAAAAGGACGACTATGAACGAACTACTTGAAACCTCCCTGTTTGAGCTCTCCAAGCTCTTTTTGACCCCCGTACTGGCACTTATTGCCCTGCTCTTTGTCTACGCGATGATTGAGCTGGGGCGTTTTATCGTCGAATCGATGACGCGGCGCGAAGTGCTGCGCGCATACCACCGCAGCCATCCGCAGCTTCAGCTTGAAGACCTGGAGCTCTACATTACCAAAAAGCTCGAACTGCTGCGCGTCGCCTCGCGTACCGCGCCGATGCTGGGGCTCATCGCCACGATGATTCCTATGGGGCCGGCGCTGCTTTCACTCAGTAACGGCGAAATGGACATGGTGGGCGAAAACCTCTCCGTCGCCTTCTCGGCGGTCATCATCGCACTCATCTCCGCCTCGGTCACCTTTGCCATTCTCTCGGTACGCCGCCGACGGATGCTTGAGCAGCTGCGTGCCATCGAACGCACGCAAAAGGGGAGCTGATGCGCTACCTCGAACACGACGAAGCGGACGACCCCATCGTCTCGGTGGTGAACATCATCGACATTTTTCTGGTGGTGATCGCCGTACTGGTGATCGCCCTCATCAAAAACCCGCTCAACCCGTTTAACAATGAGAACGTGACGGTCATCAAAAATCCCGGCAAGGAGAATATGGAGATCGTTGTCAAACAGGGCAAGAAGATCGAGCACTACCAGTCAACCGGAGAGATCGGCGAAGGCAAGGGAGCCAAGGCGGGCGTGGCATATAAGATGCCCGACGGTTCGATGGTGTATGTGCCGGAGTGAAGATCACCCGGTACGTATTTTAAGATTTTTCCAAAATCTTCAATAACCGTTGCATTCTAAACGCGTTATCGTTTTCATTTTCATCTTTTAGCTTTTTCAGAACATTTATAATCTTTTCGCGTGCTTCTTTAAATGGTGTATCGCTAAATCGATTAATGAAACTTACGAAATGAAATGCTGTTTCGAAAAACTTTGAACTCATTTTTATGTGATGCTCGTATACCTCTTCAGAAATTTCATCCAATAGCTTTTCTTCATGACCCCATCCACCTTGCTTCATAATTTTCGTCATCATCTCAACCAAACGCTCTGCACCTTCAAGATGGGCTTTTCGTATCTCTTGCGTTTTACTATCAATATACTCTTTCAGTACAAGGTCATACTCTTGCATGCTTCGTAACGTATCTTCATTATCGAGTCGCATTTTTGGATTGGTTGTAAAATAGTTATCTACGCTTTTTTTGCATAGTGCTATAACTTTTTGTCTGTATTCACCCTGTTTGCTTGCATCCAAATATTGTACGTGTAAAAGCAACTCCTGAAAACCGATGGCGCTGATCATATCGATTTTATCGTCAAACAGCACACTTTCTATCTCTTCATCAAATTTTTTTCTTGATGCATTGACATCGAAATAGTAAGTATCTCTGATGGCACTGAGCCGATCACGAACATCATAGCGTTCAAGCTTCGCTTGTTTCTCTGCTAAAACGCTTTTTACCTCATCTTCATCTATGGATGATGACATGAGAAAAGATTCAATATGCTTTCTTAATCTATCAGAATAATCGTTGTATCCGATGTAAAATTTCAAGGCATTTTCATAATCTTGATTTGGATTATTTTTTATCTCGGAAGTACTTTGCCTCATCCAATAATGATTCAGACCTTTAAAATCTGTAATATGCAAAACAGCATAAATGACTGTGCACGAAATCACGCTCAACGCCACTTCTTCTTCTATACGTGAGTCCAGCTTCATTGGTTTCACAAATGTAAAATCATTCAACGCCCGTACCACGCGCTGCATCACACGAATGTTGCGAATATCATGTTTTTGAAAATACTCCAGAGGATACTGTTTAAAATAAGTCAACTCTTTATCAACCAGTGCATACGAATCCGCTATTGCCGATTCATACAGAAATTCATAATCAACAATTTTCTCTTTATATTCGGCGTAGTCCGCTTTCGATGCTTCGTTTTTTTCCTGATGAAGAATCATGACGACTTTACACTGCTTCTGCTCCTTGAGTTCGGATATCACTCCCATAACATCGCGTTGACTCAATTTATCGGAGATCCGCTCAAAGTCATCAATGCAGACAACAACATTTTCAAAATCTCGCGTACTAAACAAACCTAATAAGACACTCAGTGCTGATCCACTCAAACCAAAGTTGAGCTCTTCATCTTTAATGCCAAGTGAGCTTTTAAAATCCTGCAAATGCTCTTTAAAACCTTGGATTTTTTTCTCTTTCGGAGCAATTTGTAAAATAATATTTCTCCGAATCTCTTCTATACTCTGAAGCCCAAAGAGAGAGACATACGCATATTTTTTCTCGGTAAGATAGTTCTTGGCGAAGTCTCGCCAATAACGGGTTTTCCCGACGCCCCATGCTCCATTGATGGTCGCTACGAACGGTTCGGTAGCATTGCAGAGTTTTATCAGCTTGTTCGTTAGTGCTTTAGGGGTCATACATCCACCCCAACCCGGTCAATATGCTCTTTGAGCGCCTCCGAGTCGAGCCGTTCATACACGCTGACATCAAAGGTATAGGGCAAAAGCAGATCATCCAGTGCGGTTTCGATGCGGTGTAGCTCGGGGAGTGTGAATTCGGGAGCATTGAGGCAGATATCGATGTCGGAGCCTTCAGCGTAGGTTCCCAACGCCCGAGAGCCGTAGATGCGCGCACGCTTGATTTTTGGCTCGGACCTCAGCACCCGCTTCAGGTCTTCAAGCGTTTGCGAAGAGAGTCCGAAGGGCATCAGCGTTCCTGCATCGCAAGCGCGTCGCATTTGCTTTTGAAGGCGTCAAACTCCGGGAGATACGCATGGACAATCTGTTCGACGATCGCTTCAACCGTGCTTTCGTCATACGTGTGCGAAGTCAGGTTACGGCTTTTAATCATATCCATCCAGATTTCGCCGTTTGAGATCAGGCCGGTTTTGAACGCTTCGCGGGTGGCATCGCGCGAGCCGTAGATTTCAAGCGCGCCACGGCTTTTCAGGAAGTCTTTCATCACCTTCCATGCCAGTTCGTGCGTGTACTCGAAGGCCTGAATCATCCCCTGCTTTTCGAGTCGGCTGAGTTCGCGCGTTTGCGAAAGCGAAACGGCTTCCTCAAGCTGCGAAAACACTTTTTGATAGTTGGAAAAGCGCCGTATCCATCGAATATCGTGTTCCACGGTGTTCCTTTACGTTTCACTATTTTAGCAGAAGATCGTCCTGGCAGGATTTGATCAAAATTGAAACATCTGCCATATCCCAAAAGGTTGAGTTTTTCAATAACAGATGCTATTATTGTGAATCACAACATAAACAAGGAAAAACTATGGCAGATAGCGGCAGCTGCCAGACGCCACTCTCACCCGAAGTGTTGATGCGGATTGTAGAGATGCAAAACCGGCTTGTCGATATCGGTCCGGATCTTGGCAACGTCATGGCGGCTGTGGCACAGGAAGCGCAGGAACTGACTCATAGTGACGGTGCCGCCATCGAACTCTTTGAAGGAGAAGAGATGGTTTACAGGGCGGTTTCAGGAACGCTGACACCGTTTCTGGGGCTCCGGCTTCCCGGAGGCGAAAGTCTTTCCGGACTGTGCGTCCGAAAAGGGAAAGCGCTTTACAGTTCCGATACTTCAAACGATGCGCGCGTTAACCATGCAGCCGTGCAAAAAGTGGGAGCGGAGTCAATGCTGGTCTTCCCGTTGCAGTTCGGAAAGCAGAACATCGGAGTGCTCAAGGTAATTTCCAAAACGCGGAAGTTTTACAGTGACACAACCCTTGACATACTCTCATTAATATCCAAGACCATGGCGGCAGCAATGTACCACGCCGGACAATACGCCAAAGACGATCTTCTCATGCGTGCCACCACCGATGCAATGACGGGGGTCAACAACCGCGCGGCGTTTTATGAAAAACTGCGTTTGCAACTGCAGATCGCCAGCATGAAAACGCCGGGGCTCGGGGTAATGGTGATCGACATGGACGGATTGAAAGCCATCAACGACCAGTACGGACACCGTGCAGGCGACGAGGCCATTCGCGAACTGGCACGGCGCCTCGCCGCTTCCGTACGGGCGAATGATCTGGTAGCCCGTCTCGGGGGTGATGAATTCGGGGTGATTCTTGGGCTCACAACAGATACGACCGAAATTACGGCCATTATGGATCGCTTTAGAGAAACCCTTGCAAAGCCCTACATGTTTGAAGAGCATTCGCTTGTTTTAAGTGCCAGTATCGGCTGGGCCCGCTATCCCGAAGACGCCTCGGAACTCACGGAACTCATAGATACGGCTGACAAACGGATGTATGACGATAAACATGCCCGAAAGGTATCGCGCTAATATTCCAAACCACTCTTTTTCTGCTTACATGTAATACTCTGATATGTTTTGAAAGCTCCCTTATTTTCAATAATGATTATCAATTTTATAGAAGATAAAGCAGCATGAATCTATAATTTTGATATCTATTATCAATTAAGGAGATTCCAATGTCTGCAGAGATGCTTAAAGACGAAGTTGCCACCCTGATTTTGCGTTCGGGAATGAAGCCCGACTCCAAAATGCGCTGCGCGCTTATGCGCACGCTTGCCATGCGCCACGGCGACGTGGACCGATCCGTGTTGCGCCATGCGGTAGAGTGCTCTTTAAGGGAGCTGCTATGAGCTTTTCGGTACCCGTACATGTAGAGCCGCAATTCAATCTTTTTGCCATGACGCATGACCTGCGTCACTATCTGACGCACCATTTCAGCATTCCGGAACATACCATTGAACACGTCTTCTTATGGGGCGAACGCATTGACTTCTCGCTGCGCGATCTTTCCCTGTGCGAATGTGTGGAACCGTGGTATCAGAATCTGCTCTTACGGGCAGGATAAGGAGCCATTCATGCCGACATGTTTTCATATTCCCAGCGTTGAAAACGGCTACAGCTGGCAGGATTTTGAGTTTTTCGATGTCGGTGTCGAATATGCAACCGAAGCGCTGGAGATTCCCGAAGAGTACCTCGAGTCGGTCATCAGTTTTTACGGTGAGCGCATTGAGATTACCCTCATAGAAACTCCGGACTACATTCAGGAGGACTGGTACTATGCGCTGCTTCCCTATGCTGCCTAAACGCCCCGAACCCAACAAACCGTTCTATTCCGGAGCGGAAGTGCTGGAGCTGACCGCCGTGCTGTTGTGCACCGCAGCATTCTGGTACGCTGCTTCCATGCTTGCGCCGCTCTTTCACTTCTGAACGTTACATGTAACGTTCACTAAAGGGATGCGGAGTTCAAACACGGCTCCTTCGAAACTGTTGTGGACGCGCAGTGTTCCCTTCAAACGCTCTTCGACAAGCAGTTTTGCCATGGCAAGGCCCATGCCGCTTCCCTGCGCGCGACTGGATACAAAAAGTTCAAAAACCTGCTGCGGCGGTGAGAGCGTAATGCCTCCGCCGGTGTCGCGTACTTCGATAATGCATCTGTCATGATCGCGAGCGGCCCGAATGGATACCCTGCCATGACGCAATTGCCGCTCTTTGAAGATGTCAAGGGCGTTGTCAACAAGAATCACGATGACGTTGGAAAAAGCATTTTTGTACCCCTCCAGAACAATCGAATCATCGAGATCGCGTTCAATGACCGCTTCGACATAGGCACTTTTGGCACTGAACATTTCGATAACGTGATGAATTTCATCTGCCGGGCTGTAAACAGAGACCTTATCGGCGTGAGCATAAAAGGTGCTGAGTTCACGGATGCTGCCCGACATGAATTTGAGGGTTTCGCGCATTTTGTTCTTGGTTGCTTCGAGTGCGGATGCGTCGTACTCCCTGTGCCGCAGTATCGACTCCATACGTGTCAGCAGCGTACCGAGGTGCACAATGGGCACTTTCATCTGATGCGAGATATTGCCTATCGTTTTGCCGATAGATGCGAATCCCGACTGCATCGCCAGAAGCCGCTCCGCACGCTCTTTCTCTTTTTTGATCGTTTCGACTTTTTTGTTCAGTGCCAGCGAGAGGAAAATCACCTCCACCAAAAAACCGAGCGAGGTGCCGTAGACGTTGATAAGGCTGATATCGACGTTAATCACGCCGTTGATCTGCTGGTAGATCAGCATCACGATAAAAAAGCCGTGTCCCGTCAGATAGAGCTTCGCACCGCTAAGCTTTCTGTAAACGGCCAAAACGCCTACGACCAGCAGTGCCAGGAGTTCGAAGATAATAAAGAGCTTCGTGTAGGAGCGAAAATAGATGACGATGTCGGCGGCAAAGAGCGCGGGTATGAAAAGCAGTACCTGAAGTGCCGTCAGCAGCACAAAAAGCTGAAGCAGCCTGTGTACCGCCGGCATGGTCTCTTTGGTGTTGAAAAAGAGAACGGAAAAGAGCAAAATCGACAGAACGCCCCCGTAAGCCGTCAGCCAGCTGATGGTATTGTAGATTGCCGAAGCACCGTAGAGCCCGAACTGATACAAAATACCGTGGGTCGAGAGCTGAAAAAGCAGGGCGAAAACGACGTGGCTCACATAAACGACATAGACACTCTCTTTGAGAAGGTAAAAGAGCGTCATCCCGTAGATGATGAGTGTCAGTACCAGTCCGATAAAAATACCCCACATAATCGTTTCGTACATGATAAATTTCAGAAAAAACGGCTGCGTCGTAATGAAATAACTGACGTCGATAACACTGCGCGATGCGTATCGGGTATAGACGGTGCAGGATGTCTGCGCATCGAGATCGAGTGCGAAGTGAGTGTATTTCGATGCGATAAGCCGATTGTTCGGGTCTTTGGAATTTCCCATAAGATGGACACCCGACGCTTCTGCGTTGCAATAAACGTAGGCATCGATGGTGTTAATGTTGGACTTTGGATTAATAAGAAGAATGTGTGCCGCTTCGCTGCTTTGCAGCGTCAGACGGCTCCAGACGTTACCGTTGACATACCCCAGCGAGGTCTTTTTGGGGTGGTGCCAAAGGTCGTCGCGGTTCACGATATCGTCAATATGCATCAATCCGTCGCTATCGGCAAGAAGGTCGATATATTCCGCACAGTTTTGATACGGCAGCCTCGAATCATACTTACATGTAAGAGCCTGCAACGCCGAAAGCGACAGCAGCAGCAGAAAAAGGATTTTCACCATTTCACACGGTACCCGAAGCCGTCGATTCCTTCAAAAAGATCCGAACCGCTCTTTTTCCTGAGCCGATAGATCAGATTGCGAATGGCACTGAGCGAATTTTTGTGATTTTTCCATCCGTAAACCTCGATACTGATCTCTTCGTAAGAGATGATATGTTTCTCGTTCATCGTGACGTAATCAAGCAAAAGGCGCTCGTTTTGCGTCAGCTCTACCGTTTTGCCGTTGCACAGCAGTGTTTTCATCTGCCTGTCATAATGCAGCGTGCTTCTCTTGTGCGATTGTGATGCCGCTTTGAAAAGAGCCCCCATCAGTTCGTCAAGCGAAAAGGGTTTGCTGAGATAATCAACGACACCCAGACGGATGAATTCCTTGAGATCGGCTACCTCCTCATAGCTCGAGGTGATAATGATCTGTGCGTCGGGGTCTTGCGCTTTGGCGTTTACAGCGAGTTCGATGCCGTTGACATGGGGAAGGCGGATATCGAATATCATGACATCAAAACGCTGCTGCGCCAACCGGTCGCGCGCGCTGCGGCCGTCGCTGCAAACGGTGATCTCTTTGAAAAGATTATCAAGAATACCCAGCGTCTCTTCCTGTACCAGCATATCGTCTTCGACATAGAGCAGCGATAAATGGGTGATATCCATACAAAAGACCTGATGGGTATTTTAATTATTTAATTATATAATAACCAAAATTTCAGTTTCTCCCGTAATCACGATGTCCAGAGCATGAATTGCGATCAATTTGCGATCATCGTTCCTATAGGCTCTAACGCATTTTGTGTAAAATGGAGTACAACGAGTGATGACTTTATTTTGAGGAGTGCCATTTTTGATACGGTCACTGATTGCTTTCCTGACAATGCTGCATCTCCTTTCGGCGCTGCACGCAGATACGCTCAACGTACAGCTGCGCTGGTATCACCAGTTCCAGTTTGCGGGGTATTACACGGCGCTTGAAAAGGGATTTTATGCCCAAAACGGGCTTGAGGTGCGGCTGATCGAAGGCGGTCCTTCGGTCAATGTGACCGAGTCGGTACTCTCAGGCAGCGCCGATTACGGCATTTCCAACTCCTCACTGGTGCTTAAATACCTTCAGGGCGCGCCGGTGGTGATGCTTGGAGCCATCTTTCAGCACTCTCCCAATATTCTGCTGGCACAAAAAGATTTTAAGAGTCCGGTCGATCTGGCGCGTGATGGTACGGTGGGGCTTATGGGCGGCGATCAGGACGTGGAGCTCAAGGCGGTATTCGTGCATGAAGGCATCGCTCTCGACAAAGTGCGCTTCGTCCCCAACCACAACCATCTAAAAGACCTCATCGATGCAAACGTCTCCGCCATCAACGCTTACAGCTCCAACGAACCCTATGAGCTGATGCAGCGTAACATTGCCTATCAGATCATCGAACCGCGAAGCTACGGGCTCGATTTTTACGGCGATCTGATCTTTACCACCCAAGAGAACCTGCAAGCCGATCCGCAGCGGGTTGAGGCATTTCGTGCGGCGACCATGCAGGGGTGGGCTTATGCGCTTGATCACCCGGAAGAGATCGTGGATCTGATTCTGCGTACGTACAACACGCAGAACAAAACCCGCGAGCACCTTCTGTTTGAAGCGCAGGCGCTCAAAAAACTGATCAATCCCGATTTTGTCCAGATCGGCCACAGCAATCCGGGCAGATGGGAACATATCGTCGAAACCTACCGGATGTTCGGGCTGGCTCAAAACGGGCGTTCACTCGATGCTTTTTACTATACGCCCGAGCGTCACGTCGACATGACGTGGTTTTACCTCTATCTTGGCGGGGCACTCGGTCTTGCTATGGTGCTAGGCGGGGTGGCATCGTATATTTTTCGTATCAACCGCCGGCTCGAAAAGAGCGCAAGGCGGCACCGCATCTTGTTTGAGAACTCCGCTTCAGCAGGTTTCGTCTGGAGAGACAACGGGATTATCACCGACTGGAATATTCAGGCGCAGACGCTCTTTGGGTGGTCAAAAGAGGAGGTACTCGGGCGGAATTTTTACGATCTCATGGTTCCAAAAGAGGAGTACGCCACCCTGAAACGCTCACTCGGCGCGGTGCTTGAGAACTATGAGCTCTATGTAGGCGTGAATAAGAACCGTACCAAAACCGGCAAGGTCATTATGTGCGAATGGCACAACACACGGCTGCCGCGAATCGACGAAAATCAGGTCGAAGTCGTCTCGCTCGCCATCGACGTCACGCAGCGCCACCGCGATACGGAGCAGCTTCGTCACCTCGCGCACCATGATCCGCTGACCCAGCTCCCCAACCGCCACGCATTTGAAAAGGCGCTGCAGCAGACCCATGCGTTTGCCAAACGCCACAGGCACGGCTACGGTCTGGCCTTCATTGACCTTGACGGTTTTAAAGCAATCAATGATACCTTCGGACACGATGCCGGAGACGTTTTACTCCAGCAGCTCGCCAAGCGTTTTGGTGCATGTTTGCGCATCGAAGACACCCTCGCACGTCTGGGCGGCGACGAGTTTGCCGTGATTTTGAGTGCGGCCAGCGACATAAAAACGAGTAATGGCGTTATCAAGCGTCTGCTCGAGACCGCCGCGCGCCCTGTGGCCTACGGCAACGACTGGCTGGAGGTCTCGGCGAGCATCGGTGTGAGCTTTTTCTCATCTCAAAACGACGTTGCGCCCGAAGCGCTTATGCGTCAGGCCGACACCTCGATGTACCACGCCAAAAACGAAGGCAAAAACCGCTACAGCCTCTATTACACCGACACCTTCGACCGCCTTGCTTACATGTAAGACCTCTCCATTGCGATCAACCTGCGATTAAAGCGGGATCGGATTGCGATAGCACTCCGCTATCATCAGAAAAATATGATTTCGGAGTGGTATCCATGGCGAAACAAGTAACACGATCCCTGATTCTGGCGGGGATGCTTTTGGGAGTACAGGCGAGTGCCGCCTATATTCAGGGGGATGGTTCCGGCGGCGGCGGTGGCGCTGGTAAATACATGGACAATTCCCAAAGTTATACAAAAGGCGGAGCCGGTGGCGGCGATAACGATACGTTGACCGGTACGGGCGACAATGATGTCATCTTCGGTGACGGCAGCGGCGGTGGTGCCGGAGCTTGGCTAAACGGTGAAGCTACCCCTCTTCAATCAGAAGGAGGCAAAGGCGGAAGCGGTAACGATGTCATCAATGGCGGAGCAGGTGATGACATCATCTTTGGTGACGGTTTTGATGGAGTAAATTCTCGTGCACTAACGATACCATTTGCTCAATATCTTGGAGGCGCAGGCGGTCTTGGTGGCGGCGGTGGCGGCGGTAATGCCGGTGCACAACAACAGATAGGTTCTACATCAAAAGGGGGAGTGCTTGGAGGAAAAGGAGGCGAATATGGTAATCTGCCCGGTCAATATTATGCTCCAACAAACAGTACACCAACAAGTGACACTCCTTCACTAACCGGTCTGGCGGGTACGAGTGACGCTACAAACTACTACGCAGGCGGCGGTGGTGGCTTTGGCGGCGGCGCTACTGAAACCTATTTTCCTGCAGGCTATTCTTATGGACGAGGCGGTAATGCCGGAGTTTCTTCTGCTATCCAAGGCGACACCGCAGTTCATACCTACACCGGAACAGGCGTTGCGTACTACGATGATATACTTTCTCTTTTCAAGACCAGTGCAAGCAGTGGACAGTGGCTCTCTCCAAATTTATATGGTAATACATGGGAGTATGGAAATGGAAGCGACACACTCTATGGGGGTCCCGGTTTTGACATACTCGTAGGTCTTGGAGGAAATGACACCTTTGAATTTCGTATGAGCGATATTGCCGATGATGGCAGCGAGACGGATGCCATCTGGGACTATAGCCGCTATCCTTCTCAATCAGGAACCGATACTATTAAAGTCTATAAAAGTGACGACACTACTTTATTTGATAAACCAAATGTATGGGAAAAGGGGAGTTTGGCACACAACGGAACATCGTGGGTCTTTACACCAGATCCAAACGGCACTTCATCGAGACAAACCTATATCGAAGAGATCAGCCAAGGTGTGACAAGAACACAATATATCGTTTTAACCGGCGTGTTGCCTCCGCCTTCGACTATTGACCTTTTTACCGGAGAGGGTGGCGATAACAATACCAGCAGAGCAGCAGAATCTTTTGGGGAGGACACAGTCGCATTTGTTTCCGGTGATTCCCCTATTGCGGCAGGAGGCGTAGCAACATTTGAAAAACTTACCGTCTCCATTCCTACGGCGCAGCTCGATGGAGGAGAGTGGATCGACTATATTGTCATCGGTGATTGGGATACATACGTTGATCTGGCACAAGATAGTGTAAATCAGGACTACAGCGAGACTACGGTATCGGGTGTTACCTACACGATCACCAGCGAGATTGTCGGAGAGAACCGTGTCGTAACGTTTAGCGCACCCGGAAACAGTGCCACACTTGCCGAGTTCAATGCGCTGCTGTCAAATCTTTACTACTCCTACTGGAGCACCCCGTTCCCGGATGCAAGCAAAATGCTGAGTGTCGCCGTGACGGATACGAACGGACTGACAACCGCTACACCTGCAACATTGGTTGTCACCAAAGGTATAGACACTACTGCGCCGCAGATTGAAGAGACAAACCCGGCAGATGACAGCATGGGTGTCGCTACTTCTCCCAATAACGGATATTTTTGGATTTACTTTGATGAAGCCGTTAATCCGGTCGATGGTAAAACGATCAAAATCTACAAGGCCGATAATACTTTACTAGAAACATTTATTATTGATACGGATGCAGAAAATGTCTTTATGGATGATGACAATGTCGCAGGTATCGCGCTTGGTGATTTGAGCCTCGAATATGAGACAGAGTACTACATACAGATAGAAGCAGGAGCTTTTAAAGATACATCCGATAATGAGTTTGCCGGCATCAGCAACACTACAGGCTGGAACTTTACGACCACACAACCACCCCTTGGCATCTGGACAGCCGCAGAGAATCTTGTCGCAGATGCAGGCGAGTACGGCGATCTGGAATATGCACCTGATGGTTCAGCGTATGTTGTTCATTATTACTATGATCAGGGCTCTGGCCTTGCCGGTGTAAAAAAACTTGTTAACGGCAGCTGGGAAAATGTCGGTGGTGCTTCTGTAGGTTTGGTAAGCAATTACGCTTTTGATTTGGCTGTAGGTTCTGATAATACTCCCTATGTCATCAATAGTAATAATTCAGGAGTTCAGGTTTATAAACCAAATGATGCCAATAGTGCCTGGGAGGTTATGGGTACGGATCTTTGGACGAGTGGTTCATCTTTTTATGACTCCATATCTCCGGATATCGAGATACACGGCTCAACGCTTTATGCAGCCTATAGATTTAACGATGGCGGTACAAGAAAAACAGAGATCAAGTCGCTTGATCTCTCGGCTCCTACACCAACATGGCAAAGTGTAGGTGATGCTTTTACGGCTTATGGAAGCAATGATACCTTTGATCTGGCGATTGACAGTGAGGGTGCGCTCTATTTTGCGACACTCTATAACTATGATCTTAAATTTTATAAATTTGATACCAACACCAATCAGTGGGCACTTCTAAATAGTGTAACAAATGCTGCAATCTATCAAAACAACAGGCCGCTAGACTTAAAAATCTTTGGCACGACTCCTTACATTGTTCATCAGGATGGAGCAAATAATAATGATGTAAAGATTTCCAGGTTTGACACCCAAACCAATGAGTGGACTCAGCTAGGCGGCACCATCGAGTACAGCTATGAAAACAATCAGGTCCTTGATATCGCTTTTGACTCAGAAGGTACACCTTATGTGGCAACGACTTTAAACGGTCATCCGCAGGTCTTCAAATACGATCCTGATACATCAGGCTGGATCGAGATGGACAACACCAAGAGTGCTTCCGTTTATGATTCCCGTGTGGATCTGGAATTTGACGCTAATGACAATCCCTATCTTATCGGTATGAATGACAATGGCGAGATCCTCTATTTCAAATTCGAAAAAACAGACAACAATACCGCGCCTACCGACATCGCGATCTCCAATGCTACCATTGCCGAGAACAACAGTGTCGGCGCCGCCATCGGAACGCTTAGCACTACCGATGCCGACCAGACTGCGGGGCACACTTTCGGCCTTACATGTAATGGCACGAACAACGGCTCGTTTACGATCGACGGCACCACCCTCAAAGCGGCAGCCGTCTTCGACTATGAGAGCAAAAACAGTTACAGTATCTGCGTCCGCGTCACCGATGACGGCAATGCGACCTATGATGAGAACCTCACCATCAGCATCACCAACGTCAACGAATCGGGCGAGGGGGTTTGCGGCAGCGCAGACGGCGCAACGTTCGTCACCGCCCCGACGACCGGACTGTGCGACAACGGCATATCGTCGCAGGTTAGCGAATCGGTAATCGCCTACAGCTGGAGCTGCGCCGGTACGACCGTCGGAAATGACACCGGACCGAGCGCCAACTGTTCTGCCGTGCGTGCCAACGATGCCGACAACGACGGCGAGCCCGACGGGAATGAAGGTTCGGGCGAGGTAGCCATTACCATCGGGGATTCGGGAAGCAGCTCATCAGCCGGAACCACCATCATGATCGGTTACAATGCTACCGCATCGGGCAGCAGCTCGAGCGTTGCGGCGAGTCTGATTGTCACACCGGACAGCCTGCCAAACACATCCGAACCTACGCCTGAAGTCGTCGTGCAGACGCTTGGCTCAGGCATGATCAGCATCGACAGTACTTCACCCGGAAACAACGGTTATACTCAAGTGGTCAGCTTCACGCTGCCGCAGGAGAGTACGCAACTCTTTACAGGATACTACAAATTCGGCCCGACTCATGCCAACGGCAGCGACCATTGGTACGACTTCGGTACACGCAGCGCCAATATGGTGGATGAAAATAAAACGGGTGCAGGTTATGAGATCAGCAACGGCGGCAAAACCATCACACTCTATCTCGTAGACGGTAAAGACGGCGATGATGACCTTGTAGCCGATGGCAATATTCTCGATCCAGGCTTTCCGGTGCTGCGCAGCGGTAGCGTTACCGTACCGCTCTTCGGACCCTTTGGTTCCGTGCTCCTCATGCTTCTCTTCGCCCTTCTAGGCTACCGAAAGCTCAAAGCGTAGCGCGTTAGCGCGCTGCTACTCGCACTCCCTGCAAACATTCACCTCAATGGTGAGATGGGAGATTTTCTCAAACCCGCTCAGAAGTTCTTTATAATGCTCCACGCTCTGCGGGGTGTGGGTCAGCAGCGAAATCATCGCCGCATAGTCGTGCGGCCCCACTTTCCAGATGTGAATGTCGGATATCTCCAGATCGTCCTGCGCTTCAAGTGTTTCGACAATACGTTTATGGTACTCCGGATCAATGCTGGCATCAAGCAGCAGCGGCGCGCTCTCTCTTACCAGCCCCAGACCCCAGCGCGCAATGATGAGCGCACCCACAAGCCCCATCAGCGGATCGAGCCAGTTCCATCCCCAGTACTTTCCTCCCAGCAGCGCTCCTATAGCCAGTACCGAAGTGAGTGCATCCGCGAGAACATGCATGTAAGCGGCGTAAAGGTTATGATCATGGTGGTGATGGTCGTGGTCATGATGGTGGTGATGGGAATCTTTAAGCAGCAGGGCACTGAGCAGATTCACGCCAAGGCCAAGTGCAGCCACGATGATGGCTTCATTAAAGCGGATTTCATGCGGTTCAATAAAACGCATGGATGACTCAAGCGCCATCAGCAGGGCTACCATCAACAGGGCCACGGCACTGGCAAAAGCGCCCAGAACGCCTACCTTGCCCGCACCGAAAGCAAACAGGCCGTCATTGCTGTGCGCTCTGGCGTAACGGTAGGCAAAGAGCGTAATCGAAAAGGCGGCCACATGCGTCGCCATGTGCCAGCCGTCGGCAAGAAGCGCCATCGACCCGAACCAGATTCCCGCCGCGATCTCCACGACCATGGTAACCAGTGTGAGCACCAGCACGTAATAGGTACGCCGTTCTCCGTGCGGATTATCCTGAAAAAACTCATGCGTATGACGCCAGTTTTCAAGATTATGCGTTCTCATAGCAACTGTTCCTCATTTTTTTTATCTCAATTATACCCTGCAATACGCTCTACGCTTCGGGCGTTATGCTTTATAACCGCCCATGAAGCGCGCTAGCGCAAAAAAGCGCTAGCCCCGTACCCGCCGTACTGCTTCAACCATGTTGGCAAGTGCGGGTTTGACCTCTTCCCATTTTCGGGTTTTCAGACCGCAGTCGGGGTTGATCCAGAGCTGCTCTTTGGGCAGGACTTCCAGCAGCGCTTCGATCTGGGCCACCATCTCTTCGACACCCGGAACGCGCGGTGAGTGAATATCGTAGATGCCCGGCCCGACTTCCTGCGCGTAGCCGACCTCTTTAAAGATCTTCAGCAGCCGGTTGCCGCTGCGTGCCGTTTCAATCGAAATGACATCGGCATCCATCGCCTCGATGGTATGGATAATGTCGTTAAACTCGCTGTAGCACATGTGCGTATGAATCTGCGTTTGTGGCGCCGCCGGAGCCACCGCGCAACGGAAACTCTCCAGCGCCCATTTCTCGTACGCCGCGCGTTTGGAGCGGCGCAGCGGATACCCCTCTTTAAACGCCGCCTCATCCACCTGGATAATGCGGATTCCCGCTTCCTGCAGGTCCCGCACCTCATCGGCAATACACAGTGCCATCTGCATGGCCACCTGATCCACGTTCAGGTCATCACGCACAAATGACCACCCCAGCATCGTCACCGGACCGGTGAGCATTCCCTTGAGTATCTTTTTGGTTTTCGACTGCGCGTAGAGTGTCCATTTGAGCGTCATCGGCTCGGGACGGCTGACATCACCGTAAAGCAGCGGCGGCTTGACGCAGCGGCTGCCGTAACTCTGCACCCACCCGTTTTGGGTAAAGGCGTATCCGCGAATCTGCTCGCCGAAATACTCCACCATGTCATTGCGTTCGGGTTCGCCGTGTACCAGCACGTCCAGACCTACCGATTCCTGAAACGCGATGCAGATATCGATATACGCCGCAATGCCCGCATCATACGCCTCCTGAGAGATCGCACCGTTTTTGTAATCGCGCCGCAACGCACGCAACTCGGGAGTCTGGGGAAAAGAACCGATGGTCGTCGTGGCCAGCTCGGGATATCCCAGTACTTTTTTCTGCAAAGCAATCCGTGCGGCATAAGGCGTACTGCGCGACATGTTTTCCTGCAATGCCACCCGTGTCTGCACGGCAAAATCATGAATTTTTTCCGATCTTTTGCGCAACGCGGCGGCTTCCCGCGCCGATGCGAGCGCCGCTTCCTCTTCGCTGGCCAACGCATCGCCGTGAAAGATTTTGGCAATCAACGCAATCTCGGAGAGTTTCTCCTGTGCGAAACTCAGCCATGACCGCACTTCAGCATCAAGCGTTTCCTCATAACGCAGGCTGTAGGGAACATGCAGCAGCGAGCACGACGAAGCTACGGCAATCTGCGATTTGGGTACGACCGCCGCGATGCGATCGAGCAGTGCGAGCGTGGCATCGATGTCGTTGCGCCAGACGTTACGCCCGTCCACGACCCCTGCAATCAACACTTTGTCTCCCAGATGCGATAACGCTTCGAGATTTTCGGCGCCGTGCACAAAATCGAGCGCCACGCCACGCACCGGAGTATGGGCAAGTACGCCCAACGCTTCGGAAGCATGGTCGAAATAGGTCGCGACCACCACACCCGGATGCAGCGCTCCCAGACGCTCATAGGCGATTTTCAGCAGACTCAGCAGTGCGCCCTCGGTGTCGCGGCACAACACCGGTTCATCAATCTGAATGAGCAGATCGCCATGGGTGCGTTTCAAAGCCGCCAGCAGTTCGCCGTAGCAGGCTACTACCGCATCGAAATGGCGCATCACGTCACTGCCGTCGCTGCTTTTTGCAAGGGCTAAAAAGGTCAGCGGGCCAATAAGATTGAGCTTACATGTAAAGCCCTGACCGGCAGCTTCCTGCAACTCCAGATAAAGTTTTTTCGCCTGAAGCGAGAAGCTGCTTGATGCCGAAAGTTCGGGAACGATGTAATGGTAATTGGTGTTGAACCACTTGGTCATCTCCATTGCCGTATGCGTGGCATCGCCCCGCGCCATCGTGAAGTAACGCGCTTTATCGTCCTCAATATCCCTGAAGCGTTCGGGAATGGCTCCGAGCATGACAATGGTATCGAGCATCAGGTCGTAAAATGAAAAGTCGTTGACGCAGACGCGCTCGATGCCCGCGCTTTTCTGATAGTTCCAGTGGCGCGTTCTGAGCATGGCGGCCGTATTTAAAAGTTCATCATGCGACGCAGTGCCGCTCCAGTAACGCTCCAGTGCGAATTTTAGTTCGCGTTGTTCCCCGATTCGGGGAAATCCGTGCAGGTAATTTTTTTGCATGGGTTATCCTTTTGATAATGTTGATAGTCAGGTTTGAATTAGGAAAAGGATAAAAAAGGAGGGTGTACCCCGCTGCGCCGAAAGCTGTAAAAACGGCAGTTGCAGGGTTGAAAAAAGAGATGACGGCTGTATAGCAGTATCAGCCGCGTCAGACGCCTGAAATAACAGTTACAGTGACAGGGTTTGCTCTTTTGAATGCAGAGTATGCCCGCCGTTTCCGGCGGATCGTCTTCGTCGCACGCCTCTTCCGGCGTCAGCATCAGTGTTACATGTAACGCTTCAAAAGCGCATATTCTGGCATGCAAGCGGGGTTCGGCACTATGAGCCTGAATGGAAGCGAGCGTAAAATAACGCCGTCCGAACCCTCTTGGCGAACGCATGAAAACCTAGTTCAGATACGAGCAGCAGTAATCGGCTACGCTGTGCACTTTGAGTGAAAATTTCGAGTTGGCAGGAACATTGAAACTCTCGCCGCCCCTGATGCTCTGCCATTCACTCTCACCGGGCAGCAAAATCTCCATGTCACCGACGGTGATTTCCATCAGTTCGGCGGCTTCCGTCCCAAACGTGTATTCACCCGGCATCATGATTCCCAATGTCTTTTTCGTGCCGTCTTCAAAAATCACACTGCGGCTGGTGACCTTCCCGTCAAAGTAGATATTGGCCGCTTTGACAACCGTTACGTTTTTAAACTCATTCATGCGTGACTCCTCGATTAGTGGCGCCATTATACAGATTTATGCATTGGTATTATCGTAAAATAGCTACTATTACGGCAAAAAACAACGGAAGCTTTCCATGATTGAAGCACTGATTCTCGCACTGGCCCTGAGTATGGACGCTTTTGCCGTCTCTATCGGGCTGGGTGCCAAAGTCCCCTGCGGCGCCGACGGATGCGACCGACGCGAACTCGCCCTAAAAGCAGGCGTCTACTTTGGTTTTTTTCAGGCGCTGATGCCACTTTTTGGTTACCTCGCCGGCGTCGGAATGATGCACTATATCGAAGTGTTCGATCACTGGATCGCCTTTGGGCTGCTGAGCATCATTGGCGGGAAAATGCTCTATGAGAGTTTCCAGGACGGCGTCGAAGACGAGATCACCCGCGTCAGTAACCGCATGCTGATGATTCTGGCCGTTGCCACGAGCATCGATGCTGCTGCCGCGGGCTTTACCCTGCAACTTATCAACCTCAATCCCTATATCAGCATGGCACTCATCGGATTTGTCACCTTCCTCCTCAGTGCCATTGGCGTCTATGTGGGTGCCCATGGGGAAGTGTGGCTCGAAAACCGTGCCGAGATGCTCGGCGGTATCGTCCTCATTGTCATCGGTATCAAGATACTTGCACAGCATCTGGGATTTCTCTGATACCCCGTACTGCGCATTATTGATACTAATTATCATTTTAAATCTATCTTCAGCATTCTTCACCTATAATTCCGATAACTATTATCAATATTAAGGAAGTTTGATGCTGCGCCTGTTTCTTTTCATTCTTACCCTGCTGCCGCTTCACTCGGACATGCTCATTACACCGGAAGCGGCTGCAAAAGCACATTTTGGAGAGAACGTCACCGTCATAAAACGCAGTGCCATGCTCTCCGCTACGCAGCTTGAGCGTGTGGAGAAAGAGGCAAAGACTCCCCTCGGAAGCAAGATCGTTCGGCTCTTCGAGTGCCGCCGCGACGCCGGAAAAGTCGCCACGGGTATTTTGCTCGTTCGCAAAGTACGCACCAAAGACGCGGTCGTCCTCTACCTTTTTGATGCCAACGCAACGCTCAAAGCCGCCGAGATGATCGCGTTTGGAGAACCCGGCGAATATCTTCCCAACGAGCGCTGGTTCGAACAACTCGGCGAGGCACCGGAAACACGGCCGCTTCGCATGGGCGAAGATGTCAGCACAATCACCGGAGCCACACTCTCGGCGCGAGCCATCAGTGACGGTGCGCGTGCCGCACGCGCCGTTTTCCGGGTATTGCAGCCATGAAGTTCACGCTCGTCAAAGATCTGCGCAGCGACCCGCTGATGCGCCCCGTACTCATTGGGGTACTGCTCTTTTTGCTGCTTTTTTTCATCAGCGATCTCTTCGTCATGCAGGATCAGATCGGCTTACATGTAAGCAAAGCCTCGCAGACGCTTTACGGCGACGAGGCGCAGTACCTCGACCCCATCGCACCGCTCGTGCTTCTGGAACTCATTCACGCCAATCTTTTTATGAGCATGCTCTCCCTGCTCACACTCAGCGCCGTGTTCATCCGGCTTGAGACGCGTGAAAAACGCGCCCGCCTCGGTGTGCACCTGCTGATGCTCTCAGCCCTGCTCGCCCCCGCGCTGCTCTATGGCGCGTCTTTTGGAATTCCCCTGCTTATGGCGGTCTGGCTCCTGTTTTACTGGCTCAACCACCTCATCGCACTGCTGATGATTCTCTTTTCGCTGTGGCGTCTGGCGCGTCTGTGAAAGCACTCTACCGCCTTGCCATCGGCTATTTCGCCCTGATGGGTCTGTTGCTGCTGCTTAGCGGCGCGGCACTCGCCCTGCTCAAAGGGGGCCTCACCCCGCAGTCGGTTCTGGCGTATTACGCCCCCAAAAGCGCTACCGGTCTGCTTAAAACCGCTCAGCCGCACTTTCTGGGAATCGGCATTTTCATCATGGTAACGCTGCACTTTTTTCTTTTTATTCCCGCGCGCAGACCCGGACTTTTCCATATCGGAATACTCTATGCCACAGCGCTGCTCATGATTGCCATTCCCTTCGCATTGAGTGAAGGCGCATGGCTTGCGGCACTTCTCAAACTAATTGTTACACTCGTGTTTATCTTTCTTGTTCTAGAGCGGATCTGGCAACTTTTGCGTGCTGCCAATAGATAGTTTCTCCGTTCTATTTAATGCAATAAAGTTCCCGTTAACACAAATTAGTTATTATCGCCACTTTCTGAATTTTTCAGAACAACACCAAATACTCTTAAGGAATCCGTCATGATGAGACAAATACTCCCATTTCTGTTGCTGCTACTGCTGGGAACGGTAGCCGCCAATGCCGATGAAGCCGCTGAAAAAAAAGCGGCAGCCGCAAAAAAGATGCTTGATCTTTTCCATTTCGAAGAGCTCTACAATAACCAGATTAAGCAGGCGATGGAGATGCAAAAAGCAATGCTTACTTCAGAATTCGAATCTATGGATGAAAA
This sequence comes from Sulfurimonadaceae bacterium, assembly GCA_050305515.1. Taxonomy (GTDB): domain Bacteria; phylum Campylobacterota; class Campylobacteria; order Campylobacterales; family Sulfurimonadaceae; genus JAFGUB01. The sequence continues at coordinate 57,927 of JBNLFL010000021.1, forward strand.
AGCCAAAGAGGCCTATAACGAGGGAATGGAAATCGGTTTGAAAACGGCTATGGAGAAATTCCCGTGGACCCGTATGCAACCACTGCTTGAAGATGCGTACGCGCAGACTTTCTCAGTCGAAGAGCTTGAAGCATTCACTACATTTTACGAATCCGAATTCGGTCAAACGTACATTCAGAAACAGCCCGAACTGATGCAGGCAGTCGGCAAAAAGATGCAGGAAGTCATCAAGGAACTCGTTCCGGAAATCGAAAAGGCCGTGGCACCGCTGCGTGAAAAATATGAGGCCAAAGGGTCGGAAGAAGCACCTTCTCTGGCACTTGCAACCGCACTTAAAGCCGCCAAGAAAGGTAATGCACAGGCGCAATACGATCTGGCAAACATGTATGACGACGGCGACGAAGTCGAAGAGGACGATGAGCAGGCCGTCTACTGGTTTACACAGGCCGCCAATCAGGGGCATGCAGGAGCACAGAACAACCTCGGCGTCATGTACGATGAGGGCGAAGGTGTTGACGAGGACAACGAGCAGGCCGTCTACTGGTACATCAAGGCTGCCGAACAGGGCGACTCCGATGCCCAGTTCAATCTGGCGCTTATGTATGATGAGGGCGAAGGCGTGGAGCTCGATGACGCCAAAGCCATCAAGTGGTACACCAAATCTGCAGAACAGGGGTACAGCTCGGCACAGTACAATCTGGCATATATGTACGAACATGGAGAGGGAACCGAGGTAAATGACGCCCTGGCATTTCTCTGGTACACCAAAGCCGCGCAACAGGGACATGAAAATTCACAGTACTATCTGGCCACCATGTACCATGAGGGACGGGGAACAAAAGCCAATGATATCCTGGCTGCGTACTGGTATGCCAAAGCTGCGGCACAGGGAAATGAAGACGCCATGAATGATCTGGACCAGATCATCGACTCTGTAAAAAAAGCTGCGGAACGTACATAAACGTTCCTGCGGGCATTCTCTTGACACCCCTGCCCTGTTACATGTAAACTGCCGTACCACAATAAGGAGATTCCTGTGCATACGACTGATACACGCTGCGGCTGGGTCAAACTGAGTGACCCGGATTACGTTGCCTACCACGACACCGAATGGGGCGTTCCCCTGCATGACGACAACGCGCTGTTTGAGCTTTTCAGCCTTGAAACGCAGTCTGCGGGTCTGAGCTGGCTAACCATTTTAAAAAAACGCAAAGGCTACCGCGAAGCGTTTGAAGGGTTTGACCTCGAACGTGTCGCCTCCTACAATGATGCGGATATCGAGCGGATTTTGCAAAGCGGTCTCGTCGTTAAAAGCCGTCCCAAGATTGCCGCCATTATCACCAATGCGCAGGGATTTCTCAAAATTCAAAAAGAGTTCGGTTCGCTTGATAACTATTTCTGGAAAAACGTGAACCACGCCCCTATCGTCAACGACATCCCCGACTACAAAACCGCACCCTGCACCAGCCCCATCTCCGACGCACTGACCAAAGAGCTCAAGCAACGCGGCTTCAAATTCATCGGCTCCACCACCATGTACGCCTTCATGCAGGCCTGCGGCATGGTCAACGACCATGAAAACGGCTGCCCTTTCAAAGGCGTGTAGCGCCGTACCCAAAAGCTGCTTTTTTTCTCCTCGCATGGAACTTGCATACGGTAAGGTCTTCATTTAAGCGTAACGCATGCCCTATCGCCTCACGGTGTTCGCACATCTCTTGAACGGAAATACACCACACAAGGACTTCCCATGGGAACACCTATCGATTTTATCTCTGAAAACAACTTGCAATGGCAACCTTCGCTTAGCGGCGCACTGAGTGTCTCCGGCCGTTTTGGCTACCGTGGCGGACTGATTGTCACCGAAGGAAAAATGATCTCTCCCGAAAAACAGATGCCCCCGGCAACGACATTGAAACATGCCATCGTCGTCACCGATGCAGAGCAGACGCTACTCTTCGCGGGAGAACTTGAAAAATTCGAAGCGTTTGAACCGATGTTCGAACGTTTCAGCCCCATGATCTCCGACACGACACTTATCACGCTTTTTGTCGACAACCTGATGAGTGATGCGGTATTTGAGTATCAGGGACGCCAGATTTACGCCTTCTCACTTGATGAGAGCTCCGTATGGAATGAGCTGATCGAACATGCCGATCTTGAAAAACGCGAACTCAAACGCATGGGTTCGGAAGAGAAAATCGACGCGCTCTATGATGGCCTCAAAGGAAGCAAACTCCGCGCTTCCCAGAAAAGTTACGAAGAGGTTTGCGCCATGAAAATGGCGTAAGTTTCCGCCGCTTTTTCCTTCCGGGCACCTGTCCGGATTCAAACATATCCGCGTTTACCCCGCGCTCCTGCACTGTGCTATACTTTGCCTATCAAGGAGCGTTATCACTTATGTCTTTGAAACGATTTGTTCCCGCACTTTTTTCTGTTTTTGCCGCTGCGGAAGCCGCTTCTTCATGGTACCGTCCCACACTTTTTACCACATGGCAGATTCAGCTCACAGATACGTTAAACACCTCGTATGCGGCGCAGCTGTACGATTTTGACCTTTTTGATACGCCGCAGGAGACTATTGACACCCTCCATGCACAGGGACGGCGCGTTATCTGCTACTTTTCTGCAGGTTCTTATGAGGAGTGGCGTGATGATGCCGGCGACTTCCCTGCAGAGGCGCTGGGTAACAATCTCTCGGGATGGCCGGGGGAGAAGTGGCTCGACATCCGCAACGAAACGGTCAAGACCATCATGAGCGCACGCATGGATGTTGCCGTACAGAAGGGGTGCGACGGGGTTGATCCCGACAACGTTGATGGCTACACCAACAACACCGGCTTTCCGCTTACCGCAAACGACCAAAAAACCTACGACCTTTTTCTTGCCGAAGCCGCCCACGCACGCGGTCTCTCCGTCGGGCTCAAAAATGCGCTAGATCTGATTCCGGAGTTGGTGGACGCCTTTGATTTCCAGATCAATGAGCAGTGCCGCGAATATGACGAATGCGACCTTCTTGCCCCGTTCATTGCTGCCGGGAAACCCGTGTTCAATATTGAGTACAACACCATCTACGACAACCCGGAAACATTCAAGGCACTCTGTGCGGATGCGAAACTACGCCGCTTTGCCACGCTCTACATGCCTGACAATCTTGACGGCAGTTTCCGTCACGCCTGCCCCGTAATGCCGCCACTTTCGGGAATCGTGATTCCCTATCTGCTTGAGTAGCCCTTCTCTTCGAATGTACTGACCAAGATTCAAAAAGAGTTCTGTTCGCTTGAGAACTATTTCTTGAAAAACGTGAACCACAACCATGTACGCCTTCATGCAGGCCTGCGGCAACGATCACCATTCTCAACTGTCCATATAAGCATCCGGAACACAGTGTAAAATAGACCACTCTCATTGCATATGGAGCGTGATTGCTGTATCAAAGTGTATTGTTTAATCAGCATGCAATCTACAAACTTATACAATTGATAATCCACACAAAAGGATTAATGATGAAAAAGTTATGGATCTTTATACTGCCGATCATGCTTGCACTGCTCTTGACAGCATGCGGGAGCAGCTCGGAGAATAAAAGCAATGATGCTGTTGCCGATGACGGTAATATTGGATCCTATCCTTCCCATGTGAAGCGTATTCTGTTCGCACATGGTCTGGACGCGAATATCAGCGACTGGGACACCTTCGCGGGTTCCGACCATGTCGAAGGCTGGACTGTCTATCGTTTCAATGTCGATCCCATAGCATCAATCAAGGACCGGGCTACATCTTTGGCCAGGCAGATCAACGCCGTCGTCGAAGATGACGGCCAACCGATACCCGATGATTCAATGGTTGCTGTCGGACACAGTATGGGCGGATTGGACCTGCACTACATCATATCGCGGGGGCATGCAGAGCAAGATGATCCAAATTCGGATTTCTACAAGGCTGCGAAGAAATTTCACCGTTACTATACGATCGCGTCACCGCACAAAGGCAACGAGTTCGGCGGAATTATCCAGGGCTTTTCAACGACTGTCCTTGATGTCATTGTAGAATATACGGAGAAAGGCGGAGGAGTCGTGCATGACAAGGCTGAGCTGGCGGCTTCGGACGCGGTCTATGATCTTGGCATGGTACAGATGCAGGCGTTCAACAAAGAAAGACCTTATACGGATTTCAATATTGACGGACGAGATATCCCGATGATGGCCCTGCGTTTCAACTGCGCACCCGAGATCCTTGCAGATGGCGTGGTGTCGGTGCAGAACCAGAGTTTCAACGGTGCGCCGCATTCCAAAGATGTCTATATTGGTGAGCATATGGCCGGTGTTTGCGATCACCTGGATTCGGGTATCAAAAGAGAGCTGGATCTGGAGGACAATATCCTCAATGACATCATCCTGAAGGGAGCTGACATCGAGAGCGAGACGCACGACATCGTCTTTTACGAAAGCAACGGCTGCGAGCAGGATGAAAAAGGCATATTCACCAGCAGCCGGTCGTACAGCGTCAACTGTCCGACCCTCGCAGAGGTGACAGCGCATCCTGAAAACTATCTGACCAACAATGATAGCTGCGACAACGACGAGATCCGTTCCGTCAAGATCTTCCCGTCCGTCGCCAAGGGAACCTATATCTCAGTCCATGACGGGGCGGATTTTGATGAGGATGACGACTGGGCCGTCATCTATATCGGCGATCACGATCTGAAAAAAGCGGTCTGTATCGACAGCTTTGAAAGTGATCTCTCTCAGGATCTGAAGGATAAAGGCATCGAGATGTTTACTCACCAGGGGCCAGAAATCACATATGACGGCAACCGTCTCGATGGCAAGATCTCTTCGATCAGGATATCCGATTCTTTGACGTCCGATCCGAAAATCCTCTTCTATGAAGGAAACTACTGCAGTCAGAACCTTATCGGCGGTCTGCATGCTTCAGATATTTACGGACACATAGCTTATGAACCCGGAAGTGATCAGAACGACGAAATGCGGTCGCTGCTGATATTTCCATCTGTGGAGCACAATACAATCCTGAAACTCTACGACAGCACCAACGGCAGTTTGTCAGACGACTGGTTCTTCATCAACCGGGGCAGCCAGGATTTTCATATTCCATTCTGCATCAACGGGTTTGAGCACAGCACCTCCGACAGGGAGTCAGCTGTCGGTATCGACACCTACTACCAGGCACATGACGGACTCAACGGCAAGGTCTCTTACGTCAAGATCAGTTCCGGTAAAGACGACAACCTCGTCTTCTTTGAAGGCAATGATTGTACTCAGAATGTCGAAAAAATGCTTGATAGCAAAAAGGACTATTCCGGCGATCATGACGATCTGAATTTCCAAAATGACGAGATCCGTTCCGTTTTATTGCAGGCAGGTGTTAAAAAAGGAACCCGTATTCGGGTCTTTGATGACGGCAGCGGAAGCCATGACGACGACTGGACCGAGATCGAAGTCTATCGGGACCTCGACACCCCGATCTGTATCGGAACCTTCGAAACGGACCGCAGCGGAGCACATATTACAGCTGACTATCATAAAAACAACGGACTTGACGGGAAAATTTCCTACATCAGGGTCTATCATGAATAATCTGTCTGTAGTACGTTTGTAACACGATCACAAAGTGTTGGAAGTTGCACTGATTACTCCACACTCTCAAAGGCCGTGACAAAGGTGTCAAGATTTTTACTCAGAATCCGCTCCCCCGAAACGGTATAGATAACATAGCCCACCCCGCGCGCATCGAGAAAGCGCAATGCATCGTCGTATGGCATCACCGAAGCGGCGGTTGCCCAGGCATCGATGTCGGCATTGGCACCATAGGAGAAGAGCGTAATGGAGGCGAACACTTTTTCGCTTTTGCCCGTTTTCGGGTCGATGAGATGGTTATACTCTGGGCTCTTCACATAGCGGCGGTAGTTGCCGCTCGTCGATACTGCTAGAGCCGGACGCAGGCTCTTGAAGTGCGCGACAATCCCTTCGCCGAACGGGTTTTGTACCGATATTTCGCACATACCCACGCAGCGGATGTCACCGCTGAGCGCGACCATCCCTTCGGTGGCATTGGCATCGCGGTACGCCGCATACGCCTTGTCCACGCCGAAGCCTTTGCCCATGCCGCCCAGATCGACCCAATAACCCTCAGGCAGACGCGCCTCAGTTGCATTGAACTCCAGCGCCGCGAAACCGACGCGCTGAGACTGCAGCTCGGCATCGGTGGGAAGGCGCTCCGCTTCGCCAAAACGGTATGCCCCGCGCGTGACGCTTCCTATGGTGATGTCAAACGCACCGCCGCTCTGTTCAAAGTAGATTTTGCAAAGCGACAGTGCCTCGTAGGTCAGAGACGAAATGTTTACATGTAAGGTTTTGTTGAGGCGGTAGATTTCGGCGTTTTCATCGTAACTTGAGAGTGCGTGTTCCACCGCATCGAGTGCATCAAACCCTTTTTGAATCACCGCGCTCTCACGGGCGGAGAGTTCGGCCAGCGTTCCCATGCTGAGCTTTTGGCGCGTTTGCAGGGTTTGCGCATGAAGCGCAACGAAGCAGAGCAGACACAATCCTGTAAAAACGGTTTTCATGCCGCTTCCTCCTGCCTGCTTATGACAAAACGCGTTCCCGCGTCATACGCGGCGTCTATGGTAATGTTGCAGTGGTTGCGGCGGCAGAGATTGCCTACAATGGCCAGCCCCAGACCGTAGCCGCTGGTACGGCGGTTTTTACTGGCATCTACCGTATAAAAGGGCTCGAATATCCGCTCCCGCTCCGCCGGGGCGATACCGCCACCCGCATCTTCTACAACCAGCGCCGCGCCATCGTCATAGACGCGAATCATTGTGCCCCGCGCATATTTGAGTGCGTTGTGAAACAGGTTCATCAATATCTGTTTCAGATCGGTCTCATGAAAGCGTATGCGGAATTCGGGCCGTATCTCATTGGAGACCGGAGCATCAAGCAGCGCTATCACCTCATCGCCGAGCGTACGAACTTGCAACGGCGTATTTTCATACGCATACATCTGCTGCGAATCCTGATAGCGGAGTATCTCGTCGCATAACGCGTTGATATAGTTGTTTTCAGCCATGAGTTTTGTGTAAACCCGCGGCAGGTCGGCCTCGGCGATCATTCCGTCTTCAAGTTCTTCGAGGTAGCCGTTAGCAATCATAACAGGTGTTTTCATGTCATGAGAAAGTGTCATCAGCATCATTTTCAGCGTCTCGTTATGTTCTTTAAGCGAACCGATCAGCGTGCGTATTTCGGTAGCGAGCTGCGTTCCTGCTTCGTTCATGGTCTCAAACTCGCGTATGCGGGTAGGAGCCGCTTTCATGGTGTAGTCACCCTCCGCCATGGCATGCAGCCTCGCGGCAACGGTGCCTATGTGACGTGAAAACACTCCGCCGATCAGAACGCTCAGAACAATGATGAGCGGCACCATCACCGCTACGGTCACAACGATTTTTGAAGTCATCTTGTATCCGATGGGTTCACCAATAATCCAGAAAGTTACAAAAGCCGTTACGGACGCAATGAGCAGTCCCGCAAGACCGTAAATAAGCGTCAGAAATGTTTTAATGGACATCAATAGCATACCCCCTCCCCCGGACGGTTTCAATAAGCCCTTCAAGCCGTAGCGGCTCGAACTTTTTGCGCATGTGCGCGATGTGGCTGTCAATGCTCCGCTCTGAAAGCTCGCCCTGCCCGCTATCGTAAATGACTTCGGCGAGATCGGCACGGGTAAAGCTCTGTCGCCGATGGTTGAAAAGCGTCTCGAAAATGAGAAATTCGCTTGGTGTGAGCTGTATGGTATGGCCGTCAACCCCCAAAGCAAAGCGCTCAGGGATGAGCATGATTTCGCGGTGGCTTACCACGGCATCATACCGGTTGCCACGGCGAAAAAGCGCCATGATCTCCGATGCGAGCACTTTGGGTGAAAAAGGCTTGCTCACATAGCTGTCGGCACCAAGGTCATACGCCTTTATCTTGTCACTCTCCTGACTCAGCGCGGAGATGATCATAATAAAACTCTCAGGCGCATGGCGGTGCAGATGACTGCATATCTGCAAGCCGTCGATTTTCGGCAGCATAATGTCAAGTATGACAAGCTCAAACGTCTGAGCAAGAATCTTGTCCATTGCCTCCTGGCCGTCACAGGCGGTATCGACATCAAAAAGTTCCGTATCAAGACGGTTGCAAATCAGGTGCACGATGTCGTTTTCATCTTCCACAATCAATACTTTTTTTCTCATGCCCGCTCCTGCATTGTGATTAGCGCAGCCATCTTAGCAGATTTTCTTTACTGCCGCCATCCACACAATCTCCATAGAGCTACACTACACTTTTTTCATCAATTCATTTCGGAGGTATCTTATGATACGCAGCACCTTTCTTCTTTTTTTCATTGCAATGGCTACTTTTGCAGCCGAAGCCTACCCCATTAAGAGCGCGCTCAAAGAGTTAAAAATGCCCCAAAGCGGCTTACCCATGAGCCTCATACGCGACTACCCCTCCTACCGCATTGTGGCCAGCCACTTCCGAACCGACAAAAACGAAATTCGCTACATACTCGCCAACGACACGGCGTTTGAAGCGCTTAAAAACAACACCCTCCCCATGCCCGAGGGCAGCATTGTCGTCAAAATAGGGTGGGACGTCAAAAAAATGGCCAACTACCCCGACGCACTCGAAGCCAATGAAGTACAGCGCATTGAATACATGCTCAAAGACGCCAAAAACTACCCCGCCGACGGCTGGGGCTACGCCCGCTTTGTCAAAAAGAACGGAACCTACTCCAGCTGGGACAAAGGCACCGAGGGGTGCGTCGCCTGCCACGCGGCGGCAGCAGAAAACGACTTTCTCTTTACCCGCTTTCAACCGCTCGATTAAGCGCCCTTTTCGGGTGCATTCCCTCTTCCAACACCAGACCTAATATAGGGATAATTTCAAGAAAAACAGCGTAATATCTGTAAAAGTATGTCTTTTTGTGAAAGTTTACATGTAAGCTTTTGCTAGCAGGATATGTCGAATGTCTGATTATCTGGTAGATTTCCTGTAAAAAAGCATATTGTGGGGATCAATGAATAATTATACAAATTCCAATTTAGGCATACAATCATGGAAAAACTTTTAATCGGTACAGTTGGAGTTGTCCTTGGTGCAATACTTACTTTATTTCGAGACTTTTGGACTGATTACCGAACACGAAAAAGAAAAGCAGCATATTTAGCTATTCGCGTTACGTGTGTTCTTGAACGATTTATTGATGGTTGTGTATCTGTTGCCCTAGATAACGGCAAAGAAGATCAACAGGGATGTTTACACACAACTGCTTCACGGCCAGAGTTGAATTTGGAAGAACTGGATGTTGACTGGCAGTCTTTGCCATTAGACCTTATGTATGAGATTCTTAATTTTCCTTCTGACATTGAAGAAGCAAATAAATCTATTGCAAGTATTACAGAATATGTTGCTTGTGCACCTGATTATGAAGAAGCATTTGAAGAGAGGCATTATCAGTATTCAAAATTAGGTCTGAAAGCACATGATTTAGCTACTAGGTTGAGAGCTAAATATGGGATGCCACAGAAAAAGTTTGAAAGCTGGGATCCAATAGAACATATAGTAGAGATTAAAGAAAAAATAGATAAGTTAAGACAAAAGCGCGAAAATGCATAACAAATCAGAGGAGATCAACCAGAAACTTGCAAACGGCTTTTTGATTGCCCATTTCAAGCGTTGAATCACAAAGGAACATCATGAAAAAAGTTTACCTCCTTCTGGCGATTTTAGGCTTCATCTTGCCACTCTGGCAGTTTGTCTCATGGCTTTTTGAGTTCGGTCTCGATGTGCCGCTTATGTTTCAAAGTATCATAGAAGACAAACTAAGCTTGTTTGCTTGGTTGGATGTCATCATTTCGGCGATTGTGCTTATCATTTTTATCGTTTATGAAGGCTACAGACAGTCGATGAAAAACTTATGGATTCCAATTTTAGGGACACTTTGCATCGGTGTCTCTTTCGGTCTTCCGTTGTTTTTGTTTTTGAGAGAGATACATTTTGAACAAACTACGCCACAACACTAAAAGAATTGAACTTGTCATACATAGCTAAAACGCCAGAACCACCCTATTATGCTGTAATTTTTACATCAATCCGCACAGATGGAGATAATGGATATAGTGAAATGGCAAAAAAGATGGTTGAGTTGGCTTCAAAACAACCGGGCTTTCTCGGCGTAGAATCTGCACGGGAAGATCTGGGTATTACGATTTCTTATTGGTCAGATATTGAGTCAATCAGAAACTGGAAAGCCAACATAGAGCATCTTGAAGCTCAAAAATTGGGTTATGAGAAGTGGTACGCTTCTTTTAAAACACGAATCTCAAAGGTAGAGCGTGATTATGGAATTTAACAAATTAAAGAGACTGTGAAATAACTTCGCCACATTGGCCTTCAATATCTTGATCAAACCCTTAGACCCTAAATGGGCTACTTTTCTCCAGTCTTTGTTTGAGCTGTAAAATTTCTTGGCTTGATATACTTACATCATTAAATTTATTGTTAGGACTATATAGAGCATTAAACTCTTTCCAAAACTTTTCAACAAGTACTTTACTATCATGATCATTTGTCGTGTTTAGATAATTAGTTACCCGTTCAGATAAATTTTGAAAATCAACAATCTCTTTGTCACTTAAATATTTTTCATTATCTAGTTCTTTCAAGCTTATTAATGACGAAGTAATTTTTGTTCTTTGTTTCTCATCAAACTTATTTAATGCCTGAGAATACGTCGAAACAACATCTTGGGTGATTCTAGTTGATACTCTATACTCTTCAAGCGGTTTTTCTGAGTTACTTTTGAGGGTCTCATTAAATTTTGAATTATGCGCATTTTTATCTATAGATTTTAAAATCTCTATCGCTTTTTTTGTGCTATTGATTGTATCTGTAGATTCATTATTAGCCATCTGCTCTCTTAAAATATTTTCATAAGCTGCTAACATATCGCGCTTTTGGTTTGGCTTTTCCCAAACATCTCCGTAGTACTTTACATGTAACTCTTGCCCTACATCTCTACTTAGACGCTCTGTATCAAGATTTAAAAATGGAAGCATCTCTTTTATGGAAAACTCTCCATTTTTATTTATATTGTGCAATACTCTTTTAACATCATTTAAGCTCGCATTATGGATATCTAATACATTGGAATTGTTTTTTTGTTTACTGAAAGATTGAGTTGTATAACTACTATTAGAAACTGAATTAACCATAAGAACTCCCTTATATGATATTCATTTTTCTTAGTACTTCAAGCATAAACTATTCCAGTTTTTTTATGTTTTAATACCGTTAAAAGTCACAATCTACCAGACTGCTAAGGCACAAACTCCCTACCGCTTTTTTCCGGCGCCAGCGCTATAATGGCGCATTTGAAATTCGTCTAAAGACAGGTTTTCCATGCGCAGTGCGTTTGAATATTTTGCACCCAAATCGTTAGTTGTCCTGAGAGAAGGTTACCCGCGTTCTTCTTTTCTCCCCGACCTTATTGCCGGAACCACGGTGGCCGTGGTGGCGCTTCCTCTTGCTATGGCATTTGCTATTGCCAGCGGTGTCGGACCGGAAAAAGGTCTCTACACGGCCATTGTCGCGGGCATCCTCATTTCACTGCTCGGCGGCAGCCGTTTTCAAATCGGCGGCCCCACGGGCGCGTTTGTTGTCATTGTTTTTGACATTGTCATGCGGCACGGTTACGAGGGGCTGGCCATTGCTACCCTGATGGCGGGCGCATTGCTCATTGTCATGGGGCTTTTGCGTTTTGGAGCAATCATCAAGTATATTCCCTATCCCGTCATCACGGGCTTTACAACGGGAATCGCGCTGATTATTTTTACGTCGCAGGTCAAGGATTTTCTGGGTCTGAGTATTGAAAATCTCCCGGCGGAATTTTTGCCGAAATGGGGCAGTTATTTCCATGCGATAGACCAGACCAATCTTTACAGCGTCGTTCTGGCACTGGCCTCCATTGCTATTATCGTGGGGGCTAAACGCTATTTTCCAAAGATACCCGGACCGATTCTCGCCGTCGTTGCCGGAGCCCTCATTGTTGCGCTGCTGGGCATCCCTGTAGAAACGGTCGAATCCCGTTTCGGCGCACTTCCGCATACGCTGCCTTCTCCCGCACTGCCGACGTTTGATTTTGAGCTCCTCAAAACCCTGATTCCCGATGCGCTGACCATTGCTCTTCTTGCGGCTATCGAATCGCTGCTAAGCGCCGTCGTAGCCGATGGTATGACAGGTCGGTCGCACAAATCGGACACGGAGCTCATCGCTCAGGGAGCCGCCAATATCGGTTCCGTATTCTTTGGCGGCATCCCGGCAACGGGAGCCATCGCACGTACCGTGACCAACATCAAGTCCGGTGCACACACCCCTTTGGCGGGTATCATTCACGGCATCATGATTACGCTCTTTATGTTCCTTTTCGCCGAATGGATCGTCAAGGTTCCCATGGCTGTGATGGCGGCTATTTTGATGGTTGTCGCCTGGAATATGAGCGAAATGCCCCACTTTTTGCATATTTTGCGCGGACACAGAAGCGATGCCATGGTACTCGCCACGACCTTTTTGCTGACGGTTCTGGTGGATCTTACCGTAGCAGTGCAGGTCGGTGTGGTGCTGGCATCGCTGCTTTTCATCAAACGCATCATAGAAGTGACGCGTATTCAAAACAGCCGGCTGAAACTGGCCGGTTTTGATGCCGAGAGCGAAGAGAATCTGGATGATCCGGATATGATTACCAAAAAGAATGTACCCGAAGGCATCGAGGTTTATGAGATTGACGGCCCCTTCTTTTTTGGTGTCGCCGACAGCCTCAAACGTATTCTTGAAACTCTAGGCTACTCACCGAAGATCTTTATTCTACGGATGCGAAAAGTGCCCGTCATTGATGCCACGGGCCTGCACGCGCTCGAAGAGTTTTATATGCGCTGCAAAAAGCAGAACATCCATTTCATACTTTCCGGTGTCAACCCCAACCTTGAGCATCTTCTGAAAAAATCGGGGTTTTACGCCATGATCGGTGAGAACAACGTATTCGATCATATTGACAAGGCACTAAAAGGCGCGGAAGAAGTACTGGCTTCGCAAACAGCAAACGGATAAATGCCGTGTTGCGGGTCGCATTCGAAAGCCGTGCATCCCGGACACTTTAAACGCTTACATGTAAAAGTCCTTCAACACGTTTTCATTAAAAATGAGAGGGCTCTGGGCGAGCTTGAGACCTCGTTTAACTACTTCGTTCTCAGCGGTGTTCTGGGTTATGCAAACGTGCGCCTCTACGACGCCTCCATGAAAGAGTGGGGCAACCGCACCGACACCCCAATGACGCGTTTCACTACGAAAGCTTCTCTCGCTAGGTGCCCTTGCACTGCTCCACGTTGAGCAGACGCAGTGGCTTGTCAATTAAGCGCTTTTTTTGGCGTGCCTCTCTCCCAATACACAGGACAAAATGTCCTTTTATTACGATTTTCACCTGATATCAGGACATTATGTCTGTATATCAAAATCAAAAGGACATAAATACGGAGATATTTTCAAGAAAAAGAGCGTAAAATCTATAAAAATATGTCATTTTGTGAAATTTTGAGTGCAGATTTTTAATATCAGGACATTTTGAATGTCTGGTTATCTGGTAGATTTCTGGCAAAAGGGCATATTGTGGGGATCAATAAATAGAATGAGGAGAAATTAAACATGTCTGAAGGAAGTATTGCAATTTGGACGAATACCCAAGAAGATGATGTTAAGTCTGCCATGCCCAAAATGGCTGACGTAACAAATGACAATATGGTTGTAAGTGCCGAAACCGTAACAAATAATATCAACACATTTTTAGATTCGTTTTATCCATTGCTTGAGTCGCAACAATCTAATAACACATCTTTTTTTATCGACGAAATTGAGTTAAGTCTCGTTGTAAACGCAAAAGGCGGAATAGAGCTACTAGGAAAGTTGGAAGCCGGTGCACAAGCAAGCGTAAAAGTCAAATTGAAGAAAAAGTAGCGTAACTAAGATGATTATGGATGCCTTAACGCCTTGCGATTATCTAGATGAACTGAGAAGAAAATGTCCCGAGAAGGAGTTCCCAACAGAAGATTTTAATTCTGATTATTTGCAGAGTCTGTTTCAAAATAATCCAAATATATTAGACACCTTCAAAGAGCACTCTAAGCTAGAATATACTGATATTCTAGTTAAACACCTAGATGATCGTGTACCACAAGAGGTAAATGATTTACTTAGGGATAATTCTCTTTCCATAGGTGAAATAAACAACAATTCTGCAAATGCTCACCTAAAAAAGCTACCGAATAATAAATACGCCATAGCATTTAATACAGGATTGAAAAACTTTGTTTATCGAGTCATCAGGGCATTTTCCACTCGAATTAGTTTTAATAATTTAGATGATCCTGAGATTATTGATTTTAATTACACCGCTAGAATAATTGCTGATATATTTTTATGGTATGGCGAAACGAGTTCATCAGCAGGGCCAGGATACCCTATAAACGAGGAACAAATTTACTTCGCCAATTTGTGTTCATATGAGGCCAACTCCTTTTTTCTGTTGCACGAAATTGGCCATCTACTAATAAATATTAATTCTGATACAACATTCGAGCATGATTATGAAGAGGAGTTTCTATCAGACTCAATAGCATTGAGTTTTTTGCTAAAACGCTCCTCAGAAACTGATCATAATTTATCAATACAACTATCATATGCAGCAGCAGAATTGGCTTTATATATCTTTGCGGGACTTGAGTCCTTCGGTGTGGAATTTGATAGTAAGTCGCACCCAATAGCGAAGGATCGAATTAACAACCTTCGAGAGACCCTCGAATACCATGTCTCAGATAGTGAAATGAGAAGAAGCATTACGGCAATAGCAGACGTAAATAGCGTGGTTTTTGACAAGATACTCGAAACGATTAACTCAACAAATTATAGGCATTTCATTGAGAGCGTTTCAGAAGAATGTATGAAAAAGCTGGAACTTGCATTAGAAGAGTGTACTGGAGATTTTGTCCCCGATTATGTTTCTTTTGAAGCACAAGCACATCAATTCTTTGGCCAGGGGTATTCTCTGAAGCTTAGTGAGCATATTGCCCAAAACACAAAGAAGCTATTTGAATTAATGTCAACACATAATGAACGTGATGCAACCTCGGATAAAGAAGTATTCGTGGTATACCAAAAATATAAATTAATATATAGCTGTATAGAAAGAATGCGAGAGCCCGTAAAAAGCGTTTACATGAAGGCACTAGGAATCAGTTCGCATGGATAAGTCTAACAAACACATGCACTCGGACAGCAAAAAGCGCCGCTCGTTCCTCGCTCTGCTTTTTGCTGTCGGTGATGTGAAGCGTTAGCTATACATTCAAGGAGATTAAATGGCAGATTCAATGTTAGTTTTTGTAGAAGGTTCAAAACTTCCAAAAGTAGAAGAATTAAGAAATGAAGTTAAGTCATTAGGGCTTGAACTTGAAGAATGGGACGAAAATCTAATTGAAATTTCAGGCTTTTGGCCAGGACAAATTAGAGGTGAAGAAGCAGGCTTTGAGTTTTTTGCAGAGAAAAGTGATCCAAATGATTTGGAAGATTGGGAAATCGATATAAATGAACTTGATGGAAGAGACTATACAGTGGAGTTGGTCTTTAGAACTGAACTAGATGTTGAAGCCTGTGTTATTTGTATTGTTGCACTCTGTAAATTAAGTAATGCCATTGCATTTGATGAAGACGAAGAGTTAAGTGTAAATTCTGAAACTTGTATGCAATGGGCAAAAGAAGAAATGGGTTATGATCTACCATTTCAAAGCTAACAAAGCTTTGGAGAGAAATAGTTGACCCTGCGGGTGCAACTATTTCTCAAGTCAAACGTTATCTTATCTAAAGGAGTATGTATGCTGACATGGGGAATAGGCATTATGGTTGCATTAATTGCACTATATTTTTTGGCGAAAAGGTTTGAAAGTCTAAAAAACATACCAACAGAAAAGTTGTATGAGACACTGGAAGATGAAAACCAGTATAGATTTTGGTTCAAAGCTATTGAAGAGCTCGTCAGCAGAGGTGAAGATATGTCCTATTTAAAGGAGAAACTCATAGATAGCCTTGAATCTTCTGAATTGAAAGATAGAGTTTTTGGGATGGCGTCTTATCAAGCCATATTCCCAAATTCCTTGCAGGCAATTGGTTATAAGCCCCACAAAGTACCTGACGAAGAGATGAGAGCCAAGCTCGTTGCACTCAAGACGACAGAATAGGGAAACAGCATTCTATGAAATATATTTCGATTGCCCTTGTAGTTTTGATTGGATACTTCATTTGGAATTTTGTAATACAGAACAAACCTATTGTTATGACAACAACCAATCCCGGTCCAAAAGTATTCGGAATTCTAAAGCTACCAATTCAAGCTAATCAATTGATTATTGAAGTTCAAAATAATGAGCATGACACTGTTATTACTCGCATCAAAATATCCAGAGATGTGTATGATAGTTTGGGAATCTCTGCACCAGATGGTTTTCATCAAGAGGTAATGGTGGCTGAAGATAGCGACGACGCCGAAACGAAGGAATTTGTTAAAAGTTTTAATACAGAAACCGTTCAGTTCGTTGGCAAGTTTAAAATCGAACCAAATCAAAAAGTAGAACTAATTTTTCCTGCTACCAACCTAGATGATTTACACGGGGAAATAGACTTTACACATGAACATAAAGTTGGATTCGGCGGTTCAATGTCTTTCTTTTCAGTACGGTTGAATCCTGAAGGAGAATCATCAAATGAAGAGAACCTCTCAAGCAATGGATGAGCAATACAAGATAATAAACCAGTGGCTTTTTGATTGCTCATTTTAAACGTTAGGTGCCAAGTTAACGACACTTACACAAATTCATAAAAGGATGGCTCAATGGACTTCAAAGATGAAAAAACAGTAATGTCAGAAATGATTTCACAAGTAGGCAAGTTAATGCTCGAAAATGAAAAAGATGCCTTTGCTTTTGCAAAACTTCTTGAATCAAAAGATTTTAAAAATGCATATCAAATGTTGTCTGGTTCTCTAAAAGAAAACTTTACAGAAGAAGACATTGAGCGCTTTGTTACAGAAGATCCTGTTGATTTAAACCCTGCTCCAAGCGATTTTCAAGACAAACAAATGCCATACAAAAAAATTGCAATTGAATTCTCAAATTATTTGGTTCAAAAGGAATTTACAAAAGCATTTAACATGCTTTCGCAGGAACAGCAACAAGAATATACAGTTGAGTCTCTTGAAAAAAACATGCAAGATATGACAAATTATTTTGAAAATCCAAACAATATTTGGGTGGAAACGCAATTTGTTTTGGACGAAGGAGCTATTGATGATAAATGCATCTATGTTCCTATCGAAGAAGATGGCAATTCTGAAGCAGTCACGGTAGAAATGACTGAAGAAAATGGAAAGATACTGATAAACAGTATTGAATGGGGTCGACCGTAAGGCACCTAACAAATCAAAGGAGATCAATCAAAAAAACGCATCTCCCAAACTTCTTTACATGTAAAGAAAAAAACCGCTATCGCAGTCATCAAAAAGAGCGAGTGCGCCCTGCCTAGAGCGGGTCATACGCCTCGACATCCTCATACTGCGCTTCCTCCCTGCATTTGGGAGGTTCCAGCACCAGAAGATACTCCCGGTGCACCTTCTCCACCACTTTAAGCCATCCCATAGCCGCAAAGAAGTTAATGTGGCGCACCACCGTCGGGTAGCTGGCCCCTTTGTACTGCTCCGCGTTGAGCAGGCGCAGCAGCTTGTCGATGGTCGCCGGATAACTCTGTTTGTGTAGCACCTTGAGCACCCGTTCACGCTGGTCCGAATAGCGCAGTTCATTCGCTTTGAGGTGGCGGTAGAGGCAGTGGTGAAACTGTGCCATCGGGGCACGGCGGCGTGAATCAATATAGAGCATTACTCCTCCGCCAGCGTCTCGTAGCGTGCATCGGTGAGTGTTTTCAAAAAGGCTACAATTGCATCTATCTTGGTGTCACTAAGCGCCTTGGTCGCATGCAGCACCTCGGTGTTGACCGTGGCATTCACTTCGGGTTCGTCCCAGACCGCTCCGGTTTCAGGGTTGATAGCATGATCGCCATTACCCGCCAAGTGGTCGTAAAAAGCAATAACGGTTCGCAGCTCCTTAAAGACGCCGTTGCTCATGTACGGCCCCGTCACGGCAACGTTGCGCAGGCTTGGAACCTTGATTTTGCCATAGTGCGCACTGTCGTTAATGTCGGCGCGACCGCCCAGCCCCAGGTCGGTCGTATCGGCGGGGAGCCCTTTGGCGGAGAGTGCGGCGTAGTTGCGCGGCGTGCCGATGTTTTCATACTCGTAATTGCTAAAGAGCTCCTGCGCGCTCTCGCCTTCCGATGTCAGCGAATGGCAGGTGGCGCAGTTGGTGTTGTTGTTCGAGAAAAAGAGCGTATAACCCAGTTCTTCTTCGTCGGTAAAGGTCACTTCGCCTTTTTTCCAGCGGTCGTATTTCGAATCGAACGTGGCAAACGGTGCCGTCTTTTCAAACGTGCCTATCATCTCGGCAAGCGCGTCATACGAAGCGTTGACATCATCGAAAATCGTTTCGCCGTAGAGCGCTTTGAAGTTTTCGACATACTGCGCATTCTCCCTGACACGCTCGATAACACTCGCCATATCCGGCATCATCATCTCGGCAGTGTCGAGAAACGGCCCTTTGGCCTGCTCTTTAAGCGTTGCCGCGCGCCCGTCGTGAAACTGTCCGCCAATATAGCTGCCGTCCGTTTGCCGGTGAAACTCGGGGCTGAACATCGCATAGGCCGCCATCGGAGCGTTGCGGCCGCCGAGTGCGAGACCGTCATCGCCCAGCGAGTGCGACCCCTGCACCGGGTTGCCGTGGGCGGGGTCTTCGAAACGGGCATCCATAAAGGCGTGTTCAGGGTCGTGGCAAGTGGCACAGGAGGTATGGCGGGTCAGGGAGAGATTGGCATCAAAAAAAAGTTTTTTGCCCAGCTCTTCTTTACTCAGTGTCTGCGCAGTGCCGCTTCCGCCACCGCCGCCGCATCCTGAGAGCAGCAACAAGGCACTCAAAAGGCTTACATGTAAACGTGTGTTCATCGTCGTCTCCAAAATTAAAATATAAACCCGGCGGAGAGGGTAATAACCTCTTCATCAGCCAGTTTGGCATCCGCACCGTAATCGCGGACCATATAGTCGGCCTTGAGTGCTACCTTGACGTCGGGGTAGTAGGCAACCCCCGCCGTGTAGTCAAAAAAGCGGTTGTTGTCGGGGTATTCGGTAATACCGTCCGCATCCATGTCAAGCCGTTCAATCTCGCCAACCACAAAGAGGCGCTGTGTCTCGGAGGGCAGCAGGTTGTAACCCACCGTCAGATACTGCCCGTTGACGCTCTGGCTCTGCGCGCCCTGCGGCAGATTTTCGGCTTCATCGTCCATCATGCCCGCTACCGCAAGCGCCGAAATGTTAAAGCCGTGGTTGTTGTAAGTCACGTGCGCCTCGGCCATGCC
Source organism: Sulfurimonadaceae bacterium (assembly GCA_050305515.1). GTDB lineage: Bacteria > Campylobacterota > Campylobacteria > Campylobacterales > Sulfurimonadaceae > JAFGUB01. The sequence continues at coordinate 77,540 of JBNLFL010000021.1, forward strand.
CACACCCACGGTGACGTTGCCCGAGAGCCCCGTGGTGTCTCCGGGTTTGACCTCTTTGGCTACGCTGGAGTTGCCATAATATACCGATGCCCCGGCGTCAAGACCCTCGCCAAAGGCGTACTGTATACGCCCTACAAAGCCCAGATCGTCGGTAAACTGCCGCGCGCCCAGACGCCCCTGCTGAATGAAACGCCCTTCGCTGAATCCCCCGGCATCGGGTGCGGTGATGACACCGGCGTAGTACTCCAGCGCATCGATGCGCCCGTGCATCAAAGCCCCGTTGGTGTGCCATGTGGAGGGAATGATAAAGGTCTCCACCGCGGGGCGTTCGCTTGTGAGGTAAGCAACCGGTTCATGGTTGAGGTTGGTCAGACCCATCGGTACAAGGATGTGCCCAACCCGCAGCGACAACGCCGGGTCAAACAGGAAATCGAGGTAGCTAAACTCCACGATGGCATACTTGTAGTTTTTGGTATCGTCCGAACGCGCGCCGCCGTCTTCAAACTCGATCTCCGTGTTCATGACAATCCAGTCGTTGAACTTGAACCCAATGTACGGCACGAAACGGACGATGTTATACTCCCCTTTTCTGCGGGTCTCGTTGGCGCTGTCGCTGGCGTAATTTTTAAACTCGGTATACTTTTTGTACTTGTACTCGCCATACCCGCCAATGGAGACGGAACCTCTAGAGTGGTACACCTTCGAAGCCGCTTCACCCATGGAGCTGAAACTTTCATACTGCTCGCCCGGAGCGAAAATCGACTCCTTAAGCGTCGCCACTTCCTCGATCAAAGATGATTCGCTCTGCTGCTGCGAACGTTTGAGCGTTTCAACTTCAGCCTTGAGCGCGTCGATCTGCGACTGCATCGTGTCATTGCCAAAAAGCGCCGCGGCGCAACTAAGAGAGAGCAGGATTTTTTTCATAATTTTTCTCCGATGTAAAAGGTTCAAAAAAAAGCGACAACAACGTCGTGTGGCGCACGTCACAGCCGAATGTCACCGGATGGACGCGGCTTACATGTAACGATCCGAAAAGACGGTCCCATACCGAAAAGATGCCGCCGTAATTTGTCCGCCCAAAGCCTCTGGCGTGGTGCAGCTGATGCATCCACGGCGAGATCAGCCAGCGTTCAGGCACATCGCCGTAACGCAGCGGCAGGTGCGAATGGCGCAGGTTTGAGCCGGCAAGGTTGAAAAGCACCGTAACCGCATTGGCGCCCAGAATCTCCGCAACGCCAATGCGTGCACCGAAAAAGTGCAAAAACACCCCGGTCACCACCCCCGCACTCAACGCATAGCGCAGCCCGAAAAGCATGTTCTCCACGGGATGCACCCGGTAAAACGTCAGTGGATTAAGCACCTCAGCGCTGTGATGCACCCTGTGAAAGCGCCACAGAAATGGAACTTCATGCAGGGCACGGTGCAACCAGTAACGGGTGAAGTCGCTCACGACAACCAAAGTCGCGGTATAGAGCACCATGACGGTGAGCGTATCGGCCCTGAGCGGCTCGTGATAGCCAAAAAACGCATCAAGCCCGAGCGCCACATCCGTAGCCGAGGGCATCAGCGGCGCGATCAGCGCGATCTTCACGATTGCCGAAAGCACGAAATAGCCGTAATCAAGCCGCGCCGAAGGGTGCCACCAGACGCCGCGCCCAAAGAGCATAGACCTATAGTGCGGCTTTACATGTAAGAACACAGCCGCTATCAGGGCGCTGCTAAGCCAGTACATCCAGAAGATGCGGCTCTGGGGGTTGATGAAGTACTCAAAGAGTTCCATCTCAGTCGCCATCTGCTTCTATGATGGTCTGCGTGTAGCTCAGTGCCGCAATCAGGGCGCTGTACTCGTTTTGCAGCAGGTCAGCACGCTCATAGAGCGCGCTGAGGCGCGCATCCGTCGCATCGGCTTCCAACGGGGCGTCGAAGGTACTAAGCAGTGCCGAAAACGCGTCAAGATGCCCTAGAATCGCTTCAGCCTGCGCCCCGGCGCCGTGCGCCGCCGCAATGTCGTAGAGGCCAGCCATCATAACGTCGCGGTGCGCCGCGATAATGGCGCCCATCGCTTCACGCGAAAGCCCCGAAACCGGATACTCAAAACGCGATGCGTCGGGATCGTCGCGGTACTTCACAACAAGTCCCGCCGCCTCGCCGATGCGCCACTCCTTGAGCTTGTAGGCACTGCCAATCAGCTGGTTAATCAGCACCGCCGTGCTCTCCGCTTCATCCGCTTCCCACTGCGTGTCGGCGCTGTAAAAAGCGGCAATCGTTTCACACTCATTCAAAAGTGCTTCGCTGATAAAATGCGCCGCGTCCATGCGCCGCTGTGTGAGTTCGCCCTCTTTATAGAGCGTGTATTCAAGCGCGTTGACACTGCGTGAGACGCTCTGGTAAAGCATGGCGGAGAGCGACGTGTTGTTCTCGAACGTACGGTCAAGCAGTGCGTGGATATCGGTGTTTCCGGAGTGGAACGCATCGATCTGCGCAGGCAGGTCGATCATTGACGATGAAAGCTCTCCGGCCACATACAGGGCTTCGGTGCGTTTCCAGCGTGTCATCAGCGTCGTAAAAGCCGCTTTGGCACTCGCTTCATCCGCAGCATCGCGCATTGCCGCAGCTGCCACGCCGAGCGCATCGGCATCGTCGCGCAGCAGGGTTTTGATCTGCGAGAGGGAGAGCGCGCTATCCGTGCTTCCGGCTCCCTGCAGACCGTTTTTGCCATCATAGGCATTCTCATCCACACAGCCGCCAAGCAAAAATGCCAGGGTTACAATTATCCATATACGTTTCATAGGTACTCCAGATACTCAATCAAGGTGCGCCGCGTAGTGCCATCGAGCGCCATAAAAGCGGCTTTTGCCGCCTCCGCTTCACCGCCATGCCATACGATAGCCTCTTCAATACTGCGAGCGCGGCCGTCATGCAGATAGGTCGCGCCTTTGCCGTGGAGTCCAAGTCCCCAAAGCGGGGCCGTCCGCCATTCGCGCGGCGACGCCCCGAAAATCGCATGACCGTCGGAAAGCGCTTCACCCATGTCATGCAGCAAAAAATCGCCATAGGGCGCAATGGCGATACCCTCTGCCGTTTCGAACCGATCGACATGACATAGGGTGCACCCCAGCTGCGTCATCAATGCCGCGCCTTCATGCCCTTTGGCACGCGGATCGGGAAGCGGCACTTTCAGATGCGTCAGATAGGCGGCAATCGCCTCAAGCCGCTCCTGCGGCAGATCAAATTCACCCCGGCCTTTGGGCGCGGCGTTGCACGCCGTCTGCACGTCGGTACAGTTCTCGGCGCTATAGAGCGGATTACTCAGTCCCATGTCGTTATGCGCCGCATTGGCGCTCTGGTGCAGGACATCCGGCGATGCCGCTTTCCAGGTAAAACGCCCCAGCATTCTTTTCCGATCCCCGTGCCAGACCCAATTCGCACGCCCGGATATGCCGTTATTGTCACGGTCGTCGGGATCTTCGTTCGCCAGAATCGCCGCTTCGGGAATCTGTTCAATCAGCCCCATCCCGATCAGAGCCGGAGCCAGATGCGCCGCAATGTTCGTTTGGGCATCGAGCGGACCGTAAGCCAGATTTTCAATGCGGTACACCGGACGGTGCAGCGTAACGCCACCCCCGTCGGCATAGGTGACGCGCACATCTTCATACCTTACATGTAAGCGTCCCTCCGCCGCCACGTCGGCATTGCCGTTTTGGCTGAGCTGTCCTCCGTAGCGCGGGTCGGGTACAAAACCGCCCGATGGCATTTCTAATACGTTATTAAGTTTTGAAGGTTGCGAAAGCCGCGCCACAAGAGCACGCTTTGTGTTCCCCTTCTCATCAATCGCCACACCCGCGCCGTTGCGTTCATGGCACGCGGTGCAGCTGTTGGCGCTGAAAAGCGGCCCGAGGCCGTCTCTGGCCGTAGTGGCCGAAGGCGCTTCCACCCAGGGAATCGTAAAGAAGCTGCGCCCCAGAACAAAGCGGTCGCGCATCTCATGCGAGACTCCGTCCATGATATGCGTCAGTGCGGATCTGCCGCGATCCGGGCTGAAAAAACCGTTGGGTCTTTCGGGTACGTCACTGCATCCGGAATAGATGAAAACCGCCACTGCGGCAGGTAAAAGGGTGCGCGCCATCTCAATCGACCTGTGTTTCCTCTGAGTCGGTGACATCAGAAGTGGAGAGGTTGATTTCCAGCGCTCCCGCTACTTCCACCATCAAATCACCCAGATCGCGCATCTCGTTTTTCATATCCTTGATGGTCTGCGCCGTATCGCTGCCACTCATGATCTGATAGTCAAAATGCATGCGTGTTTTCGCCGTTTCATCCACAACGGCCACTTTGGCGTCGATTGAAGTGATCAGCGCGTCGATCTTGCTGCGCGTGGAAGCGTCACTGAGACTGTAAAGACTCGGACTGCCCGCTTTTAGCACGTTTTTAAAACCCTGATAGTTCAGCGCAATATCGCGATGGGTGTTGTCGGAGAAGCAGGAGTGTTCATCCTCTTCGCTCGGAGTAAGCACCGCCACGGCGATACGCTCGTTGGCCAGTTCGGACTTGATAAAGAGTCCCATACCGCTGATAATGTCGCGCAGCGCCGTATCTGCGGCAATGTTTTTTGACGCGTCACTGCCGCCAAGGGTTCCCAGAAGTGCCGCACGGTAACAACCCGTCGCATCGCTCTGACAGTTGGTTGAAGCTGTTGTCTCCCATGCAGACGCGACGCGGCTCAGGTCTTCCACCAGCAGCGAAGCCGCCGCATTCAGGTAGGCTTTGCGGCGCTCGGCGTGCGCGTTGGAGGTGTAGTCTTCCAGCGGACGCTGCCCCGCCGTCATGGCGCCGTTGGTCACCGTATCGGCAATAAAGCTGTTATAGTCCTGATCCTGCCCCCAGAGCAGAAACTCGATGGCGTGATAGCCCGTAGCGACATTCGCATCGCCGCCGTTTTCATTAAGTGCGGCCAGTGCTTCGGCGGTGATGGTGGCGACATTAACACTCTCGCTCTCATCGCCTTCTGGCGTAAAGGTGCCCTCCGCATCAATAATGTTGCCCGATGTCGTCGCGCCGTTTTCATCAACCGTATAGTCGATCATGTTCTCATCGAGCGGCCATGCGTTGATCTGCCCTTCCGGTGCGCCGTAAGCCTCGGCCACCCACCCCGCTTCGGCATCAATCGGGCCGTTACTAAGCCGGAAAATCTCCGTGACACCGTAACTCTCGCGTGATGCCAGCCATGCGTTTTTGGCCGCGTTCATTGTCGTCTGGGTCGGATTGGCCGTAAAGGCAGCAATGGCGTTTTGAAGTGCTTTGGCATCCTGAAGGGCTACATTGATGGTACTGCGCGCCGCATCGGCATAGCTACCCAGAAGTGTGCGTTTTTCGGTTTCGCCGACGCTGCTTTTGGAAGACGATCCACCGCCTCCGCCACAGCCGCTGAGTGCGAGCACTGCTGCCACGGAGAGTGACGACAAAAAGAGTGAAGGTCTGAAGGTCATGATGATTCCTTTTGATAATTGTTATCGGAATCATATTCAATGAAAGCTTAAGTGATTATTTTATTGATAATCATTATTGATTTAATACTTATCTGTAAGCTCACAGATATCTCACACCTCCATTCTACACTTCTCTCAAGCAAATCAAAAAAACGCTTCGAAAGAGGCAAAAAAAGGATAAACAATGAAAGCTCTGGCAACTTCTCTTCTGGCAGCAGGCATGATGGCAGGCGCACTTGGTGCGGCGGATGTCAGCAAAATCGATCTGACAACCAGTTACGACGCGGGCAAATACTTCAACTATGCCACACCCGATCTGAGTGTCTCGATGTACTCCTATTCAAGCGGCACCTACACACCGCTACAGAACCTGCCCCGCAACACCTATGAGATCTACAGCCGTGAAGGCATGATCACCACGCCTGTGAGTGTGACGTTCTTTCTGACACCGCGATTCAATATGACCTTCAGCAATACCGAAGACTTTATCGAACTGGGTAAAACAAAAGTCAGAATCACCGGTAATCAGAACCTGTTCAGATTTCCCGAATCACTTGCCATTCCGGCCGGTATGACGCCGGGGCACTATTATCTGGGCATCAAGGTCGACAGCGAGAATGTCTACGCAGAGATCAACGAGCACAACAATATGACAAACTACATGATTGAAGTAGATGAACGCGCACCGCATATCAGCAGTTTCGCTGTCTCGCAGCAGAGCAGTTCGTGGACCGATCCGGCCGCACAGGAGCAGTCGTGTGTGGATGCCTTTGGTGAGGGTGCCCGCGTGGCTTCATGGAGCGATATTGAACGTTTCGTACGCGACGGCGGCGATGCTTCTGAACTAGCAGATAGAATTTCTCTTCGCTCCTGGTCGCTCTTTATCAACCACGAGGGCGAGGCGATGAGTAGCAGCGGCGGCAAGTACATGATCTCCAAAGGCAATCCGAAACTCAAACTCCAGAGTGCCATCGATTCGGTGCAGAATCACACAATCGATCTTAAAACCGTCAATACCACATGGGCGTTTCAAAACGGTGCGTATCACAACACGCTCTGCATCAGTCCCATATGGTTTGTCGTATCCGAATCAGATAATGTAGTCGATCCCCTCTAGGCTACACCCTCCCCAGTTTATGGCGCTTCGACAGGATGCGGTCTGGCGAAGAGGAAGCCCTGAAAATTCCGGCATCCCATTTCAAGCAGCTTTTGAAGCTGCTGCTCATTCTCGACCCCTTCGGCAATCACTTCCAGCCCAAACTGATGCCCGATTGAAATGATCGTATTGATCAAAATATTGTCTTTTGAATGTTCTGAAATGGAATGCACAAAACTTTGATCGATTTTAAGTTCATCCAGCGGCAGGTTTTTAAGGTAGGAGAGCGAAGAGTACCCGGTCCCGAAATCATCAATCGAAAGACTGATACCCAGTTCTTTCAACTCGTCGATTTTGTTTCTGGCATTCTCCATGTTCTCAATCAGAAGCCCCTCGGTAATCTCCAGCCTCAGCTTTGCAGGATCAAATGTGAAATGCTTTAAAGAGGTATGGATATTTTCAACAAAATCTTCACGTTCAAACTGGCGTGGACTGATATTGATTGAGAGACGCCGTTGACATTTTTCACTCTCGTGACTCCACTGTTCAAGCAGTTTCATTCCCTCTTCAAGCACAAAAGATCCAAGCAAAATGATGAGTCCGCTCTCTTCGGCCAGTGGAATAAACCGCGAAGGGGGAATCCAGCCAAGCTGCTCGTCATACCATCGCAGCAGTACTTCCGCTCCCACGACAACCGGTGCCTGATCATAATAGACCTGTTCCTGGCAGTAGATCATAATTCCCTGATCGTGGATAGCCTCGCGGAGCTTTCTGGTCAACATCATACGTTCTTCAAGTCGATTCTGAACTTTCGGATCAAAAAAACAGAAAGTGTCGCGTCCCTGATGCTTCGCCCGGTACATGGCAGAATCGGCAAACTTCATCAGGTCGCCCGCATTTTCCTCTCCGCTGATCAGAACAATGCCGATACTTCCCGACAGGTAAAACTGATCATCGCCAAGCTCCATAGGTGCATGTAACATTTCGACAAGATGCACTGCCATCTGCTCTACAGCATGATTCGCCCCTGCAGTCTCTTTTTTGGGAATTTCAACCAATATCACAAACTCATCCCCACCGATTCTGAAAACAATATCATTTCCGCGGATTGAGTTTTTCATACGCTTCGCAACTTCAACAAGCACCTGATCACCTACTTCATGACCGCGCGTGTCGTTGATAGTCTTGAAATGGTCCAGATCAATAAAGAGCAAGGCTCCATAAAAACCGAACCGTTTGCACCGTGCTATGGAACGCTCAAGTGCTTCGTGCAGGTAGTGACGGTTGGGCAAACCGGTAAGCACGTCATAGAGTGCCATCTGTTCTATCTGGCGCTGGGCGTTTTTAAATTCGGTAATATCCAAAATACCGACGAGTCTGACATCCTGGGACCAAAGATGCAGATCTCTGCCGCGAAGCAGGACTTCGATATGAGAACCATCTTTACGTTTTAGCATCCCTTCGAAAGGAGGTGTGATCTCCATTTGGGCCTTGGCCTTTACAAGATCGAGCGACTCATCTGCCACATGATGCAGAATATGCTTGCCGTAAAGTTCATCAAGTTCATAGCCCAACAGCTCTGCAGCAGCCCTGTTTGCTTTGATACAGTGACGGGTCGTATCAAATACCAGAAGCCCTTCATGTGTGGAATTGAGCAGAATTTCCAAAGAAGCATTGTGGTTGTATATCTCTTCCTGGGCCTGTTTTTGCGCTGTTATATCGCGCGAAGAAGCATAGAGATAGAGTTCTCCGCCCAATTCAATACCTTTTGCCGTCACCCCGACATGAATCACACTGCCGTCTTTACGGCGATGGCGTGTTTCAAAACTTGATGTTCCTTCGAGCATCGAAATGATAAAAGCGGGAAGTTCCTGAGGAGCGTAACGCATATCCCAGTCTGAAACCTGAAGCTGCGCCATTTCTTCGTTTGTGTATCCCAGCATGGCAGCAAAAGAGTCACTAAACTCGATCAATTTGCCTGCGGCATCAACAATATGAACACCATCTCCAGCTAATTGAAGCAGTGCCTTATACCGAATTCGTTCTTCGGCAACGATGCGGGCAAGCTCTGATTTTGTAGCCATACTTCTACCTCTCCAGCGTAAACTACCGGTTATTGTTAGCTAATAGCTCATGTTAGTGCAAATATAAGGCACTTGTCAATGCGAACACTTTTACAAGGTTACCCGCTGAAATTTAATTGTCTGATTCTTAGAGCATTTTGCCGGCCATTTCCAGACCGACAACGTCAAATTTTCTATGTCCTGAACTGTTCCAGTTTCAAATTAAGATCTGTCATCATCGATGAAAGATGTTCCGCTGACACATAATGATTCACAACAGAATTTTTATTATAGTACCTCGTTACAATATTTATAATAAACATAAGCTATTTCAATACAAAAGCCATTAATATCATACCTGGATTTTCCGAAAGGACTATTTCCGGTCAATAGTCGCTGCTACGCAATCCGGAAAAATAGTTGTAAAACTGCTTGGCGGTACGACCGCTGCGGCTGGCGCGATGCTGTGCAAAACGGAGTGCTTCGCGCCGCAACAGTTCGGGATCACCCTGATAGTTCGGGAAATAGGAGTTGACAATAAAGAGGTACTCCTCCTGCGAACCCTGATAAAAAGAGAGCCAGAGGCCGAAGCGGTCACTCAGCGAGATTTTCTCTTCGACGCTGTCTCCGTAATGGATCTCTCCGTCGCTGCCGACACGGGTTCCGACATTGTCAGAAGTAAATTCGGGAACCAGATGGCGGCGGTTTGAGGTGGCATAAATGCGCAGGTTTTGGGGCGGTGCCTCGATGGAACCTTCCAAAATCCGCTTGAGCCCGCGGTAGCCCTGCTCGCCCTCTTCGAACGAGAGATCGTCGCAAAAAAGAATGAAACGGTAGGGAAGCGCGCGTATGTCGTCTGCGATGTCAATCAGGTCGTCAAGATCTTCGCGGTCCATTTCAATGAGCCGCAGCCCTTCAGGTGCGAGGGTGTTGAGCAGCGCTTTGATGAGCGACGATTTCCCCGTGCCGCGCGCACCCCAGAGCAAAGCGTTATTGGCGGGTTTGCCTTCTACAAAACGGCGCGTATTCTCAAGCAGGGCGTTTTTCTGATGTTCGATCCCGACCAGATCGTCCAGCCGGATCGGATCAATGGCGCTAACCGCCCTGAGCGCTCCTTTTTTGGCCCGCCAGATGGCGGCGTACGTCTGACTCCAGTCGAGCATAACGACTCCTTAAAGAAAAACTACGCGCGGTAGTAGTTGACGACCCCGTCCATGCGGCGTCCCATATTGAGCAGTACCATATCGGCAATCACCAGCGCCGCCATCGATTCGCACACCACCGAACCGCGAATGGCGACACAGGGGTCATGACGCCCTTTGAGCGAAAAATCGATCTCTTCGCCCTGCGCCGTCACTGTCTGCTGCGTCTTGAAAATGGAGGGTGTCGGTTTGAAATGAACCTTGATGACAATCTCGTCGCCGTTGCTGATACCGCCGAGAATCCCTCCGGAATGGTTGCTCGAAAATCCGCCGCTTCGGATAGGGTCGTTGTTATCGCTGCCATGACTTTTGGCACTCGCCATGCCGTCGCCGATCTCCACGGCTTTGGCGGCGTTAATTCCCATCATCGCATCGGCAAGCGCGCCGTCAAGCTTGCGGTACATCGGCTCGCCGAGTCCGACGGGCGCACCCGTAATGCTGACGCGTACGACGCCGCCGACCGAATCATGCGCCTCCTTGGCTTTAAGAACCGCCCTTTTCTGCGCTGCTTCCGCTTCGGGATCGAGCGCATAGATCTCGCTTGTACGGGCAAATTCATAGTCGCTCACACCGCTGCCGATTCCGGCAATGTCGCACACACCGCTCTTACATGTAATGCCCAGCTGCTTAAGCATCAGTTTGGCGATAGCCCCGGCAGCTACCCGCGCCGCCGTCTCGCGCGCGCTCGAACGTCCGCCGCCGCGGTAGTCGCGCAGGCCGTATTTGTGAAAATAGGTAAAATCGGCATGTCCGGGACGGAAGAGGTCTTTGACGTTTTCGTAGTCTTTGGACTTCTGGTTGGTGTTGAAGATCACCATCGCAATGGGGGTTCCGGTACTTTTTCCCTCAAACACGCCGCTGAGAATCTCGACTTCATCGCCCTCTTTACGCCCTGTGGCATAAGCATTCTGTCCCGGTTTGCGACGGTCAAGCTCGCTCTGGATGTACGCCTCGTCAATGGAGAGTCCGGCGGGCACGCCATCAACCACACAGCCGATCGCCTTGCCGTGGGACTCCCCGAATGTCGTAAAGCTGAAGCGTTCGCCGAATCGGTTCATAACAGCTCCTTCTGCAACAGTTCCAGTGCGATTTTCGCCGCCTCCTGCTGTGCTATTTTCTTGCTTTTTCCTATCGCGGAAGCGTAGGTTTTACCGTCGATCCGCACGGCGATCTCAAACTCCTTGAGATGATCCGGCCCCCGGCTGTGCATCAGCTGATACTCCGGCGTGGTGCCAAAATGCGCCTGTGTCAGCTCCTGCAAAGAGGTTTTGTAATCTTTGAAGAGCGAATCGAGCGTGAGTTCGTCATAGTTCTCATCCAGAAGTTTGATGGTAATGCGCGCTACCTGTTCGAGTCCGCTTTCCAGATAGATTGCACCCATTACCGCTTCAAACGCATTGGAGAGCAGGGAGGGTTTCGTACGCCCGCGATTGTTCTCTTCCGCATTGGAGAGGTAGATAAAACGTCCCAGATCAATAGCGCTGGCCAGACGCGTGAACCCCTCTTCGTTGACCAGAGAGGCCCGCATTTTGGAGAGCTTTCCCTCATCATGCCGGGGAAACTTTTTAAACAGGTACTCCCCCACTACCAGATCCAGTACGGCGTCTCCGAGAAACTCCAAACGCTCATTATTGTAGGGCTGCTTGTAACTCTTGTGTGTCAGCGCTTCAATAAGGAGCTTGATATCTTTAAAGGTGTATCCCAACCGCTGTTGCAGTGCATTCAATTCATCCACTCTGTCCTCCTTGTTTTTGTTGTTCGGCTTCGCCGCGCGCGATCAGATCGCAACGTTCGTTCTCTTCATGGCCGTCATGGCCGCGTACCCAGGTCGCACTGATGCGGTGCCCCTGCGATGCGGCGATGTAATCCTGCCAGAGGTCGGGGTTTTTGACCTTGGCGAAACGGCGCTTCACCCAGTTCTCCAGCCACTCGTTGATGCCTTTGACAACATAACTCGAATCGCTCACGATCTCGACCTCGCATGGCTCTTTGAGTGCGCGCAGTCCTTCGATGACGCCGCGCAGCTCCATGCGGTTGTTGGTGGTATGCGCTTCGCCGCCGCTGATAATGCGTTCGTTGCCGTTATAGCGCAGAATCGTGCCAAAACCGCCCGGACCGGGATTCCCCAGCGCGGAACCGTCACTGAAAAGAGTGATTTTCTTCAAAGATATCCTTGGTCAGTATCGGCTCACTGATCACCGAATCGATGCTGTGGCAGCTCGGACAGCGGTGAAAAGCAAAAGGAAACACCTGTTTGCATTCGCGGCAGAGGTACTCAAACTGCAAAGTCGCCCCCTTTGCACCGCTGCGGCGCAGCTTGATGAGCACATCGAGTTCAAAGACATTGCTGCCCTCGGCCCTTGCGATATCACCGCGTGCGCTGTAGAGTTCACGCAGGTAGCCGTTGGCTGAAATTATATCCAAATCGAGGTTTTCGCTCTCTACGTTCCAGAGGATGTCGGCAATGCGTTCGCACTGCGACTGGTCCAGATGCTGCCATGCCAGTGCGGGATTGTGCCGAAAGAGATATTCATACGTCAGGTAGGGCAGTTTGTAGTGCGCTTTGTACTCGTGCAGCAGCGTATGGATCTTCTCTTCAACACTCTTTCCGGATGCCTGCATCAGGGCGCGTACTTTGAGATAAATCTTGTCTTTAGTCGCCTCAATGCCAAGCTCTTCGAGCGGTTCAAGCACCTCCATCGCCTTGTCGTACGCCTTGAGGTACTCATAAACCAGAAGGAGCGATTCCAGCGCCTGAGGCGTACGCGGATGGGTCTTGAGAATCTGAAGGAAAATCTCTTTGGAACGCTCCAGAAAACCTGCTTTGAAGTAGATCTGCCCGAGCATCAGCATGATGTCACGCCGCTTTATAGGGTCGGTCGTAAGCTCGATGAGGCTCTGATATATCTCGATGGCCTTCTCGTAATCGCCGCTTTTTTCATAAGCATGGGCGAGCAGCATCCACGATTTATTCGAAAGGCCACCATGCAGTATCAGTGATTTGAGCTCTGCTTCGCTGGGCAGTTTATGAAACTGCGCGGCAAAACGCTCCATGGTCCGTTCATCGCCTTTGAGCTTATAACGTCCCCACCAGTAACTGAAAAAGGCGACGATAAAAACCAGTATAAAAAAGACGATAATGCCGAACAACGGATCGCGAAATTCGATAAACAGTCCACTCATACCCTGTCTCCATCCTTACATGTAAGGCCCATTATAACGTCTCGCAGATAAATTCCGGTAACCGGGCATGATAGCGCAGCCAGACATCACGACTCTGATGTGCGGCACTCCTGAGCGCTTCCGGATTCCCCGCAAGAGTTCTGATTTCGCTGTCAACACCGAAAATTTCGAGATAGTTGCGTACGCCCCTTTCAAAGCGTTCCCGGTCGCCGCGCGCGTGCTCAATCTGCAGCCGGTACGCCAGCCGCAGCAAAATACCCACTTTCTCCTGACGCGACTCCAGCGGCATGAGCGGTGCCATCAGCGTCGCGATCCGTTTGGCATCGGCGTTGAAAGCCGCTTTTTCGCACCGTGCCATACGCTGCTGCCACTGCGATTCAAGCAGCACCGCACGCGGCAGAATCGAAAGTTCCAGATGGGCATCAAGCAGTTCAAGACAGGCGCGTATCTTTCCCTCGGCTTGCCACTCGAGAAGATATCGACTCTGCTCAATAAGCCTCTCGATCCGCTCACTCTGTTGTTTCAGATGCGGTACTTCGCGCAGCAGCGCGGCGGTAGAGGCCGCCGTATCAAAATCATCCGCTTTAAGCGCCGTGACGATCTGCTCCACATACCCTTCGCTCTGGGAGAGAACCCGCTGGTACGAAGGCAGCGCTTTTAGCGTGGGAAAACGCAGGGAGAGGCGGTGGAGCGTATCAAAATCATTCGTTGCGACCGCCATGGAAAAATCGCGTATCTCCTGCGAAAGTTCAAAAACCAGCCGTATCAGCGCACTCTTTTGGGCCACGGTGGCAAAAGGCTGCAAGAGCGCTTTGGCGCCCTGCTCATCCTGACGCAGCATGGCCGCCTGGGCATCATGAAAACGCTCATCCCACTCTTTTTCAATACGCCGCGCGTCGGCAGTATGCTTTAGCGGCGGATACTGCTCCATCAAACCGTACGCCGCTCCTAAACGCCGGTTTCCCAAAAGAAACTGCAATCTCGGGTAGTGGACGAACGCATAGAAAAGTTCGGAAATCCGCCGTTTTTTCGAAGCGACTTTTGCGAAGGGATCCAGCAGGAGCCTTGCCGCGGCTTCATTCCCTTTAAGCAGGAAAGTGCGTGCCTTGGCGAAAGAGTTCTCAAAGTAGCTTTCAAGCTGCTCGTACCACGGGCTCTCTTTGAGCATGGGTGCAGCATCGCAAAGCGCGTAGGCCGCTTCGTAGCGCCTGTTTTCCACCCATTCGCGCAGCCGGTTTTCCGGCATCAGCGCCACGATTTCAATGACACCGTTTTGCATGGCAATGTAAAGTTGGTTGTCCGCACCGAGCGCCATGTCCGCGATTTTCTCCGCCGTAACAATATGGTGTGCCTCGATCAGCTCCATTTTCTCGATATCGAGCAGCGCGATATAGCGCTGATCCGATGCCGCCAGCGCATAGCGGCCGCCGCCGAGAACTTCCAGATGCCGGATGGCACCGACAGAGGCGGAAATTTGCAGGTGGGGACGGCGTTCCAGTAAAAAAAGTTTGCTCACCTTGCCCTCACTGTTGCCCAGCAGCAGGTGCCGCTCATCGACAAAACGCATCACGTTGATACGCGAACGCCCCGGATAGAGCCGCTTGGAGTGTCCCAGCGTCGAGAGGTTGAGCACCAGTACCGAATCGCCGTAACCCGCCGCCGCGCAAAGGTTGCCCAGTGTCGCAATGGCCGAGACGAAATTGTGACGCGGCAAAATCATTTTATGGGTATGTTCCGGAAACGAGCCCAGACGCGTCAGCGGCTCTTTGTGCTCGCGCTCCCAGAGCCACAGACGTCCGGTATCCGTTCCGACAATCAGATAGCGCGAGCGCGTATCAAAGGCCAGAACCTGCGGTATATGCGGCGGCAGACTGAGCCGATGCAGCAATTTATGCGATTCGAGCGCAACAAGATCGATATGGCCCGCGTGCGCACTGGCCAGATACGACGCATCAGGTGTCAGCGCGATGCGTTCGGGGTCACTTTGGGGATGCGTCAGGGCAAACTGCTGCGTTATGGCACCCGTCGCGGCATCGATCATCAGCAGCCGCTGATCCTTTGTGACGGCACAAAGGCGCATCCCTTCAACGCTTTCAAGACGTATGATGCCGACACCGAGATGGCACAGACGCCTTCCCTCAATCATGGCGCTGCCACACTTTCTCCGGGGTCAGCGCACTTTCGATCCGTTCAATGAACTCACCGTCTGCAGTCGGATAGATCCATAACTGCGCTACATCGCCGCGACGTACCAAAATAACGCTCTGACTTTTACCCTCGATGAAGCGGCTGTAACGCTGTGCCTCGAAACCGGGCAGCAATGCGCCTACGGCACGCTCTTCAAAACGGGTCTGGGCAGAGAGCTGCCCTACACCCGTTTCTGTAAATTCGAGGGTATAGGGAAGCCCGCCGGGTTCGGAACACCCCATCAACACATAGAAAAAAAGGGAGCCAGCCCAGCGGCTTTTTATTGCAATCATGCAGTGATTATAGCACACTGGATCACCTTTACATGTAAGCCTGCCACCCTGAGATTCACACCCGTTTCATCCCGGCTGCGGACGTGGTGAACGCCTAGCGAAGCAGCGGCAACCTGTTGAGCAGCGTATTGCAGTACTCCCACTGTTCAAGCGACACTTTCCATGACTCGGGAAGTGCGTCGATACCCCGGTACGCACCGAGAACCATACCAATGGCGATGGCACGCGACGCATTATCGCCGCCTACCATTGCATTGGCCTGAAGGGCGTGTTTGAGACCGTCGTCGTCATCCGCATATTTTAAAATAAAATAGACGGCTCCGGGAAGCGTGCCCTCTGTCGGACTGGCCTTGCCGACGCGAATGGGTTCGGAGCGGCCGATATCCCAAAGCCGTGCCATGCTTGTCAGGGCCAAATCATCGGCAAAAGGCTCCCGGCTGAGTGGCGTATCCGGGTCGGTCGCCTCTTTCACTTTTGCCATGGCCTGTCTGACTTTGGCCTCGATAAACCCGCCCATCTGCACGGCTACATCTTCAACCGCCTCTTTCGGCGCACTGCCGTGAAGTACCCTGAAGGTCACACGGGCAAAAAATTCGCCTCCGTCGAGTGCTTCGGAATTCGTATGGGTAAACATGGCTTTACGCGCGACGTCGACAATCTCCTCTTCGCTTTCATAGTAGCCGTATGCCGCCACATGCCGGATGGCCATTGCATTGGAAATCCCGCCGAGCCGTTCAACCGGAACGCCCCGTTTGATCTGGCTGTAGGTCTCTTTGGTCATTGTGCAGATCCATGAGCCCCAGCCATTTTCCAGACGGTTCATCCAGTGGGGTATCAGCGCGGCTACGCTGAAAGTACGCGGCGGCTCGGAAGTTGCGGCGAGATGTTCCAGAATGACAATATTGTAATCACCGTAATCCGTCGTGCCTCCCGCTTTTTTCCCCGGATGATAGTTCTGGCGCCCCCATCCGATGCCGTGTGTCGTACCGCCCATCATCTCTCCCGGAGACATATACCTTTCAATCGCTTTACCGCCATACACCGCATGTATTTTTTGTGCATCGTACTCGTAATGGCTCCCCAAACAAAGCGCATCCCCGGCGATGGCTCCGAAAAAACTTCCCCGAATAGCATCCTGTCGTGTCATGAGTATTCTCCCATTTTTTTGATTGCAGTCTATCCGAACTGTTTTGAAGCGCTACGTGTTGGAAATCCGGTTTAGAAAGTTTTAAGGGGAATTTCGGAGAAAGTGACGGGTTGCAGCCTGCTACAGCTGCTCCAGCTCTTCATAGAGTTTCTTGGCCATCACCTCATAGTTGCGTTCGAGATCCATCAGTTTCTGCTGCCCTTTTCTACCCGCTTCAACCAGTATGGTTTCATCCGTTTCAATCAGCATCTTCAGCTTTTCGGCTATGGCACGGCTGTTAAAAGGTGCGAACCACGCTTCGCTGTTCTCATCAAAAATGCTGCGGTTCTTGGCGTTGTCGCTCAGCAGCGCGGGAACGGCGCAGCCGTAGTAGTCAACCACCTTGGCAGAGAGGGCATTGTTGTAGAGTTCGCGGTTGGGAAGAAGCGCGAGTCCGACATCCGAAGCGCATACCTGCGCCTTGATGGCGGCAAGTTCGTCGGCATCGACAATGGTCACTTTGTCACGGATTTTTGGGTAAACCTTTAGCAGCTCTTTGATGGTACTCGGGTTATAGACCGATACGCTCAGATGCCACGGCGCCCTAGCGAGACTGTTGAACGCATCGAGCACCACCTCGAATTCGCGCAGCCGGTCAAGCGACCCGACGTAGATGAAACGGCGCACGCCATCGTTGCGAATCTCGCGCACGTTCATTGTCGCCGGATTAAGCGCCGTGAGCAGCGGATAAACCTTACATGTAATGTCCGGATAAAAGACCTTCTGCATCTGCGTGGAGGTCGGCATGAAGATATCGACCTTGTTGATGAGGCGGTCTTTCGTCCAGTTCCCGAACCTGACCCGCATCGTCTTGAGCATTCCGGCACCTTCAAGCTTCGCCTTTTCATACGCTTCGGTCGATTTGGCGAAAGAGGTTCGAAAGCCCACTTTGTAACGGTACTTTTCGCGGTAGTGCAGCACCGTTTTGAGGATGTGCTGGTTATTGCGGACAAAGATGTAATCATACACCGCTATGTCGATGCACTGACGCTCGAGGTAGGCAATGATATCTTTCGTTTGATGCGCCGGTACCACGAAATCATCGCCCTTGATCTGAAAACTGTGCTTGTACTTGGTCAGATAGACGACATTGACTTCCAGATACTGTTTCAGATAGCCGTGAAAGAGCGCGCCGATGGTGCCGTGCTCGCTGTACTCCTGCTGGTCGGTGATATAAAGCAATTTTTTCATCGATTACTCCTTGTCGTCGGTCAGCTCGCGCTTGAAGGCGGCTTCGTCAAAATTGAGACCCAGAAATTCGCTGATGATGGCGACATCGCGAATGCCGTTGCCCAGACAGCTTGTTGCTCCCGGCGAGGGGGTCATGTTGAAAATGATCCCCTCGCCGGTGTTGATGGAAGCTTCGCCGAGCATCAGCTTTTCGCTCTTTTTGTCCAGCACCTGAGGCCGCACCCCGCCGAAACCGCTGGCATATTTGATATCCTCCTCCTGTAAAGAGGGAACAATTTTTCGGGCATCCTTGATAAAGAGTTTTTTATTGAAGTACGGCAATTCGAAAAGAAAGTTCCTGAGAATATAGTTGCGGATATCGCTGTCTTTGAGCAGATCGTAGAAAATCTTGAAAATATGCACATCCGGCCGCAGTGTTTTGAAGAAGTCGATAATCGTTTTATTGCCGTGAAAACGCTCGAGCTTCGGTAATACCAGCGCCGTCGGCCCGAAACGGGTGTAACCGTTTAAGAGAATATCCGGATCGCCGTGCAGCGCGGCGAAAGGGAGTTTCGGGTTTTGCACCATATAGACCTTGCCATTAAGAATCTTCCTGGTCGAGACGTAGAAGCTTCCCGCCACCGGAAGGGTCGCATATTGCAGTCCGTACCCCATTTTGTGGGCCAGATAGAGGCTGTGCGCACCGGCATTGACGACAACAAAATCAGCCGTGAAGTGATGCCCGCGCGCGGTTTCGAGGTGAAACATGGAGCCGAGCTTCTGAATCTGTTTGACTTCGGAATTAAAAAAGATATCGGTGATCTTATCCTCAAGCTTGAGCGTATTGTCAATGAAACTGTCGGAGAGCGCCTTGAAATCGACCGTGGTCCACTGTCCCTGCGCTCCCATGCCCACAACATCCTCTTCGCGTTCCCTGCCGTTCTCGTCATAGATGAGCGCGGGCTCGATCTCCCTGATTTTATCCTTGTCATAAAACTCAATGTAGGGGTAAAGCTCTTTGAACTCCGCGTAACGTTTTTTTATAAACTTGGCCTCTTCGAACCCCACGCCGATGGCCATCTTCTGGTGCGAAAAGAGAATCTTGTTCTCATAGCCGTACTGAAGGCAGTATTTTTCAACCATTTTGGCGGTCCGGCTTACCTTTCTGGCTTTTTCAAGCGTATAGTTAGTCTCGATATCGCCGCAGTGAATGGTCTGGGAATTGGCCGAACCGTTTGAGTTGAGCATAGCAAGCGACTCGTACTTCTCAAGCAGACAGATTTTCTGAACATCAGTGTAGCGTCCGAGTTCATAGTAGAGCGCCGCGCCCGAAATACCGCCGCCGACGATGATAACGTTATAGTGATTCTGCGTCATAACCCACTCCGTTGGAAGGTCTCCAATTATACTACGTTCTCTTTTAAGCGCCTGTAACCCGCCGCATATATCTCCATGCTATGATAGTCGCCTACTTTAACACAAGGAAAGCATCATGGCAGTAGTTACCCGTTTCGATGAAGGATTTTTCTGTTGGGCCGATCTGGCTACAACCAATACGGAAATCGCCAAAGTATTTTATTGCGGCCTTTTTGAATGGCAGGTACAGGAAGTGCCTACGGATGGCGAGATGCCCTATATCATGCTTCTTAAAGATGCCGTGCCGGTATGCGCCATGTACGAGATGGATGATGCCGAAGCGGAAAGTGCTTCTTCCTATTGGCAAAGCTATATCGCCGTCGATGACATCGATGCCGTCTGCGAGAGGGCTGCGGCACTCGGCGGCGACATCATTATGGACCCGATGGATGTGATGGAAGCGGGCCGAATGGCACTGATTCAGGATCCCGAAGGTGCCGTCATGGCACTTTGGGAATCCCATCAGGCTTCATCCGTCCGTATTCTTGAAGAGGGTGCCATCGGCTGGAACGAACTCTACGTTGACAATACCGAAGCAGCCGGAAATTTTTACAGTGCCCTCTTCGGCTGGCAGCGTGAAAGCTACCCCATTGCCGAAGAGAGCATGCTCTATACGGAGTTCAAACATCAGGGCGACGCGGTAGGCGGTATGCTGCAGATTCAGGAAGAGTGGGAAGGAGTCCCGCCCCACTGGGCCATCTATTTTCAGGTGGACGATCTTGATGAAGCGCTCGAACGCCTTGAAAACCTTGGAGGTACGATTGCAACGGAGATTATGGAAGCCGAGGGCGTCGGTGATTTCGTCGTCGTTCAGGACCCGATGGGAGCGCACTTCATGCTGATTGAGCTTTTTGAAGACGCCTAATAGATCCGCTCGATCATGAGCTGGATCGAAACGCGTCCGTTAAACTCGTTTTTGTTAATGGTATAGCTGCAGGTCATGCGGCGATCATCGGGAACACTGAGCACTTCCCGAAACGCCAGCAGTTCGTGGCTCTGGCGCTCATAGGGGCTAAAGCGCAGGTTCACGCGGCTGTGCGTCCGTTCGGCACCGAAAAGTCTAACGCTTAACACCTCGGCATCCTTGGCCAGAAAACGCGGCCGGGGATTCGCTTCGCCATAGGGTTCGAAACGCTCCAGAATCTCCAGAAGTTCAAAGTCGATCTCGTCACTCTCCATGGCACCGAGAATCTCTTCGGCAGGAAGGAAGGCATCATCCTCAAGCATGGCCGCTTCCCGGTTGATCGCTTCGCGGAAGAGGTCCACGTCATCGACATGCAGCGTCAGTCCGGCAGCCATTTTATGACCGCCGAACTTCTGGAGCAGTTCCCCTTGCGAAGCGATCAGTTCGAAAATATCGACCTCGCCCAGCGAGCGTGCGCTTCCCTTCGCACGGTCGCCCTCGATGCTCAGTACAATGGCCGGACGCCCGAAATGCTGCACCAGACGTGCCGCAATAATGCCCACCACGCCTTCATGCCACCCCCGGCCCGCAACAACGATGATGCGGTCTTCATGGTTTACATGTAACGTCGCCTCTTCCGTCGTTTCGGCTTCGGTCGCCTTGCGAAGGTCATTCAGGCGACTCAGCAGCTCAAACTGTCCAAATGCCGTATCTTCATCTTCCGCTACCAGAAACTTCATGGCAATGGATGCCTCTTCCATCCGCCCGGCGGAGTTGATCCGCGGCGCGATCTGGAAGCCGATGTCTTCGGACGTGATACGGCTTTTATTCAGAAATTCCCGAATGATGACCGATGCGGGGCGCGGACTCTGCATCATCTGTCTCAATCCCGCCTGCACGATGGCGCGGTTGATGCCGATGAGTGGCATGACATCTGCTACGACCGCCAGTGCGAGCAGTTCAAGGTACTGCCCCATGTCCACATTGGCGCCGAGTTCCTGTTTCAAAAGACCCATCAGCAGCCATGCAACCTGCGCCCCGCAGATCTCCTTTACGGGGTAGCGGCACGCCGGAAGTTTGGGATTGACGATGGCATAAGCGTCCGGAAGCGTATCGGAGGGCGTATGGTGATCCGTGATAATCAGATCGATACCGCGCTCTTTGCAGATAGCAGCGGCTTCCACGGCGGTAATGCCGTTATCTACCGTAAAGATGACATCCGCTTCGATGCGCTCGAGAATCTTTGGTGACACCCCGTAACCGTCGCTGAAACGGTTGGGGATGATGGCTTCAAGCGGATAGCCGATCTCACGAAAAAAGAGCACGCATAACGCGGTGGAGGTCACACCGTCGACATCGTAATCACCCACCAGCACGATGCGTTCTCCCTGATGAATCGCCTTGACGAGCCTTGCGACCGCATGTTCGGCGTCGTGCAGCAGTGAGGGGTGGGGAATGTCCGAGAGGCGGCTGTGCTGCCCGGCAAAACGGCGCGAAAGCTTCTCTATGAGCCCTTGCTTGTCGAGCAGGGGGACATCAGGCGTTTTCGACATCGCTCAGCGTCGCCTTGACAAATGCCAGAATCGCGGGGTTTGGCGTCTGAAGACGGGAGGTGAATTCCGGATGAAACTGCACACCGAGGAACCACGGATGATCGACGATCTCAACGGCTTCAATCAGACCGTGCGATTCGCCGGTCACGACCATACCCGCATTTTCAAGCGCTTCGCGATAGGTAGGATTGGCTTCGTATCGGTGGCGGTGGCGTTCGAAAATCAGCGGCGCGTTGCCGTAAGCTTCGGCCAGATGCGATCCCGGTTTGGTCTCGCACGGGTATTCGCCCAGACGCAGCGTACCGCCCATCGGAGACTCATGCGTACGCAGTTCGCTGTCACCCAACTGGTTGATGAAGTTTTCAATCAGATAGATCATCGGATGCGTCGTCTCTTCGTTGAATTCGATGGAGTTGGCATCTTCGTAACCGAGCACATTGCGGGCGAACTCGACAAGGGTAAGCTGCATGCCCAGACAGATGCCCAGATAGGGAACGCGCTGGGTGCGGGCATATTCAATGGCCCTGATTTTGCCCTCAACGCCGCGCGCGCCGAATCCACCGGCGACCAGAACCGAATCGCAATCGCTCAGCAGCTCGGCCGCACCGCGCGATTCGATCTCTTCGGAGTCAACCCAGCAGATGTTGACGCGGGTATCGAGATGCGCACCGGCATGGATGAGCCCTTCGGTCAGCGATTTGTACGACTCTTTGAGTTCAAGGTATTTCCCGACAAAACCGATGGTCACTTTTTTCTGCGGCGAGACGATCTTTTTGACCAGTGAGTCCCACTGCTCCATATCCGGCACAAGCTCTCCGAGTTCGAGTTCCTTGGCGATCGGGGTGAGGATATTCTGCTGCAGAAAGCTCATGGGTACCGCATAGATGCTTGGTGCGTCAAGCGCTTCGATAACGCTGTCCTGGGCAATGTCGCATGAGAGTGCGAGTTTTTTCTTGAAAGTTTTGGGCATCGGGATCTCGCTGCGCGCAATAATCATCTGCGGGGTGATCCCGATACGGCGCAGTTCCTGAACCGAGTGCTGCGTCGGCTTGGATTTGAGCTCGCCGGCGGCTTTAATGAAGGGAATCAGCGTTACATGTATGAAAAAGGTTCCCGCAACCTCATCGTCATGTTTCATCTGGCGGATCGCTTCCATGTAAGGAAGTCCCTCGATATCGCCCACCGTACCGCCGAGTTCCACAACCAGAAGATCATGCCCTTCTCCAGCCGCCTTGATGCGGTCGACGATCTCGCCGACAATGTGCGGCACGACCTGAATGGTCTGGCCAAGATAGCCGCCGGCACGTTCACGCTCGATCACCGATGAGTAAACCTGCCCCGTGGTGAAGTTGGCGGTACGCAGATACGACGTATCGAGGAAACGCTCATAGTTCCCGATATCAAGGTCCGTCTCGGCACCGTCTTTGGTTACAAACACCTCGCCATGCTCCAGCGGGCTCATGGTTCCGGGGTCGACGTTGATGTAGGGGTCGATTTTGAGCATGCCGACATTTTTGCCCGCATGCTTGAAGAGGGTACCGATACTGGCTGCGGTAATGCCTTTGCCTAGCGAACTTAAAACGCCGCCCGTCACGAAGATGTATTTTGTCATTTTTCTGTTCCCACTGGTTGTTTATGAAGCAGTCGCGTGCTGTAACTAACGCCGATTTAAAGGTACTATTATACTCACTCTACGCTAAGCCTGCGATAAAGTTATGCACTTCCGCACTCTGGTATAATATAGCAATAATCACTGTACTTAAAGGCTCTTATGGAATCCGCTCTTCTCTACGCCGTCGTCGCTCTGGGCATCTCGGTCACGATTAATCTCGTCCTGAAAAAGCTTGGAATTTCACAGATCATCGGTTATATCATGACCGGTACCGTCATCACCTATGCGTTCAATCTTCATGCCGCCGCCGATTCACACACGCTGGAGCTGATGGGAGAGTTCGGAATCGTCTTTTTGATGTTCACCATCGGTCTGGAAATTTCGCTCAAACGGATGCGGAATATGAAGCTGGAAGTTTTTGGAAACGGATCCATGCAGGTCATTCTCAGTGCGGTCGTGTTTTACCTCATCGCCCATTACGGGTTTATGATCGATGCCGCGGCCGCTTCCATCATTGCCCTCGCGCTCTCCCTCTCATCGACCGCCGTGGTGCTGAGCTACCTCAAAAGTTCCAAACAGATCCAGCAGCCCTACGGCCAGCGTGCTACGGGCATCCTCATCTTTCAGGATCTCGCCGTCATTCCCATCCTGCTTCTGATCGGTTTTCTAAGCATTAAAGAGCTCGACCTCCAGGTCGTCATTCTTGAAACGCTGCTCAGCGCCGTTATCGTCATCGGATTGCTCTTTGTTGTGGGAAAACGGGTGATGACATGGCTGCTGCACTTCTCCGCAGACAGTAACATCGAAGAGCTTTTTATGGGTTCCGTACTGGTTATTTTAATGGGGGCGTCGCTCTTTGCGCACTATATGGGTTTTACCTATTCACTGGGCGCTTTCGTTGCCGGTATGATCATCGCCGAGACCAAATACCACCACAAGGTTGAAGCGGACATCGCGCCTTTCAAAGACCTGCTGCTGGGGCTCTTTTTCATTACCGTCGGGATGAAAATCCATCTGGGTTATTTTGTTGCCCATATCATGGAGATCATCTGGCTGATTATTGCGGTTTTCATTATTAAAAGCATCATCATCTTTGCCATTGTCTCCCTCACCTCAAAACGTGACACCGCCCTGAAGACCGCACTGGCACTGGCGCAGGTTGGGGAGTTCTCATTCGCCATCTTCGCGCTGGCGGGACATGCCGAGCTAATCGATCCGGATCTTATCAGCCTGCTGGTCCTGATTGTCGTTGTCTCGCTGATACTGACACCCTTTATGATCGCCCGTACCGATGCGCTTGTCATCCGGCTACTGCATGAAGAGACTTTCGACAACCGTTATGAAAATCTCATGGAGCGCCGCAACCATATCATCATCTGCGGCTACTCCGTCGTCGGAAAATTTGTCTCCCAGGAGCTTGATACCATGGGGGCGGAGTATGTCATTATCGACAACTCCTACAAACATGCCAAACGTGCCAAAGATGAAGGGAAGACCGCCTTTTACGCCGATATGTCAAAAGCATCCATGCTTGATGCCCTTCGTGTTGAAAACGCCGCCGCCGTTATCATCACACTCGAGAATTTTGAAAAGACCCGGCTGATCTGCGATGCGCTGCGCCCTTATGCCCATCGTGTTAAAATCATCGTCAAAGTGATGACCCTCGATGAGAAACTTGCTCTCGAAGCGATGCAGATCGGTGTGATCGTTGACAGCAAACGGGTTATCAGTCACGAACTTGTCGACAACGTCAAAAGCTGTCCGATTCGCGGCAACGATTTTATGATTTGATCAG
Organism: Sulfurimonadaceae bacterium; assembly: GCA_050305515.1. GTDB lineage: Bacteria > Campylobacterota > Campylobacteria > Campylobacterales > Sulfurimonadaceae > JAFGUB01. Next base: position 102,686 of record JBNLFL010000021.1, read on the forward strand.
AGGAGAAAGAAAGAGGGGTATGCCTTCCCGCGGTGCGGGAAAGGGTTTAGAACTGTGCCGAAAGCTGACGCAGAATTGCTTCGCCGCTCCGGTCGGTTCCGTCGTATTTGACCAGGGAAACACCATGGTTCTTCATCGCATTGGCCGTATTCTTGCAGGCGCGTGACACGACAAGGTAATCGCAATCTTCAAGAACCTTGCCCATTTTGTCATGTTGCGCGATATGTTCGGCATCATCATGCGCGTGTTCGCAGTTGTGATCTTCGTCATCATGCTCATGGTCAAGATCGGTGCGCGGGTTGGCGCGCAAATCACTCAGCTTGAACGAGCGGAACATTCCGGCACCACTCATTTCATAAACGGCAAATTTGGGCGTATGGCCCGCATTACCGAAAAATGTGAGACTCTCGTCTTTGACAGGAACAGCAATTTTCATTTTTAGTCCTTATGCAATCAATTTTTCTGAATTATACAGCACTCAGTCCAAATCGATAATCCCCTCATCATTGGTTTGCGCACGTTTTTTAAGCAGATAAAGCTTGATCTTCATATCTTCTTCGACAATATGCTGTACCAGAAGCTGGCGGGCAGCCACTTTCATTTTTGTCTTGACAACGGAAAGCGGCGTTCCTGGACGCATGGATTTCAGGATGTTTCCGGTCTGCTCGATGATCTGATCGTGCCGTTGGCGGTGGGCATCGAGTTCCGGAAAGCCGATCTGCTCCATATAGCGCTCTTCATCTTTAAAGTGCGTCGCCATATAGTCACTGAGTTCATAAAAAATCCGCTTGATATCCTCTTTGACCCGGCTGTGATCTTCGAGTTCGAAAATCTCCTGGACAATCTCGAAAAGCTTATGATGCTGATCGTCAATACGCTCAATCCCCAATGCGTAGGCATCGTTCCAGTGTAAATCTCTCAACGACATCGTGCGTTTTACTCCTCGTCTTCATCTTTATTGAGCGCCCAAAGGAAGCCGCCAATTCCCACTACGACCACAATCGTTAAAAAAACAAGCAGTATCAGTGTCGTCATATCCATCATTTATCCTTTAAGTTCCTCTTGGGTTTTCTCTTTGAGCTGGCCGCAGGCGGCGCTGATGTCGATGCCCTTGGAGTCGCGGATGGTACAGAGCAGGCCGTGTGCAATGCAGTAGTCTGCAAACGCCACCATCTCTTCCCGGCTCGGACGCGCATAATCGCTTCCCGGATAGGGGTTGAAATAGATGAGATTGACTTTCGCCTTGATGCCACTGAGCAGTTTGATCAGCTTCTTCGCCGAAGCGATATCATCATTTTTTCCCTTGATGACGAGGTATTCGAACATCACCCGTTTGCGCGTGTCAATCGGAAAGCGTTTGACGGCTTCGATGATGGAGGCGATATTATATGCCTTGTTCATCGGAATCAGCTCCGTACGCAGATCGTCATCGACTGCGTGAAGCGAAATGGCAATGTGAACCCCAAGGTCCATCTGTCCGAGCTTGTCAATTTTGGTAGAGATGCCGCTGGTACTGACCGTCTGGCGTTTTCCGGAGATGGAAAGCCCCTCTTCGTCTTTGAGAATCGTGATTGCTTTGGAGAGATTGTCAAGATTATCAAGCGGTTCGCCCATCCCCATATAGACGATGTTCAGACGGCGGTGCGCTTCAAGCGCGTTGTCGATTTTGGCCATCAGTACCTGCGCTACGATCTCCCCGGCGGAGAGATCACGGGTAAAGCCCCCTTTGGCGGTCAGACAAAACGAGCACCCCACCTTGCAACCGACCTGAGTGGAGACGCAGACCGTATATTTGGCGGCGTGGGTCACACCCTCTTCATCGGTGTGTTCTTCTCTCATGCGCAGCAGTACCGTTTCGACCGTTTTCCCGTCAGCAAGTTCGAAAAGATATTTGATGGTGCCGTCTGTCGCTTCTTCCTTGCGCAGAATTTTCAGCGGCATGATGCTGTAACGCGCTTCAAGATCGGCACGCATCGCTTTGGGAAGATTGACCATGTCATTAAAATCAAGAACATACTGATGATAGATCCAACCGAAAATCTGTTTGGCCCGGAAAGCGGGCTTTACATGTAACGCCAGCTCTTCTTTGGTGAAGTCCAAAATGGTGGGTTTCATGCGGTTAGCTCTTTGATGCGCTGTTTTACATGTAAGGCAAGTTTTGCCTTGGCGGCTTCATGGTTGGCCTTGAAATCCTCATGTGCATTTTCATTGCAGTAGTTCGTGATGCAAAAAACACCCCCGACCGGAATGTCAAATTCCTGTGCCACGCGCACCACCGAAAAGAACTCCATATTCTCAATTCCGATACCCATTGCATCCAAACGCGACGCTAACACGGCGTCAGTCGTAATGTAGTTTGAAGAGTTCACGACAATGTCGCGAGTATCCTCAGTTTGCGCGGAAACTACGTTGTCTAACGGGGTATAAGCCTGCTGCTGAAGAAAGGCTAACTCAATGTTAGAGGCCGTTTTTGACTCAATAACATCAAGCAGATCAGCACGGCCGTAACTGCCTGCCGTTCCGACAAAAAGAAGAAACTCCGGCTTGTCAAAAAGACAGAGCCGGGTCACATTCATCGCCGTCTCCACGAGACCGATTCCCGTCGGAACGGCAAAATCGAACTGTTCGTTATTTCCTGCGCAGATGATCATAGCCGTACCGGGATTCCATTCTCGCTGAGATAGTGTTTGAGCTCCATGATGTCGATCTCCCGGTAGTGGAAAATACTGGCAGCTAGCGCCGCATCCGCACCGTTTTCAAATGCCTCTTTGATGTGTTCCATCGTCCCCGCGCCGCCACTGGCAATAACGGGAACGTTCACAAGTTCACTAATGGCTCGGGTAATACTCAGGTCAAATCCCGCTTTGGTACCGTCGGTGTCCATGGATGTCAGAAGAATCTCTCCCGCGCCGCGATCCACCGCCTCTTTGGCCCATGCCATGGCATCGATCCCCGTATCGACCCGGCCGCCGTTGAGGTAGACATGGTATTTGTCCCCGCTCTTTTTCACATCAATCGCTACGACGATGCACTGCGCGCCGAAACGTTTGGCACCTTCGTCAATAAGCTCCGGGCGCTTGACGGCAGCGGAGTTGACACTTACCTTGTCGCATCCTACATTCAGCAGGGCGTAGATGTCATCGAGTTTTCGGATACCGCCGCCGACAGTAAGGGGAATAAACACCTCTTTGGCAACTTTCTCCACGATATCGACAATCGTGTCGCGTCCTTCGTGTGAGGCACCGATGTCAAGAAAGGTCAACTCGTCCGCACCCTCTTCGTTATAGCGTTTGGCTACCTCTACGGGATCACCCGCGTCTCGCAGGCCGACAAAGTTCACCCCTTTGACGACACGGCCGTCTTTGACATCCAGACAGGGAATGATCCGTTTGGCAAAATAGTCCATGAGCACTCTTTACATGTAACGTTTTTCGAAGTATAGGGCATCTTAACTTAGCATCGTGTCAGACGATTTTTTTACATTGGCATGAGGTCTGTAACAGGGAAGAGGAAAAAGCAAAAGGGCGCGAGAGCACCCGGAAGATTTACGCAGCTTTTTTAACTGCTTTTTTGGCAATCTTTTTGGCCGCTTTTTTCTTGGCCGGTGCTTTTTTCAAGACCACTTTAGTGACTTTTTTCAAAACGGCGGCTGCCTCTTTCTTTTTAACGTCTTTTTTCTCAACCGCTTTTTTTGTTGCTTTTGCCGCAACTTTCTTGAGTGCGCTCTTTTTTAAAACTTGTGCCATTGGTTTTCCTTGGAATTAAAATGCAACATATCGCTAAAATAGTAATATATTATTACCATTGTATTGACCTGAAGCCATTTTGTCAATATTTTATAGCTATAATCTATATATTCATACATTCTGAGGTGTTGCGTGACCTTTATTGCCTTTAAAAAGTTATTGCTTGATGCACAAATTACTCTGCCGAAATTCAGCAAACTGATCAAAGTCAGCGAAAAAAATCTGCAGTCTTACAAAAAAAAGGGAGAAGTTCCCAATGCCATTGCCGTTGTAGCCACCTGTTTTGCCAGTATGCATGCCGCGGGAATCAATTACCGGGAACTCGTCGAAGCCCTGGAACTGCAGCCTAAAGTTAAAAGCGGCTCCGGTTTTGCCGCAAAAAAAGAGAAAACAAGTGCTAAAGAAAGCTTGCAGACACACTAATTCTCTGCTATTTCATAAATTTTGGCTTTGAACCCGAAAATGCCTTCTCCACTGAATTCCTTTACTGTAATAGCCACATTATCTTTCTATAAGCGTTCATTGGATAGAATCAGCCATGCCGAAAGAACACGTTGCCAAAAAGCAGTTTGGTCAAAACTTTTTAAAAGACGAAAGTGTTCTTCACAAAATCATCGAAGCGATGCCCAAAAACGAGTTCGCGCTCGCCGAAATTGGGCCTGGCTTAGGTGATTTGACTAGGTTCTTAGTTGAAGTCAAAAGTGTCACCGCTTTTGAGGTCGATACCGATTTATGCAAGTATCTTGACGACCGATTCCATGATGCGATCACTACCGGCCGTCTGACGCTCCGATGCGGAGACGTTCTGGACGCCTGGAAGACGCAGCTTCGGGATGAACCGTACGATTTAGTGGCAAATCTGCCCTATTACATCGCAACGAACATCATCCTTAAAGCGCTCGCCGATCCCATGTGTCGTCATCTGCTTGTGATGGTGCAGCGTGAAGTGGCGGAAAAGTTCGCCGCGGAAGCTGGAGAGAGAAACTTTGGGGCGCTAAGCGTCATTGCCCAAAGCGTGGCTGCGGCATCAATTGTCGTGATTGTCCCGCCTGAAGCATTCAACCCGCCTCCCAAAGTCGATTCTGCCGTACTGCTCCTTTCCAAAACGGCAGATCGGAGTGATGACGCGTTCGAGGCGATGCTCAGAGTGGCATTTTCCCAACCGCGCAAGACACTGCTCAAGAATCTCTCCACACGCTATGAGAAGGCCCATGTCGCCGCTCTGTTTGAAGAGCTGGGACTTGAGCCTTCCATCCGACCTCATCAGGTAAGCACACCAGACTATCACCAGCTCTATAATAAATTGTTATAACAAAGGAGTTTGGATGGCAAACGATATTGAAACCACTTCCACCCCTGCTGCCGCACCCGCGGCTAAAACCGGAGAAAACCGTCGTCGTCGACGCCCCTCCAACCGAAACCGCCCCGCAGGCGAAAACCCCAACCGCCAGCCGGCCGAAAACGGCGAAGCAAAACCGGCACAACAAAATCGTAATCGCAATAACACACCCAAAGACCCTAATGCACCTCGAGGCAACCGCCCTTCAGGCAACCGCAGCGGTGCACCCAAAGGGAGCGATACCATCAGCAAAGGCGGCGGTCGCCGCGGCAGCGGACCGACACCGGTAGACAAAAACCTGCTTGATTTCGTCAAAAAAAATCAGGAGATGCACAAGAATCGCCTGAATCCGCATTACAAGGTCAATCTGGAGAGTAATGCGAAAGTTCGCATTACGCCTCTTGGAGGACTGGGCGAAATTGGCGGGAACATCACCGTGTTTGAAACTGAAAATGAAGCGATCCTGATCGACGTGGGAATGAGTTTTCCGGATGAAGAGATGCATGGTGTCGACATTCTGGTACCGGATTTCAGCTATGTACGCGAAATCAAAAACAAAATTGTCGCTGTCATTATTACACACGCCCACGAAGACCATATCGGTGCAGTTCCCTACCTCTTCAAAGAGATGCAGTTTCCCATTTATGGAACATCGCTGCCGCTTGCGATGATCGGCAACAAGTTCGATGAACACCACTTGAAAGATTTCCGCCGCTATTTCAATCCAATCGTTAAACGTGAAAAATACAAAATCGGTAACGACTTTGAAATCGAGTGGATGCATATGACGCACTCCATTATCGACTCATCTTCTCTGGCCATTACGACAGAGGCGGGAACCATCATTCACACCGGCGACTTCAAGATCGACCATACTCCGGTTGACGGCTACACGGCCGACCTGCACCGCTTCGCCCACTATGGTGAGCAGGGCGTATTATGCCTTTTGAGTGACTCAACCAACTCTTACAACCGTGAAATGACCCCAAGTGAACTGGCGGTAGCACCTGCACTGGATCGCGTTTTTTCAAAAGCCGAAGGACGTGTTATTCTTTCAACCTTCAGCTCCAACGTCCACCGTGTATATCAGGCGATTCAGTACGGTGTGAAATACAACCGAAAAGTCTGCATTATCGGACGTTCGATGGAGCGTAACCTTGAGACGGCCATGCAGTATGACTATGTCCGTTTCCCAAAAGGTATCTTCGTCGATGCCGATTCCGTCAGCCGCATGAATGACAAGGATGTCCTCATCGTCACGACCGGAAGCCAGGGTGAAGCCAACTCGGCACTCTTTCGCATGGCAATCGGAGAGCACCGTCACATCAAGATCAAGCCCAACGACCTGATCATTCTCTCATCCCGTGCCATTCCGGGCAACGAAGGTTCAATCTCCGGTATGCTCAACCACCTCCAGCGTGCCGGCGCAAACATCTACAGCGAACGCGATATTCACGTCTCCGGTCACGCCGGAATTGAAGAGCAGAAACTGATGATTCGCCTGACCAATCCTAAATTCTTCCTGCCGGTTCACGGTGAATACAACCATATCATGCGCCATCGTCAGACTGCAATTGCCTGCGGTATTCCCGAGCGAAATATTCTACTGATGAGCGACGGAGACTGTATTGAAATTGCGCCGAAATACATGCGCAAAGCCAAAACCGTCAAAGTCGGTAAAACCTTCATTGACAATCAAAACAATCACCAAATTGATGACGACATTGTCATTGACCGCCAGAAAATGGCCTCGGAAGGCGTTGTTCTTATCGTGGCTCAGGTCAGCGAAGCGGACTCTACGCTTATCACCCGTCCCCGAGTGACCTCTTTCGGTCTCGTCAGCGACAAGCAGGACAAAGCGTTTGCCAAAGAGATCGAAGACGTACTCGAGCAGTTTATGGTCAATGTCAAACCAAACCATATTGAAAACCCGCGTTCCATGGAGAATGACATCCGTCAGGTTGTCCGCAAACATATTTACCGCAAACAGAAAAAATACCCCTTCATCGTTCCTCACGTATTCGTTATGTGAAGCGCCGTCAAATAAACGCCAATTTCTTGGCGGTTTATAGGCGCTGAACCCGAAGTCGATGTTTTCTGAAAGAAAACCGACGTAGGGCTAAGCGAGTAGGCCCATAACACCACTAACAAAGCCTACAAACCAAACTCTTACATGTAACGCGCTACAATACCTCATTATTACCAGAGCAGACAATTCCGGGAGCATTGCAGATGGCCATCAAAAAAATAAACAGCATTGAAAATATTTTCGGTGACAACATTGCGTTTGTGGAACAGTGGGACTTCTCCGAAGCCAATCTTTCCGAAGCGAACCGTATTCTGGCCATTACCCAGGTCGCATCCATCTGTTACCAGTCTCCCAAGGCTCTTGGGAGCGAAACCCTCTATAACCGTCTTATGGCCGAATCTATGGGGTTGCCTTCCAGTTCGTTCGAGTTTGTCCCGGTGCTGCTCGATGCCAGCAACGCGCACCATGCCGAGCTGCTTCAAAAAGCATACAGCAATGTTAAAAAATTTGGAGAACCTGTTGAAGATGGCAGATACCTTCTGACCAATTACCGCGCCATTGTCTATGATTATGAAAATGACAAAGAGGGCTACAGTTTTGATATTCGGCAGATCTACAACACTCCCCAAGAGGCAGCAATCATCCGCAAGCATTTTCACGTCTTCCTCTATAAAATCGATCTACCGACACGCTCCCAGATGGTACGCCACCGGGTCAACTGGCAGGAACTCTCCCGCCGCTACGTTTCGGGAAAACGCGTACCTTTCGATTTTTACATCAGCGAGAAGATGCACTCCGTCACTACAGAAGGGTACGATATGCAAAAGATTATTGACCTCTGTGTGGAACACTATATGAACGCCATCGAAGCGGGTATCAAACCGCAGGAGGCGCGCCGCATCATACCTCAGGCAGCCTATTCGCAAATATGGGGAGGATTTATGCCGACCCAGCTGGCGAACTATTTCAAACTCCGTCTCGACGAACATGCGCAGTGGGAGATACGAAAAACCGCTGAAGCGATGCGGGACCTTATTGATGAAAGTAGCAACTCATGAAACCATTATTACATGTAAGCCTGACGATGCTGTTTCTGCTTGGCGGATGCAGCTCTAAAAACTTTACCGTAAACGGCCTGATCTGTCCGGCAGACCATACAGAACAGATGGTACTGCGAGACCTCTCGGAATGCCGCTATTACGATCAGAAAGATGCCGAAGCTTCCGCTACACCGAAACTAAGCGAAGAGTGCAAAAAATGTCTTCTTGAACGGGGTTATGAGATCGAGTAGATCTTCTGCTCTGTTATGTATTAAAAAGTTGAAAATGAAGGGGTGAGGCCGAAGCCCCGAAGAATCAGAGCGCTGCTTTGGCTTTGGCAACGGCTGCAGTAAATGCTGCTGCGTCGTTCATTGCCATGTCAGCAAGAATTTTACGGTCAAGTTCGATGCCAGCTTTTTTGAGGCCATTCATGAAACGAGAATAGTTGATGTCGTTAAGACGGCATGCCGCATTGATACGGATGATCCAGAGACGACGGAAATCACGCTTCTTCTGTTTTCTGTCACGGAAGGCATAAACGAGTGAACGTTCGAGCTGCTCTTTCGCTTTACGGAAATGTTTTCTTCTGCCTGAGAAGAAACCTCTAGCTGCTTTTAATACTTTTTTATGACGGCGACGACGTACGACACCTGTTTTTACTCTTGGCATTATTTTCCTTTTTCTTTACCACTTACATGTTTACATGTAACGGTGCCGCTTTGCGGACTTGCCCAGAACATCTGATTCTGGAGAATGGTCGGGATCAAACTTAGTTGATCATCTCTTTGATGGCTTTAGCGTTAGTGCTGTGAACCGTTTTGGGGCTGTTTTGTTTGCGACGTGTCCCGGCGTCCTGTTTTGTCAAGATGTGGCTACGAAACGCTGTTCCGCGTTTGATGGTGCCGTTTTTCTTCACTTTAAAGCGCTTGACTGCGCCTTTGACCGATTTCATCTTTGGCATCGACGTGACTCCTTTGTAAAATTACTCTAAAACGAGTCTGGAATTATAGCGGAATTGCTGATGCTTTACAAGGTTGCATGTATGAGGCTGCCTGAAAATACCTCTTTGATCAATAAGGCATCTTCATGGGTGTGCCCGTAAACAAAGACGTCACACTCAAAACCGACAGGACGCGAAAAAAAGATTTTATACAGCTGCATCACCTGTATCCTGTCAAGACCTCCTACACCGCACCCCAAAAGGGGCAGCACCAGAGTTATCGTCGTTTCCGAGCGTTCGGCATACCATTTCAGATAGCCCTCAATATTTTTAAGCGTTTCATGTATCACCGAAAGACTCGGAGCGGGATGGGCACCGGGACGATAGTCCATAATGGCCGCATGCAGTATATATTCAAAATTTTGTGCTTCGCCGGGAGCGGTAATGATCACGTCAGCCGGGTGAACCCGTGTTCCCATCTCTGCCATCTCATTCACTTTTGCACGCATCAGATCCTGCAATAGCGGCCCGCAATGCTTCTTGAAGGCCATGGAAACACCCGTTCCGAGCATCAGGCTCGTGTTGGACGCATTAACGACAAATGTCGCATCCGTCACGTCAAGAAGGTTACCTTCTCTAATATACAGCAGATATGCCATAGCCTTCTTCCTTCTCTCAGGTAGTACGCTATAAAGCCACTTTCGTTCCTCTTTTGATTCAAAAGAAAATGATGGGATTGTTTGGGGGAAGACAGGCTAAGAAGCCTGCCTGGAAAATGGATTATTTTTTCTTGTCGTCGCGCTGGGGAATGATGAGCATATTGAAGTAACGCCCTTCAAGACGTGGCGTCTGTTCCATGACCCCGATGTCTTCCACCATGGGCCAGATGCGATCAAGTACTTCCTTGGCAGCTTCGGGATGCGCCATTTCGCGTCCGCGCAGGAACACGCGAAACTTCACGTGTTTGCCCTCTTCAAGAAATTCTCTCGCATGTTTGACTTTGTAGCTGACATCGTTTTCAGCAATTTTGACCGAAAGCTTGATCTCTTTGATCTCCACTTTCGTCTGCTTTTTTCGCTGCTCTTTGAGTTTTTTCTCTTCCTGGTACTTAAACTTGCCGTAGTCCATGATTTTCGCCACAGGGGGCTTTGCTGTCGGAGCGATCAGTACCAGATCCAGCCCCATTTCATTGGCTTTCGCCATCGCCTCATCGGTTGAGATGATTCCCAGTGACTCACCGCCGTCTACATTGCAGCGGACTTCGGGGACACGAATGTCCTCGTTCATGATGACTCGTTCGGTTTTTTTATTCAAAAATGTACCTCATTAATTTTGTTTTTGATCACAGTGATAAACTCCTCCTCACCCAATGCATACTGTTCGCGGCTGCGACGGTCGCGTACCGCTACCGTGCGGTTGGCCACCTCTTCGTCACCCAGTACAATGATCATCGGGACACGCCCTTTTTCTGCCGTACGAATCCGTTTGTTCAAAGAGTCGTTCTTGTCAAAAATTTCCGTATCGGCACCAATGTCCATCAGTTTATCTGATAATTCTTTAGCATAAGCTTGATGACTCTCGGCAATCGGCACGATAGCCACCTGTGTAGGGGCTATGAACATCGGGAATTCTCCGGCGTAGTGCTCTGTCAAAATCCCTACAAAACGCTCAAATGATCCCAAAATTGCACGGTGAATCATTACCGGTTGAATCTTGTCGTTGCCCTCGCCTGTATATTCCAATTCGAAACGTTCAGGCAAGTTAAGATCCAGTTGCACGGTACCACACTGCCATTCACGACCAATCGCATCGGTAATCTTAATATCGATTTTCGGGCCATAAAATGCCCCGTCACCGGCTTCAATTTCAAAAGGCAGACTGTTTTTTTCCAAGGCATTTTGAAGTGCCGCTTCAGCTTTATCCCAAACAGCCATATCACCAATAGCCTTATCAGGGCGTGTCGAGAGTTTCATGGTGTATTTAAACTCAAACGTGCTCATGATTTTGTCAACAAAATCTAAAACTTCCAAAACCTGATCTTCGGCCTGATCCATCGTACAGAAGATATGGGCATCATCTTGTGTAAATTCACGCACGCGAAACAATCCGTGCAGTGCTCCGGTCATCTCATGGCGATGTACCACACCGTATTCAAAATATTTAATCGGAAAATCACGATACGAGTGCAAATCATGCTCATACGCTTTAATATGCCCTACGCAGTTCATCGGTTTGACACCAAATTCAATATCATCAATCTGGGTGAAATACATATTTTCACCGTAGTTTTGATAGTGTCCTGATGTTTGCCACAAACTTGAGCGCAGCATCTCAGGGCCACGCACCGGTTCATAGCCGCGTTTACGATGTGCTTTAAAAAGCAAGCTTTCCAAACGCGAACGCATACGCGCACCCGCAGGAAGCCAGATGGGGAACCCGGCACCGACCTCTTCGCGGAAGGTAAAGAGTTTCATCTCGTTTCCAATCTTGCGGTGATCGCGTTTTTCGGCTTCGGCGATCATATCGAGGTGCGCTTTGAGCGACTCTTTATCGGCAAAGGCAATACCGTAAATACGGGTCAGCATCTCGTTCTTGCTGTCACCGCCGAGATAGGCACCCGCAATTTTCGTCAATTTGAAAAAGCGGATATCCTTGGTGCTCGGCAGATGCGGTCCGCGGCACAAGTCTTCAAATTCACCCTGTCTGTAGATGCTGACGACATCACTCGGAATACGCTCCATAACGGCCAGCTTCAGATGGTCATTGGCAAATTTTTCTTTCGCTTCGTCCATGCTGATTTCATAACGTTCGATCGTATCTTTTTTCTTGGCGAGATTAAGCATCTCTTTTTCAATGGTTTTGAGATCGTTTTCACCGATCTCGGATTCCACTTTGAAGTCGTAGTAGAATCCCTCTTTCACCACCGGTCCCACATAGAATTTAGCTTCGGGATAGAGTTTTTTAATCGCCTGAGCCATCAGATGCGCGGTAGAGTGACGCAGCACCTCGAGCGATTCGGGTGAGTTGTCAAAAGCGATCGGCTCGCCGGTTATGCCAAGCGCTTCAGCCGTCTGCAGATCGACGATATCATCATTGTGCTTAATGGCAATCGGTTCCATTATATAATATCCTGTATAGTAAGTTGTATCATCTTTGGAATAAGAGTACTCAAGAAGCGGCAAGTACCCATCAATGGAAGAGAGAAAATCGTTGCACCTTCTTGAGTGTTCTTAAAAAAATTCGCTAATAATAGCCAGTTTTTTATTAAAATGCGGTGCGGAACTCTCGAAAACGGCAGCAGAAGGCCCTTTGAAGCGGCATATCAGGAAGCGGCCAGAGCCTCTTCAATATGCGCCTGTGCCAGCAACTTGCCGTTTTCACCCTCGGCACCCTGCCACCAGTACTCGATAATGGCACTCTCGATCTGTTCGAGCAGATCGACCGGAAGGTTGGCAAAAACTTCGTAGGAGCTGATCTGCTCTCGCGGCAACCCCCGAGCTTTGGCAAGTTCGCCAACCAGCTCGCGGATCGATTTTTCAATCTCCGTGGGTTCGGGCATGGGCGTCTCATCGGTCGGCTGGACAATGACGCGGGCAATGTCGATCCAGCTTTTGATTTCGGGTTCAAGATGATCATGCCCGTAAATCTGATAGCAGAGAATACGGCTTGGACCGTAGACAATCACCTCATCACTTTCAAGCACCTCCGAAATCGTCGGGATGCCGTCTTGAAGATAGACTTCGATACGCTGATCTTCCCGCAGGGTACAGGCATGTTCAAACGCCTCTTTCGACAATTTCAGCAGTTTTCGTTTTTGTTGGTCCTGATCCATAAATTTCTCCTTTAGTTCATATAGGGTATATCCAGCGCGGCGTCACGGTCTTCCGCTTCATACTCAAAGGTTTCAACGGTTTCAATCCTTCCGATTTCACGCTCGAGAGCAATGCGCTGCAGCGGATGGATTCCCCGTTCCCGAATGCTTTCACGATAGGTTCGGCAGTAATGATTGGTGACAATCGGATGCCACTGCGTCGCGCTTTGGGCAAGACGCTGGCCAAATGCCTGAAGCGCCTCAAGCGAAAGCCCTTCGAGCACCGGCAGTTTTCGCATGACATTGCGCACGAACTGCTTTGTAAACCAGGGCTCCCCCATGACAAGCAGCCTGGAAACCGCATCGATGTCCGCATGCTTTTCACTGTAGCTGTAACTATAACGGAAATGCTCACACACAATAGGAATGTAACGCGGATACGCTTCAAGTACCTTGACAAGATGCCGCAAATCCTGATCCATCAGTACACCAAAGAGTGTAATAACGTTTTTACCCACCCGGTTCCAGTGCACTTCCTCTTCACTGAAACGGTCATTGTCAAGAATGCGGCGGTACTGGGCAATCTCGTCGATGTTATCGACCAACCGGGCTTTAGCGCGATAGCTCATCGACCGTTATGAAAATCCCAAAGATGCTTGTAATGCGTATCAAGCTGCGAGAGCGTCGAATCGGTCAGAATCAGATCTTTAAACTTGTCAAAACGCTGGTTTGGGAACGTTTCAAACCAGATGCGCATCTCTTTTTTGAGCTGTTCGCGCTTTGCTACGGTCTGTGCAATCAGTGCGCGTACCTGTTGCATTTCCGGAGTAATCACTTCAGCCATGATCGCATCCGCACTGGCAGGCATCGCTGCTAGTTCCGGGATCAAGATGCAACGCGGCATTTTCCGGTTCCACTTTCACCAGTTCCGATGCATCGAGTGATGCAATAATCTCGAAGAGGGCTTTCGGTTCTTTTCCCAGATAATAGACGTTTACATTACTGTCATGAAGCGCCTTGAAGAGCCCTTCTCCCATGTGCGTGTACACGACACTGCGCGTACCCTGTTCTTTTAAAAAGTCCGCCGTAGCAATGCCGTTGCCTTCCCCGGGATTATGCATGATGAAAAACTGCGCTTCCTCCGGTTCATAAAATGCAAACATCGGGGCATTGCCGAAAAGTTTTGAAGATTTAACGCCTGCCGTGGCGCTGTCTACGGGTATTGCAATCATGAGGTACTCCTTGTTCTGAAACTATAAGTTTGCAAGTTCTGTTCCCGATTTTTATGTGTGCCTTTCCGGTACAACAATTTTGTCAGATCCGGCTCATCGGCTCACGAGAATGTTTCTTGCAGATATCAGGATCATGAACGATCTTCGACAGCTCAAAACCCATTACTACTTCTTTGGTAACCAGGAAGGTGACGGCTATGAAATCTATTTCGACGCCTATCCGGATATCAAGGGATTCGGTGACACTTATGACGAAGCGTACGAAGAAGCACTCATCCATCTCGAAGCGTATCTCAAGGAGCAGACAATGAGCCAAAGCGCACTGATGACACAGGCACTCGAAGCCTATGACAACCATTTTTACGACAAGGCAAAAGCCATCTGGGAAGAACTCGGCGCAACCAACAGCGATGCGCTGGTCAACCTGGCCACCCTCTATGTCAAGGGACAGGGCGTTACCAAAAATATGGCCAAAGCGGCCGAACTTTTTGACAATGCCGTTAAAAAGGGTCATGAACTTGCCGCATTCTATCTTGGCGGCATGCACGAAAACGGCGTCGGCGTTGCCAAAGACACGCATCGTGCCCACGGATATTATGAGTTTGCCGCCTCCAAGGGCAATGTCAGTGCCATGGTAAAACTGGGCATGATGCTGCAGGGGAGCGATGTTAAAACCGCCATGTACTGGCTTATCGAAGCAGCACACGCCGGCGATCCTCAGGCACAGCAGTTCATCACTTATGTCAGTAACGCCGAGCAGGCTACCGTGCTCAACAGCAGCTTCCGTACAGTTGATGCCGCCATCCAGAAAAATATGGTCGAGAGTGTCATCAAAGCGCAAATCGCACCGGCACTGGCCAAAGATGAAGGGGGCATCCAGCTTGTCAACTACATTCCCGGCGAAACGCCACAAATATGGCTGCGTTACCTCGGTGCCTGCTCCGGATGTCATCTCGGTTCCACCTCGACTGCCGACATGATCATCAACATGCTTGAAGAGACCATCGATCGCAAGATCGTCCTGTATCTCTGGTAAAACACAATGAACGCGATCCGTGCCAAAGTCGAAGGAATCCGAAGCGATCCGTTTTTTACCATTGTCAGTCTGGGTATCAACGGCGAAACACGCCTGCGTACGCTTAAAACCGAAATCCCTGCGTGGCTCGGTGTCGGCGACACCGTCGAATGCCATATTCAGGAGGCATCGCTTTCCATCTGTAAAGGACGCCATGACGGCGATGTCTCTATTGAGAACCGTATCGAGGGACGCGTCAGCGAGATTTTAAAAGGTGATGTGCTGAGCGAACTGACCTTTGAAACGCCCTGCGGATCACTCAAGTCGCTCGTCACGACGGATGCCTGCGAACGCATGGCGATGGAGACGGGCGAAGATGTCACCCTGCTGCTTAAAGCGGTCGACATCAAACTCCACCCGATTCTCTAGTACAAAATATGCAAAAAGTCAGATATCACTTTCAAGGAGAACAAATATGGCAGTAATGATTACCGAAGAGTGCATCAATTGTGATGCGTGTGCACCGGAGTGTCCGGTTGCGGCAATTTTGAGCGACGACAATGACAAGAACCCGTTCGAAGGCGAACGCTTTTACGTCAAACCCGACGCCTGTGTTGAATGTGTAGGCCATGCCGATACACCACGCTGTGCCGAAGCATGCCCGACCGAGGGTTCCATTGTCTGGGATATGCCCTACACCGAAGAGTTCAATGACTATTTTGTCACGGGACACGAAGCGGGAACCTACAAAATCCGCGAACACAAGAAAAAAGGGTTGATGTTCCCTACGGTCAAGGCACAGGAGTTTATGAGCGACATTCCCATGAGTGTCCGCGAATCTCACGCCAACGTCTCGGACTCGTTCTAAAGGCCTGATGATGACCATCGCATTCGCTTCAGGTGACGGCGTGCATATCGATCAGCATTTTGGCTGGTCGAAGCAGTTTTACCTTTTTGACGTCGGAATGGAAACATCTTCCCTGCTTAAAATCATCGACAGCTCCGAGGAGCCCGAAGGTGAACAGGAGAAGCTCAACTACAAAATAGGCACCATCAGCGATGCGGACATCATGTACTGCACGCAGATCGGACCGACGGCGTCGAAAATGGTACAGGCGTCACGCATTCATCCGGTACGGGTGAGTGAAGGCGAAAATATCGCCGAAGCGATTGCAAAACTGCAGCAGATGTTAAACGACGCGCCGCCGCCCTGGCTGCTGCGCATCTACCACAAAGCCGCCCAAAGGAGTGCCTGATGGCCGTTATGATTACCGACAGCTGCATTAATTGTGATGCATGCATAGACGAATGCCCGGCAAGTGCCATTGTTTCGGCGTCGGACTCGCCGCTCGAACATGCGGAGTTTACCTACGTCCGGCCGGAGCGCTGCATCGAATGTGTCGATGCGGCGGTTCCCAAATGCGCCGACGTCTGCCCGACGGAAGGGTGCATTGTCTGGGACCTGCCCTACAGTGCTGAACACACCGACCATTTTGTCGGAAATTCTGACTATGTCATTCGGGTTCACAAGAAAAAAGGGCTGATGTCGCCCGAAGTATCGCCCCAGCCATGGCGCGAGAACATTACGCTTTCCCAGCGTCTTGAGCATGTCAGCGTCGGTGAGACACTGAAGCTCTACAATCCGTAACTCTTACATGTAAAGGAAAGATCATGTCAGTCATTATCGACGATACCTGTATTACCTGCGACGCCTGCCTTCAGCAGTGCCCCGTCAACGCCATCGTAGATGACGAACACAATCCGCTGGGACTCAAGCGCTACTACGTGCAGCCTGAAAAATGTGTCGAGTGCGTCGGCATTTTCGATGATCCGCAGTGTGCGGCGATCTGTCCGAGTATCGGCTGTATTACATGGGATATGCCTTACACAACGGAGTTCGAAAAACACTTCCTGAATCAGGAGCTTTACAAACTCGGCACCAAAAACGGTCAGCTCAAAACACCGTCGTTTCGCGAGAAGAAGTTTCGTGAAGATATTCCTGTAACGCTTCGCGGCATCGGCAAAGAGGTACAGATAGCTCCGGACGAAGCCAACTGATTGATGGAAGCGATTGCCGCAGTAGCCCGTGCACTGACGCACGACGATATGGAGTGTGCCGTCACGGTCGCACTCAAGATCACGGATGACTCCTGCAAAATGGACGATGCCGGACGTGCGCTTTTCATGAGTCTTTATGATGCCCTGCCCTCCTATGAGAGCACGCTTTTTGAAAGCAGCATTCATGAACTGATAAGCATTGGACGGCGCGACCCTTCCGCTTTTGTTTTCGGTGAGATCCGAACCCTGCGCGAAAAGGCAATGGCACTCATCGGGAAAGAGAAGATGAAGGCATTCAAAGCCCGAATCAGAGCTGCCTATGCGGCGGCACAAAACATTTAATTTCAACCAACCAAGGATATTTATGGCAACACCACTCGAATTTATCTACAGCAATAACCTGCAGTGGCAGGCATCACTCAACGGACCGCTCAGTGTATCCGGACGTTACGGCTATCGCGGCGCGCTGATTATTGTTCCGGGCAAAGTACTCTCGGCAGACAAACAGCTGCCGCCAAAATCGACACTCAAACAGGCCATTGCCATTACGGATGAGAGCAAACTGCTCTTTCTTGCCGGCGAGCTTGAAACCATCGATGATTTTCCAGAGCTGATGACCCAATACCAGAGCATTCTCGCTCCCGAAACCCTCATCACGCTTTTTATCATCGATATCGATGCCAATGTCACGTTTGATTACGAAGGGTACACGATTAACGCTTTTTCACTCGATGAGAGTTCCGTATGGAACGAACTGGTCGATTATGCGGATCTCAGCAAGGGCGACCTGAAAAAAATGAGTGCCGAAGAGAAAGTCGATACCCTCTACGACGAACTCAAGGGAACTAACCTTCGCACCAAAGCCATGAGTTATGAAGAAGCGCTCACACATAAAAGCGGTGCCTCGAAAACACTTTTCGGAGCAGTATAAGTTAATGGATTATACGCCAATTGGTGTATAATCAACTTATGAAGCAATCTGTTCACTTTCTCTCCGAACTCATCAACGAATCCAACGATATGATCTTTGTCATCCGAATGGATGACGGCTATATCGAGCATGTCAACAACACCGTCATTCAGGAACTGGGCTATACGCTTGAAGAGCTTCAGGTACTCGGTATCGAAGGAGTCAGGGTTCCCATGAATCCTGAAGAAGCAAGCTTCTTCGAGCATCTTGATGCCCTCCGCGAAGCCGGAAAACTTGTTGATCACGCATTTGTCATCCGTAAGGACACCACTCGCTTTCCGGTTGAGGCCCGCGTCAAACATGTTCATTATCAGGGGCATGATTACGATCTCGCCTTCGTGCGCGACGTCTCCGAACAGTACGAACATCAGAAAAAACTCGAAGAGAGTAATGAGAACCTTGAACGCATGGTTGTCGAGCGCACCAAAGCCCTTCAGGAGCAGATCCATCTCTTTGAAGATTATAAAGAGGCGCTTGATGCCAGCAATATCGTCTCAAAAAGCACACCCGATGGCATCATCACTTACATCAATGACAAATTTGTAGAAGTATCGGGTTTCAGCCGGGAAGAAGCTATCGGGAAAAATCACCGGATAGTCCGCCATCCCGACACGCCGCATGAAATTTTTACCGAGATGTGGGAAACCATTTGTGCTAAAAAAATCTGGAAAGGCATTATTAAAAACCGGAAAAAAAACGGCGGCTACTACTGGGTCGATATTATCATCAAACCGCTGCTTGACAATGAAGGGAACATCGAAGAGTTCATTGCGGTCCGCCATGATATTACCGAAACCGTCGATCAGCGCGAAGCGATCCGCAAAAATGCCCAGACCGATTTACTGACAGGCCTTCCCAATCGGGTCAAACTGCGCGAAGAGGTCGTCAAAAGCGAAGCCCCTTCCGTCGCCTTGCTGAATATTGACGGATTCAGCCACTTCAATGATTTTTACGGTCATCTTTTCGGGGACCGCATCATAATGACCCTGGCTAAAACCATCGCCCCGCTTCTGCATGAAACGCTTGAACTCTACCACCTTCATGCCGATGAATTTCTGATTCTCAACCGTTATATGAACCGGCCGCGTTTTATTTCCGAAATGGCTGATCTGATCCGGCATCTCAATACGCTCTCGCTTGAGATCAACACGACATCCATACCTGTCGAAATTTCCGGAGCCATCTCTTTCGAAACCGCCGGCACACTGCTTTCAACAGCCGATATCGCCCTCAAGCATGTCAAAAAGGGGCAGAACCGTCTTATTGTTTACGATGCGTCTCTTTCCATTGCCGATGAGTTTGAAAAAAACATACTCTGGAGCGGCAAATTAAAAAATGCCCTTGAAAACGACCGCCTGATCCCCTATTTTCAACCTATCATAGACAATAAGGGCGATGAGAAAAGCAAATTTGAAGTTCTGGTCCGCATGATTGACGAAGACGGAAAGGTCTTTACGCCGTTCCATTTTCTTGATATTTCCAAACGCTCCAAACAGTATCGCCACATCACCAAGCGGATGATAAAAAAGAGCTTTGAAACATTTAAAGAAGATGGTATCGTCTTCTCCATCAACCTTTCCATCGACGATATTCTTGATCCGAATTTACAGTACTATCTTTTTGATATGATCCGGGAGTATGGTGTCGGAAAGCGGCTGATTCTTGAGCTGGTCGAATCGGAAGGAATCGAGAACTTTGCGCAGGTCAGCCATTTTATTGAACAGGTGAAAGCGTATGGCTGCCGTATTGCCATAGATGATTTCGGCAGCGGCTACTCCAACTTCATCTACCTGATGAAGCTCAAAGCCGACTACATCAAGATCGACGGTTCCCTGATTCGTGACATGGATGTCGATCTTAATGCCCGGGCCATTGTCCAGGCTATCGTCTCCTACGCAAAAGAGAGCGGCATCAGTACGATTGCCGAATTTGTGGAGAATGAGACTGTTTTAAATCTCGTAAAAGAGATGGGGATCGACTTCTCGCAGGGCTATCACTTCAGCCCTCCGATTCCTGATCCATTCGCTTATTAAAGCGCTTTGAAAAGCAGTGCTCCGGCGATCATGCCCATATAGAGCGTACCGATATGAAGTTTGGCGCGGATACGGTGGTTGATGAGTGACATGGGAACTCCTTTGATATGAACTCCCATTGCATCAACCGTTCCCGTTACATGTAACCCCTACAGGTCAATAAAGCGCAGCGCCCGGTCAAGCAGATGGTAGGTTTCAATACCATCCTCTTCATAACGCATGCATTCAGCAAGATACCCCTGATGATAGAGTGATACAATGGTGTTATTGACGACATTTTTGTCGAGATTGGCATATTCAGCGATCTCTTCGGCGTCATGAAGGTTGTAGTCGATGTCGTCACTGAGGGCATAGATAGAATTAATAACGCGGATTTGAGTGGCATTCATGAGAACTCCTTAAGCGTGTTAATCTGCTTTTGAAGTGCAATACGCTGCAAAGGGTGGAGCGCGCTGTGTTCCAGCCACGCTTCATACCTTGAGGCGTAGTGCTCTTTCACAAACACATGCAAATTCCGTACCCGATTTTGCAGATCGGCCAAAAATGCCTTGGCATCATCGAAACTCATGGATTCGACCGGACGGAGTCTGCGGATGATTCCTTTTTTAAGCCGTTCATCAAGCTGCGGTTCCACCAGCGCGACAAAGGCGCTCGCCGCTTCCACATCGGCGTAGGTATCGTTCCAGATACGCCCGTTGATCATCTGATCGATTGCCTGATCGAGAAAGACGGGAGCAAGCCGCAGCACCTCCATGAGCTCGGTAAAGTCATCATCAACCATGGCACGAAAAAGCATGCGGCTCCGGTTGCGTATTTTCACCCGCAGCATATCCTCTTCAATAACCCTTACATGTAAACGTTTAAAACGCTCGAGCGCACCCAGACGCGAATGGTTGAATGCCATGATGCTCACCATGGGATCGGGGTCGGAAACCTGATCGGGGTGCGATCCCGAAGGGCGGTAAAACGCCCACTCCAGACGCGCTTCATCATCGTCATGACGCATAAACAGGGCGTCGCCGCGCGCCTCGAAGTCACTCTCCTCGCGCAGCGCTTCGATCTGCTCTTTATAGGTCAAAGTAAACGACATCGCCATAGGGGGAAAGCCTTTTCATGTTCTTTTTTTCGCTGATAAGAAAGAGAGTGGACGCTTCGAGCGCTTTTTCGATTTTGAAAAAACCGTCGCTGAGCACCATGACCAGCATCTGCGGCGTGAGACGCGGTTTAAGATACCCGGCAAGGGCACCGAACTCTGTCCCCCCGTTACCCTTTTCAAATGCCACATCGGGCGGTCGCGCGGCCTGGGCGTCGTAATGCACGACACTTGCGGGATCGACCGCATCGTCAAACGGCACGACGCGCACTTCGAAATCGGAACTCATGCGCAAAACACCGTCAATAATGCCCAGAAACTTCGAGAAGGTATCGCGGCTGATACTCATGGAACGGTCCAGTCCAATAAAGAGCGAAAGCCGGTCGCGGTCGCGTTTAAATCCGGGCAGGTAAAGCCCCTGATGGATAAAGCGGCGGTTCGGGCTCGAAAAATCGGTCGTTTTATGAAAGAAACTTTCACTCAGATAGCTGTGCAGCAGCGTTTCAAGATCAATCTTCGGGCGGGTCACCTCGCGGATGGTCTCCATAAACGAAGCGGGAATGTTCCCCTGCTTGCTCGCCGCACCCATCGCCTGAACGATCAGCGCGTCAAGCTCCTCCATGACCGCATCGTTATCGCCTTCGTTTTCTATCAGATCGCGTTTTTGCTCCTGCGGGTTCTCCTCGTCGGGAGTGCCTTCACCTTCGGGATTTTCCTGATAGAGCGCATGATAAACCTCTTCGACACTGCGGTCGCTAAACTTCTCCAGCAGTATTTCGTCACCGGGTTTTTCTCCGACGCGTTCGAAATCTTTCAGCAGCAGATTGATGACAATGTCGCAGCTGCGGTTCCATACTTTCGCATCGCGGCCGCCCATGCGAAAGGCGTGTTTGAGCATGATATGCAAAAGGGTGTGGGCATACAGGTATTTCAGCTCGCTCTCACTGTAGCGCGACGCTTTTTCGGCATCGAAATAGAGCGCCGCTCCGTCGGTTTCAAAAGCTTCGTGGGGGTTAACCTGTATCTGCAACGGCATGGAGAGCGCCAGAACACTCAAAAAAGGGTGATCGAAAAGGAATTGAATGCGAATCTTTTCAAGCCGGGGCAAACATTTTTCGGACTCTGTCGCCATATATCATCTTTCGAGGTAATGTTCCATAGTATGCATATTGCATTCTTTATAGTTACATGTAAACTTTTACATATCATATTTTTTTATATTGTTCCGATATTATCATAGAAGCAGATATTTCAAGTACGTAACCCAAGGTACTCGCATGAAACAGCGTAACTTCAGACTTCTCTTTATGCTTTACTTCATCATCTTCGGATTTGCCCTTACGATGACAGGCGGTTTCATCAGCTACAAATACCACCACACCAATATCGAATCGACCATTGAAAAATATGCACGGGCTGTCCTGCTGACCCAGAAAAACACGCTCTTCAAACCGGCAATGGAAAAAGTGGAGACAACCCTCAGGGCGCTTGCCTTCAATGATACCATGCGGCATTATCTTAAAACGCCTACTCCGGCACTGAAGCAGAGGCTTGAGACCCTTTTTCTTACGGTTACGGATGCCGACTCAACGCTTATACAGGCGCGCTATATCGACGCAAACGGAATGGAGCGCATACGCATTAACCGTGACAGCGAAACGGGTGCTACCCATATTGTCAGGCCAGAAGAGCTTCAGGATAAAAGCCATCGCTATTACTTTTTACAGTTAAAATCCATGAAAACGCCACAGATATGGCACTCACCGATCGACCTGAACATTGAAAACGGAACAATCAAAGAGCCCTACCGTCCAACCATGAGAATAGCAACGCCCCTTTTTCAAAACGGGCGCTTTGAGGGCATGGTAATCATCAACATGCTGACAACCAAACTCTTCGAGTCAATCAACCATACACCCATGTTCAACCATTACATTGTCGACAAAACGGGACACTACCTGCTGCATCCCGATTCACACTATTCGTGGAATCGTTACACCGGAAAACAGCGCCTTCTCAGTGATGATTTTCCGGAAGAGGCCGATGCGATTCTCTCCAAAAAGATGCAGGGAAAAAACTTTTTTGCTGCGGATCTTGACGATATTTTTCAAAACGATGATGACGCCCGACTCATTTTACAGCCAAAAGACGAGCTTATGGGCACGTTACAGTCAACGAATCTTGAAAGCTCCATTGCCGTGGCGTTGCTGAGTATTTTGCTGAGTCTGCCCATTGCCTATATTGCATCCAGAAAACCTTCGGAACTTCAGAAAAAACTTTACATGGCCAATCTGAATCTTGCCCGTTTTGCAAAAATTCTCGACCGCTATGTCATCTCGGCCACCACCACACCACAGGGCGTCATAACCGATGTCAGCCGCGCTTTTTGCAAAGCAAGCGGTTATGAGCACGACGATCTTATTGGAAAAAATATGAACATTATTCGTCATCATGACACCCCGAAAGAGACTTTCAAAACACTGTGGCGGACCATACTCGCGTTAAAAGAGTGGCACGGCGAAATCAAAAACCGGGGTGCGAACGGCAATGATTACTGGCTCGACCAGAGCATTATTCCCGTTATTGACGAAGCGGGAACACTGACCTCTTTTATGTCAATCGGTATCGATATCAGCTCGAAAAAAAAGCTCGAACGTATTTCACAGACCGATGGCCTGACCCGGATTTATAACCGCCGCAAACTTGATGCCAGTCTGGAGCTGGAACTTGAAAAGACCAGACGTTTCGGCAAACCCCTTTCGCTCATACTGATAGATATTGACCATTTCAAAAATATCAATGACACCTACGGCCACCCCTGCGGCGATCAGGTGCTGCGCGAACTCACCGGGCTCATCGGCGGGCATATCCGGAAAATCGACTATTTCGGCCGTTTCGGGGGAGAAGAGTTTCTGATTCTCTGTACCCAGACCGACTTCAAAGGCGCATGGCAGCTTGCCGAACACCTCAGAGCATCCGTCGAAACCCATACGTTTAAAAGCGTATCGCACCTGACAATCAGTCTGGGCGTTACTTCGTACGAAGAAAATGATGATGCCATGACGCTGATACAGCGATGCGACAAAGGCCTCTATCGCGCCAAAACAGCGGGACGGAACCGGGTCTGTTCCTGAATACGCCGCATCCGCAAACAGGATGCTTCCGTCATGTTGACTCCCTCCCGGTCGCTCTTGTTGGAAATTTTCCAAATTGTGGGGTATCATTTGAAAAAATGAAGGAATTTTCCATGTCAACCATCAGCGACGATACCCTCGCAGCACTTCTCTCGGCAGAACAGTGCGGCCCCGAGTTTATTGAAGAGGCGTTGCGATACAAAAAATTTTACGACGGTGATGTCGAGAGCTTCATCGAAAAAGTCGAAACCATTCTGTATGCACTCGAAAACAGTGACGATGAGAAATTTGACGACGATGATGATTACGAAGACGGATTCGAAGACGACGACCTCGACGACTACGACCATTATGATGATATGGAGGAAGAATCCGAAGATGAGGAAGAGGAGCGCGACTAGAAGCGTTCCTTAAATAATATACTCTCCGTACTGTTCCAGCCACGCATCGAATGCTTCATGCGTCGCGATGGATTCATCTTTTAAAATCACGTCTTTAATCAACATGACCGTGAACTCTTTGGGAAGACGCTCCCCAAAAGCAAAAAGGTGTCCCTTGTGGGCATCCGAACCGTCGAAGTACTCCACGAGCGCCGATACCAGAGCATAGAGGAGTGCTGGCTGATTGGGAATTTCAGGGTAATGCCCCTCGTAAATGGCGGCAATATCGGGCAGCTCTTCATACACTTTCACATAAGAGACAAATTCGATGCCCGCGCTGTAGCCGATGGTGCCGTAAATCACCGGGGCAATGGTGTTAATGGCTTCATTGGCTTTAAGAATATTACTGAGCATGTGGTAGCTTCGCGGCGTGGCGAAAGCGGGATTGGCGTCATCTTCCACGACCGGTTCGGTAGAGAGCAGGTCGGGACGGAACCCGAGAAAGCCTATGACAAAAGGGTGCAGCCCCGTAGTGATGGCAAAGCGTTTGAAGTCTTCAAAACGCGCCTCGACGCTCAGGTGTACCATACGGTTTGCCAGAGGCGTCGGCAGCCGGAAGACCACGCCGCGGTCGCTTACGCGGTTTCCGGCGCAGACAATGCGCCACCCTTTGGGAAGCACATACTCGCCCATACGGCGATTGAGTACGAGCTGATAAATCGCCGCCTGTACGGAGGGCGGTGCGGAGTTAAGCTCGTCGAGAAACAGAATGCCTTCGGAATTCTGATCTTTGGGAAAAAATACCGGCGGCATCCAGACAGTCTGCTCGTCCTTGATGGCAGGCACCCCGCGCAGATCGACCGGGTCCATCTGCGACAGACGCACATCTACCAGCTCCAGACCGTGCTTTTCGGCCACATCGGCCACAATGTACGACTTCCCAATCCCCGGACTGCCGTGAATGAAAAGCGGCGTGTCCGTCTTGATGAGCGTTTCAAGATGGGTATAGAGTTCGGTCGTCGAGATATGGGGTGTTGTCATGCATTCAGCTCCACTGTTTTGCAAGTGTATGCACAAACCGTTCTATTCAGACTGCTCAGGAATCTTTTTCATCGTCTCCGAATACTGCATAAAACTCGCGTGACTCCTGCTTGGCTCGATACATGGCATGGTCCGCCCGGTTAAGCAGCATGTCCCCTTCTTCACCGTGATCGGGATAGATGCTGATACCGATACTGATAGAAGGCGTGACGGCGGTATCACCCACAAAGAGCGGTTTGGAAATCATCCCGATCAGTTTTTTTGCCACTTCAACTGCCGCGTCACTGTTTGAGATGTCACGCAGAATGATGGCAAATTCATCCCCGCCCAGACGGGCGACCGTATCTTCTTCCCGTACGTTTTTTTGTAATCTCTCCGCAACAGCCTGCAGCAGTTTGTCACCCGCTTTATGTCCCATGGTATCGTTAATGGGTTTGAAACTGTTGAGATCCAGAAAAAATACGGCAAGCTTGTGCCGGTTTCGTTTGGCAGTGTGTATGGCCTGAGTGAGATTGTCATGAAAGTACATGCGGTTCGGTAACGCCGTCAGCGCATCATGGTTCGCCAGATGCGTCAACTGCTCTTCATACTCTTTACGCTTGCTGATGTCAGAGAAAACAGACACATAACCTAAAAATTCATCTTTGTTGTTTCTAACCGCTGTGATACTCTGTAGCGTAGCGAAATACTCACCGTTCTTGCGGCGGTTATTAAGCTCGCCGTACCAGCTTCCCGTTTCAGAAATACTCTTCCACATCCTCTGATAAAACGCTTTATCATGAGTGCCCGACTGTAAAATTCCCGGATCTTTTCCAATGACCTCGTCACTGCGGTATCCCGTGATTTTTGTAAAGGTTGAGTTCACCCGGATCAGACGGTTTTCAGCATCCGTAATCATAATGCCTTCATGGGTATGGTCGAACACCAGTGCCGCTTCACGCAATGCCAGTTCATCCTCTTTCAGCTGGGTAATATCTTCCACACTGGACCAGATGTAGCGTTCGCCGTCATTCGCAATCATACGACCGGAGAGGCGTACATCTCGCATGGTTCCGTCTTTTCGGACATACTCTTTTTCATAGGGACCATACATACCTTGTGAATAGAGTTTTTTGAGTTGATCTTCCTCATCTTTAAGATATTTTTTTGGAGTGATATCCCAGTAACTTCGTGTGTATATCTCTTCTTCCGTATATCCGACAAGTTTCAAAAATGCAGGATTCACATCAATCAGAGTGCCATTCATCCGCGTTAATACGAGGCCAATGGGCGATGTATCAAAGAGCATACGGTTGTAGCGGCGCTCATTCTCTATCTGTGCGGAAAGCGGATTCATAAACCGCAATACAATCACGCTGCCGATACCAATGATAAACAGGGCGCCCAGTAAACCGAATGCTGCGGCATTAATGTAGGGCTCGCGGATCTCTGAAAGATCCATCTTGGCGACGATGCCCCATGAAGTTCCGGCGATAGGTGCGAAGGCAGCAAGAACAGTCGCACCCCGGTAATCCCGTCCAACAATGGTGCCGGAATCTCCCTTGAGTGCACGACGCATGGGCTCGGCAAAATCAGATTTTAGAGGAACTCCAAATGTTGTATCTTCGTTGCCATGACGGCGATGTAACAAAAAACGTATCCGCTCGCCCTCAAGAGTTCCCATCACGTATTCACCTGTTTTTCCGAATCCCTGAAACCGCTGTTGCGCTTCAATTAGCAACGATATCGTCACGGACTCGATGTCAGAAACACTCTGTCGATGATCCTGCTTCACCAGATGCTCACGGATCACATTAACCATAATGGCACGACTTTGAAGCAGCTCGGTCAGACGCATTCTCTGTTGCTGATACCCGATGCTGTAAAGCGCAAAAATCATGATGGCCATCAACACTAACAACACTACGCTGAGAATGGCAATAAGATAGTAAGGAGAACGACGGAGTTTACGATAATGAGCGTTAGTATACGAGCTGCCGTGCATGGTTACACCCCTTATTCATTGGGTTGTTTGGAAACAGGCTTTTCATAATAACGCAGTAAAAATAAAAGAAAGTCGGGGTTTGACGGAAGATAAACTTTTTAAGCCGTCTTTTTTATTAGGCTCTCCGAAAGGACACTTCTCCTAGACGAGGGGGACTCCCCCTCCATCATGCGCTCATCTCCTTGACTCTACATGTAAAGCAGGTCAGCTGGTCGTTACATGTAGCGCATGCCGGGGCAACTGCTCCGATCTCATCGTACAAAAACTTCTTCCAGAGCTTCTCTTTGGGTTTCTGCGCGGCGAGCGTGGGAAAGTTTTTGCTCATGAAGCGCCCCATCTCACTGCGGCTTTTAAATCCGAGGTCTTCATAGAGATGGTTCATCTCCAGCGAGACTTTTGCCACATGCGGGGCAAGAATGTATTTGGCATGTCCGTTAATGGCATGCGCCGCAAGAAGCTCGCGTACTGCGTCGTACATCAGTGTTTCATCCAGTGTCATAATTCCATCTCCACCATTTTTCCCATTGTGATTTCGGCAATTTCGCGTCCGAAAGCAAAACATTTTTTCAGTTCATCCTCCGTGGGGATGAGCTTGACCTTGAACGGTGCTTCGGGAAGCCGGAACTTCAGCCCGCGCATTCGCTCATGCAGCATCTCGGGCGCTTCACCCGTCCAGCCGTACGAACCAAACGTCGCCCCAACCTTGCCCGCGCTCTCAAGGTAGCACATGCAGCTGAGAAGATCCCACGCCGGTTTGACGGCATCGCCGTTGATGGTAGGCGACCCCAGAAGCACGGCATCGGACTCTTCGAGCAGGTCGATCATGTTATTCTCTTCAAGCGACGTAAGGTCGTACATGCTCGCAACGATGCCCTCAACGCTGTCGGCCCCTTCGGTAATCATCTGCGCCATGGCATGCGTGTTGTCGTAACTCGAAACGTAAAAAACCGAAAGCATCTTCTTGCCGAACTCCGTTTTACGAAATTTGGCTTCACTGCTCCACTGCGCGTACTTGCTGATGTAATAATGCGGATTCGTACGCAAAATAGGGCCGTGAAGCGGTGCGATGGTTTTGATTTCATACTTTTCATACAGTTTCAGCGCCGCAAGGACATACTGTTTAAACGGACGCATGATATGGTCGTAGTAGTACTTGAACGCGTAGGAGAAGTCGCCGACCTCATCGTCGAACAGGCGCTCGTCATAGTAGTGGCTGCCGAAGACGTCGCCGCTGAAAAGAATCTGCTCTTCATGCAGGAAAGAGCTCATCGTGTCGGGCCAGTGCAGAAACGGCGTAGAAATAAACTCGATGGTCTTGTCGCCGAGAGAGATGGTTTTGCCAGTATTGGCAATCTCAAACGGGACATCCTCGCGGATCAGTGCCTTGAGCATCATCACCGCACGGCCTGAAATAATGAGCTTTGCCTGCGGGGCGCGCGCCATCAGTTCAAGCAGCGCACCGGAGTGGTCGGGTTCAAGATGATGCAGTACAATGTAGTGGATCTCTTCGTAATCGCACAGCAGTTCCACGCGCCTGAAAAAGCTCTCGCTGAACTCTTTTTTGACCGTATCCATAATGGCGACGCCTTCGCTGCCGCGGATCAGGTAGCTGTTGTAGGAGCTGCCGTTTGCCGTCTTCATGATGATGTCAAACGTACGGATCTTCGGATCAAATGCCCCGGTAAAATAGACATCCGGTGCGACCGGTACAATGGAACCCAGCATCCTAAAGCCTCTCATAGGAGATCACGATCTCGCCTTCATCACTGAGAACGGTGCATTGGCACATCAGTCGTAAATCACGGATAT
Organism: Sulfurimonadaceae bacterium; assembly: GCA_050305515.1. GTDB lineage: Bacteria > Campylobacterota > Campylobacteria > Campylobacterales > Sulfurimonadaceae > JAFGUB01. The sequence continues at coordinate 132,340 of JBNLFL010000021.1, forward strand.
CGCTCTCAAGCAGGGCGAGCGCACGCTCCTCTTTCTCGTTTTTCTGATTCAGGTAATCCATGCCGCTGCGCACATGCGCCACACAGGTGGTACAGTCGCCGACACGGCAGCCAAACTCCATGGAAGCACCGGACTTTTCGGCAATGCGCCGCAATGTCGTACCGGAGGGGGCTTTGATACGGAGATTGTCATCAAGCAAAACTACAATGGCCATGAGTACTCCTTACATACTCACGGTTATGCATTTTATATTCCCGCAGACACTGACACCGCGCTAGATAGCCGGAAAAACCGCCCCGTCAACGGCTTTTAAAAAACGTACGATCTTTCCGATGTCATCGTCGGTAATTTCGACACGCGTCTGGTGATTGGCCATAATCCGTATGGCTTCTTCAAGCGTTTTGACGCTGCCGTTGTGGAAGTAAGGTGCCGTTCGGACAATATTGCGCAGCAGTGGCACCCGAAAATGACGTTTTTGACGGTCGCTTCCCAGATAGCCTCCGGTATTCGCAAAGGGATACACCTCATTTTTCAGTACCTCTTTGTCTATGCGGTAACCCTCCCTGTCGTGACATGAAAAACAGCCTTGCGTGGTCATCATTTGCAGCGCGGTATGTTCATCCTGGGCGTGAAAATAGCCTTCCCTCAGCAGTTGCACCCGCTTTTTCCCCAAGGCCTGTTCAAGATAAGCCCTGCGGTTTTCATCCGTAGATAAAATCGTACGTGCCGCTACGGTCGCGTTTTGCATCGCATCCAGAAACGCTTCGTAATGCGCTCTGACATCGGTGATGCTTTTGGCATCTGCCAGACTCCAGATATTATGGTGCATGATCGGAAATTTTCTAAGCACCTGTCCCCCGAGTCCAATGCCGTTGTGGCACGAAGCACAGGCGTAGGTAATAAAGTGATGCAATCCCGCCTTCTCATCCGCATTTAGCGCATCAAGCTCACCCTCAAGAAAGGCATCGTAACGTCCGCGTGTCACCAGTGTCGCTTCATACGCAGCCAGGGCATCGACAACCCTCTCGAACGTCATGGCATCATCCCCGAAAAGCGTTTGAAACATTGGGCGATAGCCCGAGTCTTCGAGAATACGCGCCTCGACCAGAGCGGGCGTGGAAGCCATTTCAAAGGGAGCCTGAATCGGACCTTTTGCCTGCTCTTCAAGCGTCTGGCTTCTCCCGTCCCAGAAAAAGTGTCTGGAGTAAACGGCATTGAGAATCGTAGGGGTGTTCAGATGGTTTGGATTGCTTAGGCCCTCATGCCCGATGGCCGTGGGGCGGTTGTGGTCCGTTCCGCTGTTCTCGACCTCATGACAGCTGGCACAGCTAATATCGCGCCCCAGTGAGAGATTTTTATCGAAAAAAAGCTTTTTACCCAAAGCTACAGCGGCATCATTTTGCAGAACATCCGCTGCGGGAACGGGCCTGAGCCCCAGCTTCAACGCTTCCTGTCGTAACCCTTCATCATCTCCGAAAAGCTGAGAAAGAAGCAAAAGTACCGTGAAAAACATACGCATGAACAATCCTTTTTACTCTGGATTGTATGCCAATGGCAACGGCGGCGTCTGTGACTTCAGTCACACAAAGAGTTCTCCGGACGCCGAATCTGCATCATGTATCCGCCGCCGGGCTGGAACTCAAACGGCACCTTGCGGATTGATGCATCAAAGCGTTCCTGCACCGCACGGACAAAAGGCGAGAAGTGTTCGTTCTCATGTTGGCGGCTGTTATTGAAATCGATCAGCGGAAAGATGCGTACCTCTTTGGCAACGCGCAGCATTTCAGTGATTGCATCGATATGAAATGCCAGATCGAGCCGGTCATCATAAACAAAAAGCAGATGGCTGCTCAGTAACAGATCGAAGCTCTCATCGGGATACTCCAGCAGGGGCAGCCGTCCGTAACGGTAGCGGCGACAGTTGTAGTCCGCTTCAAAACGCTCCAGCGCGCTTTCCCGGCACCGGCGATGGCCCTCAAGCGAACCGTAAAAAGTGAAGTTGTGTCCCTGCATCCACGCAGTATCTTTGTATATCAGCTCAATGGAGCGGCGGGCATGGGCGAGCAGATCGTCACGCGAAAACTCATAAAGCAGATCACACCCCTGCGCGCTGACGCCCTTTCGGTTGGCCACTGCCACAAAACCGCTTACACCGCTGGGACAATCGAGCACCTTCAGACCATGCATCGCCTCAATGTCCAGATTGAAAAAAGCGACATACTCCTCAAATGTACGTCCCGTTACCAAAAAATCGTCCAGTTGTAACGCCATGGGAAATCCCTTAAAATAAAAAAATCGTGCTTGCTTTGGAAATTGGAATTTAAAAAAGAAGAATCAGGCGTTACGCCAGCAGAGCATACCGCAGATTTGTGAGAGAAGGTAATTGCGATTCACGTATGCTCCTTGTTTGGCGATTCAGTACTTTAAAACATTTGTGTAAACAAGTCAATTACTCATTGACAGATTTGGAGGCGATGGTAACGGCAAGCCTGCGTGCAAACGGAAAAACCATTAAAATTGTGGGAAAAGCAATCGCGTAGGCGATAATCCATGCATGCAGCCAGATGCCTGCAAACCCCGGAACCATCCCCAGATTAATGAAAGTAATGGCTCCCGACATAATGAAACTCATAAAACCTGAGAGCAAAAATGCCTGAACCTGTTGCAGATATTTTGCAGAAATCATGAAGGAACCTCTCTTATACCAACCACCATTAACTATAGCGACGCAAGAGTGAAAAGAAGCGTTTAGCTGCAAGGAAGTGATGTGAAGCCCTGCTTGTTGCAGGGCGAACAGCACTGACGCCGCAGATGAATGCTTCTTTTCACTCCCGAAGGG